>NZ_PJRJ01000005.1 GCF_003711395.1 Acinetobacter sp. B51(2017)
ATGTGGAAGCATAGTGATATGTGAAGCTGACCAATACTAATTGCTCGTGAGGCTTGACTATACAACACCCAAACAGTTGGTGTTGTAGTCAAAATCACTACAAACAACTTGATTTAGTTAACGCTAAAGATGAACGAAGCTTAAGCAAACGTGAATGCGTTTGCCTGAGTGCAAGGCATAAAGCTATGCTTTATGTTATAATCAACTCAGATATACCTGTTAATAACTCATTTGACGAAAGTTAGGCATTTAATAAGACCTGATGAGTAAGCATCACAGTTGTGCTGGCGACAATAGCAAGAGTGAACCACCTGATCCCTTCCCGAACTCAGAAGTGAAACCTCTTAGCGCTGATGGTAGTGTGGGGTTACCCATGTGAGAGTAAGTCATCGCCAGCTCATTATTCTAAAAATCCCTCTGATCATTCATCAGGGGGATTTTTCATATCTCTATTATAAGTATGCAAAAGTTTTTTATAATGTTTGAATTGATTAGGCTTGACCTATATGCAGATGTCCATCATACAGCTTTTACTGAGTCTATGTATCTTAGCTTACAGTACTGTATGTATAGCAGATGTACGGCAGCTTGAATTTACCCCTAAAAAAAATACCAATTTAGATGGAACTTGGCATTATTTTCCTAAGCATTTTATAAATAATCCGAAAGAACCACATCAAGTAATTAGCAATCAATCCCAAGAACAATATCAAGCAATAAGCGTTAGTCTACCTAATTCTTTTGAGCAGCTCATTGGTCAAACTAGTCATCATGGTAGTTTTATACAAACTTTTCGTTTGCCACAAGCTGCTATAGGTGAGCCAGTGGCTTTGTTTCTACCGTATCAATATGGAGCTTATAAGCTCTATATTGATGACAAGCTCATGTTAAAAGTAGGTGTTGTCGGTGATGAGAAGCAGCATGTCACTGAAATGGCACCACGTTTGTTAATCTTTTCAGTGAATCCAGCTGAGGTGACTTTGCGTGTAGATTTTTCGAGTTACCAGCACATACGTGGTGGATTAGAGAATTCGATTGTGATTGGCTATGAGGAGCCTGTCAGACGCTATTTTTACCTTCATGTGATTCCAGCGACATGGGTAAGTGGCATGTTGGTGATGATCTCATTATTTATGGCGCTGTTTGCCGTGTATCGCTTACGACATCATCAACCTATTATTCCTTTATTATTTTTATCTTTATTTATTTTATGCTTTAGTTTACGTAGTTTTTTTGCCGTTCCATTTAGTTATACCTTATTTACTTCAATTGACTGGTTGTTGGGTACACGTATTGAATATATGTTAACTGGGCTGATTAGCTTCTTTTTCTTAACTTATATTCGTTTAGCATTACCACATTTATTACACAAAACGATTTATATTTTTTTAAGCTGTATCATTTTTGCTAATTTTTTACTTATTTTAACTCAGCCACCTGTTGTTTTTCAAGCCTTCTTTTTTAAAACCTTTGCGGCTTCAATTTTATTATTTATCAATATGCTCTATGGGGTATATAAAATTTTTAAGTATAAAAATAAATTCTCAAAATCTAACGCCTTAGCAATTGGTGTTGTTTGTCTGACTTTTATTCATGATTATTTATTAGGTTTAAGATTAATCGATTCAGTCGAAATCGCTTTTTATACCTCTTGTATTTATTTTATTGTTGTGACCCTGCAATTGAGTCGTGATTATGCTTTACAAAGTGAACAGGCTATTGCTTATAATCAAGAGTTAATCCGGCTAAATCATACTCTAGACCAGCAAGTGGCAGAGCGAACGCATACAGTGATTCAATTGAATGAACAATTAAAAATTCAACTCAAATTAGATGGTTTAACTGGTGCTTATAATCGTTTTGCCTTAAATGAAATGCTACAAGATTATTTTAGTCAACCTGCAGATAAACGAGCCTTTATTGGTTTTTTTATGTTAGATGTAGATTTTTTTAAAAACTATAATGATTATTATGGACATTTAAAGGGTGATGAAGTTCTTAAAAAATTGGTAGAAGTTTTAAGACAACAGTTACCTGAAAATGGCTTTTTAGCGCGTTATGGTGGTGAAGAATTCGCGATTATTTTACCTAATGTGTCTCTTTTAGCGGCTCAAGCCTTTGCCGAACAATGCCTAACAGCAGTGCGTGAACTAAATTTACAGCATCAACAACGCTTAGATGATAAACATGTGGTAACGATTAGCATTGGCGGTGCTCTTATGCAGCCACAGCAGCGTTATGAAAATGCGGATGCTTTGATTCGTTGTGCTGATTTACGCCTGTATCAAGCCAAACAACAACGTGACTGTGCTATTGTGAGCTAAAGTCAACCGATTCAATTTGAGGTCAGTATGAAACTGAACGCTTTCTCTCCTTTACCTGAAGATGATGAAGAATTACATTTGCCAGAGCTAGTGTATTGGGCTTCTTTGGGTGATGTTAGCGAAGTACAAAATAGTTTGACACATAGCGATGTGAATAGCACTGATGAGGATGGTTATAGCGCTTTACATGCTGCAGCTGAAAACGATCATCTTGAAGTGGTAAAGCTATTGGTAAGTAAAGGCGCTGATGTTGCGCATAAAGCCCCATACAGCGCTTTAGAGCTTGCAGAAATGGCAGGTCATAGCGAGATTGTGGCTTACTTAAAAAGTCTATAAGAAAAAGCCCCATCATCCTGATGGGGCTTTTCGTATTAGGGTATGTTCTAGGTATAACTCCTGTCGTACCTCACGTTCCTGATGCGCAAACTTAATATTGTTGTTTTATGTTTGGGAAACATCCTGTCTCCTGATGCTTTTATATTAAGTCGAGCGAGCCAAACTGAATAGCGGTTAAAAGCAGCAAACTTTGTCAGTTTAAACCTACAAAAAAACCCGCAGTCGCGGGCTTTAATTGTTAGGCAAACACTTGTGTGACAGCACTATACAGAATCCATAAAATCACAATTGCGACAACAGGTTCCAAAACTTTAGACCAAGCAGGTACGGCAGGCACAGCAACTTCAGCAACAGGGTGGTGATCGTGATGATCGTTTTGGCTAACCATTTGATTAAACTCCTTTAGTGTAGTTTGCAATGATAGCGGTTCTTGCACGATTGGTTTAGAACCTTGCAGCTCTATTAGTCTATTTGTTAACCAAACCCAATCATGTGCTTGCCCAGAAAGATGCTCAACTTGGCCGCGAAACAGTTCACGGAAACCCTCAACCCCAAAACTAGCCGTATCGTCGAGTTGTTTTAGCTCTTGTAGCTGTAAACTGACAATATCGGTCAGTGCAGGTTCTAATTGCTCTTTAGGTAGCGGTGATTGGTTATGTACAGACGTGGTTAAGCGCCGCGCAATTTCTTGGATATACAGGTGTTCTTGGGATTGAATCTCTTGGTAAAGTTTATTGTGATCTTCACGCCATAGCACAATCAGTTTACCGAGGCTTAAAACATTTAAGTCATGTAATAAGTTTTGTCTGGTAGTGTGATCGTATTGCTCGAGAAGCTGAGGCTTTTGAATACTAATCTGCTCAGCAAAATATTGTACTAAATCAAAAGCCATCAGATTCTCCTTATTTAATCCAAGATACGTAGGCTCGGTTTTTTCTTCGGTTGTTGTTGTTCTTGTGCTTCTGATTCTACTTGATCATTTGCAGTTTGAATATCAGCATATTCACTTGGATCAAAGAATAAACCTTGACCATTTTCACGTGCATAAATCCCAAGTAAGGCTGCAAATGGTACATAAATATCACGAGATACGCCGCCAAAACGTGCAGAGAAAGTAATTGCATCGTTACTCATGTGTAACGCATGCACGGCATGTGGCACGATGTTTAAGACAATTTGCCCATCTTGTACGTATTCGGTAGGTACCATGGCGTTAGCTGCTGTAGCATCTACTAATAAATATGGCGTTAAATTATTGTCACAAATCCACTCGTAAATAGCACGGGTTAAGTAAGGGCGAGTTGGAGTCACGTTTAGTTCTACATCAGACATAATAGGCTCAATAAGTTAGGTTAAGAATTCACGATAGCGATTTTTTTCCTGCAATGTGAGTGATTTAACAAAAGCAGGTCGGCTAAAAATACGTTGGCAATATAAATGAATCGGGCGGCAATGCTGTCGGGGTAATTCAATGCCCATGGCTTTTAAGCGTAAAAAGATGGGTGCCAACATACAGTCTAAGATACTTAAGCTCTCAGACATAAAATAAGGAAAATGCTGAAATAACGGTGTCAGCGAAATCAGCGTGTCACGTAATTTTTGTTGCGCTTGTTGTTTAGCCTTGGCATCTAAGCTATCTGGATGGCACAGCATCGCATCGGCTAAACGTAACCAATCCTGTTCAAAACGCCATACATATTGGCGTTGTTCGGCACGCGGCCCGGGTGCATCGGCATAAAGTTTATTTTGACGATAACGATCGTCTAGATATTCGGCAATAATCGTGGTATTAAATAATTTCAGCTCATTTTCTATTAGCATGGGCAAGCGATTATAGGGATTTAAGCTGGCAACATCTTCATCGCTATCATCGACCATAATTAAATGATATTTAATTTGTTTTTCAGCTAAAACGTAACGAATCCAATGGCAGCGGAAATCATCACTGTGGCTGTATAAGGTAATTCCCTGTATGGCTGGGTTTTCCAAGGACATAAACTACTAAGCTAAAATCGAAGAAATTAGGATACTAAAACCTGTGCCAAAAAGCACGTCACAGAGGCAAAGCACAACAAAAAAGACCGAGGGAGGAGCAAAATGCTCAATATCATTTTTATTTTAAGCATGTTGATGATTGGTTTAGTCAATTATTATCTATTACGCGATTTTTGGTGTACTGATGCGTATCAATAGCACATAAAAAAAGCCTTGGGAAATCCCAAGGCTTTTTTGGTCCGATTCGGTAAACGAATTAACGTTTAGAGAATTGAGGACGTTTACGTGCTTTACGTAAACCAAGTTTCTTACGTTCAACTTCACGAGCATCACGAGTAACGAAACCAGCTTGACGAAGAGCAGGTTTTAAAGTTTCGTCAGAAGCGATTAATGCACGAGTAATACCGTGACGGATCGCGCCTGCTTGACCACCGATACCACCACCTGAAACAGTGATGTAAAGGTCGTATTTAGTTGTCGCTTCTAAAAGCTCAAGCGGTTGGTTAACAACCATACGAGCAGTCTCACGACCGAAGTATTGTTCTAAAGAACGGTTGTTAATTACGAGTTTACCAGTACCAGCTGATAGGAAAACACGTGCAGTTGCGGTCTTACGGCGACCTGTACCATAGTTAGTAGCCATGTGCTGTATCCCTTAGATGTCCAAAACTTGTGGCTGTTGAGCAGCGTGTGGATGCTCAGTACCAGCGTACACTTTCATTTTTTTGATCATTGCGTAACCAAGAGGACCTTTTGGTAACATACCTTTAACAGCTTTTTCTAAAACTGCTTCAGGTTTGTGCGCGATTAACTTTTCAAAGTTAGTTTCGCGGATACCACCAGGGAAACCAGTATGGCGATAGTATTTCTTATCAAGTGCTTTTTTACCAGTCACTTGGATTTCTTCAGCATTGATTACAACGATATAGTCGCCAGTGTCAACGTGAGGAGTATAAGAAGTTTTATGCTTACCGCGTAAACGACGAGCGATTTCAGTCGCAAGGCGACCTAAAGTTTTGCCAGAAGCATCAACAACGTACCAGTCGTGTTGAACTTCAGCTGGCTTAGCGCTGAGAGTTTTCATTAAACCACTACCTATTATAGTTGGTTTGGACTATGGAATCTGTCCAAACTAAAGGAGACGCGATTCTATACCAATCTGTACAGAACCACAATGAAAATTAAAATTTCAAGCGGCATATTCTATAGCGAATCTTTAAGGAGTGCAAATATTCATCAATAAATATTGCGATTTTTTTCAGCAACTTTGAACAATTCAACAAAATGCTCACGAGAAAAGCTAGATATAATAGTGATAAATTAAGCAAAGAGATAAAACATGCTGCCTTTATATGTCACCAGTGGTGAAGCTGCAGGGATTGGTCCTGATATCTGTTTAAGTTTAGCCAAGCGTGTGGATGAACGACCGATTGTGGTATTGGCAGATCTTCATATGCTGAACAGCCGTGCGCAGAGCTTAAAACTTGATGTCAAACTGATTGAATATCAAGGACAAACTGAGTCATCAGAAGTGGGGGAACTGTATGTCGAGCATGTTGCATTGGCAGAAGAGGTGGTTCTAGGGCAATTAAATCCTAAAAATTCAGCATATGTCTTAGAACAATTATGTCGTTCCGCGGATTATGCAATGCAGGGTAAAAGCGTTGGTGTGGCTACAGCGCCCGTACAAAAATCAGTGATTAATGATGCCGGCATTGCCTTTAGTGGACACACCGAATATTACCAAGAATTTGCCGGCGTACCCCGTGTAGTGATGATGCTTGCCACCAAAACCTTACGGGTAGCACTTGCCACCACGCATTTACCTTTACGTGCTGTACCTGATGCGATTACCCCTGAGCGTTTGCAGCAAGTGATTGATATTTTAATTCACGATTTAAAATCCAAATTTAAAATTGCAGCACCGAAAATTTTGGTTTGTGGCTTAAATCCGCATGCTGGTGAAGATGGCTATTTAGGCATGGAAGAAATTGAGGTGATTAACCCTGTATTAGAGGCTTATCGCTCAAAGGGCATTAATATGAGCTTAAGTTTGCCTGCAGATACCTTATTTACTCCAGAAAACCTAAAAGATGCCGATGCAGTTTTAGCGATGTATCACGATCAAGGCTTACCTGTGTTAAAATCACAAGGCTTTGGTGAAGCCATTAATATTACTCTCGGCTTACCGTTTATTCGTACTTCAGTTGATCATGGCACAGCACTCTCCCTCGCAGGCACGGGACTTGCAAAAAGTTCCAGTTTGCATGTTGCTGTTGATTTAGCCTTAGATCTCGCTCGTCACTAATTCACGTTGGAATTCTTTTATGTATCAAATTAATGCCTTAAACCCAAAAGATGAAGGGCATCACACGCGCAAGCGTTTTGGTCAAAACTTTTTACATGACCAACGTGTAATTGCCAAAATTGTGCGCTCAGTCAATCCGCGTACTGGCGACAACATCGTGGAAATTGGTCCGGGTCTTGCCGCTTTAACTTCACCACTCATTGGTGAATGTGATGCGCTAACTGTAGTTGAGCTAGATCGTGACTTAGCGGCAGGTTTACCAGGTCGTGTGCCATATCCTGAGCGTTTAACCATTGTTGAAACCGATGCGTTAAAATACGACTTTACCGAATTATTTGAAGAAGATCGTCCATTACGTGTGGTGGGTAACTTACCGTATAACATCTCGACACCTTTGTTATTCCATCTCTTAGAATTTGGTAACAAAGTGAAAGACATGCACTTTATGCTACAAAAAGAAGTGGTCGATCGTATTACGGCAGCACCAAACACCAAAGAATATGGTCGTTTATCCGTGATGATTCAGTATTACTGTAAACCAACCTTCTTATTTGAAGTGCCACCAGGTTCATTCAACCCGCCACCAAAAGTGACCTCTGCGGTGTTCCGTTTAGAGCCATACGATGTCAAACCGATTGTGGCGCAAAATGAAAAAGCTTTAGCGCGTTTGGTGTCGCATGTGTTTACCCAACGTCGTAAAACTTTACGTAACAGCTTAAAAGGCATGTTGGTAGAAGATGGCTTTGAAAAAGCGGGCATTGATCCAATGGCGCGTCCTGAAACGCTAACCTTGGCGCAATTTGTGGCATTGTCTGATCAAATGGTGGGCTAAATGGCAGGTTATAACTATGTGATTGGGGACGTGCAAGGCTGTTTTGAAGCACTCAAAGCGCTCCTTAAAGAAATTAAATTTGATGTAGATCAAGACTTTATTTGGTTTGCAGGTGATTTAGTGGCGCGTGGTGAAAACTCAGTCGGTGCAATCCGTTTTATTAAAAAATTAGTCGAGCGTGGTGCAGCAGCAACCGTGCTTGGCAATCATGATTTGAATTTATTGGCTGTGGCGCGTGGGATTAAACCAAGCAAGCCCAATGATCAAATTGATGATGTGATTCACGCTTTAGAAAGTGATGATTTGATTGATTGGTTGCGTCGTCAGCCTTTATGTTTATTTCCGAATGAACAGACTGTGCTCACTCATGCCGGTATTCCTTGTAATTGGACAGCTCTACAAGCTGCACAATATGCCAAAGAAGTTGAGGCAGTACTTCGTGATGACGATTTTGCTGTACTAGATGCTTTCTTAAGCGAGATGTATGGTAAAAGCCCCGAGCTTTGGTCGGAAGATTTACAAGGTCATGCGCGTTTACGCTGCATTACCAACTATTTAACCCGTATGCGTTTAACGGATGCAACAGGACGTTTAGAGTTTAGCTTTAAAGACAGTTTAGACGACCCAATGCCTGAAGGTTTTAAACCGTGGTTTGAGTTTGAGTCACAAGCGACGCAAACCCATCAAATTGTCTTTGGTCATTGGGCGGCGTTACAAGGCAAAACCATCTCCGACAAGATTCAAAATGTCGATGGTGGCTGCGTATGGGGCAATCAATTGCTTGCTTATCGCTTAGAAGATCAACAGATCTTTAGTGTGGATAATCCTTGTACTTAAGCTATAAAAAAAAGCCTGCTTGATGCAGGCTTTTTTTATTTCAGTAATAAAATAAACGTTGGTAGCCAAACTGCGGTAAACACCGCATTGACCGCCATACCAAAAGCGGCATAACGACCTGCCACGGGACCACGTTGCCATGCTTGCGCCGTGCCAATGGCATGGGCTGCTAAACCTAGCGCTAATCCTGAAGCACGCTCATCTTTAATATTACGTAAAATAATCGATGAAAAAGCCGCGCCAATCGTGCCAGATAAAATCACAATTAAAATGACCAAGGTCACAGGTGAATGCAGCAGTTCGGCAATGTTAATCGCAATCGGGGTGGTCACTGCACGCGTGGCAAAGGCCATAATCGTCGGCTCTGCCATATGTAAGGCATAGGCCAAGCCCATGGGTAAAGCCACTGCACTTAAACTGGCAAAGACTAAAATACCAAGCATAGCTTTTAAGGGTAAATCGTCATAGCGCATAGCCGCCAATGGAATCGCAAGCGCCACGGTTACATAGCCAAGCAAATGACTAAAAATACTGTTCATGTCGCTGCTATAGTGTTCATAAGGAATATCTAGTACTAGCAATAAAGCAATGACAAAGAACATACCAATAACTAAAAGTGGCACTTGAGGCAGGCGTTTATTGATAGGTTTGGCTGCGAGATAAGCCAGCAAAGTGAGAATAAAACCGCTTAAAACACTCAACATGTTATTCTCCTAAAGCCACTTTTTGGCCATTTTGGCATATACCCAAAGCGGGATTAAAGTGCTGACCACCAATACTAATAAAAACAGCGGAATTTCTGCCCCCATATGCACCAAAGCAATCAGCGAACCTGCACAAATCGGTAAAAAAGCAAAACCACTTTCTTTCATGATTTTATTGTTAGTATCGACAAGGCGTTGCGGTAAGCCTTTCGTTGTGCGCCAAATGGCTAACATCACCAATAGACTTAATAAACCTGTAAGATTGCCCATTTCTGGATGACCCCATTGTCCACATAACCAAACCGCTACTTCACGGAAAATAATAATGAGGGAAATGGTGCCAATCCAAGCAGGCCAGTCGATCTTGTTCAATCCTTGCATCGTCGCTGTTGCCTAAGTTTTATACGATAAGTTTCATCTTTTAACCGATTTAGGGTTTGATTTCAAACTCTTCTAACGTTCTTTGAAATTGTTGTGCTTTTTCGCCTAAAATTTCAGCAATTGGTAAATGTGCTTGCTTAATCAGTTGTTCAAGTTTGGCTGGTGCCATTGCAACTTGTAGATGTAAATTACCTTCATCATCATAATGTTCTTGATTAATGACATTTAAATTATACAACTGCGTGCGTAATTTACCGTATGCCGGTTTTAAAACCATGTCAAAACTTTGCAGTTGCCCCATTAAGCATTCTTGAACCGCTTGCTTGAGTAAGTCGAGTCCTGCAGCGCTATGCGCTGACACATAAACCCGATCTGGTTGATGCGGCTTGGCATAAATAATTTTTGCCTCTTCACCACTTTGGTCAATTTTGTTATAGACGCGTAAAATGGGGGTATCCACGCCAATTTCTTTGAGTACTTTTTCTACCGCTTCAATTTGTTCATGCATATCGTGACTGCTTGAATCAATGACATGCAAAATTAAATTGGCTTCTAAAGTTTCTTCTAAAGTGGCTTTAAAAGATTCAACCAGTGAGTGTGCCAAATTACGCACAAAGCCTACGGTATCGGCAAGGACTAAGGTGCCAATGCCATCCCAATCCAGGCGGCGTAAGGTTGGATCGAGTGTGGCAAACAGTTGATCTGCTGCATAAACGTCGCTATGTGCAAGGCGGTTAAATAAGGTAGATTTCCCTGCATTGGTATAACCGACTAATGAGACCGTTGGTACAGCAGCCTTTTGCCGTGCCGCACGACCTTGAATCCGCGTTTGACGGACTTTATCGAGTTTGGCTTTAAGCTGGGTCATACGAACTTTGAGTAAACGACGGTCAGTTTCGAGCTGGGTTTCACCCGGACCACGTAAACCAATCCCGCCTTTTTGACCATCTAAGCCTAAACGACCACCCACCAAACGTGAGGACAGATGCGCCAGCTGCGCCAATTCAACTTGTAATTTACCTTCAAAGGTACGCGCACGCTGCGCGAAAATATCTAAAATCAGTTCGGTACGGTCGACCACACGGCATTGCACCACACGTTCTAAGTTACGTGCTTGGGCAGGGGTTAAGGCATGGTCAAAAATCACCAATTCGGCTTCTAATGCTTCAACACGTTCGGCGATTTCTTCGGCTTTACCAGAGCCGACAAATAGTTTGGCATCTGGACGTAGGCGCTGGACGTGAATATGTTCGACAACTTCAGCTCCTGCAGATTTGGCCAGCAATGCAAATTCAGCACTGTCTAGATCATCTAACATCTGGACAGCAACACTGACTAAAATAATACGTTCACTCTGCGCAGGCGCGAATTCTTCCACTCGATTCTCTTATGAGCCTATAAAATTCTATTCTAGGGCAAAGCATAGAAGAAGGACAATCGGTTAGGGTTGTAAAAGCGTATGTAAAAGTTTAGCAAACAATAAAATCGCGCCTAAATACAAAATTGATAAACCGAGCACCATTTTGAATAGGTTGGTGAGCTTGAGTAGATCCACGCGAGACTTGACTGGCTGCTTATACATGATGGCTTGACTCAAATTGAATAAACAATAAGCACAGTGTAGAGGGTTTGTTTTTGCCATGAAAATGGGATTTTTTAATCTTGGTCTTCGGTTTTTATGATTGAAGAGTATAGAATGCCAAGCGAGGTCAGTATGAGCAACGGTTGGATGAAGACAAGCCCAGTGGTATTAAAGCCAAAAAGTGCATTAGATAAATTCTTTTTATATAGCAAGAAATTGCTGGCTGGTGTGGCCAGTATCAGCGAAGGCTTTTATCTGGTCTATCGTCATGGTTTGTATAAACAGCCGAATAATCCGCAAAACACCCGCTATGTGCAGCATTTTTGCCGTCAGCTATGTCGAGTATTTAATATTGATGTAAGGGTACATGGTGAAATTCCGCGCCAACCTGCGCTGTGGGTGAGTAATCATATTTCATGGTTAGATATTGCGGTGTTGGGTTCTGCGGCACGGGTATTTTTTTTGGCGAAGGCTGAAATTGAACGCTGGCCTTTAATTGGTAACTTAGCTAAAGGTGGTGGTACTTTATTTATTCAACGCGGTTCAGGTGATTCGATTAAAATTCGTGAACAAATTGCGACCTTCTTAAGTCAGAATATTCCTGTATTGTTTTTCCCAGAAGCAACGACTACCGATGGCAGCAAGATTAAAAAAATTCATGGTCGTTTATTGGGGGCAGCGATTGAAGCGGGCAAGCCTGTACAAATTTGTTTAATTTGCTATGTCAATCAAGAGGGGCAGCTCGACCAAATTGCACCCTATGTAGGCGAAATTAGCTTTGCTGAACATGTTAAACGCGTGCTGGAAATGCCCAAAGTCACTGCACATTTAATGGCGCTGCCGAGTATTGATGTTACAGGGCATAGCGTCGAAAGCTTAACCCAAGCCGTGAGTCAGGCCATGCAACAGGGCTTAGTTGAGCTACAATACAAAGCCTTACATTAAATTTTCGATAGGCAGCCAAGAAATGACTTTTAAGCCTGCCTTTTGCCACCATTTGATTTTCGGTTCTTTGTGAAAAGTTTGAACCTCACCGTTGCTATGTTTGACTTTCCAATTGATTTTATCATTGGCATCTAAGACCAGCTTATAAGCATATTTAGATAAATTCTGATCCATGGTTTGATGGACAGCCCGCGCTAAACTTGGGCTGTTTAAAATCACGCCAATTTCGCTGTTATATTTAACTGAACGCGGATCAAAATTAAATGAACCTACAAAAACCTGTTTTTCATCCAAAGCCATAAGTTTGGCATGTAAACTTGAGCGACTTAAGCCTTTTAGACTGACCTCAGATTTTTTAGAAATTTCATCGGTATTTTTATTTAAGTGGGCAAATTCTGGTGCCGACAAAAACTCATACAGTTGTACATCATTTTTGAGTAAATCATGACGATATTTGGCATAAAAAGCATGCACTAAGGCGACATCATTGGCTTTATAAGAATTGGTTAAGACCCGAACTTGAATCCCATCTTGGCTTAAACCTTTGAGCAGATCCGCCCCAGCTTTTTGCGGTACAAAATAAGCGGAAATAATATCTACACTACTGCTTGGTTCTTGTAAATGTTCAGCCAGTTGCGCATATAAATATTCATCTTCGGTAGCCAGATCTTTAATTTTATTGGGTGGATCTTTGACCACTGTGGCTTCAACCCAGTTAAGTTGAATATCATTGTTTAACCACTGTTCAAAGGCATCAGAGCGTGCGGCTAAATCTAAATAATTTTGTACGGTACTAAGCTGTGAATGCTTGGCAACTTGCTGTTTTAAATTGTAAAAATCTAATTTGTACTTATTGGGGTCAACTAGATTGACCACAGGATAAGCATAATCATCATTCCAATATTCATCAAAAGAATGAATGATTTCATCTGAAGCAGAACCGACCAATAGCACATCAACATCTGAAAATTGATAATTGTCACTGACGTTATAATATTGATTACTCATATTACGTCCGCCAATCAGTGCCAGCTGATTATCGACAATAAAGCTTTTGTTATGCATACGCCGGTTGATACGTTTTAAATCTAATGCAATATCTAAAGTGCGCATATAACGGAAGCGATATGGGTTAAATAAACGTACCTCAATATTGGCATGTTGGTCGAGGGCTAAATAAATGCCCTGCATTTTTTTAGAGTTATTATCATCAATCAATAAACGTACTTTCACACCGCGATCGGCAGCACGAATAATGGCATCTAAGGCAAACGCGCCAATTTTATCGTTATCCCAAATATAATATTGTAAATCTAAGGTTTTTTCGGCTTTTTCAATTAAATGTAAGCGTGCTGCCAGTGCTTCTAAAGGATCAGCCAGTAAGTGATAACCGGTCAGCTGCGGATATTTTTCCCGTAAGGGTAAAACAATATTGGCTAAACTGGTGTGATCCGTGGGGGTATCAAAAGCATATTCAATCGGCTGCAAAGTATTTTTAGGCAAGGTCGAACATGCTGTTAAGCCCATAAACGCACAAAGTAGCACACTGATCGTTGTGTGTTTAAAGCGAACGTGAAAAGAGGCAGGAGCAGGCATAGTTAGATCAAAGCAAAAAAATAGCGTTTGAGTATAATTGCCAGCTATGAAAAGATAAATAAAATTTGTGGTGATGTGTGTATGAACGCTTTGAATGTATTTTATGGGCTATTTACGCTGCTGGCGCTGTGGGGGATTGCGCAGGCATGGTTGAGTCAAATGCGTACAGAAACCATTCATCCTGTAAAAGCCTTTATTCACTTATTGGCGTTTTATTTATCTTATTTGCTCTGGCCACTGTGGGCGTTTAGTGTCTATGCAGGTTTTTATGACCTATTTTCGCTGCATCAAAGTATTTTCATATTTTTACTGTGTAGTGTGCTGATTTATGCGCGTTTTATCGAACCTCACACGGTATTGGTCAAAACCTTACATTATCAGTTTAATCCACAACAACCCTTTCAGCGCCCTGTGCGTATTGCCCTTATTGCCGATTTACATATCGGTTTGTTTTCGGGGCATGAACGTCAACTCAAGATTATTGTTGAAAAAATTAATCAACAACAGCCAGATTTAGTGGTGGTGGCAGGTGACTGGACCTATGAGCCTGAAAATAAGTTGGCTGATGAGCTGAAAATTTTACAGCAAATTCAAGCACCGATTTATTCAGTCACGGGTAATCATGATGAACAATACCCCGGCCCACCGATTCAACAACTGTTAAGTGAGGCCTTAAACAGCAATAATGTAATTGATATTGAGAAAAAAATTGTTGAGTTTGATGAGTTTCGTTTAATTGGTGTGGGTGACCTTTGGGCAGGTAAAGCCGATATGCGTAATTTGCCAGAATTGCCCCAAGATAAGCCCTTTATTTTGCTGTCGCATAATCCTGATACGGTAGACATGGTGCCCGCATTGGCCACACGTCCTTTAATGCTCTCAGGGCATACGCACGGTGGACAAGTGGAATTACCTTGGGTTACTGACTATGTGATGAAGAAAGTTTCAATTTTAGGGCACAAACGTGGGTTATATCAGCATGCCCATGCCGATGTATTTGTCACAGTCGGCACAGGAATGGTTGGGGTGCCATTTCGTTTTCGTGTGCCACCAACGATTGATATTATTGAAATCTCTTAACCAAAGATAAAACCTAGGATGATCACCAATACTAAAATCACAATGGCGACCAAGATCCGTTTTTTCTTGATCGGATTTTCTTTGGCTAAGCTTAGACTAGACTGTGTAAAAGCGCTTTGATTGAGATTCACATCACTGCTGCTAGAGGGTGTCAAACTGCTTGGTAGAGTCATATTATTGAGGTGGGCAAACTCAGTTAAAACGGTTTCTGCTTGGGCTTCAGAAAGATTGAGCTGTTGTTGGAGCAGTTGTTTGGCTGTAGCAATCTGCTGATCGTCTAGCAGGAGAATGAGTTCTGTAATTTGTTGTTCAGTCAATTGATGAATAATAGGGTTCATACTGCACACTCTTGTTGGGGCTTTGTCTTATTTAAGAGTAATACAGTTGTTTTATATTGCAAATAAAAAACCAGCGCCTCAGCACTGGTTCTTCAGATAGCTGAAGCAAATTTAAACTTGGTTATTGACATCATCGTGTTTGGTTTCACGAATTAATAAGAACGCAACCAATGATAAAATTGACGCAGCTGTGAGGTAATAACCCACTGCAGATAGACCATAACTCGTGGCTAATTTTGTCGCAATTAATGGTGCAAATGACGCACCAAAAATACCTGCCATGTTAAAGGTTAATGCAGAGCCTGTATAACGTACTGAGGTTGGGAAGATTTCAGATAACACAGTACCAATCGGCCCATAGGTTAAGCCCATAATCGCCAAACCAATACATAAGAACAAGAACACCACTAAAGTGCTGCCTGATTCCAGCATATCGGCAAAGAAAATACCAAAGATCGCTGACACAATACATACGCCAATTGAAGTGGCCTTACGACCAAATTTTTCAGCAAATACTGCAGATAGTGGAATAAATGCAGCAAAACATAAGGTTGCTACCAATTGTAATTGCAAGAATTGTTCACGCGAATAACCCAGCTGTTTGGTACCCCATTGCAAGGCAAATACTGTGGTTAAGTAGAACACCACAAAGGTACAAATGGCAGCAATCGTACCTAAAATGAGCATAGGTGTATGCTTTTTAAATACTTCAACAAATGGAATATTAACTTCTTTTTGTTTGTTTAATACATTTTGGAAAGCAGGAGTTTCATGTAATTTTAAACGAATCCAAAGACCGACAATTACCAATAAAGCGCTTGAAATAAACGGAATACGCCAGCCCCATGACATGAAGGCTTCTTCGCTCATAAACGCACCTAGCGTTAAAAACGAACCTGTGGCTAAAATAAAGCCGATTGGTGCCCCCAATTGTGGGAACATACCGTACCATGCACGTTTGCCTTCAGGCGCGTTTTCGGTTGCCAGTAAGACAGCACCTGACCATTCACCGCCCAAACCTAAACCTTGACCTAAACGGCAAAGTGCTAGCATTAAGGGTGCAGCAATACCAATTTGGGCATAAGTTGGCAGTAAACCAATAGCAACGGTCGATAAGCCCATGGTCAAGAGTGCGGCGACGAGCGTGGCTTTACGCCCAATTCGGTCACCCAAATGCCCAAACATTGCCGCACCAATTGGACGTGCAATAAAGGCAATGGCAAAGGTGGCCAGTGACTGAATGGTAGCTGTCATAGGATCTGTACTTGCAGGGAAGAACAGATAAGGGAAAATAATCACGGCCGCAGTGGCATAGATATAAAAATCGAAGAATTCGATGGTGGTACCGACTAGACTTGCTGTAAGTACGCGGAATTTTGAATTGGTTGCTACTTGTTCTTGAGATGTAGCTGTAGATGATGACGCCATGTTGGACCTTACACTTACTAAAAATAATGAACTTAGTTTTAAAAGCGTAATCTTTTTAAAAAAGGCGTAATTTTTTAAAAAAACAACGGGGACCGCTTCGGTTCGTCTCGCTCAGGGTCACTGAAATGAAGAATGAAGAGGTTAAATCACGTAAAGATAGATCGCGAAGAATTGTAATCCTGCGCCTAACAATACAAAAAAATGCCAGATAGCATGGGTGTATCTTACCCGTTTTAAAGCATAAAACAATGCACCTACAGTATAAGCCAAGCCCCCAGCCAGCAATAAAGTTAAACATTCGCGTGCTAAAAACTGCTGCATGTCATCCATCACCAGCAGTGCTAACCAACCCATAGTTAAATAGGCAAACAAGGAAACTTTCTGAAAACGATGAATAAAAATCAGCTTAAAGGCCGTGCCAATGAGGGCAATAATCCACAGTGCAATCAAAAGCATTTTGGCTTTGTTGGTGGGTAAAGCAATGGCTAAAAATGGCGTATAAGTTCCTGCAATTAAATAATAAATTGCTGTGTGATCGAGCTTTTTATACCAAAAACGTCGTGTTTGGGTCTTGGCTAGATGATATAAAGTAGAAGCTGAAAATAATAAAACCATACTCAAACCATAGACCAATAACGCACTCCATTGACCAAACGGTAAAGACCAGCCTTTGATTAACATCAAGATTGTGGCAAGTACAGCAAATGCTGCCCCTAAGCCATGACTCCAAATGTTTAAATTTTCTTCTTTTGCATCATAATTTTTTAAAAAATCGGCGTGCATGGCAGCCTCGATAATAAAAGTACACTTGTATAATAATTCAATTTTGCTTTTCGCGTAAGAGCACCTTAAAATTTAACGGTCATTTTTTTAGGTTTTGCCCATGTCTCCTGTCAATCCAGAGCAGCAGTTTCTTCAAGCATGTTTAGTTGCCATTCAACAGCAGCAGCTAGAACGCATTATCTTTAGCCAATATAAGGGCAGTATTGAAAACTTAGAAAAAATGACTGTACGGCTTATTGAGCTGCAAAATGTGGCGACTTTAAATTGTCTGTACCGTTATAAAACCCAAGACGTCACCAAAAACTATCCGCTTGGCGAGGCTGAAGGTGTGTTAACGGAGTTGCTCGCCGATTGTAAGCAAGCCAATTTATTTACTTTAGACGGTGAAACACAACTGAAGAAAAATAAGAAAAAAGCCATGCTTACGCAAAGTAAAGCCAAACCTGTATTAAAAGCGCAGCCGCAAGGGCATGACCGTGCAAAACAACGCTTTGTAGATCAAGACAGCCAATTCTTACAACATTTAGGGATTACTGATGCCAAAGCGCAAGTGATTCCAAGCATGGCGCGTAAATGGAAGCAAATTAATAAATTTGTAGAAATTTTTGCCGGTGCGCTCGAGCAAATTGATACCACTCAAGCTTTGCATGTGGTGGATTTCGGTTCAGGTAAAGGTTATTTAACCACAGCACTCTATGACTATACCGCTAAAAGTTTGCAAACCCCATTTGTCACAGGCGTAGAACTCAATCCTAAGATGGTGGAATTTTGCCAAAACGTGGCAACGCAATCCGGCTTTGAGCAATTGGGCTTTTTCCAAGGCGATGTACGTACCTATGCGCCTGAAAAATTAGACGTAATGATTGCACTACATGCTTGTGATGTGGCGACTGACTTTGCGATTCATAGTGGTATTCGCTTAAATGCGCAAGTGATTATGTGTGCGCCGTGTTGTCATAAAGAATTACGTCCACAATTACACAGTCCAAAAGTGTTACAACCAATGTTGCAGTTTGGCATTCATGCGGGTCAACAAGCAGAAATGCTCACCGATACCATTCGTGCTTTATTACTCAAAGCTTATGGCTATGAAACCAAAGTATTTGAGTTTGTCGCGCTGGAACATACCAGCAAAAATAAAATGATTTTAGCCACCAAACGCCAAGACTTTACTGCACCCGATCAAGCGGTATTGGCTCAGATTCAAGCACTTAAACAGATGTATGGAATTCAAAAACACTCCCTAGAATTATTGCTGAATGATCAATGGGATCAGCAAGATATTGGTCGTAAATGCTAGGAGAGCAGCATGCGCATCGAAATAGTTGCCGGCACATGGATTGAATTACAACAGGATGCAAAAGGCATTCGTGAGCAGGTCTTTATCAAAGAGCAGAATATTGCCCCTAGTGATGAATGGGATGCATTAGATGCTGTGTCTACTCATTTTGTGCTGTATCAAGATCAGCAAGCGCTTGCCACCGCACGTTTGTTAGCCGATAACAGTATTGGACGTGTGGCGGTGCTCAAAGCTGCGCGTGGTCAAAATTTAGGTTTGGCGCTGATGCAATTTGTGATTGATCATGCCAAGCAACACGGGCGTTTGAGTGTGCAGCTATCTTCGCAAGTGCATGCCATGGCTTTTTACCAGCGCTTGGGCTTTATGGCAGAAGGTGCAGAATACCTCGATTGCAATATTCCACACATCAGGATGTGTTTAGTTTTCTAAATCAAAAAAGGCAAACATTCAGTTTGCCTTTTTTGATGTTTAACACTGTATTAATGACCGTGGTTGCCTTCGGCATGTGCCATATTCATATTGGCATGTTCCTCGGCACTCATGCCATGCTCGGCGGCAGTGGGCTGCGTCTCTGCGGCTTGCTTCATGGTTGGCGCATTTTTAAAGGCATGCTGTTGATGGCCTTGCTCTTTATTTTGCTGACTTGGCATATAGTCAGGGTCATTTTCCATCGCTAAATAAAAAATAGCCAAAAAGATAATACTAAGAATAAAAGCGACAATCAGCGCTTTCCAGCCCCAAAAGGTTTTTTCTGGAGGAGTTTCATGCATAACGGCACTACCCAACGAGGAGATTAAACAGAGAATAGATGTTACTTTATAACATGAAATCAGGAGAAAAAGTATAAAAAAAGCCCAAGACACAGCTTGGGCTTTTGATGATTTTGGGATTAATGATAACCGTGTAATTGACGGTATAAACCTGGTGTCACACCTGTCCACTTTTTAAAAGCACGGTGGAAGGTACTGGTTTCACTAAAGCCAACTTGCTGCGCCACATCTTCTAGGGTCAGTCTTGGATTGAGCAACAGATGAATCGCAGCATCGCGGCGTAGCGCATCTTTGACCCCTTGGTAGCTCTTACCTTCAGCCGCCAAGCGACGACGTAAGGTTTGCGGCGATAAATACAACATAGATGCCACATCGTTCAGTGTTGGCATTTCTTCGCCAATTTGGCTCTTTAACACGTCACGAATACGTGTAGTTAAAGAATGGGTGTTTTTAAACTTGACCAATAAATCAGCAGGTGCTGTTTTTAAGAAATCTTCTAAGGTTTCACCGGTTTGACGAATGGGCAATTCTAAATAATCTGCAGCAAAAGTAATCTCGGTACGTGATGCGTCAAATTTCATCACAGGGGCAAAGAACAGCGCATCATATTCATCAGCATGGGTTGGGCGCGGATAATTAAAATGCACACGCTCAAGTGGCAAGCGACGGTCAATGAGCCATGCCGCCAAACCATGCCAAATCATCAACATACTTTCGGTGATATAATGATCAGGATCGGCATCTTTTGGAATTAGGGGTACTAAACGCGCTTCGTGTTTATCGCGTTCTAGCGTTACACACCATTCATCGCCAAATAATTTATAAAATTGGGTGGAGAGTTCTAAAGCATCACCTAGGGTTTTGGCATGCACAATCAACTGACACATAATGGCAAAGCTACCCAAACGACGAATATCTTGGCTAAAACCAATATGTTCATCTTGAGTCACCATCCACAACATTTTAACAAAACGGGTGTACTGTTCAGGTGAAATACGGGCTTTGGGCTGGCGTAGTAGCTCGGCTTCAATCCCCACATGTGATAACAAAGTTTCCACGTCCATCCCAAGACGCTTCACTCCAGTGAGTGCGGCATTGACAAAGTGGATACTAATGGTATCGCGACTCATGTTAAATTCTTCAGTCTCTCTTGTATTCACTTACTGTTGACCTAATGATGCTTAATCTCTATAGGCTACATGGTAAATTGCCGAAACGATCAAGGTAAATGGCTGAACATGACATTGTGTCATGTTGTATTTTTGCATACTATGCAGAAAAAACAAACAAAACAAGAGTACAAACACAATATGTCAACCTTATTACACAGCCTTAAAGTCCTAGATTTTTCAACTCTTTTACCGGGGCCTTTTGCTAGCCTGTATTTAGCCGATTTAGGCGCTGAAGTGGTGCATGTTGAGTCACCGACACGAATTGACTTAATGCGCACACTTGAACCTTTTGCCAATGGTCAAGCCACCGCGCATAGCTACTTAAACCGCAATAAACAATCGATTAGCCTAGACCTTAAAGACCCTGCTAATATTGCCTTAATTAAACAGAAAATTAGTCAATACGACATTGTCATTGAGCAGTTTCGCCCTGGGGTCATGCAGCGTTTAGGCTTAGATTACGCGACTTTAGCGGCCATTAACCCGCGCCTGATTTATTGTTCTATTACTGGCTATGGACAAACTGGGTCTTATAAAGATAAAGCTGGGCACGATTTAAATTATGTGGCACTGGCTGGAATTATGGGGCATTCAGGGCGCCAAAACAGTGCACCGCCAGCTTTAGGGATACAAATGGCCGATGTCGCAGGCGGTTCTTTTCATGCGGTGATGGGCATTTTAGCCGCAGTGATTGAACGCCATAGCAGTGGGCTGGGACAATATATTGATATCTCCATGACCGATTGCGTGGCCATTTTAAATACCATGGCAGCAGCTGCGGTATTGGCAGGAAATACCAAAGTTAGTCCAGAAACGGGTGCATTAAACGGTGGTTCTTTTTATGACTATTACCAAACCCAAGATGGCAGATATATGGCACTGGGTGGCATTGAACCGCAATTTGTACGCGGTTTAGCCGAAATTTTACAATTACCTGAGTTGGTTGAGGGTAATAAAAGCTTTGCCGAAATGGATGCTAAAGTGGTCAAACCGCTCATTCAAGCAAAAATTGCCAGCAAAACCTTAGCCGAGTGGCAAGCCATTTTTAGCCAACATGATGTATGTGCCGAAGCGGTTTTAGCTTTAGATGAAGCATTACACTCTGAATTAGCGCGTGAACGCGGTTGGGTGGTGAATGTACCTTTAAGTCAAGGTTCTACTCACACTGAACCACAACTCGGCTGCCCAATTCAATTTTCACGCTCGCAAAAACGCTACGATTTTGTTGGTCAAGCTTTAGATGCTGGCACATGGACAGAGCAAACGACGCTTTCTAACAGTGCTTAGTCTTTTTTCTGCTAAAAACAGCATAAATATATAAATAATAAGAAAAAGTAGTCTATAGCCCACTAAATGCCTATTATCGGTGAATACGATGCGGGCTTATCAATAAAACCGCTATGAAATATGTAAAAAACGCATTTTGTTGATAGATCAAAAATCGTTATTCTGTGCAGCGTTATAATAGAAACTACTAGCTGTACGCCATGTATTTATATACTGATTTTGATCAGCAACTGATTAATGAACGTGTTGCACAGTTCCGCGACCAAACGGAACGTTATTTAGCCGGTAAATTAACCGAAGATGAATATCGCCCATTACGTTTACAAAATGGTCTTTATGTACAACGTTATGCGCCAATGCTGCGTGTCGCTGTACCTTATGGTCTGATGAACTCAAAACAGCTGCGTAAAGTGGCTGAGTTAGCGACTGAATATGACCGTGGTTATGCGCATATTTCAACGCGTCAAAACATTCAGTTTAACTGGCCTGCACTAGAAAATGTGCCTGAGATGTTGGCTGAACTTGCAACTGTACAAATGCATGCGATTCAGACTTCTGGTAACTGTATTCGTAACACCACAACAGACCAATATGCAGGCGTGGTTGCGGGCGAAATTGCCGACCCACGTCCAACCTGTGAATTGATTCGTCAATGGTCAACTTTCCATCCTGAATTTGCCTTCTTACCACGTAAATTTAAGATTGCCGTATCTGCTTTAGAAGAAATCGACCGCGCAGCAACTTCGTTCCATGATGTTGGTGTGTACATTGTGAAAAATGAACAAGGCGAAATCGGCTACAAAATTAAAGTTGGTGGTGGTTTAGGCCGTACCCCAATTATGGGTAGCTTTATTCGTGACTTCTTACCGCGTGAAGATTTAATTGCTTATCTAGAAGCCATTTTACGTGTGTATAACTTACATGGTCGTCGTGATAACAAATATAAAGCGCGTATTAAAATTTTGGTAAAAGCCTTAACGCCTGAAGTATTTGCAGAGAAAGTCGAAGCTGAATTTGCACATACCATCAAAACATTGAAAATCGATGCAGAAACTTTGGCGAAAATGGATGAGAACTTCACACCATTTGACTACCAAGACTATGCCGATGAAGATTTTACTGAACTCTTTGCTGCACATCCGAAATTCAAACAATGGTTTAACATCAACACCAATGCACATAAGGTTAAAGGCTATCGTATTGTGACGATTTCTTTAAAACGTGCGGGTATTGCACCGGGTGATGTGACCACTGAAGAAATGAACTTGATCGCTGATCTTGCAGACAAGTACACCTTTGGTGAATTACGTACTACACACGAGCAAAACATTGCCCTAGTTGATGTACCACAAAAAGATTTATTTGCATTGTGGCAAGTGCTAGATCAAGCTGATTTAGCCCGTGCGCATATTGGTTTCTTAACCGATATTATCTGCTGCCCAGGTGGTGATTTCTGTTCATTGGCAAATGCGAAATCTATTCCAATTTCAGAAGCGATTTCACGTCGTTTTGATGATTTAGACACCATTTACAACTTAGGTAAATTAGATCTAAACATCTCAGGTTGTATGAATGCCTGTGGTCATCACCACGTTGGTAATATTGGTATTTTGGGTGTAGATAAAAAAGGCGCTGAGTTCTACCAAATTACTTTAGGGGGTAATGCCGACCATGATGCCTCAATTGGTGACATCTTAGGCCCATCATTTGCAGCCGATGCTGTACCTGACGTCATTGAAGAAATCTTAAATACCTACCTTGATCTTCGTGAAGAAGGTGAAGATTTCATTGATACATACCGCCGTGTTGGCATCAAACCATTTAAGGAGCGTGCATATGCTTAATACCGCACTACAAGTGCTCTCTAAAGATGGCACGATTGCAGACAATACCTATCAATTAATTGCTGAAGATGGCGTAGTACCGCAAGGTGATGTGGTATTAACTGTTGAACAATTAGATCAAATTGCCCATGTTTCAGGTAAAAAAGCCCTTTACTTAACAGTAGATGCTTCACCTGAAAGCAATGAATTTCCACTTGATCAATTAGATGCAATCTTTATTGAGTTTGCAGGCTTTAATGATGGTCGTGGTTATTCATTTGCAGCATTGTTACGTCGTCAGGGTTTCCAAGGCGAACTACGTGCCACAGGTGATGTCTTTAAAGACGTTTTAAATTATATGAAACGTTCAGGCTTTGATACTTTTGTCATTAAAGAAGGCAAAGATGTTACTGAGGCTGCGGCAGGCTTGGCTGATTTTACTCAGCCTTACCAAGCATCTACTGCAGTTGAAAAAGCCAACTACCAAACTGGAGCTTAAACGCTCTGAGTGAAAAAGCCGCGACTTCGCGGCTTTTTTTATAGGATAAATACAATGCAATGGCTTATCAATCTCAATCCTGGCATCTATTGGTTATTGGTTGCCATTTTAACGGATGTGATGTCTACATTTTATTCTGCAAAAGCTAATGGTTTAGTGCATAAATCTGATCAAATGATTGCGCTGCTGCTTTATATAGTGTCGTTTAGCTGTGCCGCAATTGCACTCAAATATATGCAAGCTGGGATTCTATATGTATTGTGGTCTGGCATTGGCGTTATTGCAACAGCATTATTGGCCAAAGCCTATTTAGGTCAAAACATTGATGTTGCGGGTTGGTTAGGGATTGGGTTTATTAGTATTGGTTTGGTGATTATTGCCCAATTTTCTAATATTGATGTTTAACTACATTTTTGGGTCTGATCAACGCGACTATGTCCCATTTGACTCACCACTAAGCTATAACTCAAGCTTTTGTCTTGAGCACAGTAACTAAAGGTGCCATTAGAGCCTAAAGGCAGACCTGTACGTGGGATAAAACTTAAGCTATTGGGGTTTAAACTGGCCCAACTTAAACTGCCGTAGTTGAGCTTTAAATGTTCTGAAACAATAATTTGCTCATTGGGGTCTACTTTGCGATTATGATTAATATCAATAAAAACAACAAAACCCTGACTCCAACTTTGAGGACTACAATTTTTTTGATCATGAGAAGCACATAACACAACATGATTGGCTTGACTCATAGCATGTTGTCGAGCCATCTGGATGGCACGGGTCAATTTGAGTTGCGAGCTTTGTACTTCCTTTTTCATTAAGTCTTGTTGGAAGCTTGGCAGAGCCAAAGTCGCCAAGATGGCGATGATGACAATTGTAATAATGAGCTCAATCCAAGTGAAAGCTCGGCAATGGTTGATACATAACATAATGATCTCCATGAATTGCCTGAATAATTATTAAAAGTCCCATGATTAGCGTGAATATGGGTGACTTCTGACTTTTAAAGCTGTTAAAATTTGCCTCAAGCCAAAAATAAGCTTTTCATAATGGCGAGTTGAGCGAAAAATTACCGAATTACAACGGAATTTGTAAGTAATTTTGTCAATAATTTTCTTGATTAAAATTATCAAGCACTTGGAAAAGAAAAAAAGTGTTTGTATGATGCCATGTGAATAGCTTAAAAATAACACTGGGGTATTAAAAGCCTATCCCAGCGGAGCTGAAAAGCTCAAGCTTGAACAACAATTTATATCTCTGGAGGATAAATCCATGAAAATGAGTCGTATTGCTCTTGCAATGCTCGTAGCTGCACCTTTTGCAGCTGCTAACGCGGGTGTTACAGTAACTCCACTATTAGTTGGTTACACTTTCCAAGACACGCAACACAACAATGACAACGATAACTTAAAAGGTTTATCTGAAGCTGGTGTTGAATTACAAGACGATTTATTCGTTGGTGCTGCGCTTGGTGTTGAATTAACGCCATGGTTAGGTTTTGAAGCTGAATATTCACAAGTTAAAGGCGACATCGATGCTAACGGTGGCCCTAAAGTTGCTGAATACAAACAACAACAACTTGCGGGTAACTTCTACGCAACTTCTGACTTAATCACTAAAAACTACGACAGCAAAATCAAGCCGTACGTACTTTTAGGTGCTGGTCACTACAAATATGAAGGTGAAGGCGCTGCTGCTGGTTTTGAAGACGAAGGTACTTTAGGTAACGCAGGTGTGGGTGCTTTCTGGCGCTTAAACGATGCTTTATCTCTTCGTACAGAAGCTCGTGGTACATACAACTTTGACGAACAATTCTGGAACTACACAGCTTTAGCTGGTCTTAATGTCGTTCTTGGTGGTCACTTGAAGCCAGCTGTTGCTGCTCCAATCGTGGTTGAGCCAGTTGCTCCAGTTGTTCCAGTTGAACCAGCTCCACAAGAGCTTGTTGAAGACTTGAACATGGAACTTCGTGTGTTCTTTGATACAAACAAATCAAACATCAAAGATCAATACAAACCAGAAATCGCGAAAGTTGCTGAAAAGTTAGTTGAATACCCTAACGCAACTGCACGTATCGAAGGTCACACAGACAACACTGGTCCTCGTGCACTGAACGAACGTTTATCTTTAGCGCGTGCTAACTCTGTGAAATCTTCACTTGTTAACGAATACAACGTAAACCCAACTCGTTTATCGACTCAAGGTTTCGCGTGGGATCAACCGATCGCTGACAACAATACTAAAGAAGGCCGTGCTATGAACCGTCGCGTATTCGCGACAATTTCTGGCAGCCGTACTGTTCAAGTACAGCCATAAGGTCAGACTCAATCATTCGTGATTGAATCAATCTTAAAAAAGCGACTCATTTGAGTCGCTTTTTTTATTACAATAGCTTTAGTGGATCAATTGATGTAAAACCTTATGAGCGTAGAAATTCCCCAAGATTTAGCTGACTTGCCTGCCAATGGTGGCTTATATGCCATTTGGATGCTATTTCATCATTATGGTGTTGATTTAGAAACCCAAGATTTGGTGCAACTGTGTCGCCATAATGCCGATGAAGGTACTTACGGGATTGCGTTAGCGGTTGGTTTAAAACGTCTAGGTTTAGATGTTGAATTTAGTACCGATCATGACCCAGACCCGCAGCCAACAGAAGAATTTTTCTATGCTGAGGCAAAGCAACTCAATGTCCCTGTAAAAGCAGCCATCAGTTATGAAGAGATTCAACAAGCGGTGAATCAAGGCCGTTTTGTGATTGTCTATTACGATACCTTAGAAGGCATTGGTAATCATTCTTTGGTGTATTCTATAGATGATGATGAAATCTGCTTCTTTGATAGTTTTGAGCCGATGTCTAAACAGGTATTTATCCAACAGCGTCAGCAAGAAGGGATTTGTCAGCAAGCGATTGTGATTGATGATCGTAACTTTGTGATGCGTTATAGCTAAGTTTAAATACCGCACAGTCATTTAGCAGCCTCTTTAGGCTGCTTTTTTGATTTAACACAAGGGCAACTGCATTTATACAGAGCAATTTTTCTACTTTGCTTTAATAAGCTTGAATGCACAAGCGAAGTATAAGGAGAATAAGCATGGCGCAATACCTACAATTAGCCGACGGCAGCGTACTGTATTATAAAGATTGGGGCACGGGGCCTGTAGTGCTGTTAGAACATGGTTGGCCTTTATCCAGTGATGCCTTTGAAGATCAAATGTTATTTTTAGCTGAGCATGGCTTTCGGGTAATTGCAATGGATCGCCGTGGTCATGGACGTTCGAGTCAACCTTGGCAAGGACATAGCATTGATCAATACGTCGAAGATTTAAAAGCCTTGATTGAGCATTTACAGCTTAATGCGCTGCACTTAGTGGGACATTCTACAGGTGGGGCGGTGGTCGCGCGTTATACGGCTAAATATGGGCAGGGACAGGTAAAAAAATTGGCCTTAATTGCTGCGGTGACACCCCTGATGCTACAGCGTGATGATCATCCTCAAGGCGTACCTATTGAAGTGTTTGATGAAATGCGTGCTAATTTACTCACCAATCGGGCTGACTTTTATTTGGATTTTAGTAAAAAATTCTATGGCTATGATAAAACGCCAGCGAAAAGTTCAGAGGGGGTGATGCAAGCGTTTTATCAAATTGCCATGCAAGGTTCAATCAAAGCCCATTATGATTGTATTGCGGCTTTTTCGGAAACCGACTTACGTTCTGATTTAAGCCAAATTCAAGTCCCGACACTGGTCTTGTATGGCGATGAGGATGAAATTGTACCACCTGAAATTTGTAGCCAAGCTGCTTTAAAGCTTTTACCGCAGGGGCAAGAGCAGGTGATTAAAGGCGCAGCACATGGCTTATGTACCACGCATAAAAACGAAGTCAGCTTTGCCTTACAACGTTTTTTGAATGCTTAAGCACATAAAAAAGCAGTCCGAAGACTGCTTTTTTATTTTAATCACGTTCAACTTTAATCGGTTGCACATCCATATCCTGATAGGACACCAACTTAGTTTTGTATTTCCATTTATAACCCAGCCAAATGGCTAAGAATAAGAAAATACCAATGTAGGTTGAAAGTACCGCTAACCACTCACCCTCAAGCACAGCTTGGTAGTTTTGACCCAGCACCACAATCGCACATAGAATAAAGGCAAACCACGGGGCAAATGGGAAGAACTTGGCACGATAGGCTAGATTTTCAAGTTTATTGCCTTGGGCTAAATAACCTTTACGGAAACGATAATGTGATACCGCAATCCCCAGCCACACAATAAAACCACACATGCCTGACATATTTAAAAGCCAGTTAAACACTTCTTCTTCACCAATAAAGGTGGTTAAGAAGCACAGTGCGGCAATTGCTGTGGTTGCATATAAGGCATTCATTGGAACGCCGCGTGCATCTAATCTGGCAAAGGCTTTCGGTGCGCTGCCTTTACGTGCCATATCAAATAGCATACGGGTTGATGAATACATGCCTGAGTTACCTGCGGATAAAATCGCAGTTAAAATCACGGCATTCATGACTGATGCTGCAAAAGCAAAACCTGCTTGTTCATACAGTAAAGTAAATGGCGACAAGGCAACGTTTTCTGTGGCTGCGGCTTGTAATAAACGTGGATCATTATAGGCAATTAAAGTACCAATAATAAAAATACACACGATATAGAACAACAAGATGCGCCAGAAGATCTGTTTAATCGCAATAGGAATGGTTTTTTGTGGATCTTTAGATTCACCCGCTGCCACGCCCACCATTTCGGTGCCTTGGAACGAGAATCCTGCAATCATTGCTACACCCACCAGTGCCGATAAGCCACCGACAAATGGCGCTTCACCTGTGCGCCAATTGGCAAATACTTCAGCGCCTGGAGTTAACATGATTTTAATAATCATGAAAATACCAATGATAATAAAGGCCACAATCGCCAGCACTTTAATCAAGGAGAAGAAGAATTCAGACTCACCAAAGCCCTTGACGGTTAGGGCGTTAATACCAAAGACAACGGCTAAGAAAATCGCACTCCAGTAGAAACCTGGTATATCAGGAAACCAGAATTTCATAATAAATTGTACAGCCACCAATTCAAAGGCAACGGTAATGGCCCAGTTGTACCAATAGTTCCAACCTAAAGCAAAACCAAAACCGCCTTCAACGTATTTTGTACCATAGGTAAAGAAGGCACCTGAAGTTGGATTGTGGGTGGCAAGCTCACCTAGACTGGTCATGAGGAAGTAAATCATCACACCAATTAAGGCATAAGCCAATAGCGCACCACCTGGACCTGCATTGGCAATGGTTGCGCCTGAGGCTAAAAATAAACCAGTACCAATTGAGCCACCAATCGCAATCATATTTAGATGGCGAGCACCAAGATTACGCTTTAATTGCGGTTGTTGTGTTTCGCTCATCGATTATTCCTTAGGGTTTTTCTGCGTGCTGGCAAACAGAACTTTAAAACCTTGCTCATCAGTTTTAATCTCACAAGCCTTAAAGTGTTGCTCAATCAACATTGGATAATTTAAGAAGCGATTTGCCACAATCCAAAGTTCGCCACCTGATTTAAGATGACGGCGCGCAGTTTTACATAAATTTTCACTGGCATTGTAGTCGGTTTGAATCCCTTGATGAAAGGGCGGATTGCTGACAATGGCATGTAAAAACAGCGGTGCGTCTTCAATGCCACGTACCGCTTTAATCTCAAGTTGTTCAGGTTGAAGCTGATTTTGCGCAAATGTCATTCGGGTAGAGGCTAATGCAAATGCATCGACATCCATCGCGAAAATACGGTTACTTGGGTTAAGTTTAGCCAAGTAAGCACTAATCACACCCGCACCACAACCAAAGTCGGCAATCTTACCTGAAGTGACTTGTTGTAAGTAAGGCAAGAATACCGCTGTACCTACATCTAGACGATTTTGGCTAAATACCCCCGGTAGTGCGCAAATTTCTAAGGCACCTTTTGGTGTGTTCACTGTATATTTTTGCGCCCAATCAGCCAAAGCTTTGCTTGGAACATTGTGGTCTAAGCTGACTTGCCACAGCTGACAATGACGTGCACTGTCAAGCTTTAGCGCTTTACCATACGGCTGTAATTGTTTGGCTGCACGCTCGATCCCCGCTTTTTTCTCACCAACCAATAAAATTGAACTGCCTGTTTTAAGGCGCGTTGCCAAGCTATACAACAGGTAATTGAGCAACTCTTTGGACTTAGGTACAAAAATAACCGCCTGATCAAAATCACCTTCAGGTACATCGGTACCAAAAGTCACTGCGGCTTGTTTAGACTGAAAATACTGAAAATCGTTAAAATTCCATGTCCAAACACATGGATCGACGTTGTCTTCTAAATTTTGGAATAAGTCATCTGTAGGTGCATTGACGAATAATACACGACCGGAAAGATACTCATATTGACGGATGAGAACTTCACTTTGAGGAACCATTGGATCTCTCCATGATAAAAGCACCGCGCGCAGAGGCAAACGGTGCTTTTTGGATATGAAATTACTTCTTCGTTTCAGGAAGAACGATATTTAAAATAAGTGCGGCAATACCACCTGTGGCAACACCTGAACTAAAGATGTTACGGAAGAGTTCTGGCATATGCGCAAGAATGTCTGGCACTTGAGCAACACCCAAACCAAGACCTAATGAAATGGCAATAATCAGTAGCGCACGACGGTCAAGCTGCACACCTGACAAAATATTAATCCCTGATGCAGCTACTGCACCAAACATCACCATGACAGCACCACCAAGCACCGCTTGCGGCACTGCTTGGATGACGCCTGCTACTGCAGGAAGTAAACCTAAGATCACTAACAGCGCAGCAATCCAAATCCCCACATAACGGCTAGCAACACCCGTTAATTGAATCACACCGTTATTTTGCGCAAATACAGAGCTTGGAAACGTGTTAAATACACCGGCTAACAGCGAGTTGGCACCATTGACTAATACACCACCTTTAATGCGCTGCATCCATTTTGGACCATCGACAGCTTGATTAGACAATTTAGATGTTGCAGTAATATCGCCAATGGCTTCTAGTGAGGTCACAAGGTAAATAAAGGCCAGTGGAATAAATAAGCTCCACGAGAAATCTAAGCCAAAGTGCATTGGGGTTGGAATTTGTACCAATGGGGCATCTTGTAGACCTGAAAAATCTAAATGACCCATCATGCCTGCAAGGGCATAACCGACCACCAACGCAATTAGAATTGCCGAGCTTTTCACCCAAGTCACATTAATACGGTTCAAGATAATAATTAAACCAAGAACGGTACATGACATAATTAAATTGTCGGTGTTGGCAAAGGTTTTATCGCTCATTGCCTGATAACCACCACCCATTGAGATTAAACCTTCTTTAATTAAGGTTAAACCAATCAGCAATACCACAATACCCGTGACTAAAGGTGTAATCAGTTTTTTCACCCAAGGCAAAATACGCGATACGCCCATTTCAATAAATGAGCCCGCAATAATGACACCAAAAATCGCTGCCATGACCGATTCAACCGGTGTACCAGCTGCGACCATTGCAGAACCAATACCAATGATTGGACCAATAAAGTTAAAGCTCGTGCCTTGTACAATTAAAAGTCCCGCACCAAAGGGGCCGACTTTTTTACATTGTAAGAAGGTTGCAATCCCTGAAATCACCAACGACATCGATAAAATCATGTTGGTGTCTTCTTTTGAAACACCTAAAGCTAAACAGATCAGCAGACCAGGGGTGACAATCGGAACAATAATGGCCAGTAAATGCTGGAATGCAGCTAAAAAGGCAATAAAAGGTTTAGGTCGGTCATCTAGACCATAGACTAAATCTAACTTGTCTTTTTGCTCGGGAGAGTGGTTTACATCAGACATAAGTCAAAACAAAATTTGGCAAGAGTGGCGCTATTCTAATCTGTTTACACAGCTTTACAAAATCAAAACGCGACCACTTATCAAAAAAAATACAATTGTCACGCCTCAGTCACTATAAAAGTTCTCTATTTTTCTGTATAATTTGCCCTCAAACTAAATACGCATTGAATTTACATGTCAGATATTAAAACTCTCCGTAACATTGCCATCATCGCGCACGTCGACCATGGTAAAACGACTCTTGTAGACAAACTTTTACAGCAATCAGGTGCTTTGGGCGATCGCGCGGGCGAGATTGAACGTGTGATGGATTCTGGCGCTATTGAAAGTGAACGTGGTATTACCATTCTTGCAAAAAACACTGCAATTAAATGGACTGATGCGCGTACCAACACAGAATATCGCATTAACATCGTGGACACCCCGGGACACGCCGACTTTGGTGGTGAAGTAGAACGTGTTCTTTCTATGGTTGACTGTGTATTGCTTCTGGTTGACTCTCAAGAAGGTCCAATGCCACAAACGCGTTTCGTAACGCAAAAAGCGTTCGCGCGTGGTTTAAAACCAATCGTAATTATCAACAAAGTGGACAAGCCAAACGCGCGTCCTGACTGGGTAATCGACCAAGTATTCGATTTATTTGATAACTTAGGCGGTACTGACGAACAGTTAGACTTCCCAGTGGTTTACGCTTCTGGTCTTCGTGGTGTTGCAGGTCCTTCTCCTGAAGAATTAGCAGAAGACATGACACCATTATTCCAAACGATCGTAGACATTGTGGAACCACCAGCAGTTGACGTTGATGGTCCATTCCAAATGCAAGTGTCTTCACTTGACTATAACAGCTTCGTAGGTGTTATCGGTGTTGGTCGTATTCAACGTGGTTCAGTGAAATTAAATACACCTGTAACTGTCATCGACAAAGATGGTAAAACACGTAACGGTCGTATCTTAAAAATCATGGGTTACCATGGTTTAGAGCGTATTGACATCGAATCAGCTTCTGCTGGTGATATCGTATGTGTAACAGGTATGGAAGAACTTCATATTTCTGACACAATCTGTGATCCGAAAAATGTTGAAGCTTTACCGCCATTGTCTGTAGACGAACCGACTGTATCGATGACTTTCCAAGTCAACAACTCACCGTTTGCTGGTAAAGAAGGTAAATTCGTGACTTCACGTAACATCCGTGAACGTCTAGACCGCGAATTAATTCACAACGTAGCATTACGTGTTGAAGATACCGACAGTCCTGACCGTTTCAAAGTGTCTGGCCGTGGTGAACTTCACCTTTCAGTTTTAATTGAAAACATGCGTCGTGAAGGCTTCGAGATGGGTGTATCTCGTCCGCAAGTAATCTTGAAAGAGATTGATGGCGAAATGCAAGAGCCATACGAAAACGTAACATTTGACGTTGAAGAACAGCACCAAGGTTCTGTAATGGAACAAATGGGTAACCGTAAAGGCGAAATGACCAATATGGAAGTTGACGGTAAAGGCCGTATCCGTATTGAAGCAACTGTGCCTTCACGTGGCTTAATTGGTTTCCGTTCTGAATTCATGACCATGACTTCAGGTACAGGGATCATGACGTCTAGCTTCTCGCACTACGGTCCAATGAAGCAAGGTCAAGTGGCTAAGCGTCAAAACGGTGTGTTGATCTCTATGGTTCAGGGTACTTGCTTGGGCTATGCATTGTTCAGCTTACAAGACCGTGGTCGTCTATTCGCTAAACCTCAGTTAGAAGTTTACGAAGGTATGATCGTAGGTATTAACTCACGTTCTGACGACATGGTGGTTAACCCAACTAAAGCGAAACAGTTAACTAACGTACGTGCTTCTGGTACGGATGATGCGTTGACTCTTGTTCCTGCAATTGAATACACGCTTGAACAAGCGCTTGAATTCATTGAAGACGATGAATTAGTTGAAGTAACACCTAAATCAATTCGTATCCGTAAACGTTGGTTAACTGAAAACGAACGTAAACGTAATAAATAAGCCTTAGTCTAAAGATTAAGCAAAGAGGCCGCTAACTTTGTTTTAGCGGCTTTTTTTTGTATGAGATTTTCTAACAATGCTTGGCAAAATTTAGAAAAAGCGTAAATTACATAACATTATTGACAAGCTTAATAACAAGATAAGTACTTGGAGTATTTTTTATGAGTATTGTGCAAGAGTTTCGCGAATTTGCTGTAAAAGGCAATGTCATGGACTTGGCTGTCGGTGTGATCATCGGTGGTGCGTTTGGTAAGATCATTGATTCAATGGTAAAAGACATTATTATGCCTGTGGTGTCTTGGATCATTGGTGGTGATGTTGATTACTCAAACTGGTTCTATGTATTAGGTGATAACCCAAATAACATTAACAATCTAGCCGCAGCCCAAGAAGCTGGTTTAAATGTCTTTGCTTATGGTAATTTTTTAACGGTATTAATTAACTTCCTATTATTGGCATGGGTGGTGTTCTTACTGGTGAAAGTGATGAACAAACTGCGTCGTAAACAAGAAGCAGAAGAACCAGCACCAGAACCAACACCTGAAGATATTGCATTACTACGTGAAATTCGTGATGAGCTAAAACGTAAGTAAAATATTGATAAAAAAACGGCGCTGAGTGCGCCGTTTTTTTATATCTCATCATTTTTTTAATCCCCCTAAATCCCCCTTTGTCAAAGGGAGGTTGGGAGGGATTTATAAATATTAAAATTCCATCCGAAATTTAATTTCCACCAAATGAAAACCAAACTGGCTTTTCACAGGACCATGTAAGACACGTTCAGCCGCAGTAAACACCAGTTTATCAATCACAGGCACCAATTGCCCTTTTTTGACTTCACCGAGTTCACCACCACGTTTGGCAGAATTGCAGGTCGAAAACTGTTTGGCAATTTTGGCAAAATCAGCACCAGACAAAATTTTCTTTTTTAGCTGTTCAGCTTGGTCTTTATCTTTGACCAAAATATGGCGCACGATGGCTGATTTCATGATGATTTCCCCTTAGGTTGTAATGGTTGGCATGTCGGACAAAATACCGAAGCACGTTGACCCAATTTAATATTTTCTAAGGTGGTTTCGCAGTTTACGCACATTTCACCCGAGCGCCCATAAGCTAAAAGGGTTTGCTGGAAGTAACCATTTTCACCCATGGCATTGCTGTAGTCTCGCAAGGTCGAGCCACCTAACTCAATAGCCTGCTTTAAAATTCGTTTAATCTCGAGCACAAGTTTTTCAATTTGCTGCTGAGTTAAATTTTTTGCAGGTTCTGCAGGATGAATGCCTAAATTAAATAAGCTCTCAGTTGCGTAAATATTACCTACACCCACCACCACATGGTTATTCATGATTGCAACTTTAATGCCAACATTTTTATTTTTTAGCTTGGCTGCTAAATAGTGACGATCAAAAGCTTCAGTTAAAGGCTCAGGGCCAAGTGGTGCGAGTAATTTATCTTGTGCATATTGATCCAGCCATAAAATACAACCAAAACGGCGCGGATCGTGATAACGCAATTCACAATCTTCAAAACGCAGCACAAAGTGGTCATGTTTACGTAAAGGCTCATCTGCTCTACAAATACGGAAGCTCCCCGACATGCCTAAATGCCATAGCATGCTGTGCTGTTCAAACTCCGCCACAATATATTTAGAGCGACGTTGTAACGAAATCAACTTTTGACCTTTAAGCGCTTGCACATCTTGTGGGATTGGCCAGCGTAAACTACTTTGATATACCGTCACATCCTGCACACATTGCTCCAGCAACGGTTCTAGACTCACTTTAGTGGTTTCGACTTCGGGTAATTCAGGCATACCAATTTCATCTTTAATAACAATAAATCTAAGTCAATATGGGGCAAAAGCGAAAAAAAACAAGCCAAATGCCCCGTCCTTCATCTAAAACTTTAGAATATAAATAGTGGAAAATTTGTTTGAAAAGTAAACATAAATAAATACTAAAAAATGATCATTTTAGAGTAATTTTTAATATTAAGTTTTTGATAATAAATATAAAATAAATGAAATTGTAGATTTTTTAGCTCTTAATTTATAAAAAATATTTATTAGATAAATAAAAAATAATCCAAGATTTCTGTGTTGATTTTCTGTAACTTCTGTCGGCATACAACACGTCGTTACTCGGCTTGTCACCTAAAGCATGCCTAGAATTAGGATATTCTTATGAAAAAAATCGCCTTGGCTGTATTGCCTTTGACTTTTGCGCCAGCCTACGCTGCCGATGCTTTTGATCCTCAAGGTCAGTACTTGTTGGGAGATTGGAACGGGCAGCGTACAGCACTTGCTGAGCAAGGGATTAAATTTGAAGCCAATGCTTTAGTGGATGTGGCTTATTTAGCTGATGGCGGTCGAGATGCTGGGCAAGATCCAAGCGTTGCCAGTCAATATTGGTTGGGTACTCAACTTGATTTAGAAAAGCTGGCCAATTTAGAAGGTGTTACAGTTCGTGCTGTAGTAACTGCACGTCAAGGGGAAAGTACCTCAGTTGAAGATTTACAAGATCCAAGCGCACCACATATGGCCAATGTTCAAGGGGCTTTTGGCCGTGGTAACCAAGACACACGTTTATCTGAGCTATCGATTGAAAAGAACTTTAAACAGCAAGGTTTAAGTATTAAGGCAGGTCGTTTAGGTCTAGGTATGGACTTTAACGTGATGGGCTGTGATTTTAGCAGTACAGCATTTTGTGCCGCACAAATGGGTAAATGGCAGGGCAATATTTGGATGAATACACCTGTGGCACAATGGGGTGCGCGTGTTAAACAAAAAATTAACCCAGAATTAACTGCACAAATTGGGGTCTATGAGTTTAATCCTGACAATGGTAATGGCAGCAAAGAAGAACAAGGTTGGAGTTTAGATACCGATAATGCCGATGGGGTGAGCATTCCTGTCGAATTGATTTGGACACCTAAACTGTATAATTTAGCGGGTAGCTATCGCCTTGGTGGGATGTATAACACAGCCGATGACGCCAAAAATCAAAAAGATGTGGCCAATCCAACAGATGCTAAAAATCGTACCTTTGCAGGTTGGTTAGCCATAGAACAACAATTGACGTCTACAGGTGAGGGGCGTCGTGGTTTACATTCCTTTGCCAATTTTACATGGCATGATCGAGTGACCAATAAAGTAGATAATTCACAGCAATTCGGGCTTAAATACATTGGTCTAGCTGATGCTTTACCTCAGGATATTATTGGTTTGGCGGTGAATCGTGTCCATGTTAACCCACGTTTAGCTGAAACGGTGTTTGATGCCAGCGCTGAATATAACGTGGAAATTAACTATAGTCATAATCCAACCGCATGGTTAAGCTTACGTCCCAACTTACATTATGTGATTAACCCTGGTTCGACCAACCGTGTTGATAATGCCTTTGTTGTGGGATTAACCACCAAGTTAGTGTTTTAAGATTAAAAAACAGGCTGTAACAGCCTGTTTTTATTTTGTAGAGTGCGGCGCTGATACATTGTACATTTGCGTTTAAGTGGTTATGGTAAATGCCGTAAAATAACATCGTAATGGAATGTACGCATGGCCAAACTCTTTGAAAAAATTAATTTTGGACAATTACAACTGCAAAATAAAATCGTCATTGCACCCATGTGCCAATATTCGGCGCTTGAAGGTGAGGTGAGTTATTGGCATGAACAGCAATGGGCCAATTATGCTTTGTCGGGTGCGGGTTTATGTATTGTTGAAGCCACTGCAGTACAAGACATTGGACGGATTAGTTATGCGGATTTAGGTCTGTGGAATGACATCCAACGCGCCAAAATCAAAGCATTATTGGCAAAAGTAAAAAGCTTGTCACCTATGCCATTTGGCGTGCAACTGGCGCATGCTGGACGCAAAGCATCCTGTCATAAACCGTGGGATGGCGGAGGTCAAATTGCCCCTGATCAAGCGTTAGGTTGGCAAACAGTCTCTGCGAGCGAATTGGCATTTGCTGAACATGATCATCCACCACATGCCCTCACGACAGATGAAATTCAACAAGTCATTCAAGACTTTGCGACAGCCGCGCGCCGTGCTGTTGATGCGGGTTTTGATTTGATTGAAGTCCATGCTGCCCATGGCTATTTACTGCATCAATTTATGTCACCGCTGTCGAATCAACGCACTGATGCTTATGGCGGTAGCTTAGAAAATCGCATTCGTTTAACTTTAGAGGTTTTTCAAGCCATTCAAGCCGCAGTACCTGAAGGTTATCCAATTGGGGTACGTATTTCTGCCAGCGACTGGATGGGAGAGCAGGGGTGGGATGTACAGTCATCGATTGGTTTAAGCACAGCCTTAGAGCAATTGGGCGCAGTGTATATTCATGTTTCTAGTGCAGGGTTGCATCGTGAACAGCAAATTGATGTTAAACCCAATTATCAAGTCGGCTTTGCTGCGCAAATTAAACAGCAGGTGAATATTCCTGTGATTACAGTGGGTTTAATTACCCAAGCGCAGCAAGCAGAACAGATTTTGCAGCAGGAGCAAGCAGATGCGATTGGTTTAGCGCGGGCTATATTGTATGAGCCACGTTGGCCTTGGCATGCAGCAGCCGAGTTAGGCGCGCAAATTGCGATTGCACCGCAATATTTACGTTGTCAACCCCATGGTTTAAAAAACCTATTTCACTCATTTTAACTGATCTTAGCACAGCATGCTGATTGATATTTTATTGCCTTTAACCTTGTTGTTAGGCTTAGGTTATGCCTGTATACGTTTTGGTGTGCTGTCTAATGCGCTGTTGCCGCATTTAAGTCAGTTTGTCATTAAAGTGTCATTGCCTGCGTTTTTACTCAGTGCTTTAGCCAGTAAAAATTTAGCGCAAATTTGGCAGCCGACTTATATTGCGGCTTATGGCTTAGGCTCGTTATTGGTCTTTGCTGTTGCGATTGGGTATTTTCATTATTATTTGCGGCAACATTTAACCCAAGCCAGTGTTTTGGCGATGGGTGCTTCCATGTCCAATACAGGTTTTATTGGCAGTGCCATTTTAACCATGTTGTTGGATAGTCATGCCGCTGTGTATTTATCCTTAACTTTAATGATTGAAAACTTATGCATTGTGGCATTGATGTTGCTACTTGCAGAAGGTGCCCAGCAGCAACGCACAACCAAGTGGTTGCTCTACCGCAATACGCTATGCAAATTGCTTAAAAACCCAGTCATTTTAGCCATTTTGCTTGGTATGCTCTTGGCAGCTGTGCAAATCAACCTGCCGTCATGGTTAGTTGATCCGCTACATCGCCTTGGGCAAACGGCTTCGCCATTGGCATTGTTTATTATTGGGGCAGGCTTGGTCGGCACAACGCTACACAGTATTGATCGAGAAAGTTTTATTTTGGTGGCGCTTAAATTAATCCTGATGCCTGTGACGATTTTTGGCTTATTGTATGTGATGTCTGCCCCCAAAGAGATGTTATATGCGGGCACATTGTTGGCCGCGTTGCCTATGCCAGTCGCATTTGCTATTTTTGCTGAAAACTATGGTTTGCGACAACGTGCCTTAGCCCCATTAATGCTCAGTACTGTCTTGGGTTTTGCGGTGTTGGCACTGTTATTAAGTAATTGGTATACCTAGACGACTGCCAACTTTGGGGGAGTGCTAAAAAAGCGCCCCGTAGGGCGCTTGATGCTTAAAAGGATTAAGCCTTTTTCGCTTTGTTATTACTCACGACTTTTTTTGGGCTTGCAGGGGGAGTTGCTTGCGCCTTTTTCGCTTCTGCTGCTAAGGCTTGATTGACGATCTCTAAAGCAGGTTTTGCTTGTGCTACTTGCGCTTGATCAAGCGCAGTAAAAATGGTCTTGGCTTTGTTTAAATCTTGGCTGACTAAAGAACCACTGGCATATAAATTTCCTAACAACATTAACGAAGATACATGACCTTGTTGCCCTAAGCGATGTAGCTCTGTTAAGCCTTGGTTAATTTGCTCGACTTTTTGACTGCGTACACCTTCATTAATCGAATGTGTGGCAAGGGTATAACCTGCTGCAACATTACCCGCTGCAATGAGTGGACGCAGTTTGGCTTGTGCTGTTTGGCTATCGGCTGCTGTGTGTTTGGCAAACAGTTGTTCAGCAATTAAAATTGTAGCGTCAGGTGAACCTAAACGATCTGCTGCTTCTAAATAGCTTTGTGCTTTTTTGGCATTGGCTTTTAAGCCTAAACGACCTGTTTCATAGCTTTTTGCCAATACGAAATTCGCTAAGCTTGAGCCTTTTTTAGCTGCTTGTTGGTAATACTTCAGCGCTTTTTTATCATTTTTGGCAGTGCCTTGACCCATTTCGGTTAAGTAACCGAGGTTATAATAAGCATCTGCATGACCTGTTTTAGCAACTTTTTCTAAGGCTTTAAATGCCCCAACTTGATCTTTGGCTTGAATTAAGGTCTTGACCTCAGCAAATGGATCGACTGGATTTGCAAATGCGAAGGTGGTGGTGAGTGCCAGAGCAGTGGCGAGAAGTAGTTTTTTCATTATTTAGACCTTATTATCCTCAGTCAATGTGCCTTCATCATAGAAGCAATCTTCTAAAAGTAAAGTCCAATCACTGAGGATGCTTAAACTATAAACAATTTATTTGCCTAAAGTTTTTGTTGCTGTTTGCGTCATTAAGGCACGGCTTGGTCGTGCTAAGAAATAATAAAAGCTAGCACCTAAAATTGCCCCAATAAACCAGTTAAATGGTGCTACATGTTGTAATTGTGGTACTAAAGTAAACACCAAACCGATCACGACTGCAGGGGCTAAAGCACTTATTGCTTTAGGGTTAAAGCCATTTTTATACCAATATGCGCCTGAAGGCTGATCGTTAAATAAATCGGCCACTTGTATTTGTTGCTTCTTAATCCAGTAAAAATCGGCAATTAAAATCCCAAATAATGGGCCAATAAATGCGGCTAATACATCTAAGGTGTAGTGAATTAATTCAGGAGAATTAAATAAGTTCCATGGGGTAATTAAAACGGAACCGATCGCTGCGATCATACCACCACTACGGAAACTTAACTTTTGTGGCCAAACATTAGAAAAATCAAAACCTGCTGAAACAAAGTTAGCCACAATGTTAATGCCAATAGTGGCAGTTAACAGTGTGAGTAAACCAATAATGACGGCGGTGGTGTTGTCAATCATCGCCACAGTTTCCAGCGGATCATGCACCATTTTGCCAAATAAACTATAAGTTGCTGAAACAGTCACTACAGTTAAGAGTGAGAAGAAAATAAAGTTAAATGGTAAGCCCCAGAAATTACCTTTACGTACCTGTTGCATCGACTTTCCATAGCGTGAGAAATCTCCAAAATTAAGCAAAGGCCCTGAGAAATAGGACACCACTAAAGCAATTGCCACCAAAGTTTGCATGACTTGTTCAGCGGTGCTGAGGTTTTTACTGCTTAAATTAAAAGAAATATTGCTCCAACCGACTTGTGCTACTAGCCATGCTGCTAAAGCAAACATCACCACATATACCAATGGCCCTGCCCAATCAATAAATACGCGAATGGCTTGCATGCCTTTCCAAAAGACCAAAGCTTGTAATATCCACATAATGGCAAAGCAGATCCAACCCAGTGCAGACAAGCCGACAAAACTGCTTTGTGTGAGTGGTGCTAAACTTGGGTAGAACTTAATTAAGACCAACATTAAGGCATTGGAGGCTAACCATGTTTGAATGCCATACCAAGACACCGCAATAAAGCCACGAATTAAAGCAGGAATATTAGCCCCATAGACCCCAAAAGCCTGACGGGCAATCACGGCATAGGGCACACCCGCAATTTGACTGGGTTTTGCCACCAAGTTGGCACTGACTTGCACAATCAAAATACCCACAATTAAAGCAATAAATACTTGCCAACTGGCCAGTCTAAGGGCGAATAAACTGGCTGCGACAATATAACCGCCCATACTATGTACGTCGGACATCCAAAAAGAAAAAATGTTATACCATGACCAATTCTGTTGGGCGGGTGCCAAATCAGCATTGCTGAGTTTAGGACTATATTGTTGTTCTGACATCGTGCAACTCGACTGTAATTTTGATCAAGTAGGAGCAGATTTTGTGCCAAGCAGTAAAATACTCTTAATAAGTATTTGAAAAATATTGTTTTAATTTTTTGGTGTACTCTTTGCATACTATGTGCTGATTTATTCTTTTATTTTAAAAAACAATAGGATGTCCAAAGATGTCATGCACCATTCAACTGATTAATCCCAATACCTGCTTAGCCATGACCGAGAAAATGGCGCTTGCTGCGCGTCAAGTTGCCTCAAGCCAGAGCGAAATTATGGCGGTTTCCCCAAAACAAGGCATGCCATCTATAGAAGGCTATTATGATGAAGCCATTGCTGCAGTAGGAGTACTCGATCTAGTTCAAGCTGCACCACAGGTCAACGGGCATATTATTGCCTGCTTTGGTGATCCTGCCTTATATGCAGCGCGTGAAGTGGCAACTGCCCCCGTAATTGGCATCGCCGAGGCGGCTTTTCACATGGCAAGTTTGGTGGCAAGCAAATTTAGTATTGTCACGACTTTGCCTAGAACCAAGATTATTGCCGAACACTTATTACAACAATATGGATTTAGTGGACATTGCGCCAAAATTCGCTGTATTGATTTGCCAGTACTCGATTTAGAGCAACAACCAGAACATGCTTATCAAGCCTTATTGGCGCAGTGTTTAGCAGCAAAACAGCAGGATGATATTGGTGCGATTGTATTGGGCTGCGGCGGAATGGCAGAAATGGCAGATCGAGTCAGTCAAGAATTAAAGATCCCCATTATTGATGGTGTGCGTGCTGCGGTAAAACTGATTGAAAGCTTACATGGCTTAGGGCTAAAAACCAGTAAATGGGGCGATTATGCCTATCCCAATCAAAAATAAGCTAGAATCAAGCCGCATGTAATCTAGAGGATATTGCCATGTTTATTAAAGGTATTAAACGTAACTATGACAAAATTAATGCCGATGACAGTATTGCCGATGCAGATAAAATTGATGCCTTGCTTTTAGCATTAGGCAAAGATTATTTAATTGACCAACAGGATCGGGTCTATGTTTTTCGAAAGGGCGATTTAACGGTTAAATTTGATGCCAAACATGCGCGTGCTTACCATTTTAAAGAGTATGTCGTAAAAGATATGAATAAACTCTTTCATGGCTTTTAAGCCAAAAACCTCCTCAATAGGAGGTTTTTTTAGCCTTGCTTTACGCTTGTGGACGTGCCACATCACCATTTAAATCGTCAGGTAAATCTAAAATCTCTAAACCTAATGCGCTTAAGGCATCAGGCTTGGCCACCACTAAAGCTTTATAACCTTGTGGTGTGGCAATCGCATTGACCACTTCGACATCATTACTCAGTTTAGTGCTGACCTCTGGGGCTGCACCTTGACCTGCAACGAGGTGTAACCAATGTTTAGGTTTGGCTTTAAACCATAAACGTGCCACGATTTCTTGACCCAAATAACAACCTTTGTCGTAATGCACGCCTTCACGTTGATGTAAACGTAATTCTTGCGGTTGAAATTCGCCTAGGCTCGCGGCACACAGCCATGCTTGACCTGCTTCAATGGCTGCCAATTGCCACGCTACAATATCGGTTTCTGCTTCAGTAAATGTGGTGCTGTCTGCCGTTAAAGTTGGATAGACCGTACCAAGCTGTTCGAGCTGCATTTTTGAAAACGCACCAAACTTTTTAATGTGTTTTGCTAATTCTTCTGCTTGGTCAGCAGTGGTGACAATCACAAAATCCTCGGTATTGCGTTTGGTTAGCCATAAACCAAATTGAATACGCCCTTTTAAGTTACAAATCGCGGTATAACGGGTCACATTTTCTGCTAAACGCTCGACATGCAGGGTCACTTGGCCTTGTAGAAATTTTTGTGCATCTACACCCACTAAACTCAGTGCAACAAATGCTGGCGCTGTGCTCATAATTGCCTCAAATTAAATTATTTCAGTATTGAAGTTATTGTGCATCAAGCTTTTGTTTCAGGCAAACCTAAAACCGCGTCTACTGCTGAGCAAATGTACACTGTAAAATGTATTAAAGCTGCATGACTACATCACAACAGCTGTTGAAATAGTTAGATTACAGCTGACTTGACAGCCCTAAAGATGCTTGTTAATTTGCCGCCTTTCTTCGCACTTGAACACCTGTATGCCGTTAAATGATGAGTTTGTCTATCAACCGCCCCAAGAGCCCTTGCTGGTGCTGTATGAAGATGAAGATTTGGTCATAATTGATAAGCCCGCGGAATTATTGTCGGTACCTGGGCGTTTACCTCAACATCATGACAGTGCCTATTTACGCGTGCGAGCCGAATATCCTGAGGCTAAAATTACCCATCGTTTGGATATGGCGACCTCGGGAATTTTAATGTTTGCCAAACACCGTGATGCAGAGGTGGCGGTGAGTAAAATGTTTCAAGCACGCACAGTCACCAAACATTATCAGGCATTGGTACAAGGTCAGTTGCAAGGCACAGGGCAGGTAGATGTGCCTTTAATCACCGATTGGGAAAATCGCCCACGGCAAATGGTGCATTATGAATTGGGTAAAAAAGCTCTGACTTTATATGAAGCGCTGCATTACGATGCCGAGCAAGATATGAGTCGGGTAAAACTCACGCCAATTACAGGCCGCTCACATCAATTACGGGTGCATATGCTGCATTTAGGTCATCCTATTATGGGTGATCAAATTTATCATCCCAATTTTAAACAAAGTCCGTTTAAGCGTATGACCTTACATGCCTGCTATTTAGGCTTTACGCAGCCTTTAACAGGTCAAGCCTTACAGATTCATTCGCAACTGCCATTTTAAGCCTGCGCTTGCTGTGCGATGCAAGCCATTTCACAGCAAAAAATTAGCTAACACTTGCTTTAAAAATCAGCTAATCTGTTTTTGTGTATAGAATTTTAATAAGCACAGTAATAAGGATAAAAAATGTATCGCGACTATCAAAAGTTTCCCGATGATGAAAATGGCAATCTGTTATGGCAAATGTATGAAGACGGAGATGATTTAAGCGAAGTACACGAAATCGAATTTTCTTTAAGCTTTAATGAGCAAGCTAAGGCGGAGCGTGCTGCTTTACATTTATTACGTGAAGAACAAAAAATCCACTTATTTTTAGACCAACAATTACAACCTGCCGAATGGCGCCTGACCTTATTTATTGATATGTCACCTAATTATGAGGAAATTGTCGATTTAGAGGCATGGCTTGGGCAAATTGCCCATGATTTTGAGGGTGAATATGATGGTTGGGGGTGTATGGCTTATGTATTTGATGACGAAATAGACGGCACCTCTTAAGTCTAGCAAGAGCAACTTCTATTTAACCTGACAGCTACTGTGTAGAAATAAGCGCTGCAAATTTCATGATCTCTGTTAATATGTGCTTTATGTGATAATACTATGTTAATTTGAGGTAAATATGTCGCTACCGAATTGTCCAAAATGCCAATCAGCATATACTTATGAAGATGGCGCATTATTGGTATGTCCTGAATGTGCGCATGAATGGCAAGAAGATGAAGCTGAGACACAAAGCTTAAGCCTCATTAAAGATGCCAATGGCAATGTGTTAAATGACGGTGACAGCGTAACCGTCATTAAGGACTTAAAAATTAAAGGTTCATCTTCGGTGGTTAAAGTCGGCACCAAAGTTAAAAGCATTCGTTTAGTGCCTGATGCCAGTGATGGTCATGATATTGATTGTAAGATTGATGGGATCGGGCAAATTAAACTCAAATCTGAGTTTGTCAAAAAAGCATAACGTAAAACCATTACATATGGAGCCATGGGCTCCATTTTTATTTTATGCTAGGACAAAATTTTCAAGAGAGCTTCAGCCATGCCCCATATTCATGTTGAATATTCAGCCAATGTCCAAGATTTAGCGATTAAGCCGTTATTACTGGCCTTAAACCAAGCTATGCTCGATGGCGCTTATGTTAAGTCAGCCGTAGATGTGAAAAGTCGGGCAATACGACAGCAAGATTTTGTGATTGGTTTAGATGCCCAAGATCAAGGGTATGTGCATGTTAAAGTATCGTTACTGAATGGACGTTCATTGGAATTAAAATCTGAAATTTCACGTAAAATATTAAGCGTATTACAGGATTATGTGCCTGTGCAAAACATTCAGATACAGTTGTGTGTGGAAATTTTAGAAATGGATAAAACTACCTATAGTAAAAATGTGATTTCAATCTAATATTTTTAGCCAAAGGATAATTAAAGCTTATTCTTTGGTGCTTCATCTATCTGTGTCACAAAAATAAATTACTGAAATGTAACAAAAAAACCAATAAGCCCCTGTCTAAATAATCAGTTTGCTTGAATAATAAGGCCTGAATTTTAGTGACATCCTCATGTTGCTCGATTGTACAGTTTATATATTGCTATGCTAAAAAGCTGTCTTCTCGATTTAAATTTATGTATAAAATGTGATCGATTTGTGTGATGGGTATTTCATTTTTATCTTTAGTTTTTTAAATCTCCCAATGATGCCAGCAATCAGCAGCCAATCACAAAATCTTTTTTCCTTTAATCCCGAGCGTGTTTCAATTAAACAATTGGAGATACTTTAATGTCCGTTCAGTTTGTTGGTGATGTGCATACTGCACAAGAAATCTTGTTTAAAATTAAGCAATGGGACAACGCTGTCGCAAAAATGGATATTCAGACGCTAACGGATTTATGTCAAAAAGATGTCAGTGTATTTGACGTGAGCTCGCAGCTCGAAGGGGCACTGGCCTACAAAGCTTTGTGGGAGCAATATAGCCCTTATTTTGCTGAAGATGTCTGTGTTTATCGGCAAGATGTAAAAATCTATGCTGAAAACGATTTAGCCTTCGTACACTGTTATTCTAAAGTAGATCGTTCCGAGCAAAATAGCTTAAATCTGCCATGGTGTCGTACTACCTTATGTTTTAAAAAGACCCAAGGTAAATGGAAAATGGTACATCAACATATTTCCATGCCTCGCGCGATGATCTAGTTGTTTGCAACACCGCCATTTGTGCGGTGTTTTTGTTGGTTAAGGTTGCAAAATACTACTTGTCATAAAAAAAAGAACGCGTTAAATCCATAGAGAATCAAAAACAAAAATTGACATGATATGAATCAGATGCCAGCTCCTCATCGTGTGTACAGCGCTGTACGTAGTTTAAAAATCATGGCAGGTTTTGTCATAGCCGCGATTATTATCTTAGCGTTGTATGTTGGACAAGAAATTTTCATTCCTTTGGCCTTGTCTATTTTATTGGCCTTTTTACTTGAACCACTGGTGACACGCTTAAAGCGATGGGGCTTACCACAAGTGCCGTCTATTGCTTTGGTGGTATTGTTGGCATTAAGTGTTCTGGGCGGTGCTGCCACCTATTTGGGTTTTCAATTGAGTAAACTCAGTCAAGAATTACCTAAATATCAAGATACTATTGAACAAAAACTCAGTTCGGTACACAGCTATACCAGTGGGCCAAGTGTATGGGATGGGGCATTAACCACACTCAATACCATTCAAACTTCAATTGCTAGCGCCAATGCCAGTGCTGAACAAACTGATCCGAATGTCCAAGAAGTTAAAGTTGTGGCGGAAGAACCGTCGGCAATGGATGAAGCCATGCAATGGGCAGGGCGGATTTTTGGTCCTTTGGCCACAGCCGGTATTGTCTTTTTATTTGTGGTCTTGATCTTACTCAGTCGTAAAGATTTACACGACCGCTTATTGCGTTTATTGGGCGGTAACTTAAATGTAGGTACTGACGCACTCGATGAAGCTGCAACTCGTATTGGTACTTACTTGCGTATGCAACTGTTAGTGAATGTCACCTATGGTATTCCGATGGCATTAGGGTTGTGGCTAATTGGGGTGCCTGCTGCGATTATGTGGGGATTAGTCGCTATTGTGATGCGTTTTATCCCTTATGCAGGCCCGATGATCTCGGCAATTTTTCCTATTGCCTTAGCTTTTGCGGTAGATCCTGGTTGGAATATGGTGCTGTGGACGCTGGCGTTAATTTTAGTATTGGAACTGATTAGCAATAATATGATTGAACCGTGGCTCTACGGTGAAAGTACGGGCTTATCTACACTGTCGATTATTTTAGCTGCTACTTTTTGGACATCGTTGTGGGGGCCAGTCGGCTTAATTTTGTCTACACCACTGACTGCCTGTTTGTTGGTGTTATCTTATTATGTACCTGCGCTGAGTTTCTTAAAAATTTTAATTGGCAGTGAACCTGTATTAACCCCACAGCAACGCTTTTATCAGCGTTTGGTGGCCGATGATGCCGATGATGCAATGCAGGTCGCGCAAGATTACATCAATATTGATTTACCTAAAAAAGCCAGCCCAGAAGTGCTTGTACGCCATATAAATGATTTTTATGACAAGGTGGCAATTCCAGCCTTGCGCTTATTTTCGAGCAGTCATAACACCATCGCCAGTGCCGAACATCGCTTGCGTTTACAACAAGGTCTTAAGTTTTTTAATCATGCCTTTCAGCACAAATATCCCGCCCCTCATACTCACTTAGACAGCAAAGTGATGTGTGTTGGAGCACGTTGGGAGGTCGATATTTTATCCGCAGCGATGCTGGCCCATGCCTTAAAACTGCGTCATGTTGTGGCACAAAGTCATGCAGAAGCTTTGATTCAATCGCAATTTGATGTCATTGCTGAGATTCCTGAGGAGATTAACATCTTATGCATCTCTATTTTTCATCAACAGCCTTTAGCGCAAATTCGTTTATTGCAGCATCAAGTAGGACAAAAACGCCCTGATTTATCTTTGCTATTTGCGACATGGGCCAATGATGAGGATGACTTGCGCCGTGAAGCCAAAGCGCGCTTTGATGTAGATGTGGTCAGTAGTGTGCATGAGTTATTACTGAGTGTGGATATGTTACTTATGCAGCAAGGAGAAAATCCTGCACGGCAACTCATCAACGATAATGAAGCTGAACGTTTAGCTGCCTTGCATGAGCTACAGCTATTACAACCCGAAAATCTCCCAATTTATGAACAATATATTGAAGAAGCACGCCAAGCTTTTGCTGTGAAATATGCGCAGATTTCTTTGGTGGATGAAGAATGGGTCAATACACCAGCCAGTCCCTTATATGCACAAAATGAGCATCCTATGGAGGCTAAAGTCGCCCGTGCACAATCTATTTGTAACCATTTGGTCTATCAAAATGAAGATTTAATCATTGAAGATATTGCCCGTGATCCGCGCTTTGCACATAACAAACGCTTAAGTGAAGAAAAGATTCGTTTTTATGCAGGTGTGCCACTGCGCAATAAGCAAGGTCTGGTGATGGGAAGTTTGTGTATTTTAGACAAAAAAGTGCGCAGTTTAAGCGAAGATGATCTGGTGCTACTCAAAGCTTTAGCGGATGATTTAATGACTACTTTAAGTTCTAGTCGCGATAAACAAGCCAAACTGGAAGAAATTGAGGCTTTGCAACAGGCACAAATAGTACATGAGCCACCGCGATAGGAGAGCAGGATGCAAAAAATGATAGTTCTTGCGCTGAGTCTAATCAGCAGTTCAGGCTATGCCTTAAGTTTTAGTCATTTAGATTGGGAAATGGCCTGTGACAATACGCATACCTGTCGCATGGCAGGCTATCAAGCCGATACAACAGCACCTGTATCGATTTTATTGAGCTATCCTGCAGGTACAGAGGCTCAATTAACTGGCAGAGTGCAGCTCTTAGATGCACCGCCGCAGGCCTATTTAACCCTGAATGCGCAGCCCTATGGCGTGTTGCAATTTCATAACAATCAAGCCGATTTAACGGCCAAACAGTTGCAACAGCTACTGGTCACGGCACGCAAAAACACACGCATTGAACTGCGTCATGCAACAACAACATGGCGGGTTTCAGATCGTGGTTTAACTGCAGTATTGCTGAAAGCCGATGAATATCAAAAGCGCGTAGGTACAAACTCTGCTTTATTGGCTAAAGGTATAAAAAGTTCGCGTCAAGTCCGTCGGGCGCTAGCGCTACCGAGTTCTCGTATTCACAATTATCGCCGCGCTAAGGCGCAGCATTATGCTTTAAACTCAAAGCAAGCCAAAGCCCTAGCACCACGCTTAAAACAAGCGACCAACAGCGAAGATTGTCCATTGTTATGGCAAACACAGCAGCAAACAGACAATCAACTGAGTATTTATCCGATCAATGCCAAGCAAGTGTTAGTCGAGCGCCCATGTTGGCAAGCAGCATATAATTTTGGTGCAGGGATGTGGTTGATGGATAAAAACTTAAGCACCGTGCAGCAATTGGTGACCACCTCGGGCACGAGTTTTAGTGCAGGGCAAATCTTTTCTTATCAAAAAGGTCGTGGTTTAGGGGATTGCTTGAGCATAGATGAATGGGCCTTTACTGGCCAACGCTTTAAGCCAAGTTATCGTGCGGTCAGTTTACAGTGCAAAGGTTTTCAGGGCGGTGCATGGAAATTACCCACTTTGATCACTCAAGTCTCGCATTAACAAAAAGCCTCGGGTTAGTGAGGCTGTTTTTTTAAAGATGTTGCTGCAATTTGGCAGTGATTTCATCCAGTGCTTTAATGCGTTTGACTTCGTCCCACAGCAATTTAGCTTCAGGATAATGCTTACTCATCATCCCCAACCACTGTTTATAGCGTCCCACCATGTTCATTTCTTTTTTATAGCCGCCACTTAAAAAGCGAATTTGTAAGCAGACTAAATCTTGCCAAGTGAGTAAAGGCGTATCGCTGTTTTGGCGGATACATTGGGTTAAATCAGGGGTGGTCACTGCACCGCGACCAATCATTAGATCTTCACAGCCCGATTCGAGTTGGCATTGTTTAGCATCCTGATTGTTCCAAATTTCACCATTGGCAATCACATTAATTTTGAGTGACTCGCGAATAGGTTGCAATAAGTCCCAAAAAGCTGGCGGGGTATAACCATCGGCTTTGGTACGCGCATGTACAGTGACCCACGCTGCACCTGCATCTTCAATGGCATGCGCATTTTCTAGGGTAAAGTTACGATCTAAATAACCTAAACGCATTTTCGCTGAAACGGGAATATGGCTGGGTACAGCGTCACGTACAGCTTTGACCAATTGATGTACCACTTCAGGTTCATCTAATAAAACTGAACCACCACGATGACGATTTACGGTTTTGGCAGGACAGCCAAAGTTCATATCAATAGCAGGGGCGCCCAGTTCGGCAGCACGCACTGCATTGGCAGCCAGCATATCAGGATCATTACCTAAAAATTGCACATGCACAGGCGTACCTGCGGCAGTTTTGCCATCAGTGAGTAATTCGGGGCAATAGGCGTGATAAATATGGTCGGGGAGAATAGAGTTAGTAACACGAATAAACTCGGTGACGCACCAGTCAAAGCTTCCTACAGACGTGAGCACATCACGCATAATGGGATCGGTTAAGCCTTCCATGGGTGCAAGCACAAGTTTCAAAGCATACTACCTTTAAATAAAAACGGTGTTATACGCAAATTGCGCCTGACTGTCTAGTCAGTAATGCTTTACATCACTTGAGAATATAGTCGGTAATTAAGTGACCTAAAACAAAGCCTAAAATTGAATAAAGCGTAATAATAAAAAAAGTAAACCACGCTTTATTTTTCTTTTTTAGAGAATTCAACATGTTAAGACTCAAATAACAAGGACTTGCTTTATTTTAGCGCAATTTGGATGAAAAGCCAGCTTTAGTTGTCTTATGATTTTGGCTGATAAAATTGCATAAAGGTGCTTCTTGAGCAGAAGAAGCACGCTAAAAAAACCATTATAAACGGCGGCATTGACCTTCTTTATCGCCTGCTACGCGGTTCAGTCCACCTACAGGTTGTAAGCTGTTTTTTTCGCATTGTAGATTGCCATCTACAGTATTTTCACGTACTACAATATTAGAACGGTTTTCTTTGAGTTGAATATCGCCATTGACTTCGTTATTCAGCAGTTGAATTTTTTGGCCTTTTTCTAACTGAATGTTGCCATCAATCGCGTTATTTTCTGCCAACACACTGCTGAATTGTCCCTTCGACTCTAGATTACCGTCAATGTTTGAGTTTTTAATGACGGCTTGCGCACCGCTATACAGCATAACGTTGCCTTTGACCGTCACTTGATCTAAGTGGCAGGTTTTGCTGATGGCAACATTGTCATCGATATGACGTTGACTTACCGTACCATTACAATAAAAGTCAGCAAGCGCCACGCTAGAACAGCCGAGTAATGCCAAGGTGATGAGGATTTTTTGCATTTGTTGTTCCTGTTTTTTTGATGTTGTGTACACACTCTATGACAGGAAGATGACGAAAATATGACCCAATTGTATTGCTTGGCAGTATTAGCGAGCTAAAATCATCTCGAGCACAAATTTAGAACCAATAAAGCCCAGTGCCAATAAAGCAAACCCTATGAGAGTAAAACGAATGGCTTTTTGACCGCGCCAACCAAATGCATAATGACCGATTAATAAAACTGCATAGACCAGCCAAGACATTAAGCTAAACACGGTTTTATGCGCTAAATGTTGGGCAAAGAAGTTATCGATGGTAAAGAAACCAAAACCCAGCGCTAGGGTCAGCATCACAAAGCCAGTGATGAGTAAATCAAAGAGCAATGATTCCATGGCTTGCAGTGGTGGCAGTAAATTGACCCACACGCGTTTTTTATTTTTCTTCTTTAATTCGCGGTTTTGAAACCAGAGCAATACCGCATGAATCGCGGCCATAAACAGCACTGCATAAGCAGACAGCGATAAAATAATATGAATATCTAAACCCCATGATGAGGGTGTTACAGCCAGTTTGGCTTGGCTAAAGGCAAAACCTAAAATCAGGCCTGTAGCCGCCACAGGAATGGCAATTAAATTTAACGCCAATACTGGGCGATAAGTACTAAACAGAGTACTTAAGAGCAACATTAAGCCTGAGGTAAAGGAGACTAAATTAAACACATCATAATGAATACCCAGCGGGGTGAGCATATCGTGATACAAAACCACAGCATGCAAGGCCAGACCTAGGCTTAAAATCGAGGTGACAAACCAACGATTGGGTTCTGATTTTGCTAATAAATGCGTGCTTACATAGCAAAACGAGCTGAGGTAAGCAATTAAGGCTAAAATCGTATAAACCAAGGGCAGGCTAATCATGTCAAACCTTTTTCAGGATGATGAATATTCATGGATGTAAATTCGACGCGAACTACAGTATCCTATAACATTCTATGCATAAATTTTCTATTTTTAAGAAAGATTTTTCTGCAACAACCATTTTAAGCGGATTTTGCAATGTTTGATACCTTAACAGAACGACTCACGCAGAGTTTAAGAAATGTTACTGGCTCAGGGCAGCTAACCGAAGACAATATTAAAGATACGCTACGTGAAGTGCGTATGGCACTTCTTGAAGCCGATGTGGCGTTACCTGTAACTCGTGAGTTTATCGCGAAAGTTAAGGAAGAAGCATTGGGTCAAGAAGTGATGACACAGTTGTCACCTGGCCAAGCCTTCGTCAAAATCGTCTATGACGAATTGACCAAAATGATGGGTGCTGCTAACGAAACCTTAGACTTACAAGCAAAACCACCGGTGGTGATTTTACTTGCAGGTTTACAAGGTGCGGGTAAAACTACAACTGCGGCAAAACTTGCGCGTTTCTTACAAGAACGCCAAAAGAAAAAAGTCGCTATGGTTTCTGCCGACGTTTACCGTCCAGCGGCAATTAAACAGCTACAAACCGTAGCCGGCGAAGTAGGCGCGATTTTCTTTGAATCAAGCGCAGACGAAAACCCAATTACGATTGCTAACCGCGCCATCGAACAAGCAAAAATTCAATTTGCCGATGTGTTAATTGTCGATACTGCAGGTCGTCTGCATATTGATGACGACATGATGGACGAAATTAAAGACTTACACGCTGCAATTAGCCCAACTGAAACCTTATTCGTGGTTGATGCCATGACAGGTCAGGATGCGGCCAATACAGCCAAAGCCTTTAATGATGCGTTACCATTAACCGGTGTGATTTTAACTAAAACTGATGGTGATGCCCGCGGTGGTGCGGCACTGTCTGTACGTGCCATTACCGGTAAGCCAATTAAATTCTTAGGTATGGGTGAAAAACTCGATGCCTTAGAGCCATTCCATCCTGAGCGTGTGGCACAGCGTATCTTAGGTATGGGTGACGTACTTTCTTTAGTCGAAGAAGTAGAACGCAAAATCGACAAAGAAAAAGCCGAAAAAATGGCGCAAAAATTGCAAAAAGGCGGTAGCTTCAACTTTGAAGATATGCTGATGCAATTTGAGCAAATGAATAAAATGGGCGGCATGATGGGCTTCTTAGATAAGTTGCCAGGCATGAGCAATTCAGGTATTCAAGACGCGATTGCGCAAGCCAATCCTGAAAAGCAAGTCAAAAAAATGCAAGCTATTATTCAGTCAATGACGGTCAAAGAGCGTCGTAACCCAGATCTCATGAACCCAAGTCGTAAAAAACGTATTGCGGCAGGTTGCGGTATGGATGTGGTTGAAGTCAATAAACTGATTAAACAGCATGCACAGATGGCGAAAATGATGAAGAAATTTGCGAACCCATCGGGTATGGCAAAAATGATGAAATCATTATCGGGTCTGCAAAAGCAATTTGGCGGCGGTGGCATGGGCCCACTGTTTGGCAATAAAGATCCAAAATAAAAAAAAGGCGCATTGAGCGCCTTTTTTTATGCTGTATATTCAGTATTTTAAACTGTGCTGTCAGGATGCTGGGCAAAAAAGTACTGTAAGCCTTTGAGTAATAAATCATGCTCAATGCGCGGCTGATATGCTTTTAAATATTCTGCAAATAAAGGTGCATCACCACCGGTCAATACCAGCTCGCGTGGTGAGCTTTGCAAAACTTTCTCAATACTACTGACTAAGCCCAACAAAATGCCATGATGCACGGCATCAATGGTATTACGTCCGGGGTTTAAATTATCAAAAGCAGCATCTGGAATTTTAATGCCTTTGGTGTTTTGAATTAAGGCATCACGTTGCAAATAAAGATTCGGCAAAATATAGCCGCCCAAATGCTGTAAACCATCGGCTAAATCAATAGTTAAGGCTGTACCGCAGCTAATCACGCAATATTTTTTATGCGGATCTTTGGCAACCGCCAAGACTTGTAGCCAACGGTCAATCCCCAGTTGCTGCGGCACATCATAACCGCATTGTAAACCGGCATATTCTGCTTGAACTTGAGCACAAATCACGGGAACTTTCAAGCGATTTAATAGCTTGCGAATGCGTTGATTTGATTCTAAATCGAGTACAGAAGACACGCCGACACTTTGGATATTCAGCTTTTTAAAATGCTGCATTAAACCCAACAGTAAATCGGCAGGCGATTGCAAATGCATTTCTGCGCCGTGTTCAATAATGTTATTGTCTTGGGTAATCCAATACTTGAGTCGAGTGTTACCAATATCGAGCCACAATTTTTTCATGCTGGGGTCTCATTTAAACGTAAACGTCCTTGATAAAAATATTGTATGCCTTGTTCAGTTTGGATACTGACTGCACCATCATTTTCAATGCCTAAAAATATGCCATTTATCACGCCATTGACATGCTCAAACAGGACATGTTGCTGTTTAAATGCAGCATGATGGTTAAAACGCGCGGCTAAATTTTGGCAGCGATGGTCAAACCATTGTCCTGCTTGTTGAATGGCGACATACAGTTCGCTAATCAAATCCACGCGTGAGGTATTGGTTAAACCCAATGTGGTCAGTGCTGTTGCCGTTTGGTCAATCTGCTCAGATGCAACGGGGTCAATATTGAGCCCGACACCCACGACAACTTGCTGTGGTGAAATCGGCTCAATTAAAATACCGCCCCATTTGCCTTGTAAGCTGTATAAATCGTTGGGCCATTTAATTTGTAAATCTAAGTCACGTAAACTTGGCATTTGTAGGATATTTAACGCAATTTCTAAGGCTAAACGCCCATCTAATGCTGTGTTTAAATTCAGCAACGTGCTTAAATAAATGTTGCCCACAGGCGATACCCATTGACGTTGGCGTTGACCACGCCCTGCGGTTTGTTGGTGACTACACACCAAGATGCTCTGTATGCCTTTTTGAGCAATTTCCCGCACATCATCATTGGTTGATTGGGTAATTGGTTTCACCAACAATACTTCTGGGTGTTGTCCGAGCTGTTGTAAACGTTGCTGTAGCTGGCGAGTTTCTAAATCCATTTAATTTTAAATTGAGTAAAAAAGTCTTATGGAGTTAATCACATATTTATTGATTGGCGCAATTGCAGGATTTGCCGCAGGTTTATTTGGCGTGGGTGGTGGCTTAATTATTGTGCCCATTTTATTTATTGTGTTTAGCCAAGCAGGTTTTGACCCCAGTGTCATTATGCATATGGCTGTAGGCACGTCACTGGCAACCATTATTGTCACCTCAATCAGCTCAGTGACTGCTCATCATAAAAAAGGTGCGGTGCTTTGGCAGGTGTTTAAAAACTTAGCACCGGGTTTAGTGTTGGGTTCGTTTTTAGGCGCAGGCATTGCTGATTATTTATCAGGTCAGGGCTTACAACTGATCATTGGTGCTTTTGCGCTGTGGGTCGGCTATCGGATGTTTAGCGGTGCCAAAGCAGCAGTGGATAGCTCTAAAGTTTTGCCAAGTCCAACAAGACAAATGCTGGCAGGTGGTGGCATTGGCATCGCTTCAGCCATTTTTGGTATTGGCGGTGGTAGCTTAACCGTTCCTTATTTAAATAAGCATGGCATGGTGATGCAACAAGCCGTCGCAACTTCAGCAGCGTGTGGTTTACCGATTGCCATTGCCGGTGCGCTTGGTTTTATGTGGTTTGGTGCGAACAGTAGCGTAACGATCCCCAATACCATTGGTTATGTGCACCTTTATGCTTTTATTGGCATTAGTGTCATGAGCTTTATCACGGCAAAACTAGGCGCTAAGGTTGCACATCGTTTATCGCCTGCGATGCTCAAACGTTGTTTTGCCAGCTTACTCACCTGTGTGGGGCTGTATTTTATCTATCAAGCTATGCTGGCATAAAATAAAAGTGCATCTAATGAGTATTGTTGGTTAAAATGGCGGCAAATTATTTTACCGCCATAACAACAACAGGATCACTATGCCACAACATGAGGGCAGTAGCTTGGCACAGCAGATCGCTGAGCACATCGCAAAACAAATTATTCAGGGTGAATTGGTTGAAGGTGAGCGTATTCAAGAATTACGCATTGCAGAAGAACTTAAGGTGAGCCGTGGTTCGGTACGCGAAGCCTTATTATTATTAGAACGTACCCATTTGATTGCGATTTTTCCACGTCGCGGTGCAATTGTCACCGAAATGTCGAGTAGCCAAGTCAGTGCCTTATTTGAAACGCTGAGTTTGGTGTTGGGGCAAGTTGCCACCAATATGAGTGTAGATTTAAGCATCTCGCAGAAAATGTACTTAACACAGCTCGAACAGCAATTACATGATTATGTCGATCACAGCGATATCGAGCATTTTTATGATGCGATCTTCTTTTGCTTTTTAGATTGTGTGCAAGCTGAGCGCTATTTATATTTGGGCAAATTTTACCAAGAGTTATTGCCCAGCCTAAGACGCTGCTATTTTTTAACCTTAAATACCGCCAAGTATGAGCTTGAACAATCCGAAGCGCAGTTTAAATTGGTGATTGCTGCAATTTTAAGCCAAAAATCGCAACAAGCCACTTTATTTATGCACGATTTTTGCCGACACTTGCAACAGCTTGTGTTGCAGTCGCTGACACGAATGAAACAAATTGAATTGGCCTGGGCAAGACGTTCACGGCGGTAATTAGGACATTATGCGTTTAAGCAGTTTAAAACTTTCCGGCTTTAAATCATTTGCCGACAGTAGCACCTTAAATTTTAAAGCCAACCGTACTGCGGTGGTGGGTCCTAATGGCTGTGGTAAATCCAATGTGATTGATGCTATTCGTTGGGTGATGGGTGAGTCGAGCGCGCGGCAATTGCGTGGCGGTAGCATGCAAGATGTGATCTTTACCGGCGCCGCCAAACGTAAGCCTGTGGGGATGGCCAGCGTAGAGTTACGCTTTGACAATACCTATGGCAAATTAGGTGGCATGTATAATGCCTATAATGAATTGTCTGTACGTCGTCAGGTCAATCGTGACGGTAAATCTGAATACTTTTTAAATGGCACCAAATGTCGCCGCCGTGATATTACCGATATTTTCTTAGGCACCGGTTTAGGCCCGCGCTCTTATGCCATTATTGAACAAGGCATGATTAACCGTTTAGTAGATGCTAAACCTGAAGAAATGCGGGTCTATATCGAAGAAGCGGCAGGGGTTTCGCGTTATCAAGCGCGTCGCCGTGAAACCTTAAATCATCTCGAACATACCACGCAAAATTTAGCGCGTTTAGAAGATATTCGTCTAGAACTCAGTAGCCAACTGAAAACCCTCAAACGCCAAGCCGAAGCTGCACTGCAATATAAGCAACTTGAAGCCAGTATTCGTAGCCTAAAAATTGAAGTGTTGTCATTTCAATATGGCAAAAGCATGCAGTTGCAACAAGAATATACTCATGAGATGAACAGCTTAGGTGATCAATTTAAGTTAGTACGCTCAGAACTCACGACACTTGAGCATGATTTAACGGCAACCAGTGCGCTGTTTCAGCGTTTAATGCAGCAATCCATGCCATTACAACAAAATTGGCAAAGTGCAGAGCAAAAATTAGCTGAGCTAAAAAGCCAATTGCAACAAAAACAGCAGCTCATTAGTCAAAATCAGGCCACTTTAAGCCAACTCACGCTACAAAAAGCACAAAGCCAAGAGCGTTTACAGTTAATAGATGTGCAACTTGAAACTTTAATTGAGCAACAAGCGCATTATCAAGCTGAACAGTTACAAGCAGAACAGCAGAGCCATGCTGCAGAGCAACACTACAGCACACTAAAAGCGCAACAGCAGCAATTGCAAAGCCAATACCAAAGCGTGAAAGCACAAGTTGAACGTCAGCAACAACAACAGTTGCACATGCGTAGTCAAGTTGAACAGCTCAACAAAACCATCGAGCGCCAACAGCAACATCATGACATGTTACAAGCGCAAGCCGCCGCTTTAACAGAACATGATCAACAGCTAGAAATCGCTGCTTTACAAGCTGAACATCAAGATTTAAATATCAGTGTATTGCAGCTGACAGAAAAACTCACATACAGCCAAAGCGTATTAGCTAACTTAGAAAATGCAGAACGTGATTTACAGCAGCAGTTACAAAGCTACCAAAATCAAATTCAATTGTTACAGCGTGAACAGCAGCAATTAAACAAAGCTTTACCTAAACTGAGTCAAAATGATTCAAAGGGTCAGACCTTAATGCAAGTTTTACAACTTGCTGAGGCGGCTAAGCCTTATGCGCATTGGCTAGAAAAGCTATTCAGCAGTTGGTTAGGTAGTCAGCTTGTGGCTGCAGAGGGTGAGTTTGCCGAGGATATTGCACGGCAGATCAAAGCATCTGATTCCGCACCCATTCAGCTTGCGGGTTTAATGCCTTTAACCGATTGGGTCATTGCACCAAAGCATTCACTCTGGGCAAATATTGCCATTGCAGAACATTTAGCCCAAGCCCTGACATTACAAAAGCAGCTTGGCACAGGGCAGAGTATTTTAAGCTTAGATGGTTATCATATTGGACCAGATTGGTTGGTTGCACTGGATTATGAGCAAGCGCAAGTGTCCGGTTTAAGCCAACGTTTGCGTTTAGATGAAATTGAGCAAGAAATTGCGCATTTAAACCAAGAAGTTGCGGCATTAAAGCCACGTCGTGCTGATAATCTCAATCAGTTATCGGCGGCTAAAGTGAGCCTGAAAGCACAGCAAACCGCTTTAAGCACGGCACAAGCCGAGCAGCACCAAATTAGTTTGGAAATTGTGAAGCAGCAAACAGCACTCCAAGCCTTTGCCCTGCAAGCCGAGCAGTTACAACAGCAAATCGGCAAACTTGCTGAGCAACTTGAAGAAGATGCCATGCAGCGTGATGATCTAGAGATTGATCTGCACGCCGTGACGATGAAGCTTGAGCAACAGCAGCCAGAATATAAAACCTTGCAATTTCAGTTTGATGAATGCAGCAATGCCTTAGACGAGGCACAGCAACAGTGCACAGTGGCGCAGCATGCTTTAGAGGCAGCCACGCGTCGTTGCCAAGACGTGCAGCAACAAGTAGGTTTGTTAGAAAAAGATGCGTCGTTCTTAACTGAACAACAAAAGCAGATTGTGAGCCAAATACAGCAAGCAAGCAGCTTTGTCGCACCACTAACAGGTGAGTTACCCGATTTAAGCGCTGCCGTAGAACAGCAGCAGATCTTGGCAAGTGATTTGCAAGCACAATGGCTGACTTGGCAACAAGAGCTAAATGCAGTGCAAGGCAAACAACAACATTTAACTCAAAGTAGACAGCACGCACAGCAGCAAGACGAACAATTGCGTCAAGCCCTAGAAGATAAACGTTTGGCATGGCAAGCTGCCAAATCTGATACGGCACATTATGCCGCGCAGTTGCAGGAAATGGCGGCTGAACCTGTCAGTGCTGCATTTGATCTAACCGATAAGCAACAGGCACTTGAACAAGCACAGCAAAAATTTGCCAAATTAGGTGCAGTCAATTTAGCGGCATCTGAAGAATATGAGCAGGTTGCAGCGCGTTATGATGAACTGAAACATCAAATGCAAGACCTTGAAAACACGGTTGAGCAGTTGCAATCTGCCATGAAAAGCATTGATCAAGAAACCCGTAAATTATTTATGGATACCTTTGATCGGGTCAATCATGAGCTTGCGAGCTTGTTTCCCAAAGTATTTAATGGCGGTGAGGCGAGTTTAAGTCTTGAATCAGACTGGCAGTCGGGTGTAAAACTAATGGCGCGACCACCGGGCAAACGTAATAGCTCTTTGGCTTTACTGTCAGGTGGCGAAAAAGCTTTAACCGCCTTGGCGCTGGTGTTTGCGATCTTTAGACTTAATCCTGCACCGTTTTGTGTATTGGATGAAGTCGATGCACCACTCGATGATGCCAATGTTGGACGCTTTTGTAATCTAGTCAAAGAGCTGTCCGAACAGGTACAATTTATTTATATTACCCATAATAAGCTTGCAATGACGATGGCAACAGATTTATTAGGTGTCACCATGCCGGAACCGGGGGCATCCAAATTAGTCACTGTCAACTTAGAACAGGCAGAAGAATACAGTTTAGTCGCGGAGTCATAGATGGAAATCACCACAATTGTTGGTATTGTTGTCGCCATTATTATTATTGGTGTTGGTTTAAAAATGGTGCTTAGAAAAAGTAATGACGCAGCGCCATCTTTAGATTCTGAACTACATATTAACCAAGAAAGTCAGCAACCTGTTATTCCACGGCATGTACGTGACCAGCTACAAGCAGAAACACCGGTAAGCGTATCTGATCGTGATAGCACTATTTCGACCTCTGCACCAACAGCAGCAGAAGCTGAAGCAGTTGCAGTAAACCCTGAAGCAACAATACTTGAGGCTGAACCGACTGCGAAAGCGGAAACAACCACTGCTGTGCCTGAAACAACGCCAAGTCCTGTAGTTGCAAGCCAGCAGTCAGAACCCGCTTTAGAAGAGCAGCCAAAGTCAGAAAAATCGGCTGAATTTAGCTTAAATAGCAACATCGAAAAAGCTGAAATTGCTGAATTTTCCGATGAAAGCAGTATCTTAGATGCGCATTTACATGAGCAACAGTTGGTAGATGAGGAAAGCGCTTTAGCCACAGCAGAAGATTTTGTGGCCTTAAATGTTTATCCTGAGCGTCGTTTATTAACGGGTGAAAAAACTTTAAAAGTGTTAATGAAATACGGTTTACGTTATGGCGAAATGGCCTGTTTCCACCGTTATAACGAAGATGGCACAAAACTATTATTCTCGGTGTTACAAGTGACCGACGAAGGTGCATCAGGCTTTGATTTAGAAGCACTATCAACAGAAGAAGTCAAAGGTTTAGCGTTCTTCTTAGCATTGCCGCATAACGATGTGCAAAATGCCTTTGATACCATGGTAAGTATTTCAGGTCTGATTGCGCGTGAAATTGAGGGCACAGTTTATGATCAAAATAATCAAGAATTTACCCCACAATTACGCGAGCATTGGCGTCATCAAGCGATTGACTATCGTTCAGGGCAAGCTGCACAAGGCTAAATCCTGAATTGAAACCCATCGCGACGGTTTTTATAATAGTGTAGATAAATGATGTTTAGGGCGGGCAACCGCCCTTTTTTATGGTGAATATTGATGACAGAACAGGCCACAATCATTGCGCAAATGCGACAATTGATCCAAATCTTAGCCCAGCATAACCATGCCTATTACGTGATGGATCAACCGACCATTAGCGATAGTGAATATGACCAACTGTTTCACCAACTCAAAGCCTTAGAACAGCAATATCCAGATGCCGTGCAAGCCGATACTCCAACTTTAAAGGTGGGTGGTCAGGCATTGTCAAAGTTTGAATCGGTAACGCATGTGGTACCAATGCTGTCTTTAGGCAACGTCTTTAATTACGAAGACTTACAAGCCTTTGCGCGTCGTATCGAAGAACGTTTGCCCAATCAAACGGTTGAATATGATGTTGAGCTGAAATTTGATGGTTTAGCGATTTCGCTGTGGTACGAAAACGGCGTGTTGACCCGTGGGGTAACGCGTGGTGATGGCGAAACTGGCGAAGATATTACCCAAAACGTCAAAACCATTCGTAACTTACCTAAAGTCATTCAGTTAGCCGATGGCAGCGTACCTAAACTGTTAGAAGTGCGCGGTGAAGTGCTGATGCCTAAAGCCGGCTTTGAAAAACTGAATGCCGATAACGAAGCGCGTGGCGAAAAAACTTTTGCCAATCCACGTAATGCAGCAGCAGGAAGTTTACGTCAGCTTGATCCAAACATTGCCGCAGCGCGTCCTTTGGCATTTTATGCCTATGGTATTGCCCAGTGCGAGCCACATCACGGTTTAACCAGCATGTCAGCGAGCCTTGAATGGCTTAATCAACTCGGCTTTGCCGTGGGCGAGCGTCATTTTGTTTGTGACTCAATTGAAGCTGTACAAGCCGCTTATGAACAAATTAACCGTGAACGTCCGGAATTGTTGGTCGAAATTGACGGTATGGTGATTAAAGTCAATGACTTGAAACAACAGCAAAGCTTAGGTTTTTTAAGCCGTGAACCACGTTGGGCTACTGCTTATAAGTTCCCTGCGGTGGCAGCACTGACTACAGTCGATAACATTGATTGGCAAGTGGGGCGTACAGGCACACTTACCCCTGTGGCACGTTTAAACCCTGTCGCAGTCGGTGGTGTTACAGTCTCCAACGTAACCCTACATAATATTGGTGAAATTCACCGTTTAGATGTACGTGTTGGCGATACGGTAAGCGTGTACCGTAGCGGTGATGTCATTCCAAAAGTCGAAAAAGTTTGGCCGGAATTTCGTCCTGTAGACACAGTTGAGGTGCAGCTTCCTGCTAACTGCCCAGTGTGTGATTCGCCTGTGGTGATGCCAGAGGGCGAAGCACTCGCACGTTGTTCAGGTGGTTTGTATTGTGCCGCACAGCGCATCGAAGCCATTCGTCACTTTGTTTCACGTAAAGCTTTGGATATTGAAGGCTTGGGCGATCGTTGGGTGGAATCGTTATTACATCTCGATTTACTGAAAGATGTAGCTGATATCTACCATTTGCATGAGCATCGTGAACAGCTGCTGACCATTGAAAAAATGGGCGAAAAATCCGTGCAAAACCTGATTGATTCGATTGAAAAAAGTAAGAAAACCACGCTAGCAGCCTTTATTTATGCGCTTGGGATTCGTGGCGTGGGTGAAACCACCGCACGTATGCTTGCCAATACTTTCCAAACTTTAGAGGCGCTTAAAGCTGCTGATTTAGAGGCGTTAAAGAAAACTCCAGATGTGGGTGAGATTACTGCCGAATGGATTTTAGATTTCTTCCAAGCCGAACATAATTTGGAAGTGGTCGGGCGTTTAATTGAGGCGGGTATTCATTGGGATGCACCGATTGCGCCAACGCGTCAACCATTGAATGGCGAAAGCTGGGTAGTCACAGGTACATTAAGCACAATGGGACGTGATGAAGCCACCCAATTGCTACAAGCCTTAGGTGCACGCGTGAGTGGCAGTGTTTCAAGTAAAACCAAATGTTTGGTCGCAGGTGAAAAAGCCGGCTCTAAATTAGACAAAGCAGAAAAATTGGGCATTCCTGTATTAAATGAAGAACAGTTTATTGCCCTAATGAAACAGCATGGTCAAATCGAGAATTAATCTTTTTAAACCATGACTTAAATCAAAAAGACACCGAGGATCATTCATCTTACGGTGTCTTTTTTTATGGCGCTTAAGCAAGGAGCAAGGTTGCTGCGTAGAGGTAGCGTGATCGACAAATAAAAACACAGGGTCGTCATTGTGACTTGAATTCACGTACAATATCGGTTCATTTGCAGGTTTAAAGCCTGCCTTAATGATTCTATTCTCCCGTTGATGATTGGCATAAATATGGCGCACGCAAAGAAATCTTTTCCGCAGCAAAAATCAGAACTCCATGCACGAAATCTGCATCGCAGTCGTTACGATTTTCCTGAGCTGATCAAGAGCTGTCCGGAACTTGCAGCGTTTGTGCGTCCAAATCAATATGATGATCTTTCCATCAACTTTTCTGATCCACAGGCTGTGAAAATGCTCAATAAAGCTTTGCTCAAGCATTTTTATGCCATTCAATATTGGGATATTCCCAAAGATTATCTGTGTCCACCAATTCCCGGTCGAGCTGACTATATTCACTATTTGGCTGACCTGTTGAGTGATCAGAATAAAGGTCAGATACCAACTGGACCTTTAATTCAAGTGTTAGATATTGGGGTGGGCGCGAACTGTATTTATCCGATCATTGGGCGTCAAAGCTATGGGTGGAAATTTGTTGGCTCAGATATTCATGCTGCATCGGTGAAAAGTGCACAATTTATTGTCGAGGCAAATCCAAATCTAAACAAAGGTATTCAGATTCGCTTGCAAAAGACCCCGAGTAATATTTTTAAAGGGGTGATTAAACCCTCAGATCGTTTTGATTTGACCCTATGTAACCCACCATTTCATGCTTCACAAGATGAAGCCAATGCCACAGCCACGCAAAAATTACGCAAACTGGGTCAAGCACTCGATCGCACTAAGGTGGTATTAAACTTTGGCGGGCAAAAGAATGAGTTATGGTGTGAGGGTGGTGAAGCACGCTTTGTGTGTCAGATGGTGCAAGAAAGTACCCAGTTTGCAGAGCAATGTCTGTGGTTTAGTACATTGGTATCTAAGAAAAGCACATTGCCGATGTTACTTAAGACTTTGGCTAAGAGCGGTGCGGTGGATGTAAAAACCATTAAAATGGCACAGGGTCAAAAAGAAAGCCGTTTTGTCGCTTGGACGTTCTTAGACGCAAAGCAACAACAAGCATGGAAAAATGCGCGTTGGACTTCAGCTTAAGCTCATTCTTCTAATAATTGTGAGCTTGTCAGTGCATACACATGGACAAGCTCAAGGTTTAGCGATGAAGGTTGTCCTGATAAATTCACTATTTTTGCTTTGCATAGCGCTACAGGTGAACAAGATTTTCAATCAAGTTACAAAAAAAAATACGCGATAAAACGCCTTGAATTCTGTTCATCTAAGCCTAGTTTTAAGTGCAAGCACTTGTTTTATAAGTGGCTATTTGTTTAATTTAAATGCAAATGCACATAGTTATCATTTAATTTTCATAAAAATCATTAACTTACGAAATAATTACTTTGCAAAATACAATAAAATCCGAGATAATTTTTACAGAATTAATAAATCAAAGTATTGGAGATGGATGATGCGTGGCAATCCAGAGGTTGTAGATTATTTGAATATGCTGATTGGTGGCGAACTGGCTGCTCGTGATCAATACCTGATCCATTCTCGTATGTAAGAAGATTGGGGTCTAAGCAAAATCTTTGAACGTATTGATCATGAAATGCAAGAAGAAGCACAACATGCCGATGCGATTATTCGTCGTGTATTGTTCTTAGAAGGCACACCAAATATGCAACGTGACGACATTAATGTCGGTACGGATGTGGTGAGCTGCTTAAAAGCCGATTTAGAACTCGAATACGAAGTACGTGCCAAGTTGGCGGCAGGGGTTAAACTCTGTGAAGAAAAAGGCGATTACATTACCCGTGATATGCTGCGCCAACAAATGTCAGATACCGAAGAAGACCATACCTATTGGTTAGAAAAACAATTACGTTTAATTGATTTAATTGGTTTACAAAACTATATTCAATCGCAAATGTAATAAAAAAAGCCGCGAATCGCGGCTTTTTTTATGCTTTACAACTTAGAACTTTTTAAAGCCCTTATTGATGCCATAAGGCTTACGACCTGCATCGTCACGGTCACGACGATCGTCACGGCGTTCGCCACGTTCACGCGGTGGAATAGAAGGTGTACCTTCGTTGTCACGACGTTGTTGACGTAAGAAACCGCCACGACGTGCATTCAGTGGTTTGTCTTGCATACGTTCAGTACGGCGTTTTGCCATACCATATAGACCAGTACCTTGACGTGGTTTTAACTCAACTGATTTGGTTAAGTTATCAATATCGTTCTTATCAAGTTCAATCCAACGACCTGTACGTAATTCACGCGGTAAAATCACTGAACCATAACGCGTACGTAATAAACGGCTGACTTTTAGACCTTGTGATTCAAAGATACGACGTACTTCACGGTTACGACCTTCTTTTACCACCACTTGGTACCAACGGTTAATCCCGTCACCACCAATTTCAGAGAACGATTCAAATTTCGCAGGACCGTCATCTAATACAACGCCCTTAAGCATGTTGTTTTTAAGCTGTGGTGTGACTTCACCCATGACACGAACTGCGTATTCACGCTCGATTTCATTTGATGGATGCATTAAACGGTTAGCCAGTTCACCATCGTTTGTGAATAACAATAAGCCAGTTGAGTTAATGTCTAGACGACCCACCATGACCCAGCGATCACCGGCTAAAGTTGGTAAGTTATCAAATACCGTTGGGCGTTTTTCTGGGTCGTTACGTGAACAGATTTCGCCTTCTGGTTTGTAGTAAATTAATACGCGACGACGGATTTCGTCTTCGATTTGGAACTGCACTTTACGACCATCGATACGAAGCTCATCGCCTGGCTCAATACGTTCACCGACTTGGGCCACTTGACCATTGACACTTACGCGACCCGCGGCAATGACTTCTTCCATATAACGGCGAGAACCCAAACCAACGCGTGCCAGTACCTTTTGCAATTTTTCACTCATGACAGCATAACCTTAGAAATTATCACAACAGTCCACCTATTTATGAGCTAAGTGCCTGAGCACCCAACACCACAAAAGCTTCCTTGGCATCCTGTAGGGGAGGCAGTTGATCTAAGGAATTTAGACCAAATGCATTTAAAAATTGAGGCGTCGTAACCAACAACGCCGGTTTTCCTGGGAGTTCACGAAAACCAGACTCTTTGATCCAGTTCCAATCAAATAATGTGCGTATTACTTGGCTATTATTTGACACTCCACGAATTTGTTCAATGTCTGCTCGGGTTACTGGTTGATGATAAGCAATCACAGCAAGTGTTTCGAGCATGGATGGTGACAGACGAGTTGGTCGTTCTGGCCATGTTTGCGCAATGATCGGTTGATACTTTGCACGCACTTGAAAACGGAAACCTTGCGCGGTTTCCACAAGTTCAATTGATCTGCCGTGTTGTAGCACAGCAAGTTGTTGCAAATATTGACGTAAATCAGCTTTGGAATAGGCGTCGCCTAAAGCCTCTTTTAAACGTGAAATTGGCATAGGGGTATCGCTGGCAAAAATCAATGCCTCAAGCAACATGAGCACTTCATGCTGTTGTTCGACTTGACTCATGCCATCACCCCTTGAATCTGTAATGTATGTTGGCTGCCATCACTAATAATCTGTACTTTTTGCTGACGGGTCAGTTCAAGTACTGCCATAAAGGTCACCACCATGCCCATACGCCCTTGGCTGGGTTGTAGTAGCTGGGTAAAATCCAAAACTTGCCCTGAGGTAATTTTCGTTTCAATAAAGGCAATGCGTTCTTCTAGAAGTACTGGCTCTGCTTTAACCGCATGGGTGACAGGTTCAGGACGCTGGAAAATACACAGCATGGCATCGCGTAATTGACTGGCAGCAAACCCCGTTGGCACATCATCCAGCTGTTCGACTTTGCCAATATGCGCAGGGAAGGTATCGCGCTCTAAAACTGACATCTGCCCTAAACGTTCAGCAGCCTGTTTAATACGTAAATAGGTTTCTAAGCGTTCTACTAAATCTTTTTGTGGATCTTTTTCGAGTTGAATTTTTGCGGCTTTAGGTAGTAATAAACGGGATTTTAAATCGGCAAGTAAAGCTGCCATCACCATATAATCAGCAGTCAGTTCGATGTTTAAACTTTTCATGCTGTCAATGTAGGATAAATATTGATTGGCAATCGGCGCAATGTCGAGTTGTAATAAATTAAAGCCGTTTTTTTGAATCAGATAAATTAAAAAGTCGAGCGGGCCTTCGAAATGCTCTAACAAGATTTCAAATGCAGCAGGAGGAATATATAAATCCTCAGGAATCGTCTCTTGCCACTCATCCAAAACGCGGATGTGCGGGGCGTGTGCCAAAGCAGGTTGGACAGATTGATTCATTACAGTTATGAGCCACGCGAATTTTCAAAGGCATGAAAAATTATTTCAACAAAAAGGGAAGTTGAAATAACAAATACAAGAATGCGCTTAGTGTAAAGCAAAACGGTCTGTGAATAAATTACTTACATCGGCAAATGTCAAAAAAAGCCCAAAATAAATATCGGTCATTTATTTGTGTGATATTTCAATCAATTAAAATGACCGATATTAAGTACTTTGCCTAAAATACAAGCGAATTGTGGCTGAGTTGCATAAAATGTATCAGTAAAGATTAGCGAAAAGCGCTGGTATCTCCCACACCTTCACGGATCACCACAGGATAATCACCAGATAAATCGATAATACTGGTGGTTGACAGTGTACCTAAGCCCCCATCAATCAAGACATCAATTCTTTTACCAAGCTGCATTTCAATCTCATAAGGATCATCTAAAGGATCATTTTGCCCTGGCAAGATTAAAGTTGAGGTCAGTAAAGGTTCACCGAGCTCTTTGAGTAACATTCGGCAAATAGGGTGGGTGGGAATCCGTAAACCAATGGTTTTCTTTTTGGGATGCATCAGGCGTTTCGGCACTTCACTGGTGGCCGGTAAAATAAAAGTGCTAATGGCTGGGGTATTATTTTTGAGTAAACGATACATGGCGTTGTCTACCCGCGCATAGGTGGCAATATCTGATAGATCACAACATAAGATCGCATATTGATGTTTGGCATCCAGTTGACGAATTTGGGCGATGCGTTCCATGGCGGCTTTATTACCAATTTGGCAACCAATCGCATAGGCGGCATCGGTAGGATAGACCACTACATCACCAGCGCGTATACGCTCCACGGCTTGGCTAATCAGACGTGGCTGAGGGTTATCTGGATGAATTCTTAAGTGCAGCATGGTGTTCTCCCAATATTGTTGTGTTTATCAAGCGGGCACGTATTGAAACGGCTGGCAGGGAATCGTTTTATTATGCGCAGGATTGACCTGCGCTGTGAGGCAATTGTGTAATTATAAGGGATGACTTAATCCAATTCAGTTCGTAAAAATTCAGCGCTTTGTAAGCTTTTGCCACTTCGAGTGCAGGCACAAATACATTCAATAAAATGTGCAGCATCGCGCGGTAACTTAGCTTCGCCATTAAAATAACCTTGTACTTGAGCATAAACATTGTCTTTAAAGCTTGTGCCATCACCGCCATCGCCCGTTAAATTATCTAAAGAGACACGAAATTTACGTCCAAAGGCTTTGGCAAATAACCATTCAATGGCTTGTGGTTTGATTTCCACTTGCTCAAACAGGCTTTGTTGTTCTTTGCTTCTACCATCTGGAGCATACCAATAGCCTAAATCGGGCAGTTTGCGCCGTGCATCTCCGGCAATCGTCCAATGACTAATTTCATGTAATGCGCTATTAAAGAAGCCATGCGCAAATTGAATGCGTGCGCAACTCTCTGATGTTGCAGGGAAATATTCTGGTTCAAAATCACCTTTCACCAAAGTCACATTTAGGTGGGAAAACCAGTGATTAAAGTGTAAGATAAGCCAATCTACCTGTTGAGCTTCAGTTTGCAGATTAATCCATGGTGCGAGTTGCACGCGGTCTACGGAATCGATCAAACTTGAACGAGTAGGAGAGTTTAACTGTAATGAAGTTGTGACTTCAGGTTGCGGCTGCAACTGCTGCATGACTTGTATTACCCAAATGATCTGTCTGAATAAGTACAAAATTGTATCTTAATCTTTGACAGAGTACTTATGAATTTGTAGAATTGCCGCCTTAATTATGTCAGCAAATACCTTTCCGGCACAGATTGAGCCGTTTAAATGGGCTGAACAGGGCTTTACATGGTCAGGTACCCTGCCATTGTCTCGCTTTGTTCGTATTGCTCGTGAAGCTGTTGGATCAATTGATGATCAATTGATTACCATAGACTGTAAGCTATCAATGGATGCGTATCATCGCATTGTATGGTTAGATGGCAGTGTTGAAACAAAAGTCCCAATGGAGTGCCAACGTTGTTTGGAACCTGTTGAGATTCCACTTGTTTTGGATTTTCATTTAGCCTTAGTCGATGATGAGTCACTGATAGAGCGCTTGGATGAGGATGCTGATTTCATCGTTTTAGGTGAAAGTGAAGCAACAACCAAAGGTTCATATGATGCACCTGCGACTGCTGACTTACTCTCACTGATAGAAGATGAATTGTTATTGTTGTTGCCGTTGTCTGCTAAGCATGATGCTTGCGAACATCAGCATCAACCTGCCATTCAAGACATTGTCGAAGAAAAACGCGATAATCCGTTTGATGTTTTGTCAAGTTTGAAAGGTAAACTTAACTAAATCGTGATATACTATTTGGTTAAGACAACTGAATTTGTTCTGATCCATTTTTTCGATATTTGTAAGGAGCCATCATGGCCGTTCAGCAAAACCGTAAAAGTCGCTCTCGCCGTGACATGCGCCGTTCACATGACGCTTTAACCGAGAATGCATTAACTGTAGACCAAGCTACTGGCGAGACTCACCGTCGTCACCACGTATCTAAAGATGGTGTATACCGTGGTCGTCAATTATTCGCTAAAGCATCTGCTGAATAATTGTTGATGCATTAAGCTTTAAGCTTAGTGAAAAAAATGGGAGCGTTAAGCTCCCTTTTTTTGTCGCTATTTTTGTTGTATTTGGCAATTACCAAAGCCATGTTTAAGTGTTAAATTCGCCTCCATTGAGCTAAAAACAACATGAAAGGATTTTTCTATGTCGGCAAATCGACTTGATCAAGCCGCTCAAGCCACCCAAACTGCTTTTGTTTTCCCAGGTCAGGGTTCACAAAAAATGGGGATGCTTGCGGATTTAGCTGCCCAGTTTCCAGTGATTGAAGAAACCTTCAAAGAAGCATCAGCAGCAGTAGGTTTTGACCTCTGGCATATTGCACAAAGTGGTGAAGGGATTAATGAAACCCAATACACCCAGCCAGTTTTACTGACCGCAAGTATTGCGCTTTGGCGTTTATGGTTAGATTTAGGTGGTGTAGCACCAAAATTCTTAGCCGGTCATTCACTCGGTGAATACAGTGCTTTAGTTGCGGCTGGCAGTTTAAGCCTAGCTGATGCGGCAAAATTAGTGTATTTACGTGGTCAATTGATGCAACAAGCTGTGCCACAAGGTGCTGGCGCCATGGCTGCCATCTTAGGCTTTGAAGATGCCAAAGTAGTAGAACTTTGTGCACAAATTTCAGCACAAGATTTTGGTTCAGTTGAAGCTGCGAACTATAATGCCAACGGTCAAGTTGTGGTTGCAGGCACTAAAGCTGCAGTTGATGCTTTAATTGCATTAGTGAAAGAAAATTCAGGTAAAGCGATTGCATTACCTGTATCGGTACCTTCACATTGTTCACTGATGAAACCTGCAGCGGAAAAATTTGCTGAGGCATTGGAACAAACGGCCATTGAGCTACCATGTATTCCTGTAATACAAAATGTAAACGCAAAAGCAGCGCAAACTGTTGATGAAGTTCGCCTTGCATTAACGGCTCAATTATACGAGTCTGTGCAGTGGACTAAGACCATGCAAGTATTTGAACAACAAGGTATTCATTACCTCATGGAATGTGGTCCGGGTAACGTACTTGCCAATCTTGCGAAGCGTTTGCCAAACATTGAAAAAGCTTTTCCGCTTGATACCCAAGCGCGAATGGAAGATGCATTAAACGCCGTTTTAGTGGCAGAAGGGAAAATTGCATGACACAAGAGCGTAAAATTGCTTTAGTTACTGGTGCAAGCCGTGGCATTGGTGCTGCCATTGCAGCGCAATTGATTCAAGATGGTTTTTTTGTGGTGGGGACAGCCACTTCTGAAAGTGGTGCAGAAAAACTAAGCGCACAATTTGCAGACAATGGCGCAGGCCGTGTACTTGATGTACGTGATGGTGCAGCGATTGATGCTTTAGTGGGCGACATCGAGCAAAATTTTGGCCCAGTATTGGTCTTAGTTAATAACGCTGGGATTACCAAAGATAACTTATTATTGCGTATGTCTGAAGATGATTGGGATGACATTCTGACCATTCATTTAAAAGCAGTCTATCGCTTATCAAAACGTGTGCTTAAAGGTATGACCAAGGCACGTTTTGGCCGCATTATTAACATTAGCTCTGTGGTTGCACATTTTGCCAACCCAGGTCAGTCAAACTACTCTGCTGCTAAAGCGGGTATGGAAGCATTTAGCCGTAGCCTTGCCAAAGAAATGGGTAGCCGTCAAATTACGGTGAACTCTGTAGCACCGGGCTTTATTGCAACAGAAATGACTGAACAGCTGAATGAAGAAATTCGTAAAAAAATGAGTGATCAAGTGGCACTTAACCGTTTTGGTGCGCCACAAGACATTGCGAATGCAGTAAGCTTCTTGGCTTCTGAGAAGGCAAGCTACATTACTGGTACTGTACTCCATGTAAACGGTGGTCTTTACATGAACTAATTGATTCATGTAGAAACTTTCCAAATTTACTAGATTCAATTACACTTAACCGCAAATTAAAAAACGCTACAAAGCATTGAGGAGAATTCCTGTGAGCGATATCGAACTACGCGTAAAACAAGCAGTTGCAGAACAACTTGGTATTAAAGTTGAAGACATCAAAAACGAAGCATCTTTCATGGATGACTTAGGTGCTGACTCTTTAGACTTAGTTGAACTTGTAATGTCTTTCGAAAACGACTTTGACATCACAATTCCAGATGAAGATTCTAACGAAATCACAACTGTACAATCTGCAATTGACTACGTTTCTAAGAAACTAGGTTAATTCTAGATTAAGCATCTTGCTTAAAAAAAGCCACTCATTTGAGTGGCTTTTTTACTTACATAACTTAACTGATTACTACCAAACACTAGCAGCCCAATGACAAGAGATTGAGTATAAAAATAAAGCCAACTACAAATACACAATAACAATTGGAGTAATCTATGGGTTTATTTGATTTCGTCAAAGGAATTGGTAAAAAAAATACGGCACCAGCCGAGCCACAACCGCAAGCTGCAACACCTAGCGAACCATCTGCACAAGAAGTAGCAAATCAATTATTGGGTTTAATTAAAAGCTTAGGTCTAGGGGTGGAAGGTTTATCTGTGACGTATAATGGTGCTGCTGATGTGGCGACTATTAAAGGACAAGTGAAAAGCCAAGCAGATAAAGAAAAGATCGTATTAGCCGTGGGGAATGTTGACCATGTGGCTCAGGTAGATGATCAAATGACAGTTGTTGAAGCTGCACCTGAAAGCCAATTTTAAACAGTAAAATCTGGTGATAATTTATCTAAAATTGCTAAACAATATTATGGCGACGCCAACCAATATAATAAAATTTTTGAAGCCAATAGACCATTGCTTAAAAATGCCGATGACATTTTCCCTGGTCAAGTTTTGCGTATTCCAAGTTAAAATATACAGCACAAAAGAGGAGCTTCGGCTCCTTTTTTTATGTTTTAAAGTTTTTGATTTATTGGTTTTTCTTGGTAATAAACACTCAGTTTTGGTAGATATCGTCATTGAAATTTTAGCTTTATAAAAGTCTAAAAAATAATCATTGAAAACTGTAAAAATTATGTTTTTTTATATGTTTTTTTGTAATTAAATTTTGTATCTAATTGTTTTTAATATTGATGTGATGTATCTAACACTTGCTAGAAAAATTGTGATTATTTTTACTTGAATTGGTCTATATTTCTCGCATTAAATCAACATGATTTAGATCAAATTATTGCTCTAATATAGTGACACTTTTACATTTTTTTAAAAAAAACTATATTACAGCTGCTGTTTTTTTATTTTTTTCTCACTTTATAACAATTTTTGCTATTTAAGTCATTTGGAGACTTCTATTTATGGCACAAGTCCAAGTCATTTCTAAAGCAGCTCACACTGCTTCGGAAACAACGACCTCGAATAAAATCACGTTACAAGAACCTTGTGTAGTTGTTATTAAAGGTTCGCCGCAGGATGTACAGCAATTAGAGCGTAATGGCAATGATCTAGTTGTAACTTTCAAAAATGGTGAAATCCTCATTGTTGCGAATTACTTTGATGCCAACGCTAATCATGACATCGTGTTTGCCGATGAAAATGGTCAGTTACATATTTTAGAAGTGCCTAGTGATGCGGCCAATCCTCTTGCAGTCAATTACAACCCAATTGAAGAGATTGAACCACTACTTGATAGCCAAAGCTCAGATTTATTACCGTGGTTAGCACCGATTGTGACGACTGCGGGCATTTTAGCGTGGGCGAATGATTCTGATTCAAGCCGTCGTAGCGATGATTCAGACTCAGATGCAGATTCAGATAGCGACTCTGATTCGGACAGCGACTCAGACTCAGATAGCGACTCTGATTCAGATAGCGATTCAGACTCGGATAGCGACTCTGATTCAGATAGCGATTCAGATTCAGACAGTGATTCAGACTCTGATAGCGACTCAGATTCGGATAGTGACTCTGATTCAGATAGCGATTCAGATTCGGACAGTGATTCAGACTCAGATAGCGACTCTGATTCGGACAGCGATTCAGATTCGGACAGCGATTCGGACTCAGATAGCGACTCGGATTCGGACAGCGATTCAGACTCCGATAGCGACTCGGATTCGGACAGCGATTCTGATTCTGACAGCGACTCTGATTCTGACAGCGACTCAGATTCGGATAGTGACTCAGACTCGGACAGCGACTCAGATTCGGATAGCGACTCAGATTCGGATAGTGACTCTGATTCAGATAGCGATTCAGATTCGGATAGCGACTCAGATTCGGATAGTGACTCTGATTCAGATAGCGATTCAGATTCGGACAGCGATTCAGACTCAGATAGCGACTCGGATTCGGACAGCGATTCAGACTCAGATAGCGACTCTGATTCAGACAGCGATTCGGATTCGGATAGCGACTCGGATTCAGACTCAGACAGCGATTCAGACTCGGACAGCGATTCAGATTCGGACAGCGACTCTGATTCAGATAGCGATTCAGATTCAGACAGTGATTCAGATTCAGATAGCGACTCTGATTCTGACAGCGATTCAGATTCGGATAGCGATTCAGATTCGGACAGCGACTCAGATTCGGATAGCGACTCTGATTCGGACAGCGATTCGGATTCAGACAGCGACTCTGATTCGGACAGTGACTCAGATTCGGATAGCGACTCCGACTCGGACAGCGACTCAGATTCGGATAGTGACTCAGACTCGGACAGCGACTCAGATTCGGATAGCGACTCAGATTCTGACAGCGATTCGGACTCAGACAGTGACTCGGATTCGGACAGCGATTCAGACTCTGATAGCGACTCTGATTCGGACAGCGACTCAGATTCGGACAGCGATTCAGACTCTGATAGCGATTCGGATTCGGACAGTGATTCAGATTCGGACACCGATGCGGACTCAGATAGCGACTCAGACTCGGATAGCGATTCAGACTCTGATGCTGAAGACATCACTGAGCCAGAGGTTAAGTTGGCGCAAAATTCAAAATCATCCGTGTTATTAACTTCAAATGAGGCCGGTGATTACAGCATTACAGCGGGTGGACAAACTTATACTGGTACAATTGCAGCCAACCAATCAATCACCGTGACTTTTGACCAGCCACTTGCAGAAAATGAAACAGTGACTGCAACAGTGACGGACGCTGCAGGCAATACAGGTCAAGCAAACCTAGTTGCCGATGTGACTGATCCACAGGTTGAATTAACTCAAATTGCACCAGACACAGTTGTATTAATCTCAGATGAAGATGGTACCTATGTCGTCACTGTAGATGGTGTCAGCTATGCAGGTGACATTACAGCCAATGAAATGGTGACTGTGACATTATCTCCAGCCTTAACAGATGGCCAAGACGTCGTAGCTTATGTCTCTGATGCAGTGAACAACACAGGCAAAGCACAACTCATTGCTGATGTGACGGAACCGACTGTAGAGCTTGAACAAACTTCGCCTGAAAGTGTAGAAATCACGTCAAATGAAGATGGTGAATATACACTCAGCATTGGTGATGACGTTTACACGGGTGAGATTAAAGCTGGAGAAACGCTAGAAATTCCACTAGATCGTCCATTAACTGAAGGCGAAGAAATTGTTGCCGAAGTGAAAGATCAAGCGGGTAATACAGGTGAAACCACTTTAGTTGCCGATGTGACGAAACCGACTGTAGAGCTTGAACAAGCTTCACCTGAAACTGTAGAAATCACATCAAATGAAGATGGCGAATATACAGTCAGCATTGGTGATGATGTTTACACGGGTGAGATTAAAGCTGGAGAAACGCTAGAAATTCCACTGGATCGTCCATTAACTGAAGGCGAAGAAATCATTGCTGAAGTGAAAGATCAAGCCGGTAATACAGGTGAAACCACTTTAGTTGCTGATGTGACTCCACCAACAGTGACAGTGAATCAAACAGCAGACAATAGTGTAGTCCTGACTTCAACTGAAGATGGCGAATATACAGTCACTATTGGTGAGCAAACATATACAGGTAGCATCGCTAAAGACGAAGTTGTGACGATTGAGTTGCAGGATGTTGCGGCAGGTACACCTGAAGTGACTGCACAAGTTACCGACCAAGCTGGTAATACAGGATCGGCGAGCACAACACTTGACTTACAAGCACCAACGGTTGTAGTACGTCAGACAGACCCACTAACATTGGTACTCACTTCTGATGGAGATGGCTCATATACAGTAACTGCGGGTGGACAGACCTTTACTGGTCAAGTGACAGCAGGTACGCCAGTGGAGCTGAGCTTAACTACAGCTTTAAATGGTGGTGATAAGATCGAAGCTACAGTGCGAGATAGTTTTGGTAATGCTGGTCAGTTTGAAAATAGCGTACCTGTTGCAGTGGCCAATGGTAATACTTTATTAGGTTTAGTGGGACTAGATGTTGCAGGTTTAATTGACTTAAATCAGCAAATGTTTGCAGCATTAGATCCTGACAATAATTTAAGCAAAGTTGAAATTACCCAAGGCGGTTTCATTTCTGTAGTTGCATTGCAATTTGGCTATTCACAACAACTCGCACAACAGTTTGGTCTAAAAATTACTTCTGTGAAAGGAGATAGCTTATTAGGCCTAGGCTTAGTGCAATTGTCTGCATCGAGTATTGTGATTGAAGCGCTTGATGGCGGTACTTTAGATAACCAGAAAGTATTGGAATTCTTAGCCACAGTTGCCTTAGAGCCACAAACAGGTGTGTTGGGTCTGAGTGGATTGCTAGGCAGTATCTTGCAATTAGATGTATTACAGAAGCTGACGGTGACGGTAACAGATGAATACGGCAGCAGTAACACATCCGATTTAGCTTCATTGTTGGGTGCTGAAGTTTTAGATAATCTACTTGCGGGTCAAACCATCTATGAAGGTGTAGATAAGAATGTTAATGCATTGCTAGATGATACGCTTGATCAATCTCAAGCAACTCAATCAGTGCGTTTATATGGCCATGACGGCCATGACGTACTCATGGGTGGTCAAGGCAATGATGTGATTCGTGGCGGTAATGGTAATGATACCCTGAATGGTGGTGCAGGCGATGACTACTTAGTAGGTGGTGCAGGTAATGACGGCATTACAGGTGGTGCGGGTACAGATATTGTATTCTTTGAACTCCTGAATGCAGAGGATGCAACAGGTGGTAATGGTGTAGATACATGGAATGACTTCCATGTGGGCGATACTGCAACTGATGCTGAAGCTGATGTTGTTGATGTACGTGAATTATTAGGTGATGAAGTCACAGCTGATAATATTGATCAATACTTAAGTGTTGAACAAGATGCTGAAGGCAATGTGACTTTAAACATTGATCGTGATGGTCAAGCTGATAGTTTCCAAAGCACAGTGTTAATTCATTTAGGTCAGCAAGCAGCAGACTTAAGTTTGCAGCAGTTATTAGAAAATAATCAAATTATCTTCTAATCCTCACTAATTCAGTTTTTTTCAATAAAACCCAAGCTTCAGCTTGGGTTTTTTAGTGAGGAGAGTGATTGTTTTAAATTGTGAAATATTATTATTTATTTTTGTGTAGTGTGATTTATTTCCTATTTTTAAAAATAACAATAACAAGTCGCTTCTATTTTAGAACTATTTAAATAATTTATTGATTTATATATTAAAAATATATAAAAAGCTGATATTTTGAGCGGTTCTTTATTTTATGATTAAAAAATTAAACAGAAATATGAATAATAAATGTATAGAGTTAGTTGTTTTTATGTAGATGCATCAAATTTAAATATACTGCGCTTGACGTTTATCAAGTCCAGTTGGGAACATTAGAACGCGGATGATCTAATGAATGTAGCTGAAAATGCTGGTTAGGCGTTTGGGGATAATCCAAACCAGCAGTGTAAATTTGAGTAAATAATGAATACAGAATTTTTTTGGGCCTATTTAGCTGAAGATACAGGCCGTTATGATGGTGTGACAGCCAATGGTTTGGTGCTGGTGCAAGGGGTGAATCCAGAGCAAGCGTGGTGGCTAAGTTTAGATGGTGGTACAACGTGGACTCAAAGCTATGGCACCAGTTTTACTTTAGCTGCGGGTCAGCATCACGTTTTGCTTAAACGTAGTGAATATGAATTGCCGTATTTACTGGGCAAGATTAGGGTTGACCAAACTGCGCCAGAGGCGCCTCAGGCACAATTTTCCAATAATGGGGAATATATCACTGGAAGCACCGAAGCTGGTGCAACGGTAAAAGTACATATCATGCGTGATGGTATGCTGGTAGAGCTTGCCTCGACGGTGGCGGGGAGCGATGGCCGCTATAGCATACGGATTCCGAGTTTAGGCAATGCTGAAACCGTACAGGTGACTGCGATAGACTCGGCCTTAAATCAATCCGAAGTGAGCTATGTAAAAGCCCCATTAATTTTAGAAAATTTGCTTGCCACAGCAGACAATCAGGCATTTTTGCACACGCAATTTTTAGCTACAGAAATTGCCAATCCATTGCAGCATAAAACTAGTTTTTCTTTGCTATCGGCAGATTTAGGGCCTGTACTAGCCGCGGATGTGGTTACTCGCGTGTTTGGTGCAGCATTACATTTTGATGTGGCAGAAAATACCCAGCGTCAATTGAGTTTAAAAGGTCAATCGGGTGGGGTGCAAGTAGGCGCCATGTATGACCTGCATATCTATAAACTAAATCAAGCGACGGGTGAATGGGTCAGTCAATATGTGGAGCGTAACTGGTTAAAAGCGGTGTTATTGGCAGGCGTATCGGGTGAATTTGAGATTCGCTTAGATGCGGGTCAATACATGATGGTATTGGGCAATGGTTTAGGGGTGAGTGCTTTGACCGGCTATACCCTAAAAACGGTGTCTGACCTAACTTTGGACTATAGCCAACCGACAGGTGCAACTGGGGAAATCACAGGTAATGTACTTCAAGACATTGATTTCAATCATGGCCTAGATGTATTGCCAGAAGGCACACGTATTTTGAGTATGCAGGTGCTCAATGAAGCGGGGAGTTTAGATCATTATTTGGTCGGTGATCAGGGCACGTATAGCGTACAAGGTTTGTATGGCGTGCTGTATATTCAATCCAATGGCAGCTACCGCTATGAAATTGATGCAGACTTCCAACTGATACATAGTGTCACTGAGGTATTTAGCTACGAAGTGGCAACCTTAAATGGTGCTCGCAGTACAGCTAATTTAAGTATTCAGATTAATGCCAGCCGCGTACCTGAAACACAAGTAGATTATCAGCTAATTTTGCAGCCCGAACCGAGCATTTATGCCGGTGAAAGCTTAGGCAAGGTGGTAGATTTTAGCATTTTAGATGTGGAACTGCTTAAACCAATTTTAGGCGCCGATGCCTTAGCCTTTAAAGGGGCGATGAGCTTTAATGTTGAAGAACAGACCTTACGTGAACTCACGTTTAAAGGTGCATCGGGTGGGATCGAAATTGGTTCTCAATATGACTTGGTGATTTATAAATTAGACCCTGCTACAGGTCATTTTATTCAGCATCATGTGGTTGAGGATTGGTTTAAAGTGATTTTATTTGGTGGTGTATCCAAACCTACCAGTTTGAGCTTTACACCAGGACAATACAGAGTGGTCTTAGCAGGCAAAACTTTGATTGGTGCGCTCAAAGGGACTGCGGTTGAAGTGCTAGAAGATGTCATTAAAGACTATAGCCAACCGCTCAGCCATACTGTGAGCAATCCTTTAAGTGGTGATTTCACTGTAGATGCAGCCGATCAAGTTTTAAAGGTTAATCAAAGTTTTATCAGTGCTGAGGGTGTGACCCAAGTACAGGGTCAATTTGGTCTGCTCAGTATTGAGCGCAGTGGCGAATATCATTACCAACCTTATAGCAGCTCTACAGCAGCATACGGTGAAATTGAAAGCTTCTCGTATTTGGTGCGTCATGCCGATGGCAGTCAACGTATCGAAGTCATCAATATCCAAATTAATAATCAACATGCCAGTGATGATGTTAATGCACTGCAATTAGATACAAGCAATAAAGTCTTTAGCCATACCGAACAGGATAAGCCACACCGTAAAGACTATAGCTATAGTTTTAAGGTAGATGCTGCAACGCAAACGGATATCACCTTATCAGCCAAAGTATTGTCACTGCTCAATAATAACCGTGAGTTAAAATATATCTTAACCAATATCACGACGGGTCAAGTGCAACAGGGCAGTGTTACAGGCAAAAATCCAAGTTTAGAGCAGTTTAAATTTACTGATTTAAGCGCAGGCGACTATGTGTTAAGTCTAAATCTAGATTCAAGCAGTGGTTTAGCTGGCACAATTACCTCGGTGAGCGTGACCCAAAACAGTCTCTATGTATCTGAGTTTGTCAGTACAGCCCCTCAGATGGTGACAGGTAATATACTCGACAATGACTTGGGTTTAAGTCATTTCACTGGCATTAGCATCGCAGATCAAAGCATTTACACGGGTGCAGGTCAGCAGAGCATGCAGGTGGCGGGTCAATACGGCAGTTTAACCCTACATATTAATGGTGATTATAGTTACCAAGCCTATGGTAATGCCTCAGGGGTTGAGCAGTTTGAATATCGCTTAAATTCAGCAGTGGGTTCGCAAAGCAAAGCGGTATTAGAAATTCATGTCGGTCAGCATATACAAGCCAGCAGTGCAGATGAAACCGTAATTGCAAGTAGCGCTCATGATCAACTGCATTTAGGTTTAGGGCAAGATACTCTAGTATTTAATTTACTCGATAATAACAGCGCCACAGGTGGCAATGGCAGCAGCATTTGGCATGATTTTCAAGCGGGTCACGTCAATCAAAATCGCAATGCCGATCAAATTGATTTAAGCCAATTGTTGCCACAGCTTGCGCCTGAGCAGCTTAGTGATTATCTGATGTTAAGTTATGATCAAGGCAGCCAAACGCTGGCTTTAAGTATTGATCGTGATGGTCAAGGCAGTCATTTTGCCGAGGAAAATCTACTTTACCTGAGCAATCAAAGCCAAGCTTTAAGCTTAGATGAGCTGCTATACAATCAGCAAATTTTATTTTAATGGAACATGCCCAAGCCAAGTGCTTGGGCATTTTCTTTGAGCATGTTAAAAATAACGCCAATATTTATTTTCATCGCTCACTGCTAAAACAAAATTAAAATAGTCATCGTTGGCCACCAATAGGCTACGTGGTGTAACTAAAAGCACTTTGAGTAAAGTCCCTTGTTCCAGATGGATGGGATGTTGTTGCCGCCGTCCTAAGGTCATGGGCAGCAAGATTTCAATCACACGTTGTTGCATCTGTAGGCTCCGTTTATGCCACCACGAGCAAGACAAAAATGGCCGAGTTACAGCAAGTTAAATGCTGATTTTTGTACCTAAGAGAGTCACAAATTGTGCAAGCCAAGCCGGATGTGCAGGCCAAGCTGGGGCTGTGACTAAGTTGCCATCGGTAACCGCTTCAGTGACGCCAATATCTGCAAAATTACCACCCGCGAGTTTAACTTCTGCGCTACAGGCAGGATAAGCCGAGCAGGTTTTACCTTGTAAGATACCTGCCGCAGCTAAAATTTGCGGGCCATGACACACTGCTGCAATGGGTTTTTGGGCTGTATTAAATTCTTGTACAATTTCAAGCACACGCGCATTTAAGCGTAAATATTCAGGCGCACGACCACCCGGAATCACCAGTCCAACATAATCTTCGCTGTTAACTTGATTAAAATCATAATTAATCGCGAAATTATGACCACGTTTTTCGCTATAAGTTTGTTCACCTTCAAAATCATGAATCGCCGTGGCTACCGTAGCTCCGACTTGCTTATCTGGGCAAACCGTATGCACTTGATAACCTAAAGCCAGTAAAAATTGAAATGGCACCATGCACTCATAGTCTTCGACATAATCACCTACCAACATTAAAATTTGTTTAGTCACGCCCGCATCCTTGATTAAAGTTTTGTTTAAATTATAAGCATATTTTTGCTAATGACGCTGACCAAAGTGACCAAAATACAACTACATAAAGTACATAAAAAAGCCGCCTATTATTTTAGAAAAGTTTTATGATGACCTCCTTAGTAAAAAATACAGAGAAATCATTGTGTTTAAGTCATTTTTTCCGCATCCCAAATGGTTTTTTTTATCCTTAATTCTATGGTTTGCCATCAATATTGCGCTGTGGTATTCGGGCGGGCACAGCTGGGGCAGTTATTTAGGCTTAAATTTAGTGGCGGATGATGCTTTACCTATTGGCGTCAGCCGTTTTTGGTCAGGCAATTTTTTATGGTTTTATCTGTGGTTTGTGCTGTCGACCAGCATTTTTGCCATGTTTTGGCGCTTAAAATCCAATAATCCTTGGCAAAAGTGGTCAGTATGGGGCTCGGCTTTTATTCTGTTTAATATTTGGTTTGGGGTACAAGTCAATGTGGTGATTAACGCATGGTATAGCCCATTTTATGATTTGATTCAAAAAATGCTGACCCAAGGTGGTGGTGATGTCAGTTTGTTATATAACGAAACCCTGACTTTTTTATACATCGCCATGGTATATGTGACCTTTGCGGTATTTAACTTATTTTTTGTCAGTCATTATATTTTCCGTTGGCGTACCGCCATGAACGACTTTTATACCGCGCATTGGCAAAAATTACGCCATATTGAAGGTGCGTCGCAGCGTATTCAAGAAGATACCATGCGTTTTGCCAAAACTATGGAAGGCTTAGGCGTAAGCCTGATTGAAGCCTTTATGGTGCTGATTGCCTTTTTACCGGTGTTATTTACCCTATCGAGCCATGTTAAAAGCTTACCCTTTGTCGGTGAAATCGCGCATGCTTTGGTTTGGGCTGCGGTGACATGGTCGGTTTTAGGTACTATTATTTTAGTGATTGTGGGCTTTAAATTGCCGGGGCTTGAGTTTAATAACCAAAAAGTTGAAGCCGCCTATCGTAAAGAATTGGTCTATGGTGAAGATTACCAAAACCGTGCCGATCCTTTAACTTTAAAAGAATTATTTAGCAAAGTACGCGTCAATTATTTCCGTTTATATTTCCATTATGCCTATTTTAACTTGGTGCGGATTTGGTATATGCAGCTCGATAATCTATTTGGCTTATTTGTGCTGTTCCCAAGTATTGCCGCAGGTACCATTACTTTAGGTTTAATGATGCAGATTTCCAATGTGTTTGGCAAAGTGCGTGAATCATTCCAATATTTAATTGCCTCATGGCCGACGATTATTGAACTACTCTCGATTTATAAGCGTTTAAAAGCCTTTGAATCAGCCCTTGATGATTAAAATGATGCCCACAATGTGTGGGCTTTTTTACATAAAGATAAAAGGCGCAAGCTGCACTTTATGCTACAACACAGCCAAATGAAAGGAACTGCATGATGAAAAAATTACTCGGTCAAATTGCATTAGCAACCAGTTTAACTTTAGGTGTGGTTGCCACCACGCAAGCAAGCAGTACAGTGGATGCTTTAAGCCAATGTTTAGTGCAATCGACCACGGCTACGGATAAAACTACTGTATTACAATGGACCTTTGCTGCGCTTGGTCAGCATCCTGATTTAAACACTATGAGCAGCGTCACCACTGCACAAAAAGAGCAATTGGATAAGAATTTAGCCCAAGTATTGCAACGTATTTTGGTTGAGCAATGTAGCAGCCAAACCAAATCCGTGATTCAAACTGATGGTTTAGAAGCAGTGGGGGAGAGTTTTCAAGAATTAGGCACCATTACCGGTAACGAAATTTTAAAAACCCCACAAGTGAAAAGTCAGCTTAATGGGGTATTGAAGCATGTGGAAATGGGTAAATTGGTGACGACGTTTTTAACGCCTGATATTTGGAATAAATTAGGCGTGATTCGTTAAGCTTAAGGTTTACTTTTGGCAAGTGATGGCTTGCCAAAAGCTGAACATTGCAAAGTATTAAGTATATTTTTCAGGGTTATTTAAAATTTCTAAGGCTGCACAGCCGTTACTGACAATCGAGTCGGCAATGGTTTCGGGAATGGCTTTATTCATCGTGATACTGCTTACGCTATTGGAATCAAGCATTTTGCCTTTGGCGTTATAGTTGACGTTTTGTTTAATGCCAAACTCGCGATTAGGGCAGTTAATTTTATATAAAATCATTTGGTAGTCGTTAATGGTCATACCGTCTTTGGTGAGGTCGTTATAGATCACGGCTTTGATCCACATTTCTAGTTCTGTGGCTGGGGTGCTTGAGCGTCTGATCGGATTAATGTGTTCAGGTGAGGCGTAATATTTTTTTTCGTCACTTTGGGTGAGTTCAAACCATTCGGCAGCGTAGATGCTGCTCAAGCTCATTAAAGTTATGCTGAGTAGGGTAAGTTTTTTAAACATGATTTAACCCTCAAATCTTTTTTGATTTTTTATTATTTTAGTCTGCTTAAAGATGAGCAGCAATGTAATTGGTCTGCTGGTCTGAGTTGCTTTGTTATAAATGAAATTATTCTCCTCCCTAGCCCTCATCCTTTCTTGCGCTTCGTTTTAAAGCAGTGCTTTAAAACTCGCTCAGGAGAGGGAACACCACGTATCAATTTGATCACATGACAAAGTCTCCCTTTTTTAAAGGTGAGAAGCAAAGCTTCGCAAGGAGAGGGATTCAGAAGTCACGCATAAAGAAAGACTTTGACAGTTGGATACGTCCTAAGTCTTCAAGTTTGGCGATAGAGGATACTTTTTGATGGGCATTGGTATTAAGTATTTGATTGTATAATAGTCATTATTGATATAGATTTTATCCAAAATATTCTTATAAATGGATAAATTTATGGCATTTTTCTTTTTTGTAGTTTGTCTGTGTTTAGGTGGAGTTGTATTTACTTTATATAAGAAAAATTAAGAGCTCCAAAACAAGCATAACAACAGTGAAATAGAGTTGAGAGCAAATCATTCAAAAATTGCTGATCTTCGAGCTCAAACAAGTAGTGATTATCGACAGATTACAGGGCTGACGAATATTAAAGAAAACTTAGAAGCGAGAGTTAAGTCGCTGGAGCGTTTTCAAGATGTAGTTGATACTATGGAGTTTATAAATCAACAAAAAGAGAAAGCCAATAATGAAATTTTTGAGCAACAAAATCTGAATAAAAAAGATTGCAACTTAAGATTAGCAAAATGTGAAGAATATAGATTGGAGATAGTTAAGTCAGCTAATAAACTATTAGAAGAAATAAAAACAAAAATTGAGAAAACAACTATCTTTCTTGAAAATCATCATCAGACTACTTTATTGAAGATTGAGAAAGAAGCTCAAGAGTTGTTAGGCGAATACTATTTATTAGCTAATGAAAAACAAGAATTGAAGAAATTAGTGCAGGCATTAGAAAATAAGATTAAAGGCTATGGTGATGAATATTTAATCCCAAATCAGACAATATTAAATGATTTAATTGATGGTTATGATCATGTGGATGCTGCACAGTACCTAAAATCTATAAGGGAAAAAGTGAAATCAGCAATTAAAGAAAATAGAGTAGCTGAATGTGATTATGTGGAAGATAATCGCAAAAATACAGCTATTGCTTTTATTACGAATGCCTTTAATGGTAAGGCAGATGCACATTTAGCCCGAATTAGACACGATAATGTAGGTAAGATTGTTGAAGCTGTAAAGGAAGATTATTTATTGCTTAATAATTACGGACAAGCTTTTAGAAATGCTCGTATTACTTCTGAATATTTAAATTTAAGGCTTGAAGAAATTAAATGGGCTGCTCTTGTACAGGAATTTAAAGTAAGGGAAAGAGAGGAACAGCGTGAAATTCGAGAAATGATTCGCGAAGAAGAAAGAGCACGTAAAGAGTATGAAAGAGCTATGAAGGAGGCTGAGAAAGATGCTTTAGCGCTTCAAAAAGCGTATGAGAAAGCAAGAAAAGAGTTTGAGTTAGCATCTGACGATCAAAAACTAAAATATGATGAGAAGTTGAAAGAACTTACTGAAAAATTAAAAGTCGCAGAAGAAAAATCTCAGCGTGCGATTTCGATGGCACAACAAACTAGAGCTGGTCATGTATATATAATTTCAAACATTGGCTCTTTTGGCGAAGATGTTTTAAAGCTTGGAATGACGCGAAGACTTGAGCCGATGGATCGTATACGTGAACTAGGTGATGCTTCAGTTCCATTCACATTTGATGTTCATGCGATGATTTATAGTGATGATGCCCCAACACTTGAAAGGAAGCTTCACCATTACTTTAATCATCAGAGGGTGAACAAAGTAAACTACAGAAAAGAATTTTTTAGAGTGGGCTTAAATGAAGTGAAAGAGTTTTTGGAGTCTGAAAATATATCTGCAAAGTTCACTTTAAAAGCAGAAGCATTACAATATAGAGAATCTCTCAGAATTGAAGCCTTACCTGATGATGAGCAACGAGAATTAGAAGATCGAATTGAAAAGATTGAATTGAATAACCCAATCGAAATCGAACTAGAAGAGGGGTAAAAGAAAAACCCGCTTTCGCGGGTTTCTTTTTCAAAATTAATCAGATTAACCAATCAATTTCTTCATCAATTCATTTACTTGCGCAGGGTTGGCTTTACCTTTCGCTGCTTTCATCACTTGACCAACAAGACCGTTAAAGGCTTTTTCTTTACCAGATTTATACTCTTCAACCATCTTCTCGTTAGCAGCAAGCACGTCTTTAATAATCGCTTCAATTGCGCCTGTATCAGTTTCCTGTTTCAAGCCTTTTTCCGCAATAATCTCGTCCGCAGTTTTGCCTTCTTCCCACATAAAGCCGAAGACTTGTTTTGCAATCTTACCGTTAATCGTGTTATCCACAATACGTGCAATCATGCCACCCAATTTTTCAGCAGATACAGGAGAATCAGACAATTCTAAGCCTGCTTTATTTAAAGCACCTGAGAATTCACCCATCACCCAGTTAGCCGCAATCTTACCTTGTGCAGCACCGCCCGCAGCCTTAACCACTTCTTCGTAGAACTCTGACATTTCACGCGTAAGCGTTAAAACGTGCGCATCGTATTCAGTTACACCAAAGTCCGCTACGAAACGTGCACGACGTGCAGCAGGCAGCTCAGGAAGGGCAGCGCGTGCCGCTTCAATTTGCTCGTCTGCAATGATCACAGGTAAAAGATCAGGGTCAGGGAAGTAGCGGTAATCGTTCGCTTCTTCTTTTGAACGCATAGAACGCGTTTCCATCTTCACAGGGTCGAACAAACGGGTTTCTTGGTCGATGGTGCCGTCCCATTCCAAGATTTCCATTTGACGTTCAATTTCAACATTGATCGCTTGTTCAATGAAACGGAATGAGTTGAGGTTTTTCAATTCACAACGTGTACCAAATGGTTGACCCGGACGACGTAAAGACACGTTACAGTCGGCACGGAATGAACCTTCTGCCATGTTACCGTCAGAAATACCTAACCAACGCACAAGTGTGTGGATTGCTTTAATGTAGGCAACGGCTTCTTCAACCGAACGCATATCCGGCTCAGATACGATTTCTAAAAGCGGTGTACCTGCACGGTTTAAATCGATACCTGACATGCCTTCGAATTGGTCATGGATTGATTTACCTGCATCTTCCTCAAGGTGAGCACGGGTTACGCCAATGCGTTTTACTGTGCCATCTTCAAGTTGGATGTCGATATGACCCAAGCCCACAATTGGGTTGTCCATTTGGCTAATTTGGTAGCCTTTAGGCGAGTCAGGGTAGAAATAGTTTTTACGTGCAAATACAGACGCTTGGTCGATGTAAGCATCAATACCTAAACCAAAGCGAATCGCAAGATCAACCACTTCTTTGTTGAGTACAGGTAATACGCCCGGCATTGCAAGGTCAACAAGGCTGGCTTGCGTGTTTGGATCATTACCAAAAACAGTCGATGAACCTGAGAAAATTTTGGTGTTGGTGGCAAGCTGAGTGTGAATCTCAATACCAATAACCACTTCCCAACCGTCAATTAAGTTTGACTTTGGTTTTGCAGTGTTCTTCGCCATTATGCGTTCTCCTCAGCAATTGCAGCGCGTTTTGTATGCCAATCGGTTGCTTGTTGATACTGATGTACCACAGACAACAATTGCGATTCTGACCAGTAGTTACCAATCAGCTGTAAGCCAACCGGTAAGTTGTTTGCGTCAAAACCAACAGGCGCGTTAATGGCAGGTAAACCTGCAAGGTTCACCGCGATGGTGTAAATGTCACCTAAGTACATTTCAACAGGTGACAGGTTTGCACCAATCTTATATGCCGTGGTTGGTGCAGCAGGTGCAGCAATGACATCAACTGATTCAAATGCTTTTAAGAAATCTTGTTGGATTAAACGACGTACTTTTTGCGCTTTTACATAGTACGCATCGTAGTAACCCGCAGACAGCGCATAAGTACCAATCAAGATACGTTGCTGAACTTCTTTACCAAAACCTTCTGAACGAGAGCGTTTGTAAAGATCCATTAAGTCGACTGGATTTTCAGCGCGGTAACCGTAACGCACGCCGTCATAACGTGAAAGGTTTGACGATGCTTCAGCAGGTGCGATTAAGTAATACGTTGGCACGTAGCTTTCCGTCATGTTGAGATCAATCTCAACCAACGTTGCGCCCATTTCTTCTAACTTTTTCAGTGATTCTTCAACACGCGCTTTTACGTCAGCGTCTAAGCCTTCTACGTTAAAGTACTGTTTTGGAATACCAATGCGTAAGCCTTTCACCGATGTGCCGTTGAGGTTCGCTACGTAGTCATCAACTTCTTTGTCTACAGAGGTTGAGTCTTTGGCGTCATGACCTGCCATCACGTTCATGAGGTACGCACAGTCTTCAGCCGAACGCGCCATTGGGCCACCTTGGTCTAAAGATGAGGCATAGGCGATCATACCAAAACGTGATACACGACCATAGGTTGGTTTAAGACCAGTCAAACCACAGAAAGATGCAGGCTGACGGATTGAACCACCCGTATCTGTACCTGTTGCAAATGGAGCAAGGTCAGCCGCTACAGCCGCCGCAGAACCACCTGAAGAACCACCCGGAACATGGTTTAAGTTCCATGGGTTTGCCGTTGCGCCGTAGAATGAGTTTTCTGAGGTCGAACCCATGGCAAACTCGTCCATGTTGACTTTACCTAAAGTCACAAGACCGGCTGTTTTAGCTTTGGCAACTACAGTCGCATCGTAAGGCGAGATGAAGTTATCGAGCATTTTAGAACCGGCAGTGGTTTTAATGCCTTGGGTACAGAAAATATCTTTATGCGCAATCGGTACACCAGTCAGTACGCTTGCGCCGCCCGCTTGACGCAGTGCATCCGCTGCGTCTGCTTGAGCCAATGCTTGCTCAGCAGTCACGGTAATATACGATTTCACTTGTGCATCGATTTTTTCAATGCGTTTTAAATAATGTTCGGTAATTTCGCGTGATGAAAACTGAGCATTGGCTAAACCTTCAGTCAGTTCACGAATCGATAAACGATGTAAATCAGTCATGAGAGAAAAATCTTCACTAAAATATAAGAAAAAGCTTTAGATGAATAAATATTATTCAATTACGCGTGGTACAAGGTACAGACCTGCTTCTACAGCAGGGGCAACAGCTTGATATTCTTCACGATGATTGCTTTCAGAAACTTCATCAACGCGTAGGGGTTGCGGATTGTCAAATGGGCTTTTTAGTGGCTCAACACCATCGGTATTGATCTCTTTGAGTGATTCCATCATGCCTAAAATTTTATTTAAACTTTGAGCATATTCAGCAGATTGCGTATCATTAAGCGATAATCTTGCGAGATGGGCAATTGCTGAAACTGTTTGTGCATTTAAATCTGCAGAATGCTGAGCATCCGATGTCGACATAACATCACCTCATCAGTATTAAAAATTTTCAAAATATCGTGCGTTATAATAAGCGATTGACTTGTTCAAAGCATCACATTTAGTTAAAGTTGCCCACTTGCGTCCACATAAAGTTTAATTGAGAACGTCCCCGTGATTCTAAAACGACTAATTGGCTTGTTTTCGCCTGATCTGGCCATTGACTTAGGTACAGCGAATACCCTTATTTATGCACCAGGACGCGGCATTATCTTAAATGAACCAACCGTCGTGGCGATTCGTCACAGTGGTTCACAAAAAATTGTTGCCGCCGTAGGTCTTGATGCGAAACAAATGCTTGGTCGTACTCCTGCAAACATCTCAGCCATCCGTCCAATGAAAGACGGTGTGATTGCTGACTTTGAAGTAACCGAGACCATGCTCAACCAATTTATTGGTAAAGTGCATGAAAAGCGTTTATTCCCACCTGCGCCACGTGTCGTGGTGTGTGTACCGTGTAAATCAACCTTAGTTGAGCGCCGTGCGATTCGTGAAGCGGTATTTAACGCAGGTGCACGTGATGTACGCTTAATTGAAGAACCAATGGCTGCGGCAATTGGCGCTGGTATGCCGGTTGAGCAAGCATGTGGTTCAATGGTCGTGGATGTCGGTGGTGGTACAACTGAAATCGCGATTATTTCACTGCAAGGTTGTGTATATGCTGACTCGCTGCGTATTGGTGGTGATGTGTTTGATGAACAGATCATTAACTATGTACGTAAGGCACATGGCTGCGTGATTGGTGAAACCACTGCAGAAACCATTAAAAAAGAAGTTGGTATGGCATTGCCTGATGAAGGCGCGAAAGAACTTGAAATTGAAGTGCGTGGTCGTAATTTGGCCGAAGGTGTGCCGCGTGCGATTAAAGTCACTTCAACTGAAGTCACTCAAGCGATTGCTGATCCGTTACAAAGCATTGTGTCTGCAGTAAAATCAGCACTTGAACAAACTCCACCGGAATTGTCATCAGATATCGCCGAGCGCGGTATTGTGTTAACGGGTGGTGGTGCATTACTACGTAACCTCGACAAGATGTTGGCACAAGAAACCGGCTTGCCTGTGGTTGTAGCAGAAGATCCACTGACGTGTGTTACGCGTGGTGGTGGTAAAGTGCTTGAGTTCTTTGATAACCCAAATCACGATATGTTATTCGTTGGCTAAAAGGATCTAGGCGGTGCAAGCAAATCTGTTTTCCAGACAGCCGCCATCTTTTCGCTCATTGATCATTGCGGTCATCACATGTTTGGTTGTGCTGTTTTTAAACTGGCGCGTTCCACATGTGATTCAGCCCGCAAGAGATGTCTTGTATGCGGCATATAATCCGATATATGCCTTAGCAAGTTATCCCGTGTTATCGCGAGAGTGGCTCACTCAACAAACCAAGTCTGAAGCACAATTGCGTCGTGAAAATACTGCGATGCAGGCGGAGCTATTACAGGCGCAAGTCCGTTTGCAAAAATTATCTGAACTTTCAGCAGAAAATACCCGTTTACGCGGCTTGATCGATACACCATTGATTATTGATGGTCGTATGGAAATTGCCGAAGTGATTGGCACAGATGCCGACCCATTGCGACATATCATTGTCATTAACCGTGGTTCAAGCAGCGAGTTAAAAGTCGGACAAACGGTACTCGATGATAAAGGTATTATGGGGCAAGTGGTGGCGGTGTATCCGCATAGTAGCCGTGTCATGTTGCTGTCGGACAAAGAACACTCTTTATCGGTACGTTTAGAACGTAGCGGTATTCGTGCCATTGTCAGTGGTAAAGGCGATTTAGCTCAACTTAAAATGGAATATGTGCCGACCAGTGCCGATGTCAAAGTGGGTGAAAAAGTCTATAGCTCAGGTTTAGGTGCGCATTTCCCTGCCGGTTATTTAGTTGGTATGGTACAAAAAGTTAGCCGCCATAACAGCGGTGAATTTGCTCAAATTGATATTAAACCCGCAGCTCAGCTTGGCGGCGGTCAGCACGTTGTGGTTTTATTCTCAGACTCATTGGCGATGGAGCAACCGCATGTCGCTCAATAGATTAAATCGCAAGACCAATCAAGATCCCTTAATTGCCATTGTGATGTCGGTGATTGTGGCATCGGTATTAATTGTTTATCCATTATCCTATAGTGCCTCAGGTTGGCGACCAGAATATATGTTGCTGGTGGTGATGTTTTGGGTGATTTGTCAGCCGACATGGTGTGGGGTATGGTTTGCATTTGCAACAGGCATGTTTTTAGATTTACTGGTCGGGGCACCGCTGGGGCTGAATGCCTTAAGCTTTGTGATTGTGAGCTTTGTGACACGGTTTTTAATTCGTGAAAAACGGATTTTAACCTTTTTACATATTTGGATCATTATCAGCTTGGCCACCACCGCGCATTTATTATTGCAGTGGTTTATGCAGGTCATGGGCGGACTTGATTTTGCTTTAGCCCGACATTGGCAACCTTTACTCAGCAGCATTGCGGTATTTCCGCTGCTATATTTTATGTTAAAACGATGGCGCATCTAATTTTAGCTTCGAGTTCGCCGCGGCGTCGTGAGTTATTAAGCCAACTAGGCTTAAGCTTTGATATCTACAGCCCCAATATTGATGAGTCAGTCAAGCTTGGGGAAGAGGTCAGTGCCTATGTCGAGCGTTTGGCATGTGCCAAAGCTGAAGCTGTTTTAGCACAGTTTCCTGACGCTATCGTCATTGCCGCCGACACTTCGCTTGGCGTAGATGGACAGATCTTAGGAAAACCTAAATCTAAAGCCCATGCTTTTGCCATGTGGCAGATGATCTCTAATCGCAAACATGATGTTTTTTCAGGTGTTTGCGTGCGTACAAAACAACAAATTTCCAGTATAGTGGTACGTACTCAAGTTGAATTTCAAAATTTAACGCTCAAAGATATGGAAGATTATTGGGCAACAGTGGAACCCCTTGGTAAAGCCGGTGGTTATGCGATTCAAGGCATAGCAGCGCGTTATATTCCAAGCATACATGGTAGCTATAGCAATGTAGTGGGTTTACCTTTACATGAAACAGTACAGTTATTAACAGCGTTTAAGGCATTAAATTAAACGCTGCGCAAAAAGAATTTTTATAATGTTTTGAGTTTTATTATGTCTGACGAATTATTAATTAACGTCACCCCGATGGAATGTCGGGTGGCGTTAATTGAAAATGGTACCGTCAACGAATTGTTCGTTGAGCGTACCGCCAAACGTGGTTTGGTCGGCAATATTTATAAAGGCAAAGTGGTTCGGGTTTTGCCAGGGATGCAAGCTGCTTTTGTCGATATTGGTTTATCACGTACAGCATTTTTACATATTAATGACATGGTGTGGCCACGTCATCAGCCTACCCCAAATGTCTTCGAACTGTTGCAACCTGGACAAATCCTGACCGTACAAGTCATGAAAGATATGCTGGGGACTAAAGGCGCACGCCTATCAACGGACCTGTCTATTCCTTCGCGTTATTTAGTCTTGATGCCCTATGGTAGTCATACCGGTGTATCACAGCGTATTGAAGCTGAAGAAGAGCGTAATCGCCTGCGCAGTATTATTGAGAATATTCAAGCCGAGCATAAACTCCCAGGTTCGGTGATTGTACGTACTGCAGCCGAAGGCGTGTGTGAAGCAGAAATTGCGCAAGATATGGCCTATTTGGCCAAGCTTTGGGAATACATTCAGCGTAAACAAAAAAGCATTGCAGTACCGTCATTAATTTTTGAAGAGTTGCCACTACCGCAGCGTATTATTCGTGATTTAGCCAACGAAAAAACAGCCAAAATCTATGTTGATTCACGCGAAATACACGGCAAATTACAAGAGTTTGTGGCTGAGTTTGTGCCGATGATGCAAGATCGTTTATTGCATTACCCAGGTGAATGTCCAATCTTTGATTTATATAACGTCGAAGAAGATATTCAAAAGGCACTGCAAACGCGTGTAGCGCTTAAATCGGGTGGTTATCTGATGATTGACCAAACCGAAGCCATGACCACCATTGACGTCAATACTGGCTCTTACGTGGGTGGACGCAGTTTAGAAGATACTGTGTTTAAGACCAATATGGAAGCCACACAGGTGATTGCCCGTCAGTTACGCCTGCGAAACTTAGGCGGCATCATCATTATCGACTTTATTGATATGCAAGAAGCTCAACACCGTGAAGAAGTGATGAGCCAGTTTGAGCAGATGCTAGAACGTGATCATGCCAAAACCAAAATTACCCAAGTGTCAGAATTGGGTTTGGTGGAAATGACGCGTAAACGTACCCGTGAATCTTTAGAGCACTTATTATGTGAATCTTGCCCAACCTGTCAGGGACGTGGTTACATCAAAACTGCCGAGTCAGTGTGTTACGAAATCTTTCGAGAGATTCTGCGTTACACCCGCGCATTTAGCTCACAGACTGGCTTTACTGTCGTAGCGCATCCTTCGGTGATTGATCGCTTACTCACCATTGAAGCGCCAGCAGTGGCGGATTTAGAGCATTTCATTAATCGCGTCATTAAATTCCAAGTCGAAAATTTATATACGCAAGAGCAATACGATATCATTTTAAACTAAAATTGTAACAGGATATCGTTAAACACTTGTTACATCTGAGATTTTACTTTTTTCCTGTTCTTGCTCAATATGACAGTACAAGCTAGCCAAGACCGAGATGTCAAAATAACGGTCGAGCAAAAGAGGTCAGTATGGGAATGAGTAAAGTGATTATGCAAGCCAGTGTTCAACATCATCCAAGCCAGCATAAAAATACCCACCATGCCTACATGGTGGATGATCAAGGCAAAGAAGTACAAATTACCAGTGCTATGGTACGCACAGTGTGTCATCAGTTATTGCAACAATGTGGAATGATTAAAAATTAAGGGGCTAAAATTAGCCCCTTAATTTTGCAAATTTATTGGCAATTTCTACCAATGCTTAACTGACTGCTTGTAAGGGCACATCATTTAAGGGAGTGGTGCTTGGATTTTGAATGAGTGCCTCAAAGCGTGCAATTTCATCTTCTAACAGCCCCAATAAATTTTGCATTTTTGGCACTGCATTACGGCAGGCCGTTAAGCCAACCTCTAACTTACCCATATAGCTGGTCATGGTAATATTTAATGCTTGACCATCTAATACAATTGAAGCTGGATAAATTGCGTCTAAACGTGCGCCATTCCAATACAATGCTTCTGTTGGGCCCGGTAAATTTGAAATTACTAAGTTAAAGGCTTGGCGTTTAGGTAATAACCCCGACACAATATTTAAACCCGCAGGGCTATAGACGCAAGCACTATAACTTAAAATCTGATCGCTACTCATGCGTTTAAAGCGTTGCTTAGCATTCATGACACTGCGACGAATGGTATTTAAGCGTGCCAATGGGTCAGTTTGATGGGTAGCTAAATTGGCTAAAATCATGGTAATACGATTAGAAGTATCAGAATCATCATTACGTACCGATACTGGCACCATGGCAATCATAGGCTTAACAGGTAGCGCATCTTGACTGACTAGATACTCACGTAAAGCACCAGAACAAATCGCTAATATCACATCATTGAGCGTGACATTGAGGGCTTTGGCAATTTCACGCAGACGGTCGAGTTCAAAAGATTGTGCGGCAAAGCGACGCGAAGCACTGACGCGTTGATTAAAAATGGTGGTCGGGGCTTGGAAGCTAGAGACATAATCGGGATGATTGTTTTTCTTATCTTTAAAAGCTGAGAGCAATTCTGCCATGACCTTTGGCGTGGCTTTACATTGTCCTTGTAGGATATTGGCGAATTTTTTAATTTTACTGCTGGGTGCTTCTGGATTTTTTAAGCGTTTGGCACGACGACTTTCGACACACCACGGTGCAATGATGCCTTTGGTGGCAGGGTCATGGGCAAAAGATTTTTCTAGTAAACGCATACCTGCGACGCCATCGGTCATGGCATGGTGGATTTTAAAGTACATGGCAAAACGATTGCCTTCGATGCCCTCAATGATATGACAAGTCCACAGCGGTTTGGCACGATCAATCAGGCTGCTATGTTCTTGTGAAATATATGCCAGTAGCTCACGAATACGCCCTGGATGTGGCAGGGCAATATGACGAAAATGGTGTTCTAAATCAAACTCAGCATCATCATCCCAAAATAAGCCATTGAGTTTATTGGTAAAAGGTGGCACAGGAATACTTTTTTCATGACGAATATCTGCAACTAAATCTTGGATAAAGGTCGATGGCGCATCTTCTGGAATTTGAAATAGAAATAAGCCAGCAACGTGCATGGGTTGTTGACGTTTTTCCAAAGACAAAAACAGTAGATCGATTGGATGTAAAGGGCGCATATCCGGTTGCCTCGTATTTTTAAATTACTTTTTAGAGTTATTGCGTGTTCTAAATTAAATTATATAAGTGATTGTAATTAAAACAAATGATTTATGAGTTTTTCTGAAAAAAAAGCCACTGCAAGCAGTGGCACAGACTTTATTTAAGGTTGCCCGCGTGTAAACCACACTCTTTATGCGTGGCTTCCTCCCACCACCAGCGACCTTCACGTTCATGTTGATTTGGCAACACTGCACGCGTGCACGGTTCACAACCAATTGAAATAAAACCTTTTTCATGTAATGGGTTATAAGGTACTTCCATTAAACGAATATAATTCCATACATCTTGGCTTGACCAATTGGCTAGCGGATTATACTTAATGAGTTGTTTGCCTGGGCCTGAAAAACCAGCGTCGGCTTGGATCACTGGAATTTCATGACGTGTACCTGGGCTTTGGTCACGACGTTGACCGGTAATCCAACCATCTAAAGTGGCTAATTTTTTACGTAAAGGTTGAACCTTACGGATGCCACAGCATTCTTTATGATCATCTTTATAGAAACTGAATAAACCTTTTTCAGTGACAAGTTGCTGTACCGCTTCATGTTCTGGGAAACAAATTTCGATGTTAATCCCATAATGCTGACGTACTTGCTCAATAAATTGGTAGGTTTCTGGGTGTAAACGCCCCGTATCTAAACTAAATACGCGAAAAGGCTTGCCTAAATTGGCAGCCATATCAATCAGTACCACATCTTCTGCACCCGAAAAAGAAATGGCGATGTCACCTTGTTGGCTTAAAGCCAGTGCCATAATTTCAAGAGGTGATTTTTCTGCATATTCGGCCGCAAGGGCATCAACTAAATCAATCGTGGGGATAGTTGTCATGAGCGTTCCTGGCAAATAGGCTTGGACAGTTCAAAACCTATATAACTTGATTAGTGAAATATTCTAATGCAATTGAATTTATCTGCTTAGCACTAAAAATGCGATGGTTATGAAATAAATAGATTTAAAAATTAACCAAAGGCAGCGTACTTTTTCGCTACCATACCCAAAACTTAAACTTGAATACAGGAAAGACAGCGTGGAAGTGGTGTGTTTGGATCTTGAAGGGGTGTTAGTACCAGAGATTTGGATCAATTTTGCCGAGCAAACAGGCATTCCAGCATTTGCTGCAACAACGCGTGATATTGCCGATTATGATGTATTGATGCAACAGCGCTTAACTTTACTTAAACAACATGGGTTTAGCTTGCATGATGTACAGGCAGTCATTGCCAAGATGCAGCCTTTTGCGGGTGCGAAAGCATTTTTAGATTGGCTGCGTCTGCATTTTCAAGTGATTATTTTATCGGATACTTTTTATGAATTTGCCCAACCTTTAATGCAGCAACTGGGTTCACCAACCTTATTTTGCCATCAATTAATAGTCGATGAGCAGGGTAAAGTTGTAGATTATAAGTTACGTCAGGCAGACCAAAAGACCCAAGCGGTAAAGGCACTACATGATTTGAATTTTCGCGTGATTGCAGCAGGGGATTCGTACAATGATATTGGTATGCTGACAGAAGCTGAGGTTGGCTTTTTATTTGAAGCACCAGCGCATGTGATTGAGCAGTTTCCGCAATTTCCAGCTATTCAGGGTTTTAGTGCATTAAAGCAAGCTATTTGTCAGGCATCAAAACGGCAGATTGATGGCGAGGGCTAGACAGAAAACTAAAAAAAGGGGCGCTTGGCGCCCCGTGCTGATTAAAAACGTTGCGCGATTTTAAGACCATAGGCCATAGCATCATTATTGCTAAAACGACCTGCTGGCGTGTGTGCACCGGTTTGTGCATCGGCATCACCAAGCCATAAATACTTAGCACCAAAAGAAATTTCGCTACCTGGTTGTGGGGTATAACGTGCGCCTAAGCCAACATTCCAATAACCCTCAGTAGGCCCTAAAGTAGACACTGGATTGCCTGCACCTGAATCCCAGCCGACAGACAATGTTCCGCCCCATTTTGGATTGAGTTTACGCCCAACGCCTAAATTTGCTGACCATTGATCTTTAGAATAATCGACTAAGTTAAAGCCATTCGCTTGATTGACTAAGCCTAAACCGCCTACCACTTGTGACAATAAGCCAAACTTATGCGGTTGAATAGCAAATTTTGACCATTCTACCCAGCGTACATTGCCAAATAACACCGTATCTGTCATGACGCCAGTTTGGAAATCTAAATTAACTGACTGTGGCGTGGTAATTTTGGTGTCGGCTTGTGAGGCATTAATGGCAGCAGCTTGTGCTTCTAAACCCAACAGGGCAGAAGCGGGTAACAACATGCCAATATTTTCGCGAACGTTGACTTCGTGTTCAATTTCAGAACGATACGTCAAAGACGCTTTGAGTGCGACCTCTGGAATTTCATAGGCAACCCCAGCCAACCAACCAAAGGCATGATTTTCGCCAATGTCGGCATCATAGCCATTGTATAGACTATAGGTAGTACCACGTAATGCGACTTTACCTTTTACAGTTTGATAGACACCACCACCGTAAATATTCCAGTTTTCAGTCGGTTGGACGCCCATCACAAAGGCCAAGTTTTGCGTATCGACATCAACAGTTGTCCCACCTGTGACATTGTTATTTAAATAACTATTGACGTTATTTAAACCTTCTTGAATTTTCGCTTCGACTTGGCGGCGCACAATGCGCTGAATAGGTGCAGCCAATTGATCAAAGGTGGCGCCTTCACCTAAAATTTGCTGAGCGCCTTGATCTAATAAGCCTGGCATACGACGCTCAATAATGGCATCCGTAGTGGCAGTTGGTAACAAGGTATCATTTGGGCGAGCCACAAAGGCATTGTCACCGCTATAGGCAGCTGCTGCGCCAAACGGTTGATCGTACATCAAACCAAATGAAATATGCTCGGTGGCTTGGACTTTTAAAACCGCACTTGGGAAATAATAATCTTCGCCCATGTCACCAGTTTTATTGCCTTCTAAATCTACCCCAGACACTTTGGGGTCTAAGATATTTATTCCCGCTTCAAAATAATTCCCCGGTTGTAAAAAGCCTTGCATTGATTGACCTGAACGATCTAAGGCTGCGGCAAATACTGAAACGCTTGGTAGACAAGTCAGCATTAAAGCACTGGCTAAGGTGGTTAATTTCATGGTTTCCATCCTGGAAAAAAGGTTTAATTTTTCTGATTTTCTCAATTAAATAGAGTATTCAATTGTGGTTGATTTTTTTGGAAAATTACCACAATAAAAAAATGAGTAAATGCTCTAATTTGACTAAGCGGTCAAAAAAATGTTGATTTAATGCACTATTCATTTAAATTTTATAAATCTTATAGGTGTTTTTATATTGAATATATTGCATATTATATTTGAATAATATTGTTTTTTTATAAAAATCTAAGTGTTTATTTTATAATCAATTAAGTAGCATAAAAAAACCGGATCACTTGGATCCGGTTGATTTTATTAGAAACGGTAGCCGATTTTCATCCCGTAACCAATAGCATGGTTATCTGAGAATTGTCCAACTGCGTTACCCCCAGTTTGTGCTGTTGCATCGCCTAACCAGAAATATTTTACTCCACCTTGGATAAAGTAATGTTCGGCTGGACTATATTGACCGCCAAGACCAATGCTCCAATACCCTTCAGTTGGGCCTAAGGTGGTCACGGGATTACCTGCACCAGTGTCATAACCTAAAGCTACATTAGCTGCCCATTGAGCATTAAATTTACGCCCTACACCGACATTTGCCGACCACTGATCGTCTGAGTAATCAATCAGGTTTTGATTGACTAAAGGATGGTTCAGTAGGGTTGGACTCACCACAAAGTTGTCCCAATGTACCCAGCGCACATTGGCAAAAGCTAAAGTATCGGCTGCAATACCCGTTTGAAAATCAAGGTTAACCGATTGCGGTGTAACCGCTTCTACTGTGCTGACCACTTGGCTTAAATCGACGCCATTTGGGAATAATGGGTGATAACCTGCAGGCACTTGAGGAATACTTGAAGTTTCTGTGGCATTGGCTTTATGTTTAATTTCAGAGCGATACGTCAGCGCAGCTTTTAATGCAATCTCAGGAATTTGATACGCAAAACCTGCTAACCAACCAAAAGCCGGCTCTTGGTCAACTTTAATATTATAATTGCCAAGCTTATTTGCACCACCATAAGCTGCACCGCGTAAACGAATATCAGCTTCTACCGTTTGCCATACTGGGCCTGCATAAAAATTCCAATGTTGATTCGGTTGATAGCCCAGTAATGCGGTTAAGTTATTGGTACGCACTTCTACTGTTGTGCCATCGACACCATTACCAAATATCACGTTATCCGCAGCATAGCTCGCATCTGCACCATAAGGCTGATCGTAGAGTAAACCAAGAGAAATTTTATCGGTCGCTTGAACTTTTACCGCAGCAGAAGGGAAGTAGTAATCATCCGCCATGTCGCTAACCGGTTTTTGGTCACGACCTTGACCTTCTACTGTTGGATCAAGAACTGAAAGACCTGCTTCTGCATAGTTGCCTGGTTGTAAAAATGCCGCGATGGATTGACCTGAGCGGTCTAGACCAGCAGCAAAGGTGGTCAGTGGCAACGCAGTCAATAGCACTGCTGCAGACAATACAGAAAGCTTCATAGCTTCAGTCCTTGATAAAAGCGGTAAGTTAAATTTGTTGGAAAATTACCACAATTAAAAAAAGAGTAAATGCTTTAAATTGAGCAAATTGCGCTAAGTTTGCTTAAATTGCCATAACATTGTTAATAAATTACATATTTTGATATTTATATCTATATGATTTAAAACATTAAAAAAATAATTAATAAAAATGCATTGGCTGAAATGACATTAAAAACCTAGATGGTTTAAATTTGAGCAATTAATTTATAAGTGTATAAAAATACCGAATTTAGCCGTGACTAAATTCGGTAGAGTTCACACATATTGCTCAATTTTAGAAGCGATGACCAATTTTTAAACCATATGCTAAAGCATCATTGTCATTAAATACGCCGGCAGGAGAGTGAGCACCTGTTTGTGCTTTAGCATCACCAAGCCATAGATATTTAACTCCGCCAGCAATAAATGATTTTGGAGTTGGACTATATTGTAAGCCTAAGCCCATATTCCAAAAGCCTTCTGTTGGCCCTAAAGTGGTCACAGGGTTGCCCGCGCCAGAATCCCAACCGACAGACACATTACCTGCCCATTTGTCATTCATCTTGCGTCCAACACCAACATTTGCCGACCACTGATCTTTAGAATAATCAACTAAGTTAAAGCCATCTGGTTTACCTAGACTTGGCAATAAACCACCTGCCAGTTGTGATAATTGACCAAACTGATAAGGGCGCATCGAGAAATCTTTCCAATTTACCCAGCGTACATTGGCAAAAGCTACAGTGTCCGCCATGATGCCTGTTTGAAAATCTACATTGACAGATTGTGGTGTGGTGACTTTACTTTGTCCAGATTGACCTAAAGCAGCCACTTGTTCTGGGGTGAGTTTATTTTGTGATACCAATAAAGCACCCATCGCAGGCACTAAAGGCATACTTTCGCGGGCTGTAAATTCATGATCGATTTCAGAGCGATAGGTTACAGAGGCTTTTAAGGCGATTTCTGGAATTTGATACGCAAAACCTGCTAACCAACCCACTGCGCTGTCTTCGGGTACATCTAGGGCATAACCATTAAATAAGCTATAGGCATTACCCCGTAGACTAACATCGGCTTTTAAAGTTTGATAAACCGCACCACCGTAGAAATTCCAGTGTTCATTGGGCTGAAAACCCACTAAAAAATTTAAATTTTGCGTCATCACTTCAACTGAAGTGCCGCCTGTAGTGGCATTGTTAAGTGCAATTGCTACGGGTTGTCCTGTACTTGGATCAACTTGTAAAGGCGTTCCATCTGGTGCAATAAAGTTAGGCTGTCCAGTGACAACAGCTAAACCATTGGTTAAATCGCTCGGCGGTAAAATCACATCCGATGTGGTGCTCACAAAGTTATTACGCCCGCTATATTCGGCATCTGCACCAAAAGGTTGATCGTAAATCAAGCCGATAGAGAATTTTTCAGTCGGTTGTAGTTTTAATACGGCATGTGGATAGTAATAGTCGCTGGCCATATCGCCTGTATTGTTGCCAGAACTGTCTTTGCCCGAGACATTTGGGTCTAAAATACTAATTCCTGCTTCAAAGTAATTATCTGGTTGTAAAAATCCTGCAATAGATTGACCAGAACGGTCTAAAGCGGCAGCAAAGGTGGTGAAGGGTAAGCCTAAAAGGCAAAGTGCGGCTGTTAATTGTTTTAATTGCATAAGCTCATTCCTTGTCGTGCAGTCTCAAACTGTCATCGTTGTTATGTGATCACTGCTTCATGCATGTGAGGTCATATTGACCTAACTTAGCACAGAATAAAATTGAGTAAAGCAAAAAATAACCGAGCAATCTTGCTCGGTTATGACGGATTGGATTAAGCAATATTGTCCAGATCGTAATCTGACCATTTTTGACTGGCCAGCTTTAAATCAAAGTCAAGATTTTGATGGATTTCTTGTAAATTAATTAAACCACGGTCTTCTGGCAGTTGTACCAACAGCGGCAAATGCGTGACCCCGTTATCACCCACAGCAAAAGCATAATGGCGCTCTTTATGGTTAATCGAAATCAGAGCTTCAAACTCTAAATACACGGTTAAATTAGGATATTGTTTAGGAATACGTACAATATCTAAATAGGCATTTTGGCGTTCATGAAAGGCATTTTCTTTTAAAAATTGAATCTGCTCGTCAATTTTTTTGGATTTATTTAGCATTTTGCCTAAAAATGACTGTCCTTCTTTGTCTAAGCTGCGTTGTAACTCTTTTAACTGCCGATATTGCTCTCGATGCTGTTGTAAGGCGCTGCGCACAGTCATGTTTAACTGGTTAATAGGTTGTAACATGGCTTCATGGTTTTGTGCCCAATCTTCAGCGGATAATAGAGCAAAGACTTGGCTACGGCGTTTTTCATGTAAGGCTAAATAGGATTTTAAGCGTGCTGCAAACTGATCCGCCTGACTATCAAACATTACTGCTGCTTGTGATTGGAAATCATAGAAGTAACTGATGATATCGCCAATAATTTGCCGCGTGCTCATATACAAATAGTCCATTTCATCAATATGCTGGACTTTATGACGCAGCGCATGATGCAATGGCTCTAAAATCTGAATAGCCAGTTCTTTTTCAAAAGCCAATAGGCGTTTTTCGACCACTTTTTCAATCACTAAACCCGATGAATCTAAAGGTTTAAGTAACAATGGCAATAAGCGTTCGTTATTGACTTGCTCAAGTTGACTGACAAACTCAATCACATGCTGACCAATTTGTTTTTCAACCGTGATGATGCGCTCGACTTGCCATTGAAAAAATTGCTGATGTTCGGGTTGATTTAAATAAGCTAAATCCAGCACCGCAGCGTTTAAATAAATATTGTCGCTTAAGGCCAAACGTTCTTCGCTTAAAAAGCGACGGATTGAAAAAGGATTGACATCGCTTTGATCGCTTTGCGCCAGGGCAAAAATATAACGTGAGGTTTTGACGATTTCTAGCTGACGTAATTTTTGCTGTTCAACCAAAAACACCTGTAACAATGGATGCGACTGACGTGTTAGTTGACGACCACGTAAGGTTTTAAAGTAATAATGCAGCAGTTGCTGCTTCAGAAACACTTCACAAATAAAGCATTTCAGCATGTCACTGCTTAAACGGCGATGATTCTCGGGTAGTTGAATATCGGCTTTGTCGTTAACAATACGGGCGGCGGTATAAATAAAACCTTGACGTAAATTAAGCTTAATTTGTTGTAAATTGAGGTTTTCTTCAACATTGGTTTTGTCAAGCTGGGCTAAAATGCTTTCTAAATAATTGGCGATTTGTATCGCATCTTGATATTTTTCTAGTTCAGCTAAGGAATTTAAAATTTTTTGACCTAAGTTTTTCATCCCTGGATGGACAATTGCTTCGACCACCATTTCAAAATGCGCTGCGGGGCTACAGCTAAAGCTATTTTGCTCAGCATTCCATTTGATATTTTTTTTCAGCAGAATCTGACGATAGATGCGATCCCGTTGTTCAGGATCAATTTGGCTAAAAATAGTGCTTAAATTGTTTTGCCAATACAGATCTAAATAAGGATCAATTTGCGTGACTAACGATCTGAGTTCATAAGGAATGTAATCCTGTATCATCTTGAATGTTATCCTTCAACACAATAGTTATTTTAATGAGAAATTGTGATGAGATTAACACAAGAAAATGGGTAAATTATACAGATAAGAGAATATTGCTGCTTAAATAAAATACTTTTTTGCTAAATTATGGTGCGCCTTGCGGGAGTCGAACCCACGCCGGTCACTTAGGAGGCAACTGCTCTATCCAATTAAGCTAAAGGCGCATAGGACATAATGTACGCCACTTTTCGCTAAAAAAAAAGTTATTGCCGAGGCAATAACTTTTTAAATACTCAATAATTAGGCTTTGTTGTTGGGTTTAAGTAGCTTAAAGAAAATCAGCATACTGATGATCCACACAGGAATCATAATTACCGACTCTTTAAAGCCTTGTGTCCACATGATATATAAAATCACGCCAATAAAACTTAATACCAACAGGTTGCCAAACGGTGAGAATAGCGCAGGGAATAAGGTTTTTTCGCCCGTCTTTTTCATGGCTTGAATAAACTTAAAGTGGGTTAAGCTAATCATGGCCCAGTTAAGTACCAACGCACCCACCACGATATAAATAAGATGGCTTAAAGCATCTTCAGGTACAAAGTAGTTTAAAATTACACAGCCAAAAATTAATAAGGCAGAGAATAATACCGCTGGAATAGGCACACCTTGTTTATTGACTTTCATAAATACTTTAGGTGCATTGCCTTGCTGTGCTAAACCAAACAGCATACGACTGTTGGCATACATACCACTGTTATATACCGATAAAGCTGCGGTTAAGATAATAAAATTAAGTAGATGTGCTGCCCAATCAATGCCCAATTGACTGAAAATCATGACAAATGGGCTCTTATCCAAGCCGCCAAGTTCGAGCTGATTCCAAGGCACTAAAGATAATAGAATGGTTAACGCACCCACATAAAACACCAAAATACGAAACACCACTTGGTTAATCGCTTTAGGAATGGTTTTTTGCGGATCTTTGGCTTCTGCTGCTGCCATACCAATTAACTCAATGCCGCCAAAGGCAAACATTAAGAACGCCAGCATATAAAATAGCCCTTCAAAGCCATTTGGGAAGAAACCACCAGCGGTCCACAGATTGCTAAATGCTGCTGTCGAATCTGGGCTTGCGGTCATCAGTAAGTAAATACCAAATACAATCATCGAAATGACCGCAGTCACTTTAATAATGGATAACCAAAACTCTGATTCACCGTAGAATTTAACATTCCCTAAGTTAATGAGGGTAATCATCACAAAGAAAAATAGAACCGATGCCCATGCCGGGATATGAGGCCACCAATAGTTAATATATTTTGCCACCGCAGTCAGTTCAGTCATGGCGACTAAAATATATAAAATCCAATAATTCCAGCCGGCTAAAAAGCCTGGGAATTTACCCCAATATTTATAAGCAAAATGACTAAATGAACCAGCCACGGGTTCATGAACGATCATCTCGCCCAGTTGACGCATAATTAAAAATGCAATGAAACCACCAATGGCATAGCCTAAGATGATGGATGGACCTGCAGATTGGATGACCTGTGCGGAACCTAAAAATAAGCCAGTACCAATCGCGCCGCCCATGGCGATGAGTTGGATATGACGGTTCTTTAAGCCACGCTGAAGTTGCGAAGACTCGTTATTCAAAGTATTCAGCCCGACAATGGATAAGTCATTTGATTGTAATAGATCACAAACAATTCGCCTAGTAGAGCCTTAATGTTGATTTTTTGTTATAGGTTGCATAAAAAAAAATCATACTGCTATTTTTTATAAAAGATAGCTGAATCAATAGATTAATTTTATTAATAGCCGTTAAGTTTATATACTGAGCTTTTTAAGCTTTGCTTAAATGTTGATTTTTTATACTTAAGTCCTAAGTCAATGTCATTGTGTATAAAAAGCAGTATCCTTAGGCACAAGCAGCTTGACTGCCAATAACAATGATCAAAAGGATGAAATAACAATGGCATTTGCCCCACAAATTAAAATTGCTGCAACCTATATGCGTGGTGGAACCAGTAAGGGCGTATTCTTTAAACTCGATGATTTACCTGAAGCGGCACAAGTGCCAGGGCGTATTCGTGACCAAATTTTATTACGCGTGATTGGTAGTCCAGATCCTTATGGCAAGCAAATTGATGGTATGGGTGGGGCAACTTCAAGTACCAGTAAGACCGTAATTTTGGCCAAAAGTGAACAAGCCGACCACGACGTTGATTACTTATTTGGACAAGTGTCGATAGATCAAGCTTTTGTCGACTGGAGTGGTAACTGCGGTAACTTAACTGCTGCAGTTGGGGCTTTTGCGATTACCAATGGCTTAGTCGATGCCGATAAGATTCCTGAAAATGGCATTTGCACGGTAAAAATTTGGCAAAAAAATATTGCTAAAACCATTATTGCGCATGTGCCGATCAGCAACGGTCAAGTCCAAGAAACGGGTGATTTTGAACTCGACGGTGTGACTTTCCCTGCAGCAGAAGTACAAATTGAATTTTTAGATCCAGCTGATGATGGTGAAGATGGCGGTGCCATGTTTCCTACAGGTAACTTAGTGGATAGGTTTGAAGTGCCTGAGATTGGTACATTCCAAGCCACTTTCATTAATGCAGGTATTCCAACCATCTTTATTAACGCTGAAGATTTAGGTTTTCAAGGCACAGAATTACAAGACGCGATTAATAGTGATGCCGCCACCTTAGCGCGTTTAGAAACCATTCGTGCTTATGGCGCCAAATATATGGGCTTAATTGATGATGTCGCTGAAGCAGAAAAGCGTCAGCATACGCCAAAAATTGCTTTTGTTGCTGCGCCTCAAGCCTATACCACATCGAGCGGTAAAGCCTTAACTGCCCAAGACTGTGATTTATTGGTACGTGCTTTATCAATGGGTAAGTTGCACCATGCCATGATGGGCACTGCGGCAGTGGCAATTGGCACAGCTGCCGCGATTCCAGGTACATTGGTGAATTTAGCTGCTGGTGGTGGCGAGCGCGAAGCGGTACGTTTTGGTCATCCATCGGGGACTTTACGTGTCGGTGCGCAAGCCATTCAAGAAAATGGTCAGTGGGTAGTCAAAAAAGCAGTCATGAGTCGTAGTGCGCGTGTACTGATGGAAGGCTGGGTTCGTGTAGTGCCAGAAGCATTCAGCTAAAAAAGCACTCGCTCCTTTGATATAAATTTTGTTAGCATGCAGTAAAGCTTATTTATTATTTTGCTGTATGTTTATTCTTGATTCTAATCAATATTCAGTTCCACAGGTACAAAGCCTGATTCAGGTTTTGCCTGTGGCAGCGGTATTATTATCACCTACAGCAGAAATTTTAGCGGCAAATCAGCATTATGCTAGCTTTTTTCGACGCCCTTTCTCACAACTTTTGTCTAAAAACCTGCAACATATAGACAACTATTGTTATCAATCCTATTGCAACGATTTACGCATATTAAGACAAGGAAAGAAAATACAGCCTTTTGAGCATATTTTTGCGCAGCGTGAACATCGGTTGAATTTTCAAGCCTATTACAATAGTCAAGGTGATTTGTCTGCCGTATTAGTTTGTGCGGTGGATGTGAGTGATCTGACTGCTAAACAGCGGCATTTAAAACAGTGTAATCGTGATCTAAAACAAAAGCTTGATCATGATGAGCTTACAGGACTTTCCAGCCGTCATGCTTTTGCGCAACAGTTACGCCAGCAAAATGCAGTGGCGGTTGCCATTTTAGATTTAGATAATTTTAAAAACTTAAATGACCAATATGGGCATATATTTGCTGATCGAGTATTAAGTCAGTTAGGTAAACGCTTACAACACTTGAGCCAAAAATATGCTTGGCCCACCATTTATCGTATGGGGGGAGAAGAGTTTGTGATTTTATTTGAGCAGCATGATTTACTACAGGCCTGTCAGATTATGGAACAGATTCGTCAAGCTACGCTGTTATTAAATCAGGAATTCGCCTTATCTCAAGACACGATTTCCATTTCAGCAGGGGTTGCTGCTGTCACACAGAATTATACTGCCATTCATGCGCTAGAGCAGGCTGATCAAGCCATGTATATGGCCAAACAACAGCATAAAAATAGTGTCTATTATTACCAAAACGCAGATTTTTATCGTTACTTTGAGGCTTAAACTTGGATGCATCTTGACTGAGAACACAGTATGATGTGCCATGCAATCCTAACTTCTTGATTCGAGGCGAAAGTGTCCCTTCAGCAAAATCATGCCCTGGTGTCCGCACAACAACAAATTCAACAAGATCTGATCAACACTTTAGATGCCTTTGCACTGCCTGAGCCTTTAAAAGCTGCGGTGCATCATGCTGTAATGTTAGGCGGTAAACGCGTACGTCCCGCGCTGTGTTATGCCACTGCGGCTTTACAACCGAATCAAAACTTTGCTGCAGTGCGCCGTGCTGCGGTGGCAATTGAATTAATTCATTGCTATTCGCTCGCGCATGATGATCTGCCATGTATGGACAATGATTTATTGCGCCGTGGTCAACCCACCTGCCATGTGGCCTTTGGTGAAGATACCGCTTTATTGGCTGGAGATATTTTGCAATCGATGGCCTTTGAGGTGTTAGGTAGTCGTTTGTTTGACCAAGGCGCTGCGGTTGATCAAGGTATTGTCCTTAAACAAATGCAAATTTTAGCCACGGCAAGCTCTAAAATGGTCTGTGGTCAGGTCTTAGATTTACAAGCTGAAGGTAAACAGATTGACCAAGCTGCGTTAGAAAATATTCATCGTAATAAAACGGGCGCGTTAATTTCTGCTGCCATCATGATGGCGGCTGTCACTGTATTTAAAGGTACAGATGTTGCGCTGCCTAAATTACGTGAATATGCTCAAGCCATTGGTTTAGCGTTTCAAGTGCAAGATGATATTTTAGATGTTATTGCAGATACCGAACAATTGGGTAAAACAGCGGGCAAGGATCAACAGGTGGAAAAATCCACTTATCCAGCATTAATGGGTTTAGCTCAAGCGCAAGCTTACGTACAGCAATTGCATCAGCAAGCGTTTGCCGCCTTAACGCATTTTGATACAGGTGCGGAACAATTACAGAGCATCTCTGAGTTTTTGTTGCATCGTCAAAGTTAAATATTGTGCAGTACAATATCAAGCAGGCATTGAGCCTGCTTTTTTATATCGTTTATATACGGCCACATAAGGATGTGCTTATTGGTGTACAGTTGCATCGGGTGGAATAATCGGGCGGCCATTACGCAGTGCAGTGACGGCAGCGGGATCAAAATCAATCAACAATTTATTTTCTTTGCCATCAATCTCATAGCGACGAATTAATTTTTGATCGCCATCTAAAGTTTCGACCTGATATTCATCGGCAATGTTCATAATGCCATCTAAATTGGTGGTGGCAGATGCCATATCTTGACGAAACAATTCGTAAATATCACGCAGCTCAAAACTGGCTTGATTAGTTTCTGGATTTTTTTGCACGTAAGTTTGAATATGACGAATAATTAACTGAGCAAATAAGAAATAATCCGGTTTATGGGTAAATGCCAAGCTCATGTCTTTACTCCTTATTCTGATATGTTCTTGTTGTATGCTGTATACAAATAGCATGAGTGGCTTAAAAAAACAGCACTGTTTGCAAAAACATGACAAAAGGTCAGTCGGCTAGGCACTGACTAAATTGTGCTGTACTCAAAGAAATTTTAAGATTTAGTTGCTTATTAAAGCGACATTGCGACTTGGCGGCTGCAAATGGCTGTACAAGTTAAAAAAATCAGTCAGATCAAGTACAAAATTATCAACTCAAGCGGTATTCAGTAGCACTTTACCAACAGATGATAGTGCCATACTTAGATTTTTAACTGGCATAAATTGAGCTTAGTTTTTGTTTTTTATCAATTCTTGGGTTTTATGGCTATTTTCTGGCTGCATCCAGTCAGATTGATTTTTGAAAAAAATAATAATATTTAAACTTTTAATTTAATAAACCGATCAAATGCAACCACAAGGCGCTAAAGGGCAAAAAAAGGCTTAAGTGATTAAAAAATCATCCGAAAGACTAAGACCGAGAAGCTAGCAACACACGTCATCAATCAGGTACAATTGGCGGGATTAATTTTGTGTTTGGTGTATTTGAAGGCCAATACATACATTCTTTGTTAATAAATTAGGCCTGCCAGGAGTTATCCCCGCATGAGTGCCATTACTCCATACGAATGGGCAATTATTGCCTTCGTGATCGGCGTTACATTTCTTTGCGTCTTTATGCTCACTGTCCCATTACTCCTCGGGGGTAAATCATGGGGTCGTGCTAAGCAGGAGCAATTTGAGTCAGGTGTTGTAGGTGCAGGTGGTGCACGTATTCGCTTGTCGGCAAAATTCTATTTGGTGGCAATCTTCTTCGTTGTATTTGACTTAGAAGCATTGTACCTCTACGCATGGTCCGTTTCGGTTCGTGAAGTAGGTTGGGTAGGTTTTGCAACTGCAGCTGTATTTATTTTAGTTTTACTTGTTGGTTTGATTTACGAATTTTCGACTGGCGCACTGAATTGGGCACCTTCTGATAAACGTAAAGCAGCAGGGATTAAACCTAAAATTGGTTCACCAAATATGGACCTTGCAGAAATTACACGCTTTAACTCAATTGAAGAATTGGTGACTGACCCTACAGGTCAAATCCCAGCGCAATCCTCTGGTCGTGTGAAACAAAAGTCACCGACTATATCATCTGACAAGGAGTAAGACGGGATGAAATATACCTTAACCCGTGCGAATCCGGATGCTGATCAATATCCACTTCAAGAGCGTATTCAAGTTGAAGACCCGCTTTTACAAGAAGAAGTGAATAAAAATGTGTTTATGACTCGTTTAGAGGACGTAGCACATACAGCAGTAAACTGGGGTCGTAAGAACTCAGTTTGGCCGTTTAACTTTGGTACATCTTGCTGCTACGTAGAGTATGCAACAACATTAACCGGCGTGCATGACTTGTCACGTTTTGGTGCCGAGGTTATTCGTGCTTCACCACGTCAGGCCGATTTGATGATTGTTGCTGGTACGTGCTTTATGAAAATGGCCCCAGTGATTCAACGTTTGTATGAACAAATGCTTGAACCAAAATGGGTCATTTCAATGGGTGCTTGTGCCAACTCAGGTGGTATGTACGACATCTATTCAGTTGTACAAGGTGTGGATAAAATTATTCCAGTGGATGTTTACATCCCAGGTTGCCCACCACGTCCTGAAGCATTAATCCAAGCATTAATGTTATTGCAAGACCAAATTCAATTAGAGCGCCGTCCACTTTCTGCGGTAATTGGTGATGATCTTAAGCCAATTTATAAGCCAAAGATGATGCCAGAACGTGACCGTAAGAATGAACAGCGTATGGCTGTGAAAAACTTGCGCTCTATGGATGAAATTAAATAATTTAAACGGCAATTTTTTTATTACACCCGTATGGGTGTTGTTGTCGTTTAGGTTTGAATGAATTTGTATTAAATAGGAAGCCAAGCCAATGGCTGAAGACATTGCTATGCCAGGATCAACACCAATTGATCCACGCCCAGCATTTGCAATTGTAGAAGAGCTCAAAACCAAATTTGGTGAGAACTTCTATGTGCAAACGACTTTTGAGGATTTCCCAACAGTCTGGGTTGAGCGCGCACGTGTACAAGAAGTTTTAATGTTCTTGCGTACAGTGTCACGTCCTTACGTGATGTTGTTCGACTTGTCTGCGGTAGATGAACGTTTACGTACCCACCGCGACGGTTTACCTGCGTCTGACTTTACTGTGTTCTATCACTTGTTATCGCTTGAGCGTAACACGGATATTCGTATTAAAGTTGCCTTGAATGAGAGCGATCTTAACATTCCAACGGCAACCAACGTTTGGCCAAACGCCAACTGGTACGAGCGTGAAGCTTACGATATGTTTGGTATCAATTTCGAAGGGCATCCAATGCTGCGTCGTATTTTGTTACCAACCTATTGGGAAGGTCACCCGTTACGTAAAGAATACTCAGCGCGTGCAACTGAATATACACCGTATATGCAGAACCAAGCCAAACAGGACTACGAACAAGAACACCTTCGTTTCGTACCTGAAGACTGGGGTCTAAAACGCGGTAACGACGACGAAGACTTCATGTTCCTCAACTTAGGTCCTAACCATCCATCTGCGCACGGTGCATTCCGTATTGTTCTGCAGTTAGATGGTGAAGAAGTCAAAGACTGTGTGCCTGATATCGGTTATCACCACCGTGGTGTGGAGAAGATGGCTGAACGTCAAACATGGCATTCATTCATTCCGTATACAGACCGTGTCGACTACCTAGGCGGCTGCGCGCAAAACATGCCATACGTGATGGGCGTTGAGCAAATGGCGGGAATCACAGTTCCTGACCGTGCACAATGTATCCGTGTCATGATGTCTGAATTGTTCCGTATTAATAACCACTTATTGTTTATTGGTACAGCGATTCAGGATGCCGGCGGTATGACGCCTGTATTCTATATGTTCGCCGATCGTCAAAAAATCTATGACGCCATCGAAGCGATCACTGGCTACCGTATGCACCCAGCGTGGTTCCGTATTGGTGGTACAGCACATGACCTTCCAAACAACTGGCAGCACCTGATCCGTGAAATCTTGGATTGGATGCCAAAACGTTTGAAGGAATACCATACTGCAGCGTTGAAAAACTCAGTGTTCATTGGTCGTACCCGTAACGTTGCGCAATACGATGCAAAATCTGCATTGGCTTGGGGTGTAACAGGTACAGGTCTACGTGCTACAGGTATTGACTTTGACGTACGTAAATATCGTCCGTATAGCGGCTACGAAAACTACGACTTCGAAGTACCAGTAGAGTACGAAGGTGATGCTTACGCGCGTGTGATGGTTCACTATCGCGAAATCGAAGAATCACTGAAAATTATCAAGCAATGTCTTGATAACATGCCGTCTGGCGCGTACAAAGCCGACCATCCATTGGCTGTTCCACCACCAAAAGATAAGACATTACAAGATATTGAAACCTTGATTACGCACTTCTTAAGCGTATCTTGGGGTCCTGTAATGCCAGCAGGCGAAGCGTCTGTGATGGCGGAAGTGGTAAAAGGTGCATCGAACTACTACTTGACTTCAGACAAGTCAACCATGAGTTACCGTACCCGTATTCGTACACCAACCTTCACGCATTTACAGCAAATGCCTTCTGTGATTAACGGCAGCTTAATGTCTGACTTAATCATTTATTTAGCGACCATTGACGTCGTAATGGCTGACGTGGATCGCTAAGGGGTAATCGCATTATGATGATTTTGACTGATAAAAAACCACGTGTGAACGTTGAAGGAATTTTGACTGCGGACGAAATTCACGAAATCGAACATCACATTGGTCACTACCCGTACCCACGTGCAGCGTGTTTAGATGCGCTCAAATGTGTACAACGCCGTAATGGTTGGGTAGATGATGCGCAAATGAATGCCATTGCACAAATGCTTTCAATGAGCGTGGCGGATTTAGAGGGTGTTGCGACTTTCTATAACCGTATTTACCGCCAACCTGTAGGCCGCAACGTCATTTTATTATGTGACTCAATTGCGTGCTTCTTGATGGGTGCGGAAACTTTAGCAGAAGCTTTCCAACGTGAGCTTGGGATCCAGTTTGGTCAAACTACAGCGGATGGTCGTTTCACGATCTTACCAATTTGCTGCTTAGGTAACTGTGACAAAGGTCCAACTTTGATGATTAATGAAGACACTCACGGTTTAGTGGATGTTTCTTCAGTGAAACAGTTATTGGAGAAGTATGTATGAATACTGAACCAAAACCGATTTACGGCGACGGTAACCCAGAAACGCATCCACTCACTTGGCGTTTAAGCAAACAAGCCAATGTACGTAATGCTGATGATTACGAAGCGCTTGAGGGTTATGCAGGCTTTAAAAAAGCACTTTCAATGCAACCAAAAGAAGTATTGGATGTGGTTAAAGCGGCAACGGTAAAAGGCCGTGGTGGTGCAGGCTTCCCAGCAGGGATCAAATGGTCGCTGATGGCGCCAAATGATAACTCAGGTCCACGTTACCTGATTTGTAACGCCGATGAGATGGAACCAGGTACTTTCAAAGACCGTTTGTTGATGGAAGATCTTCCACACCAATTGATCGAAGGTATGTTGATTGCAGGCTATACTTTGGAAGCAACTCACGGTTATATCTTTATCCGTGGTGAGTACATCGAAGCTGCAAAATACTTAAATGAAGCTTTAGAGCAAATTCGCGCTAAAGGTTATTTAGGTGAAAACATCTTAGGTACAGGTTGGAACTTTGAGTTACATGTGCATACCGGTGCGGGTCGTTATATCTGTGGTGAAGAAACTGCATTGATTAACTCGCTAGAAGGTCGCCGTGCCAATCCACGTACTAAGCCACCATTCCCGCAAGTTGCAGGTGCTTGGGGTCGTCCTACGATTGTCAACAACGTAGAGACTTACAACAACTTACCGGCAATCATGCTACGTGGCCCAGAATGGTACGTTGGTTTATCTCAAGGTAAATCAAAAGATCCAGGTACAAAGATTTACGGCGCTTCAGGCAAAGTAAAATTCCCAGGTCTTTGGGAACTCCCATTTGGTACCACTGCACGTGAAGTGATCGAAGATCACGCCGGCGGTATGCGCGATGGCTTAAAGCTCAAAGCATGGTTGCCAGGTGGTGCATCAACTGACTTCTTAGCAGCTGAGCATATCGATCTGCCTATGGATGCGGAAAGCATCATGAAAGCAGGTTCACGTTTAGGTACCTGTTTGCTGATGGTGGTTGATGAAACCCAATGTATGGTTTCTGCGACACGTAACTTAGAAGAATTCTTTGCGCGTGAATCATGTGGTTTCTGTACGCCTTGTCGTGATGGTTTACCTTGGGCGGTTAAAGCGCTAAAAGCACTTGAAGACGGTACTGGTAAGCAAGAGGATATCGATCATTTACAAGAGCTTACGCGTAAGCTTTGGATTGGTAAAACCTTCTGTGCTCACGCACCAGGTGCGATGGAGCCGCTTATGGGCGCACTCAAACACTTCCGTCATGAGTTTGAAGCAAAAGTCGTAAATGCGGCCGCTCAAACTTCTGATGTAAAACAAGCTTAAGGAATTCGACTATGGCTACAATTCATGTCGATGGCAAATCGTACGAAGTCAATGGCTCAGAGAACTTGCTACAAGCATGTTTGTCTTTGGGTATTGATATCCCGTACTTTTGTTGGCATCCATCCTTAGGTTCTGTCGGTTCTTGCCGTCAATGTGCTGTGACACAATACGCGAATCCTGAAGATACGCGTGGTCGTCTGGTGATGTCATGTATGACACCGGCTGCTGACAATACCTATATCTCAATCGAAGACAAAGAAGCGAAAGATTTTCGTGCGTCGATCGTTGAGTTCTTAATGACTAACCACCCACACGACTGTCCAGTGTGTGAAGAAGGTGGTCACTGTCATTTACAAGATATGACGGTGATGACTCAGCATGACCGTCGTCGCTATCGTTTCACTAAACGTACCCACTACAACCAAGAGTTAGGCTCATTCATTTCACACGAAATGAACCGTTGTATCGCATGCTACCGTTGTGTTCGTTACTACAAAGACTATGCTGGTGGTACAGACTTTGGCGTGTATGCCAACGCATCACGTGTCTACTTCGGTCGTCCAGAATCAGGTACTTTAGAATCTGAATTCTCGGGTAACTTAACTGAAGTATGTCCAACAGGTGTATTCACGGATAAAACTCACTCAGAACGCTACAACCGTAAATGGGACATGCAGTATGCGCCAAGCGTATGCCAAGGCTGTTCTTCTGGTTGTAACATCTCTCCGGGTGAACGTTATGGCGAACTTCGCCGTGTAGAAAACCGTTTCAACGGTGAAGTGAATCAATACTTCCTATGCGACAAAGGCCGTTTCGGTACAGGTTATGTGAATAACGCGGATCGTCCACGTCAACCACAATTCCGTTCAGGTGCAAACGTGACTACAGTTTCTGTAGATACAGCGCTTGATACTGTAATTGCAAATATCCAAGGCAAAAAAGTCTTAGGTATTGGTTCACCACGCGCATCACTTGAATCAAACTTCGCACTTCGCGAATTAGTGGGTCAAGCGAACTTCTCTACAGGTATGTCTCAAAAAGAACAAAACCTTGTGGAGTTAGCGGCTTCTATCATGCAAACCGAAGGTGTTTATAACCCAAGTATGCGTGAAATCGAAAGCTACGATGCGGTGTTGATCTTAGGTGAAGACTTAACCCAAACTGCGCCTCGTATGGCTTTATCTGTTCGCCAAGCTGCGAAAAATAAAGGCAAAGAGATGGCGGCTGAGCGCCGTACGCAAGAATGGTTAGCTGAACCTGTACAACGTATTGCGCAAGATGCTAAATCTCCGATTTACATTTTAGCTGCAACGCAAACACGTTTAGCTGACGTAGCTGAAGGCGAAGTAGTTGCTTCTCCAAACGATATCGCGCGTTTAGGTTTTGCGATTGCTGCGGGCGTAAAAGGTGAAGCAATTACAGGTCTTGCTGACGATGCGAAAGCATTTGCACAAACCATTGCCGATACCTTAAAAGCTGCGAAAAAGCCGTTAATCATCTCTGGTACAAGCTTACAAGACGCATCAATCATGGAAGCTGCTGCACAAGTTGCACAGAATCTGGGTAATGCAGGCTTAACATTGACTGTTCCTGAAGTGAACTCAATGGGTATGGCTATCTTGGGTGGTAACAGCCTTGAGCAAGCATTTGCGCAAGACTTTGATACTTTAGTGGTTGTAGAAAACGATTTATACCGTCGTTTACCAGCGGCTCAAGTCAATGCTGCATTTGCAAAAGCGAAAAACATCATTGTGCTTGACCACTCAGAAACTGAGACAGTTAAACAAGCTGATATCGTGCTTTCTGCTGCATCATTTGCTGAAGGTGATGGTACTGTGGTATCGCAAGAAGGCCGTGCACAACGTTTCTACCAAGTGTATGACCCAAGCTACTACAAACCAGAACTTGCGATCAAAGAATCTTGGCGCTGGATTCATGCCATTGAAACTGGCGTGAAAGGCAAAGCGATTGCTTGGACTGTACTTGATGACGTGATTGAAGCGGTTGCGAAAAACGTACCTGCTCTTGAAGCAATTCAAGATGTTGCACCAGATGCGGGCTTCCGTGTACACGGTCTTAAAGTGGCGCGTGAACCACGTCGTTACTCTGGTCGTACTGCAATGCGTGCGCCGTTATCGATTCACGAACCAAAACAACCAACAGACAAAGACTCTGCATTAACATTCTCTATGGAAGGTTATGTGGGTAACCAAACGCCATCGGCGCTAGTGCCATTTGCGTGGTCTGCAGGTTGGAACTCACCACAAGCTTGGAACAAATTCCAAGAAAACGTGGGCGGTTCATTAAAAGGTGGTGATTCAGGCGTTCGTTTATTCGATCGTTTAGCAAAACTTCCAGCGCGTAGTTTCGTGGCACCAGCACCTGTTGTTGCAAATCCACAAAGCTTCCGCCTTGTACCAATGCACCATATCTTTGCTTCAGGCGAATTTACAGTGAAAACACCGGCAATGGAATCGCGTATTCCAGAAGCAATGTTTGCTGTAGGTGAGCAAGATGCTGCACGCTTGAATGTTCAAGACGGCCAAAAAATCACCGTGAAAGCGGGTGAGACTGAAGTTGTTCTACCTGTTCAAGTGATTGAATATTTACCTACAGGTTACATCGGTTACCCAGTCGGTCTTGCGCCTACGGTATCTCTTGCAGAGCCTGTTTCAGTCAAGGCTGGAGTGTAATTCATGGAACAAGAATTAATGCGTCAAACGCCGCTTTGGGCTGAGAACTGGCCAATTGCGTACTCAGTAGTGCAAGCCATTGCCATTTTATTGGTGGTGGTTTTAATTGCTGCGTTGATGTCTTTTATTGAACGTCGTCTTTTAGGTCTTTGGCAAGACCGTTACGGTCCTAACCGTGTCGGTCCAGGTGGTATTTTCCAGATTGTTGCCGACATGCTTAAAATCATGTTCAAAGAAGACTGGACACCTAAATTCGTAGACAAGTTAACTTTCCGTATGGCACCAGCAGTTGCAATGGCAACTGCGGTGTTATCGTTCATGGTTATTCCGGTAACACCTTATTTAGGTGTTGCGGACATGAGCATCGGTCTATTGTTCTTTATGGCAATGGCAGGTATTGCCGTGTATGCAGTGTTATTTGGTGGTTGGTCATCAAACAACAAATACGCATTACTCGGTGGTCTACGTTCTGCAGCGCAAACCATTTCTTATGAAGTGTTCTTGGGTATCTCGTTAATGGGTGTGGTGGCAATTGCTGGTTCATTCAACTTACGTGAAATCGTAGAAGCACAGCAAGATGTATGGTTTGTGATTCCTCAATTCTTAGGCTTCATGATCTTTGTGGTCGCTGGTGTTGCGGTAACGCATCGTCATCCATTTGACCAACCAGAAGCAGAGCAAGAATTGGCAGAGGGTTACCACGTCGAGTACGGTGGTATGAAATGGGGTATGTTCTTCGTTGCCGAATACGTAAACGTCGTGCTGATTTCAGCATTGATCGTAACGTTATTCTTTGGCGGCTGGTTAGCTCCATTCGGTCTGGATTTCCTTCCACCATTATTCTGGTTTGTGATTAAAACAGCATTCTTTGTAATGATGTTTGTATTGGCTCGTGGCTCTTTAATGCGTCCACGTTATGACCAAGTCATGAACTTCGGTTGGAAAATTTGTTTGCCATTAACGCTAGTTAACTTGCTAGTTACTGCTGCTGTAGTGTTGTGGTAAGGGCAGGGAGAACAAAATGTTTAAATTTCTAGCTGGGGTCGGGTCGGTTGTACGTAGCTTGTGGATGGTCTTCTCACATGCAACACGTAAACGTGACACCATTTTATATCCAGAAGTGAAAGCTGAAGACATCGTACCGCCGCGTTTCCGTGGTCGTATTGTGTTAACACGTGATCCTGACGGTGAAGAGCGCTGCGTTGCGTGTAACCTATGTGCGGTTGCTTGTCCTGTTGGCTGTATTTCACTACAAAAAGCAGAACACGAAGATGGTCGTTGGTATCCGGAATTCTTCCGCATCAACTTCTCACGTTGTATCTTCTGCGGTATGTGTGAAGAAGCATGTCCTACAACTGCAATTCAGTTAACACCTGACTTCGAATTGGGTGAATATGTACGTCAAGACTTAGTTTATGAGAAAGAAAACTTACTCATTTCAGGTCCTGGTAAATATCCTGACTATAACTTCTACCGTGTAACAGGTATGGCTGTTGCAGGTAAAGACAAAGGTCAAGCACAGCGCGAAAGTAAGCCTGTTGATGTACGGAGTCTATTACCATGATGTGGCCGTTTTATTTGATGGCTCTTGTGGCCATCGTCTCTACGATTCGCGTTGTGACCAACGCGAATCCCGTTCACGCTTTATTAAGCTTGATCGTGTCATTACTTGCTGTAGCCGGTATGTTTATGATTGTGGGTGCGCCATTTGCCGGTGCGCTTGAGATCATCGTATACGCAGGCGCGATCATGGTTTTATTCGTCTTTGTTGTGATGATGCTCAACCTTGGTCAAGCGACTGTAGAACAAGAACGCAAATGGTTAACGTCATCGGCATGGGCTTATCCTGCCTTGATGTGTTTCCTAATGGGTCTGGTTTTAGTTTGGATGTTAGGTTCTGAGTATAACGTTGCTGGTCCATTGATGGGTGCTGAGATTGTAGGCCCGAAAGAAGTGGGTATTGCACTCTTTACCAAATACTTACTCTTGGTTGAAATTGCTGCCATGTTATTGCTTGCTGCTTTAGTTGCTGCATTCCATATTGGTAAGCGTGAGCCAGGTGCACAAGAGGATCAACAATAATGGGCAATATCCCTTTAGAACACGGTCTAATCGTCGCATCTATTCTGTTTGCACTGGGTTTTTACGGTGTAATGGTACGACGCAACCTACTATTTGTATTGATGAGCCTTGAAATCATGATGAATGCGGCAGCGCTTGCGTTCGTACTGGCGGGTAGTGCTTGGGCACAGCCAGATGGCCAAATCATGTTCATCTTGATCTTAACGCTTGCTGCTGCAGAGGCGTGTATCGGTCTTGCGATCGTCCTTCAGTTCTACCATCGCTTCCATCATTTGGATGTGGATGCTGCTAGTGAGATGCGCGGATGAGTTATTTATATTTAACAATTTTATTCCCGCTCATTGGTTTTGTCCTATTAGCAGCGGGTCGCCACAAGCTTCCTGAAACGGTTGCAGCCATTATTGGTGTGGGTGCAGTGGGTTTATCTGCATTAGTTGCTTTAATTGCAGGGATTGACTTCGTCAACAACGGCAAAGAGTTGTATGTACAACATCTTTGGACATGGTTTAATGTTGGTGGTTTTGCCCCAGGCATTAGCTTACAACTTGACGGTTTATCTTTACTCATGCTTGGCATGATCACAGGTGTGGGTTTCTTAATTCATATCTTTGCATCATGGTACATGCGTGGTGAGCATGATTTTGCACGTTTCTTCTCTTACTTCAACTTGTTCGTTGCCAGCATGTTATTGCTGGTATTAGGTGACAACTTAGCGTTGTTATTCCTAGGTTGGGAAGGCGTAGGTCTATGTTCTTATCTGTTAATTGGTTACTACTACCAAACACCATCTAACGGTTTAGCGGCAATTAAAGCCTTTACTGTTACACGTGTGGGTGACGTATTCCTATTAATCGCATTGTTCTTGCTTTACCAACAGTTTGGCACTTTGAATACACAGTACATCGTAGAAAATGCGGCAACTGTCATGACTCAAAGTTCGTCAATTACGCTTTGGACTGCATTAATGTTGTTCTTAGGTGCGGCAGGTAAATCAGCGCAGATTCCACTACAAACTTGGTTAGCAGACGCAATGGCAGGTCCTACACCTGTATCTGCGTTAATCCATGCTGCAACAATGGTTACAGCAGGTGTTTACCTATGCTGCCGTTTGTTTACAGTATTCGAGCTTGCGCCAGAAGTGATGATGTTTATCTCAATCACAGGTGCAGTGACATTACTTGTAGCAGGCTTTGCTGCATTAGTACAAACTGACATTAAACGTATTCTTGCTTACTCGACTATGAGTCAGTTGGGTTATATGTTTATGGCAGTGGGTGCTGAAGCATACCAAGCGGGTCTATTCCATATGCTGACTCACGCATTCTTTAAGGCATTATTATTCTTGTCTTCTGGTGCGGTGATTTTAGCATTCCATCATGAGCAAAACATTTTCAAAATGGGCGGCTTGTTCTACAAGAACAAATTCCTATTTGCATGTTTCGCAATTGGTGGCGGTGCGTTGGCAGCGATTCCATTCTTAACGATTGGTTTCTTCTCAAAAGACGCGATCTTAGCAGCTGTTTGGACACAAAGTCATTTAGCGGGTCTGCCTGTGTACAACACATTGTACTGGGTAGGTGTAGCAGGTGCGTTCTTAACGTCTATTTATACCTTCCGTTTAATCTGGGTAGTATTCTTTGGCAAAGAGGTCACACCTTATCACGAGATCAAAGGCATTACTTACTGGGCACCTTTGGCAATTTTAGCTGTGCTTTCTACAGGTCTTGCGATCGTACTTAAAGCACCAGTGATGAGTATCCTTGATGCTGCCAATATTCCAGCATTTGTGATTCCTGAAAACTTAGTTGCAGGCGCACATGGTGCAGAATACATCGCGATTGCGGTGGCATTGTCTGGTCTTGCTGTAGGCGTTGTATTATTTGCCTTTGCTTATAATGCTGTGAAGAGCTTTGCCAATACTTCAATTGGTTCAGGTCTTGCAAACATTTGCCGTAACGCACTTGGTTTTGATGCGCTATACGACATCATTTTTGTTAAACCATACTTATTGATTGCTAAACTTCTTGGTCGTGATCCAGTTGATGGCGTGTGGTTACTCCTTCCTGCGCTCGTTCGCGGTGGTCATAGCTTCACAAGTTCACGTCAAACGGGTTCATTACGCGATTACGCTGCGAGCATGGCATTAGGTATTATCATACTTCTAATGATCTTGATCGTGACTCAGATCGTGGGGAAATAAGATGGAAATCACAAACAATTTTCTTTTACCCGCGCTGATCCTTGTACCGTTCATTGCAGGTTTTGCATGTTGGTTGGTCGATAAACTCGACCAACAACTGCCGCGCTATATTGCGCTCGTTGGTATGCTGGTCACGCTCGGTTTAACCGTTGCGTTATGGCAATCAGGTACGTTCAACTATGAACTAGGCGCTAAAGTTCCGACTTGGTCTGCCGAATTTATGTTGCCTTGGATTTCATCTTTAGGCATCAACATCCACTTAGCGGTGGATGGCTTATCTTTACTGATGGTTGGTTTAACTGCACTTCTTGGTATTTTGGCAGTTGGCTGTTCATGGGGCGAGATTCAAAAACACGTTGGTTTCTTCCACTTAAACCTTTTATGGTCTTTAGGTGGTGTAATTGGTGTGTTCTTAGCGATTGACTTATTCTTGTTCTTCTTCTTCTGGGAGATGATGCTGGTTCCAATTTACTTCTTGATCGCACTTTGGGGTCATAAGGGTGAAGCGGGCAAGTCACGCGTTTATGCTGCAAACAAATTCTTTATCTACACCCAAGTTGCGGGTCTGATCATGCTCATTGGTATCCTAGGTCTAGTGATCTACGGTTACATGATGACAGGTAACATCAGCTTCAACTATAACTTCTTGTTAGGTGTAGCGAATACGTTAGACGTTCAAGTACCTTCACTTGCGTATGCATTCATGATCTGTATGTTTATTGGTTTCGCTGTAAAACTTCCAGTGTTCCCTTTACACGGCTGGTTACCAGATGCACACGCGCAAGCACCTACAGCAGGTTCTGTAGACCTTGCGGGTATCTTGATTAAAACTGCGGCATACGGTTTATTACGTTTTGTAATTCCGTTCTTCCCAATGGCATCTGCACAATTTGCAGATATCGCAATCATCTTCGGTTTAATTGGTATTTTCTACGGCGCTTGGTGTGCTTTCCAACAAACCGATATGAAACGCTTACTTGCGTACACATCGATTTCACACATGGGCTTCATCTTACTTGCGATCTACGCAGGTAACATCTTAACCTTCCAAGGTTTAATGATCATGATGTTGGCACACGGTTTATCGTCTGCTGCACTGTTCATTATGTGTGGTCAAGTGTATGAACGTTTACATACGCGTGATATGCGTTTAATGGGCGGTATTCGTGGTCAGTTCCCATACCTTGCATTCTTCTTAATGTTCTTTGTTGCAGCATTAGTCGGTATTCCAGGTCTTGGTAACTTCATCGGTGAATTCTTGATCCTGATGGGTTCATACGCGAAATTCCCACTGTTTACTATTCTTGCTACAGTAAGCTTAGTATTTGCGGGTGTTTACGGTTTAATCCTGATTCACAAAACTTTATTTGGTGTACCAAATGAAGAACAACGTGAACACTATGCATCTTTAAAAGATTTAAATGCACGTGAAGTGGTTGTACTTTTAATTTGTGCAATTGGTCTGTTATGGCTTGGTCTTTACCCACAAAGCTTCCTTGATATTTCAAACTCAAGCATGGCGTGGTTAGCGAACAGCTATATCCCTGTTCAAGAAGTCGTTGAAGTAACTCAAGAAGTTGCAACTGACCTTCAAAATGTGGAGATCCAATAAGTCATGAACTTCACAATGTCATTTTCTGAACTTATGCCTTTAGCGCCAGTCATGATCGTCGGTTTAACCGCGATTGTGGCGATGCTACTGACTGCAATTAAACGTAACCATAACCTTGTCGCAACTGCGTCAGTGCTTGGTTTAAACCTTGCAGCTATCTATCTTCTATTCATGTTATTTGGTACCAGCTTTGTACCATCTAACGTGATGGGCATGTTTATGGTTGATCCATTTACATTGCTGTATCAGTTAATCGCAGTGGTTGCAGCGCTTGCCTGCTGTACCTTGTCGCATGCTTATATTGAAGGCTACAAAGATAACCGCGAAGAACTTTATCTATTAATGTTGCTGTCTGTTACAGGTGCAATGTTAATGGTGGCAAGCTCACACTATGCATCATTCTTCATTAGCTTAGAATTAATGTCGATTCCTGTATACGGTATGCTTGCTTACACACATCAGCGTAAAAAGTCTTTAGAAGCTGGTGTGAAATACCTTGTATTATCAGCAACTGCATCGGCAATGTTGCTTATGGGTATGGCATACATCTATGCTTACACAGGTTCATTATCATTCTATGATTCTGTACAAGCATTAATGGAAAACATCACGCAGCCAATGGTGATTGTAGGTTTAGGCTTAATCATCTTTGCTGTGGCATTTAAATTGTCTTTAGCGCCATTCCATAAATGGACACCAGACGTTTATGCAGGTGCGCCAGCGCCAATGGCAACCTTCTTAGCCACAGCTGCAAAAGTTGCAACGATTGGTGTGTTTGTACGTTATTTATTGACTTCAGGTGCGATCCTTGTTGATTCAATCATCACGATCTTAACCATTCTTGCAGTGTTCTCTATTTTGGTAGGTAACTTACTGGCAGTAAAACAAGTCAACTTAAAACGTATCTTAGCGTACTCTTCAATTGCACACTTTGGTTACTTGATCATTGGTTTGATCAGCATGACGTATGCAAGCTTAGGTAACGTGACGGTTTACGTGATTACTTACGTATTAACCACAATTGGTGCCTTTGGTGCTGTGGCATTAATGTCTAGCCCATACAATAATACTGACGAAGCAGAAAGCTTAGCGGATTACCGCGGTTTATTCTGGCGTCGTCCAGTGTTAACTGCTGTATTAACCGTGATGATGTTATCTCTTGCGGGTATTCCATTAACAGCAGGTTTCATTGGTAAGTTCTTAGTGATCATGGCTGCGGTAACCACTCAGCACTGGTTCTTGGCTGCCATGATTATTGTGGGTTCAGGTATTGGTTTATACTACTACTTACGTGTGATGGTCGTGATGTACATGACACCACCAGAAACGCCACGTATTGACGCCGACAAAGAATGGGGTCAAAAAATGGGCGGTGTAATGGTATTAGTCGTTGCTGCTGCAGTGTTAGTGATTGGTGTCTACCCGGATCCAATTATTAAATTGGCACTTGAAACAGAGATTTTATCTCCGTTACATTTCATGTTAAGCCAACAATAATTGCTAAAATTATTCTAAGTTAACAAAAAAGCCCTCAGTTTGAGGGCTTTTTTTATTTATCCAACGCTGTAAAAAGCTCTATAATAGAACAAATTTTATCTTTAACCTTTTAGGTTCTCTCCCGTGGCTATTCATGAAATTCGACATCCATTAATTCGACATAAACTTGGCCTATTACGCCGTGCTGACATTAGTACAAAAAACTTCCGTGAATTAGCACAAGAAGTCACTATGCTTCTGACTTATGAAGCAACCAAAGATCTTCCAATGGTTGAACAAGAAATTGAAGGTTGGAATGGTCAGGTCAATGTTGACCGTATTGCTGGTAAAAAAATTACGGTTGTGCCAATTTTACGTGCGGGTATTGGTATGTTAGATGGTTTCTTAAATCTTATTCCAAGTGCCAAAGTATCGGTGCTAGGTTTAGAGCGTGACGAAGAAACTTTAGAAGCCCGTACTTATTACAAAAAATTAGTACCTGACGTTCAAAACCGTATTGCCATGATCATTGATCCAATGTTAGCTACAGGTTCATCTTTAGTTGCTGCAATTGACGTATTAAAAGCCAGTGGTTGTAAAGACATCCGCGTGATGGTATTGGTTGCTGCACCAGAAGGCATTAAACGTGTTGAAGCTGCACATCCAGATGTCACTATTTTCACTGCATCCATTGATGATGGTTTAAATGAAAATGGTTATATCGTGCCAGGTCTTGGTGATGCGGGCGATAAAATTTTTGGTTCTGTGCAAAAAGACTAATTTTTGAATAGCAACAAAAAAAGAGGCTGCTTGAGCCTCTTTTTTATATAATGTAATGAAGGAATTAAAGATAGGGCAGTGCAATGAAAGACGAATTACAGCAAGGTAAAGTCAAGCAATACGATTCAGCCAAAGGTTTTGGTTTTATTGGTTACGCAGATGGAGATATTTTCTTTCATATTTCCGATTTTCCACAAGATGGTACTGAACCAAAACGCAATGACCGAGTAAAATTTATTGTGGCACGTAATGGTGATAAATTTAAAGCAACCAAAATTCAACGTGTAGAAGATACCTCTAAAAAAGCGCTAAAAACTAAAGTGGCAAACCACAACAAATCAATTACTTCTGCATTATTGTCTAACTTTCGTGGTTAAGTGATTGAACAGATTTTTAAAAGAGGTCCTATGACCTCTTTTTTATTAGGATGTCATAACAAGGGGGGAATGATATGCAAAAACATCAAGGTTCAGCCATATCCATCCCTGCTCGCATATCCAGAGGTTGGGTAGAAAGCCAGATTTCATCAATGCGGATCATGTTGCCAGTGCCTTGAGTAATTCTGCTAAAGCAGATATTTCTGATACTTGCCATTTCAAGCCA
>NZ_PJRJ01000060.1 GCF_003711395.1 Acinetobacter sp. B51(2017)
TTAATGGGGAGGTTATTCAAGCTGATTGGAATGCTGCGAGAAACGTGCTTGCAAGATTAAATGACAATGAGATAAGTCGTTATACGCCTTACAAAACTGTAAAGTGCATATTGCAAGAACGGACTGATCGCTACAAGTCGGAACTGACCGACTTAGGCTCTAGTTACACGCTTGGAAACAAGACATTAACAGAGTGCGAATTAGTCCTTGACCATGTTTGACTACATTTTAAGGAACAGTATATTCATATCAGCATGAGGATGAAATAAGGTCCTAAAAATACCATTAAAATACCAGACAAAATCATACATAAACAGGCAGCGACACCTTGATCTGCATGATGCAAAAAAGCTTTCACTGTAGCCAAGCCATGTCCAGCATTACCAAGTGCAGCTCCTTGTGCAATATGATGATTTAATCTCAACCAAGAAAAGCTTAGATCAGCTAATAATACAGCAGCAATACCAGTTAACATGGTAAATAAAATTGCTAATTCAACTGAAGCATTGATTTGACTGGCAAGCTCCATTGCAAAAGGTGTAGAGATCGAACGGGTCATTAGACTTAACGTTAAGGTCTGATCAAAAGCGAAGTAATGCGCTAAGGCATAGGCACTGAGGACACCAGCGCACATACCCAATATCACCCCTAAACCGATGGATATCCAATGTCGTATTAAGATAGAACGATATTGATAAATAGGCATCGCAAAAGCTACTGTTGCGGGTCCAATCATCCAGACTAAAATTTGGTTAAACTGCATATATTGTTGATAATTGAACTGTAATGCAGACAACAAGCCAATTAAACAGAGAGGTACGGCAATACCAGGTCCCAATAATATAAATGGAAAGCGAGCATAAATACGCAAAAAAACGATGTAGCCAAGCACAGTCAAGATAAGAAATAAGAAACCCAACATCAGTCTTTCGCCTGAGTAAATAGCGCTTCAAGTTTAAAACCTAAATAAACACTATATGCAGTGACCACTAGCACACACAGCGTGCTAAGTAAAACGGTTACGATGAGCTGTAAACCGTGCGACATAAATAAATCATGATATTGGATTAAACCCACCACACAGGGAATAAAAAATAACACCAAATGTTTGAGCATGCTTCCCGCTGCCGTTGCAATCCATTGTGCTTTTAAGATGCCTGTTAATAAAGCGACAAGCAGCAACAGAAGGCCAATAATGGCACCTGAAACCGCCAAATGAAAAACCTGTTGTATGGCGCTGCCAACTGCCCAAAAAGCGATTAATACACTCAGTTGTAATACAAAGGGATAAAATTTAAACAAGTTGAAAATTCCGTAACATCATGCACGCAATCATAAGAATAATTTCTTCATGTTATTATGAATAATAAATTTAAAATTATGCCAAATAGGAATAGTTAGATTGGACATCAAACAGCTTAAAATTTTTATCACGGTGGTTAAATTAGGCAGTTTTTCGGCAGCAGCAGATCAATTATCGTGTACGCAACCGACAATCACTAAAGCGATGCAACAATTAGAACAACAAGTGGGAGAAAAATTATTCTCTCTCACGCAGGCACAGCGCAAACGTCAGGTGCAGCTAACTTCTATCGGGCAGCATATCTATCAATATGCGCTTGCCATATTGCAACAGCATGAGCAGATGCTCGACAGTATTCAACAGATCAAATTGCTGAAAACAGGGCAGTTACGCCTAGGTTTACCCCCACTAGGTGCAATTTTAATGCATCGTTTGATTACACGTTATCACCATAATTATCCAGATATTAAATTACATTTCTTAGAAGTAGGTTCCTTAAAAATTGAACAGGCTTTATTAAATAAAAAAATTGATGTTGGGATTGTTCTAGGACAGCCGCACCATGAACTTTATTCAATCAAAATTTTAAATTCGCCCTTATGTGTATTAACCCAAAAAAATTCCCATTTAAGCAAAAGAGATCACATTGATTTTCATGAACTCAAAAATGAAAAGTTTTTATTTTATACACAAGACTTTAGCCTAAGCCCAATATTATTAGACGCTGCGCAACAGGCAGGTTTTAACCCTAATATTGTCTGTCAAAGTAGCCAGTGGGATTTTATTGTCAAAATGGTTGAAGCAGACATGGGAATCGCGATTTTGCCTGAAATTTACTGTAAACAATTTGAGCATCTAAGTAGGGTTTATTTTAATAATGAAGGCTTAACTTGGACCTTACATATGGCATGGCATAAAGGGCTACAGATCACTCCAACGACGCAAGCATGGTTGAATCTTGTAGAGCAATATAGACACGAAATTAGTTTTTAAGAAAATATTAAAAGCTTGATAAAAGAAATATACTCAGATGCTCAGTTAAATATGGCAGTTTTTGCCTATTGTACTGTGATTGGTTTAGAGCAATCAGATAAAATAGCTATTTTGCGCAATCGCAGCATGTTCGAAGCAGAGTTTGAATTAAAAAATATTTCAATTACTTGCAAAATCTCTTCAAAATATTCAAATTTAATCACTAAATTATATTTTTTAAAAAAACATAAAAGCCCTCTAGATCCTTACCTATTATCGGCCTGTTTAATGCAATATTTACTTTATAATGAACGTAAATCATAAACATGTTCACAGAATTTAGATGTTTTACTAGCTAGTCATTTTATTTGCAGTTCTAACTTAAATATTTGTGATTTACTTACAAAGTTTGTTAGATATTCCGCAAATTATCTACAAAATAATCGGTATAAAAAGCTGTTTTTTCCTGTCAATAGGATTGCTAAGGTATAAATAAGCATCTTACAAGGTGCTCAATAATGAAAAGCGTTAAGAAATAAGGATAGTTCATGTTGAATCGACCATTATTCCAATTCAGTGCACTTTTTCTGGCACTTCAAGCCAGTAGTACGCTGTATGCAGAGGATGCCATACGCCAGCTTGATGATTTGGTCTTACAAGCCAACAGTGAAGATCCATTTGAAAAAAGTCAGCAGCAGTTAAATGGCATTGCAGGCGCAACCAATTTGATTGATGTAAGACAGACCTCGCAAAGAATACAGACCAATGCTGACATCTTAAAGGGTGAAGCAGGAATTTATACACAGAGTGCTGGAAATGAAGGGGTGAAAATTTCAATTCGAGGCTCAGGGATTAACCGAGGCTCAGGGGCACATGCCTCAGGTCATTATGTGCTATTAGATAATATTCCTTTGACTGGCCCTGGAGGCACGCCTTATGAGTTACTTGAACCCAATTGGCTATCTCATGTAGAAGTGTTACGTGGTAGTAATGGCTTAGAAAAAGGTGCACTTGCTTTAGGTGGTGCAATTAATTATGTTAGTCAAAATGGTAAAAATCAGTCAGGGGCTGAACTGAAATTGGCGACAGGTCATCATGGCTATCAGAAATACCATCTGAGTTATGGTCAGGATTTGGGAGCTTTAGATTATTATATTGCAGCGACGCATAGCCAATCAGACGGTTATCAACAACATAGCCAAAGTGAAGCCACTGGAGTCAGTGCCAATATAGGTTACCAAGTCAATGATCAAGTCAATACGCGTTTTTATCTACGTTATCGCCAAACTGAACATCAAACCCCTGGTCGCCTGACCCAGCAGCAAATTCATGACCAGCCAGAGCAAGCTAATCCCTATAATTTAGCTATTAATGCCCATCGTGTTCAGCCTGGTAGCACTTGGCTTGCGCATCAAACCACATGGACATCAGCAGAAGGTGGAACCTTGCAGGCCAGTCTTGCTTATCATGATTATCCGATGGATTTACAAGAAAGCTTGTATCGTATTTATGTCGACTATACTGATTTGACGGGTAAATTAACATGGACACAACCTTCTACATGGTTGAATCGAGATAATATTTTTAAAGCATCCTTAACCACTACGACCCAGCATAATTCCGCGAATGGCAGTGAAAGTTTACGTTTTGATAATGATTATGCCGAGGCGGGTACGATTAGCCGCCACTATGTGCACCGTGGTCATGATCAAATCTTAAATTTACACAACGAACTAGAATGGTCTCCTGGTCTATGGTGGGTAACAGGCCTGGGTGTGACTTACAGTCAGCGTGATGCCTATGTGACGTGGCCAGCGGTAGAAGATAAACTCCAACAGAACACATGGGATTATATTTATCGTTTAGGCTTACGCTATGAACTCAACGATGATACTCAATTGTATGCCAATGTATCACGTAGTGTTGAACCTGCTCATGCATGGTCGATGCTGTGGGGATCGAATCATTATTTCCCTACAGGCAGTGGCGCAGCGACTGGCCGCCAAAATGCAGCTGTCCCTTTAAGTAACCAACATGCAACCAGCTTTGAAGTGGGCGGGCATGGTCAGAGTATCTTAGGTGCATGGTCAGCCAGTTACTACCGCGCAGCGTTAAAAGATGAATTACTTATGGTTGAGCTACAAGCAATCCCTAATCAGATTATTGCTGAGTCAAATGCCAGTGATACCATTCATCAAGGTGTCGAATTGGGCTTAAAGAGCAAATTATGGCAAGCGCCAGATGGCGCAGATTTGTCTTTAAAACAAGCTTATACTTTTAGTGATTTTTATTATAAAAATGATGCTAAATTTAAGCGTAATGAATTAGCTGGTATTCCACGGCATTACTATCAAGCACAACTTCAGTATCAACATCCACAAGGTTGGTTTGTCGGGTTAAATACCGAATACGCAGCCAAGATGCCGATTGATTATGCCAACACTCGTTATACAGATGCCTACCAAATTTGGGGGGTCAATGCAGGCTGGAATGCGATTCGACCAGATTTAGATCTATGGCTAGATGCTAAAAACTTGAGTAATGAACGTTATAGTTCAACTATTACCCCTGGTTTTGATGATTTAGGTGAAGACCGTGCTCGTGCTACACCTGGAGAAGGCAGAGCGTTATATGCAGGTATAAATTACAGATTCTAATAAAGCAAGCCCGTGAGGGCTTTCTTTAATTTAAGCTTTCACAGGCAATGCCGTCTTTGTCTCGGTCTAAGCCTTTATAGCCTGGTTTTTGGGCATTAAAGTAAGCTTGCGCCTGTTTTTGAGATTTAAAGTCTGCACACTTCACCTTAGCAGCAAATACCGAAGTTGGCGTAAAAACAAATATTAAACTAAGTAAAATTTTCATGATATAAAGCATAATTATTTAAAAAAGTGACTTATATCACATAAATTGTTTTTTGTTTAGATTTTTCACTTAATCATTCAAATACTTAAGCTAAAAAACTTTAAAATTAAGATAAACGTCAGCTTTGAAAAAATGCCCCTATAATAAGAGAGGCATTGGAACATCTGAAACAGCATTCAAGAATAGCAAATAGCGGTTAGGCTTAAGCGGCTTGCTGCTGTTTTAAAATTTGTGCAGCCCATTGGATAAAATCTTTTTCATCTAAAAAATTAGGTAGGTCATGTGAAGAAATACTGGAATTTCGTTGCTGATTAAGCTGGGTAATTTGAATTTTATGACGCTCGTTCATAGTAAAAGACACCCCTAACTCCTGTCTCTTATACAAAACTGACGCTGCCGACGATACTCCTTGTTTAAATCTCGTTGGCCCCCGACTCCTTAAAAAAAAAAAACAAAAAAAAAAAAAAAAAAAAA
>NZ_PJRJ01000061.1 GCF_003711395.1 Acinetobacter sp. B51(2017)
AAGTTGTAAGTTTTACCTCAGAAACAGAGCAACTGGTAAATACCTCATTAGATGCCAACCCTAATCATCACAAACTAAATAACACAGACTTAATCGTTCATAGTGTTTTTAAGCGCTTGTATAGCCGTCAAGGTGGTGATGGAAACCCTCTAATTTACGCTCTGAAAGGCCAAAAAGGTTTTTCAATCACCCTTAAAGAGTGTGGGAAATTTAATCCAAATATTTCAGCAATTCTCGACCGATTAATGCAAAAAAAAGATTATGAAGTAATCCTTACAATGCCATCCTCCCACAAAATAGTAGAGAGATTCGCTAAAAAAATTAATAGAAGATCCTCAGAACACTGTGTTTTAATTAATAATATTTTTACTAAAAAAACTTTTAGTGAAGTCTATGCGGATCTACAAGACCTTCCCCTGACGCCTAAGTACAAAAAAGATATTATTGCGTTACGTCGTTCTTTGGAAAAAGATCTTAACCGTAATCCAAATAAAGTTTTTTCTATGAAAGAAGTCGATACAAAAGACAGAATGTTTATTAGCCCCTTAAAAATAGACTCTACAAAAATAGATACTATCCAAAAGCTAAAAGGAAAATCTATTCTTCTAGTTGACGACTTGTTAGCCAGCGGAACGACATTAACAAGTGCTTATAATTTACTAATAGATTTAGAAATTAGTAATGAAATTGAAGGCGTTTGTTTATTAGGGAAGTTAGGTAATAAATAATCAAATATCATCTTCAATCATAGAAATTCATTAAAAATCACAAAAGGTAATGTAAATTTTTATTTATAAGGGTATACTTATACCTAGACCATTCATGTGCTCAATGGTCTTTAAAGATAGGGCTTACGCCCAGAGTCCGGCAGCACCGTCGAACGAGGTCAGACTGTAAGAGTCAAGTATCGTTTATCTAAGCACGGAATAGAAAAGTTTCAAGGAAAGCCCAATAGCTAGAAGTAGCTATTGGGCTTTTTATTATTAGGTTAATGAAATTCACCATCTGCTGATACAGATTTTTTATCTAGGATAGCGATTAGCCCCATTTCCCCACCTAGCCAAGCTGTACTACAACAAATATCTCAATTCATTTTTATACCCGTATAATTTGTAGATTTATTTAACTATTTAATATTTATGCTTTATCATAAAAAAAGACGAGTCTGATACACTCGTCTTTTTCAGAAATCACATCCTTATTACTTTCATTCTTGCAGGAATAAAGTAATTTTAGTTTTGATACGTTATCGTGATTTTAGTGTTCCATGCCAATAGATATATGGCCATCCAGCCATATATTGGCATCCCATTTAAAACCTCTTGTACAGCAGCCATCATCATTTTTCCTCCTATGATTGATGTAAAAATTAAAAGTATTTCTACTTTTTTTATGAACACATAACATGTGTTTTTCCTCAGTTAAAAAATTTGACTTCATGCTATAGCTCCGACTTCAAATGCTCTATGTTCAAATGTTTCATACATTTCTTTCTGTATTTTCCCTTCTTCATACAACGCTTTAAGAGTATGTACAGGGTGAAGCATCAACACATATTGATAACGATTACCAACCTTTTGGCTTTTAATAAAACCCAAATCTTCTAATGACTGCATACGTTGCTGCCATGTAGTTATCCGTCTTTCACTATGAAAGCCAGACTCATATGCCAACGATGCCTCATCAGTAACATCAATAATCATTTCATCGAAGTTTCTGAACCATAGCGCTAAATATGTTAAACCCGCTGGCTTACCTTTAGTTAACGCATCAATCACTGAAACGACTAAGGGCAATATCCTTGGTAAAGGAACATATCCATCATCAGTTGCACGATTCCACAGTTCTATACCTTCCAAACTTCCAAAAAATCTTGCTCGAAGCGCTAATCTTTTCGCGGCTGGTTTTGATGGTTTTGATAACTTGGTTTTCGCATCAACTTGTTGCTTATTTTCCATAAAAAATCCTTACAAATCAAGTATTTATTAATAACAGCTATGCATTTTACAGCATCACTACCCAAAGATTCTATATCACATGTTGTAATATAAATATCAACTCAATATAAATATATGTAATAAAAAATCAAAAAAAAACCATTATCTGTAATATATATTACAAAAAATGGCCTTAAGTTAATGATATTAAAAAATATACCCGTTATCCAGTAATCTCTGTAATCTCTGTGATCTCTGTAATCTAAGTTATCCGGTGATCCCTGTAATCCAGTAGATCAATTTAGATGCCTATTTTAAAAAAAATTACGCTAAAAACCAAAATCTATTCCTCTATCTTTGGTTCGCTCTATCTCAGCACATTCTTGCTTCATCTGAATGAGATTTTTTTCAATATCTCTGATGTTTCGAGTAAGTTCTGCTGAGCTTTGGTCACTTGTAACGAGACTGAGTGTTGTAAGGCTGAGATTTTCCCCAGTGCTTCTTCGTTGTTGGCTGTAATCTGGCTCATCTCTTGAACTTTGCCATTGATCTGCTCGGTATAGCTTGCTGTACTGCGTTCTAGCTCGTGAAATTGCTTCTGTATTGTCGATAATGATTTCTGTGCTTGCTGTAAGCTCTGCTGATCGTTCTCGATTGCCTTTGACTGCGCTGATAAGGCTTGGATAATTTTGGTTTGCATTGTGTCTAAAGCTTGCTGTTGCTTCTGCAATTGCGCTTGTTGTTGCAGTAATTGTTGCTGTTGTTCTTCGATGATTCTCAACAATTGTGTTTCTAATTCGGTCATCGTTTAGTACCCCATTGGAATCATGTAGCCGTTCTGCCATTCGCCTGCGTTCTTGTTGATTTGAATACAGAGACGTTGTGCTTTGCTGTCTGGTCGCTTGCATGTGCTGATCGTCAAACTGCCCCCTGATCGGTTCAAATGGTCGACCCTCATTTGTTTCTCGTTGATCACGGTATTTAGCCTCTGCATCTCGCTGTACTTGTTTTTGGTGACGAGACCAAACGAGAAAATCGCTATAAGCAAAATAACTGCTGCTGAAATCAGCCCCATATTCAAAATGGTAAGTTTTTTCTGTAGGGCTTGATTCTGAGCTTTCTGTTCTTGGCTCTGTATTTGCTCGTTTAATTGCGTTAAATGGCTCAATTTCGATTGCAGCAAGCTTTGATAGTGGCTCAATTGCTTCTCGACCGTCTGGGTGCTGTGTTGAATGCTTTGGGCTATTTTCTCGTCCGACTGTTGGATAGCGGTCGCTGTGATATTGGCTCTTGTGTTCAAGCTGTCTCTGATAGTCTGTGACGTTTGCTCGATACCGCTCAGAAGTTGTTCCTCTGTATTCTTCAATTCGTTGTTGTACTTCTTGTCGATATTCACCAGTAGCTCTAAAGCCTTGCTCATAAATCTCGCCCTCTAAACGGATAGGACGTTTTGCGCCCTCATACGGGTTTTCAATGGATATGGAGTTTTTTACTTGTCGAGTGACATTGATTTGATTCGATTCAAGCCATTGCACCAATTCTTGCCGATCGGCAATTTCACCATTGGCAACCGCTCGGTAAACACGTTGATGTAACTGCTCTTTAAAATCCTTAATATCTTTGGGTAGATTTTTTTTATTTAAAAATAGCTGTCTATACTCAGGATCATCGGGGTCATACAGTGAATGCTCGGTATTGGTGATCTGCTTAAATAGATCAACTCGATCTAAATCGACTGGTGCATAGAATGGCTGTAGGCGTTTGCCTGTTGAAAGCTCAACATTAGGAATCACAAAATTAAGCTCAAGCCTTGTCTGTCCTGTATCTTGATTTACTTTATCTTGGTGCTGTACCCATAAAATTTGATATTGATCTTTATCTAGTCCTGGAAATAAACATCGTTCAAAATTTTGCATGATTTGCCGCTTATCCTGATCAGATAAATCATGCTCATAAAAAGATAAACAACCACTTGTATATTTTTTGGCAAAAGGACTGCTATCAATCAATTGTGCTGTCAGCTCTACATCACCACTAAGCACTTGTGCATGTTCACGGTCTCTATCTTCACCCAATAAATAATCAAGACAACCTTTCGACAAACCTGAACCATGTCGAAAAAAATCAACGATCATCTGGACGTAACTCCCGAAGCTGTTGATCAATTGAAATCAATAAATGAAGTAATTTAACTTTATCGAAAGCACCAGTGCTCGCAATATCTGTATTTACTGCTTTGGCAATCTGATTCACGTTATTACCAATCCGACCAAGTTCTAAAATTAACGCTCGCTCTGTCTTGCTATACGAAGATTCAATAACCTTTGTTGCTTTAATTTTTTGGTCATCTTCTGCTTTGGAATTATGAATTTTAGTCGCTTTCTCTACTGCTGCTTGTCGAAGTAACTTTGCAATCGAACCATAGGGATTATTGGAATCAAGCAATTGATACTCTGATTCTGAAAGTCTAACTTTAAAGGTTCGTTCTCTAACTGCTTTACCTTGATTATTCTCTTGTTGTTCCTGTCCTGACATTTCAATCTACCCTGCTTTGGCTTTTGTAAGCTTTAAATTGGAAAATCTTTGATTTTTTGGTTTAAAGCTTTTCGGGGGTATCGGGGGTGAAGCCCCTGATCAAGGGCACAGACTATCACTGTTTAACAAAGTTAAATAGGGGTATCTGTGTATCCTTGCTTATAAAAAAACAGTGTTATATAGAGTATATTAATAAAACAGAGATTCTCTAAAAGCCTAAAAGCAATGTGCTCACTCACTCCCCGTCCCCACAACCCTCGCTTTGCTCGGGCTGATGGTGAACGTTGAGTGAGTTTCGGCAATACTTTCCCTAAGGGGCGATGATTTAAAAAAATCACACATCCCCTTAAGTATTGCCGATTAACCTACAATTGGGCTGCCGGAGCCACGCGTCGGTCGTATCTGCACATGGTTTCGCTTACCATGCAGACAAGGACTAAAGGTTTTGCACCTTCTCCCACACGCTCCTTGTCGAAGTATGGCAATATCTCTGCGAGGGTTTCCCCAACATGCAACTTAATTGACCTATACAACTACTTCTAACGCTCCGCCTTTGTGAGAACCCCTGTAAGCGGTTTAGCCTTTCGACTATCGCTACGATGCACCAGTGACACTTATTCCCTCCACATGCACCGCATATCAACCTTAAAAGGATGTACAGGAGTAGATAAGACTCGACCATAAGGCGCTTATTTGATGATTTAAACTGCTGAATTAACGAAGGACTTCAAATTGAGGCTTGCCAAACTGTTCTAATTCTTTAAAATAGATAGTGGTACTAGCCTTTAAGGTGAATATCAGTATGAGTTGCAAGCTCTGCCGATCTTTCGTTAATTGATGTTGCAAGCATCAAATAACTGTACCCACTGAATATAAGGCGAAAGTCCAATAAGTTTCAAGACTTATTGGACTTTTTCTTTTTATAAAGATAATTTTACGAATTATTTATAAGCCAAATAGTTGAGACTTAAATTGGGCATTACCGTCGATGACAATAAAGTTGTAAGTTTTACCTCAGAAACAGAGCAACTGGTAAATACCTCATTAGATGCCAACCCTAATCATCACAAACTAAATAACACAGACTTAATCGTTCATAGTGTTTTTAAGCGCTTGTATAGCCG
>NZ_PJRJ01000062.1 GCF_003711395.1 Acinetobacter sp. B51(2017)
GATTGGCTTCACGAATCCATTTGTCTAAAGTTGAATAACCCACACCTAATTTCTGGGCGATTGCAGCTATAGGTTCGTGGGAGTTTGAAAGTGCATAATCAATCGCTTGCTGTTTAAATTCAGGACTAAAACGTTTAGCCATTTCTTGAATCTCCAAAGATTAAAGTTACGTTATCTTTAGAGGGACGTGCTGTCCATTATTTTGGCTAGGATCAGGGTGTATTCGCTCTATCTTGTAGCGATGCGAGCTAAGTGTGTTTATAAATTTACGGCTACTGAACTCTTGCAAAGCGTTTAAATCTTCAGTGGTCGTGGGTAAAGTGCGTATTTTTATTTTTAAGTTTTTATTTGGAAGGCGTTGGTGTTGAAAATAATAATGGAAGTCATACATTAAGTAATAAGTAGAAGATTTTTTAAGCTGCCATACATGTAAGTGTTGCGCATGGTTAACGTTGGTTAAATTATGTTCTAAAGCCTTAAATATTTCTCGATAGCATCGAGATATTCCTATGAAATCGGGATGAATACGTATCTCTGCATTTTTAATGCTATTCCAAGACGATAAGCGTGCACGGCCAAATTTTTTATCGATCTCGTCATAGTGTTTTAACATCAATATATCCAATGTTGCTAGGTAAAATTTTTACGATAGATGGTTTGATTAATCAACAAAACAGAGGGGAAATAAAGAGCTATAGTGAAATTTTAAGCATTTTTTTACATATGCTATACACATTTTATTAATATTTTAGTTTTTGAAATTAGACTCTAGAATAGGGTAAAGGCTATAGATCCACTCAACCTCTATAGCAATCAGTTTTCAGAAGTATAGAAGATGTCATTATTTCTATAATTGTTGATCATGCATGAAAACGATAATGCTAAAGTGTGTTGAAAAAAGAGCAGATCTAACCTGAGTTAATGGAGTTTGACACCGTCATCGTTGGTGCAGTACTGCTATCAAAAATATGTTTGATCACTCAGCGCCATCTAAGCATTGTTGAGCGAATATTTCCACCCTTAATCCAGAGGGCTTATTTACAGCAAACAAAATTTGATAATGATATTGTTTACACAATGCTTGCACTAAAGCTAAACCTAGACCATGTCCAGCTTGCTCAGAGGATTTACGCCAGAAACGTTGCCCTAAACAGGCAAGATCTTCTGGCTGTAAGGCTGTGCCATTATCCAAAATAATGAGCTTATGCTCTTGCATAAAAATACTGATCTGTGTGGCTTGGGCATGTAAAAGCGCATTTTCAATGAGATTTTTTAACAGGGTGAAAATCACCATCGCAGGCAGATTCAAGCTGTCTAAACTTTGCCAATCAACCCATAGCATTTGGCGAATTTGCGGATAGTATGTTTCGAGTGTAGCTTGGACATGTTCTAAGAGAGGTACTACAGGCTCAGCATGGCTCGGATGTGTGACGCTATTTTCAGATTGTGTCAGTAGTAAAAGTTGTTCGAGTAAGGCAGCATAACGTCGAATACTCTCATCTGCCTGCTGTAAATGATGTTGAATGTTTTCTGCAATATCTTGCTGCTTGGTCATCATGACCGCCAATTGCAAATTGGTTTTAATCGCAGTTAATGGGCTGCGTAACTCATGTGCTGCATAGGCACTAAAGGCTTGTTCCTGTACCAAGCTTGAAGACAGGCGTTGAATGAGTTGGATGCTATTGTCTACAAAGGGTTTCACTTCTTGTGGTACAGTTTTAGGATCAATCTGACTTAAATAGCTATTAATATCCTGCAAACTTAATTTTGGATGACTTAGATGCTCACTCATTTGATCCAATGGCAAAAATTCTTTACGAATAATCAGAATGATTAAGCCAATACATACGAAGAGTGACAATAACAATGGAATTAACACGGATCGCAAAATTTGCTGCAGCAGTGCATCACGTAACACTAATCGTTCAGCAGCCACCACCTGAATATCCCCTTTGCGCAATACGTAGCTACGCCACTTGACCCCATGTTGTGACCAAGTACTAAAGCCTAAGTTCTGCTGACTTAAAGTCGGTGGTGCACCACGCGTTTTCGCAATGATATGTTGACCTAGTGCAACATCAGCACTTAGTAAAGATACCTCGCAGGCAATCAAGTGCTGTGGATCATTGGATTGTTGTTGAGTCTCTAATGCGGCCTCAAAATGATGCAAGGGCAATTGTTGTAGGAGTCTGGCCACCATCTGTGCTGAAGCCAATAAACGTTGGTCAAGGGTATCTTGTAAACGCTGCTTAAGGTCAATATATAGCCATATAAAGACCAAGCTCCACAAACTGACAAACACCACCAAGAGGCTGATGACCAAACGTTTTTTTAAGCTACGCTGATTCATACAGCGGCTCAGGCTTAAATATATAACCCACACCACGCAGCGTTTGAATCCTATCGGGATGTAATTTTTGGCGTAAATGATAGATATGCACATTGAGCGCATTGCTTTCAATACTGTCTTGATAACCATACAGCTTGTTTATGAGTTGTTCATTCTTAAGCACTTGATGCGGATGATGCATAAAAGTTTCTAATAGACTAAATTCACGCCGTGATAACTGCACCTTTTGTTGTTGATAATAGACTTCTTGACGATCTCGATTTAAGCTCAAGCTCCCAAATTGCACAAGATTTGAGGAAAACCCGCGTGATCTACGGCCTAAGGCATAAATACGAGCAATTAGCTCATCTAATTCAAAAGGTTTACTTAAATAATCATCGGCGCCTGCATTGAGTACATGTACACAATGTTCACTGCGTAAGCGAGCAGTTAAGACCAAGACAGGTACATCAATTTGATCACGGCGCCATGCTTGTAATAAGCTTAAGCCATCTTGGTCAGGTAAACCCAAATCCAAGATACATAAATCCACCGCACTGTGACGAATGAAATAATCTGCTGCCCGAGCAGTACTCGTATGCTCGACAGAAATGTTTAAAAATTCTAAGGCTGCCACAATACTTTGTGCAATATAAGGATCATCCTCCACCAATACAATAAACATGTGCTCTCCTGTTTAATGGGTGTATTGTAACGAAAGTTTGTCGTGTTAATGCTGTCTTAATTTTAGATTGTGAATAATTGCAGTGCAAAAAGAAGTAGGTAATAGATATGTCGCAATGGCTTAAAGGTCTTATTCTTAGCTCAGGATTATGGGGAGCAGGAGCGTATGCTGATTTTTTGCCGCCTGATCAAGCCTTTGAGTTTCAGGCGGTGTCTATTAGTCAAGATCAGGCTGAACTGACATGGAAAATTGCCGATGGTTATTATCTGTATCATGATCAGTTTAAAGTGACGCAACAGCAACGGCCTGTAAGCTTGACCTTGCCAAAAGCGCAAGACAAAGATGATCCAAATTTTGGTTTAACTCAAGTCCATTATGGGCAAGTCAAAACCACAATGACCGTACAACCGCAGCAAACCTTTACGGTGCAATGGCAGGGCTGTGCCGAAAGTGGTTTATGCTATCCTGTTCAACGTACCACGATTCAGACCGATGATGATGGTTTGTTGCCAGCTCAACAGTTGACTCAGCAACCGCAGCTCTTTGAGCCTAAAGCCCAAACCACCTTGTTGCCAGCAAGCGACCCTATAAAAAATGCAACCATACAAGCGCCTGAACCCGATGAAGCCAATCTTAGCCCAGAGCCCATAGCAGCAGATAGCCAGTCAAGCAGCATGCCTGATGCAGGGGCATTAGCAACAGATGAAAGCAGTCCTGCCTTGAATATGCAGCAACAGCCAGTTATATCTGCTAGCGCTACATCAGCACAAGCAAGTGATGCTGAATCCTTGAGTCAGCAATGGAATAATGATCAGTTCTTTTTCACCTTATTATCTGAACAGAATCTAGTCTTTAATTTATTGATCTTTTTAGGTTTAGGCGTGTTATTGGCATTTTTACCATGTTCATTACCGCTCATTCCAATCTTATCAAGTATTTTGGTACAGCAGCATCGTGGCTATCGTGCCGCAGGAATTGCATTAGCTTTTGTGTTTGGAATGGCAGCCGTATATGCCTTGATGGGGTTCGCAGTGGCGCAATTGGGCTATAGCTTCCAGCGCTGGTTCCAAAGTCCCCTATTTATTAGCTTGTTTAGTGTGCTATTTATCGCCTTTGCCTTGAATTTATTTGGTGCATTTCAGTTGTCTTTGCCACAGGGTCTTTTGCAACGCTTAGATCGATGGCAACAAAAACAGCAAGGCGGTACCTTGATGGGCGCTGCCTTGATGGGTGTGCTGGCAGCATTAATCGTTGGGCCTTGTATGAGTGCACCTTTAGCAGGGGCATTATTATTTGTCTCTCAGTTGAATCAACCTGCGATGGGGGCGAGCTATCTGTTTGTTCTTGGTTTAGGTTTAGGCTTGCCACTGTTTATTGCGGCCGTGTTTGGCGCACAGTATTTACCAAGACCAGGCGTGTGGATGGATCGCCTAAAATTTGCCTTTGGTTTTGTCATGTTAGCCTTGGCTTTATATTTTGCCCGTCCTTTACTACCAACTTTGTTGTATTTAGGCCTATTAGCTGCTGTGCTATTGGCGCTGGCCCTGTACTTACTCTTTAAAGTACAGGCACACTTGGATAAACCCGTCTTTAAAGTCTTGATTATTTTGTTGAGTACGGCTCTCGCTTATGGCGCAAGTGTGCATGTGTATCAGGCATGGCAACATAGCCAAACTGAACAGTTAGATACGCGTGTAATTTGGCACAAAGTGAATCAAGCGCAGCAATTAGAAGCATTATTGGCGCAGTACCCCGATCAAGCTGTGGTGATTGATGTTTATGCCGATTGGTGTATAGCTTGTCAGCCGATTGAAAAAGACGTCATTCCGCGTAGTGATGTTCAAAGTGCTCTACAGAATGTACTGCGGATTAAATTGGACCTGACCGAATATCATGCGAGTCAAGATGACTTACTTAAAGAATGGCAAATTTTAGGTCCACCGACTTTTATTTTTTTAAACTCAGCCCACCAAGAGCAACGCGATTTACGTTTAACAGGAACTTTTAGCGCAGTGCAACTACTCAATCGCATGCAGCAAATTAAGGGATTAACGCCATGATGCTGTCAAGCGATGCTGTGCATATCGGACCTTTGATGCTGCCATGGACTTTGTTGGTCATCTTATTGGCCTTGATGCTAACCAGTTTGTTGATTCGCTTTGTGGCAAAGAAATATCATTGGTCTCATGCGGGCAGACACAGTAGCCAAGATTTATCTTGATCGAGCGTAAGACCCCCACCGACAGTCAGGTGGGGGACATAAGCGAGTGGCGATAGCCATAAATAATCTAATATTATCTTTATTGTAGTGCTTTAATTTGCTATAATCTATTTACACCAATCCCTTTATAAACAATGATTTAATGAAGATTTCACAACACTATAAATTTGGGCTTTTGCCTAATAAAGAACAGGAAATATTGCTTAATCAAGCAATAGGTTCTGCTCGTTTTGTGTGGAATCAAGTTCTTGCTAAATCGTTTGAAATGTTCGCTAAAAATGAACGTATCCGCTACGA
>NZ_PJRJ01000063.1 GCF_003711395.1 Acinetobacter sp. B51(2017)
CAGTAAAAACTTGTCGAGGTACGCCAACCAAGCGTTTGAATTCAGAATCTGAAAAACGGTTTAATTTCTGATATCTCATGAAATTTATATGGAGGTGATTTTTACTTTCGCAAGAGGTCTAATGAAAGTAGAGAGTTTTACACCATATTCTAGTGATATTTTACCTCAATGATTTAAATATCCGAGCGAGTATTTGGCATTGTCAAAAGATACTTCTTCTTTAAGTACAATACCCAATTTTCGATGGTGGTTTATTAGTTCTGAAAATGAGGGTGGTAAATTATCTTATGAGATGAGAAAAAAGAATGGTTTAAATTTAATTCCCTTTGCACGTTATTTTGATTGGGCAGCATATTTTGATGGAGAGGATACAACAGGTAAGCCTATGGTTTATGTATTTGATTTAGGCGATATGCCATATCATATAATTTTTAAAGATTTTTCAGAATGGCTCGACAAGGCTTCCACATTTTAGCGAAAGCCTCAAAATTGTTAAAATGAAAAACTAATAAATTCCGTTGGAACGTTTTTAACTAACCATACATTATTTTCTGCTTCGTAGAATTGGAAACCTTTATCATGCATTTGCCAAGCATTAATTATTAAAATTTGAGGTTTACCATAACGAGTTCCAACGGAGAAAGCAGTATCTTTACATTCAGTGAGATGTACGTACTGCCGATCCTTGGGGACCAGACCTTGCTTTTTTATAGAGTCTAAAAAACGAGTAGCTGTGCCGTGGTACAAAAACTCTGGAGGTGTTTTCTCAGTAAACTTACGTTGGATGTTAACGTTAGAATGGCCTTGTATAGCTCGGATATTTAAGCCATCATCTGAAATCTGAAAACGTTTCTTATCACTATTTTTCACAATTGTTTGAATAGTTTCTAAAGTTAACTTTGTATTATTAATGGGTTGAGACTTTTCTATCAATTCATAAATATTGCCCCAACCTTCAGAATTTAACTCTAAATTAATTTCTTCTGGTTTATGCCGCAGGATGAAACTTAAATATTGACTAATTTCTTTCTCGCTCATTTTAGAAATTTTCATTGTTAAAAATTCGTAAGAATATTATACATACCTGAAAATAGCATCCAATACCCTTACACCATATGTAGCTCAGGTGATAGAAGGCCAGTTTGGTCATGATGAAGATAAAAACACGGCTACACAGTTGGTATCTCATGCGATATTACGTGCAACACTTGCTTATATTAATGGTGGAGACCCGACAGCAGGAAGCAGTGCAGCTGTTGCCAGTGAAGCAGCAGCGATCTATCTGACCAATCAATATAAAGATAAAAAAGAATATCAAGATGCAAATGGAGAATTCCAGCCGAACTTACTTCCTGAAAATGTTAAAGCACAGATACGTGATTTAACAGCAGGTATTGGCGCAGTGATAGGTGGAGCGGTAGGAGACTCAAGTTACAACGCGCAATTGGCTGGTGTGATTGGGCAGAATGCAGTGGAGAATAATGAATTATTCAAAGTAAATGATAAAGGTGACTTTATCGCATGTTTTGAGGTATTTGGACTTTCTTGTGCACCTAGACAGGGAGAAAGGGCTGCAACAGAGCAGGATATTAGAAATGGTGCAATCAATATTGCTATCGATGTAGCTACAGGAACAATTGTTGGACGTGCGGTTAAAGTAGTAAAAAATGGATATCAAATTGCAGATAAAGTCTTTAAAAATGTAAAAGATGCTACCAGAGCAATTGATAACAGTGCTTTATCTAGTGTTCAGAAACAACAATTGAAAGAGCAGTTGGCACAACAAGCAGGAATTCCTAGAGATATTGTAAATAACCCAGCTAGTTTATCGGGGAAAACGGTAGATCAAATTAAGCAATCTTTTGAAATGGATGGCGCTGTTCTGGAGCTATCAAAAGCAAATAGTAAGCAGTCAGGAAAGGCTATTGCATATAATGTGAAACAAAGTGCATCAGGAATAAAGCAAGTTCAATATCATCCCGGAAACGGTATTCATGAAGGAGATCAATATTATAAAATAGTAAAAACAGACGGAACAGAAATTCGAATTTTTGATCCTGTTAAAGATAAAGATTTTAAGCCGGGAACAATTACTTCTAAACAGATATATATGAATCAACAAGGACAAGTTTTACAATACACCACAAATAGTGGATGGAGTGTTAAATAAATGATCTATTTAGTTCCAGATATGAATGCAGAAGTTATTCCTGGGAAATCTGCAGCTGGTTTTGAGCTCGGAATATTATTTGATGATTTTATAAAGCAGATAGAATACAAGAAATTTGAGTCTCGCCATGACTATGATCCAAAATTTGAGAAAAAAGGAGTATGGGGAATATTTCATCGTGATGAAATGACATTCAACTTGGATCATATTAATGAGATCACTTGTAAGTTTGGAAATTCTATTCGGCTTGTTTTTGATATGAATGAATCAGGAAAATTAATCTGGATCTATTTATATGAAGGTTATAAAGGAAAATTGTTGAATAGATTAGGAATTGGAGACCGCCTAGATTCAGTAAAGGATGAATTTGATTTTGATTTTTACGGTGATGCTCATTACTTAAAATATAAGAAAGGTAGTCCACATTATGGTGATGTTGTTGGAGTTGAAATAGGGACAAATTATCTGGTTGAATATTCTGAAGAGTATCCAGATCAAATTGTGATAGGTTTTGGTGTATATATTTTTAGAGAGTAAAGGCTTGTTGCACAAAGCTATTCTTAAAGGCTTCTTCTGCAAAATATTTTCTAAATGAAGACGCCTGCACCTACAATCTACCGTACCACCAATTGGTCCTCGTATAACCAAGTTTTAACCAAACGAGGAAATATTTCAATCTGGTTTGATCCAAACACTCAGTGGTACGCACAAGTAGATAGTAATCAAGGTCGAAATCAAACTTATTCTGCTGTAGCCATTCAATGTTGCTTAATAATTAATTCCCTATTCCGTCTGTCTTTACGTATGGTCACAGGCTTTGTTCAAAGTCTAATGCTGAATCGGCGAAACAAGTTGGCCAAAGTAAAAATGACAGAGTCAATGCAATGGCAGCAGCTAATGCGGGCTTTGATACCTATAAAGCAGGACAGTCCATAGGGAAATTAAAAGACGCTCTAACTGGTACTGCCGCATTGAACCAATCGTTAGAGGTTGGAGTGAGCCTAACGTATGGTGAGCAGAAGAGTAAAGAAACGCGCCGTACAGAAAGTAATACTGCGAGTCAAAGCCAAGTTTACGCAGCTGGCAAAACCAATATTGTAGCGACTGGTGCAGGCAAAGATTCCAACATCAATCTTATTGGTTCTGATGTTGTGGGTTTACAAGGAACTTATTTAGCAGCAGACAACGATGTCAATATTAAAGCTGCAGAACAAAAAGTGATTGAAGAGTCAAATAACAAGAGTTTAGGCTGGAATGCAGGTGTAACCATCAGCAACCAAACAGGACTGGGGGTTAGCAGGCGGTAATCTTGGCAAATGCAAAGGCAATGGAGCTGATACAAGCTATGTAAATAGCCATGTTGGTTCAAAAGACAGTCTAACGACAATCAGTAGTGGCAATGCGGCCAATATTATTGGCGGGCAAGTTCAAGGTAAGGGCATCCAGATAGATGCCAATGAACTGAATGTTGAAAGCTTACAAGATAAAGCGACCTATAAGGGCAAACAGCAAGATATTTCAGGCCAAATAAGTGTAGGGACAAATGGCGGTAATGTATCAGGAAGCTTTAGTAAATCGAATGTTGATGCCAATTATGCATCAGTTAACGAGCAGTCTGGAATTTTTGCTGGTGATGACGGCTACCAAATCAAGGTTAAAAATAACACGGATCTAAAAGGTGCAATTATTACCTCTACGCAACAAGCAGAAGATCTAAAGAAAAATAGCCTTGATACAGGGACTTTGACTTATTCAAACATTCAAAATGAAAGTGAATACGATGCGAAAGGTATTAGTTTAAGTGCAGGGTTTAACGCAGGAAGAACTGATTCAACAGGACAAAAACAACCGAATACAGTGCCTTCATCGGCAAGTGAAATCGATCAACATGCATCAAGTATTACAGATGTAAGTAAGTCGGTTGGTTTTGGCCTAGACAGTGATAAAGACAGTAGTGTGACTCGAAGTGGAGTCAATACTTCAAATATTACGATACGAGAAACAATTTGTCAGGAAGAGCTGACAGGTAAAACAGCAGAGCAAATCAAATCTGAAATTTTAACGGATGTAACGACGGATACAGCACGAGAAAATAGTAGTGCGCTGAAGAACAACTTTGATAAAGAAAAAGTTCAAAGTGAAATTAATTTGCAGATGGATGTGACGAAGCAGTTTGGGGTGAATGCACCAAAAGCTGTAGCGGATTATTCACAACAGCTAGCTTTTAAACAACGACTATTAGGTAATGAATAAGAAGCTAAGAAATGGGATGAAGGAGGAGTATACCGAGTTGCTATGCATACAGCACTTGGGGCTATAGCAACAGGAGGTTTAGAGGGAGCTTTAGTAACAGGTGGTATTGCAGGTGCAGCACCACAATTAAATGATGTTCAGAGAGTTATTGTTCAATCATTGACGAATAAAGGAATGAAACAAGAGAATGCAGAAGCCGTTATTAATAGCGTAACAAGCCTTGCATTGATTAGTATTGGCTTGGGTTCTGGGTTAAGCACTGCCAGTATTGGAAGCGCTGTGAATGTAGATTCAAATAACAGATAACTTCATAGAGAAGAAGTTGACCTTATCCAAAACTTAGCAAAAGAATATGCAAAAAAAACAAGGGAGTAGTTTGGAAGAGGCCGAAACTCAACTTACAAGAGGGGCGCTATATAATATTGATGAGGGCTGGAAAGAGTCAATTGATAGTAAATTAGATGCTTCTGATATTGCAAAATATAATCAGGCTTATCAATATTTACTAGTAAAAACTAATAATGGTTCTGTAGATGGGATGAATTTGGATTTTTATAATTATACAGATTCGAAGGGTATCATTGTTGTAACTGCTATTTCAGATAGCTATAAAGGATATATTTCTGATCTAGAGGGCCAAAAAGCAGATATGTATATTGGGGAAGCTGGAAAAGGATTTACTGCCACGGCAGAAGATTTTAAAAATAAAGATATTTTCTTAACGAATACATTGGCTGGAAATACGAATAAAGATTCGGAATATTACAATGCTAAAAAAGAGTTTATTCAGAATTCAGCTGCAATTAAGGATAGTGAAATAAGCTTTTTTGAAGGACTTAGCTCATCTATAGATCGGGATATAAGTGAAGCGAAAGGAGCTGTTACAGGCTTTGCCACAGGTGCTAAAGTGATCCTAGACAGTATCGTGGACAACAAATCCCTCTAAATTCTTAAAATATTTCTGTTCAAAGGCTTCTGGGCTTAACCAGCCGTTTGCGGAATGCCTTCTGACCCGATTGTAATAAATCTCAATAT
>NZ_PJRJ01000064.1 GCF_003711395.1 Acinetobacter sp. B51(2017)
AGAACTGGCTGTTTGCTGGCTCGCTGCGCAGTGGCCAACGAGCTGCCAATATCATGACTTTAATCCAGTCAGCAAAGCTCAATGGGCTGGATCCGTATGCCTATTTAAGTGATGTGCTGAAAAGGCTGCCGACACACAAAGTGACCCAAATTGAAGAATTACTGCCACACCGGTGGCAACCCGACCAAAATTAAAAAATAGGTATGGGGTTCAGCGGATGCTTACGGATGTGTTGGAGCAATTCGAACTCAAAAGCTATTTGAGCCGATATTGAGTTTGTTCTAAATTTAAAACGTAGTGTGTTATTACTGCTAGTTAACTGATGTTTATAGGACGTTATAATCACTGCATTGTATAAAGATAGTCTTAAGGTTAGCCATGAAAGTTTTACATATTGATTCAAGTATTTTAGGTGATGCATCAGTTTCACGTCAGCTTAGCCAAGCGCTCATTGAGCAATTAAAAACAAAACATAGTGCTTTAGAGATTGAGTATCTTGATCTAAACACAGTGAATATTCCGCATTTAACTGGCGCAATTTTAATGGGTCAGGACGCCGAACAAACAGCTTTAGGTGAAAAACTACTTAATCAATATTTGGCAGCCGATATCGTGGTGATAGGCGCTTCTATGTATAACTTTGGTTTATCGTCAAATTTAAAAGCATGGATTGACCGCATTAGTGTGGCAGGTCGTACCTTTAAATACACCGAAAATGGCCCAGTAGGTTTAGCAGGTAATAAAACTGCTTATATCTTAAGTAGCCGTGGCGGTGTTTATGGCGATAACAGTCCTATGGATTTCCAAGAAGGTTTACTCAAAGCCGTATTTAATTTTACTGGCGTGACAGATGTACAGGTCATTCGCGCTGAAGGTGTGAATATGGGCGAAGACATTAAGACGCAAGCGATTAATGTCGCATTGGCAAAAATCACTCAAATCTAAGTTGTTAAAAAGGTCAGTTAACACTGACCTTTTTTTAATCTAGATCGACACTATGAGCAAATTCCGCGAGGTCAGCTAAGGCTTGTTGACCTTCATCAAACCAAGCATGAAACAGTTGGAAGTTATGCCACATTCCAGTATAAATTTTTAAGCTGCTTTGGACGCCAGCTGCTTCAGCACGTTGATGTAAGCGTTTAGCATCATCTAATAATAAAGCTTTAGAACCCACTTGAATAAACAGCGGAGGTAAGCCGCTTAAATCTGCAAATAAGGGTGAAATCTTGGCATCACCATGTTCATAACCACGCGGTACATAATATTCAATCCCAGTTTTAAGTGCTTTAGGACTGAGCATGGCATCTAGCTTGGCGTTATAACGAATAGATTCACTGGTTAAGGTTAAATCTAAAAACGGTGAAGCTAACATTAAACCACTGACTTGGGCTAATTTCTCTTCACGGATGCGTAGCGCGAGAGCTAACGCTAAATTTGTGCCCGAACAATCACCCGCTAAAATAATATCTTTACTTTGAATATCTTGGCTTAATAAGTCTTTATATAGACGTAATAAGGCTTCAATTGCATCTGGAAATTGGTATTCAGGTGCTAAAGGATATTGCACATGCAGCACTTGCATTTGGGTGCGTGCCGCCATTTGGGTGAGATAGGCACGATGCGTAGTGAGTGATCCAACAAAAAATGCACCGCCATGAATATATAAAATGAGTTGCGTCGCTTCATCTTGCGCTTTAATTTCTTCGACTTTTAAACCTGTTAATTTTAATTCACGAATGCTGACTTGATCGCTTTTAGGAAAGACGCGACTCATTTGTTCTAAAGCAAAACGTAAGCTATTCGGGGGTAAATTTAATCGACTTGGCGCACGGATGGTGGTTTTAAGTAGCTTTTCAGTAGCAAGTTGTTTAAAAAGTGGATCAATTTTCATCATAGTCCTGTTTATTTTAATATACTTTTAGTTGTATGTTTCACAACGACTTTTACAAGCTTACACTAAATAGTCACATTGAAAAATTGCAAATTTGTTGCCGATTTTGAATACTACATTTGTCGGCTCGATCTAAGGAAAGCTATAACAATGAAAAAATTATGTGTCGCATTAGGATTATTTGCTGTCGCGACTTTAGCCAGTGCAGCAGATCCACTTAATGGAACTGTATGGAAAACAATTGATGATAAAACCAAAGCTGCCAAAGCGTTGGTTAAGTTTACTGAGCAAAAAAATGGCACTTTATCTGCCACAATTCAACAAGTTTTAACCCCAGGTGAAGAAAATGCCTGTAGTAAATGCGAAGGACAGTACAAAAACAAATCTTTAAAAGGCTTGACGATTGTGCATGGTCTAAAAAATGTAGGTCAGAACAAATACGATGGCGGGTCTATTATTGATCCAAACTCAGGTAGAACTTATAAATTAAAAGCCAGCTTAAATGGTAATACACTAGATATGCGCGGCTTTTTGGGTGTTTCGGCACTGGGTCGTACCCAAACATGGCAACGGGTGAAGTAATAACTGCTAAGTTTAGTTAGATTTAAAAAAGCCTGCATAATGCAGGCTTTTTGTTAGGCATTTAAACCAATTCACGATACGCGGCTTCATCAAAACCGACAATGTAGCCCTGTTGAGTGGCAAGCACTGGACGTTTAATTAAACTTGTATGCGTGATGAGGGTTTCAATTAGATTGTCTTCTGAACTTAATGCGTGTTGCTGCTCTTGTTCGGACAATTTACGCCATGTGGTGCCTTTTTTGTTTAAGATCACATCCTGACCTTTGGCATCTAACCAAGCTTTGATCGTTTCACGTTCAGGTGCTTGCTTTTTATAATCATAAAATTGGTAGGCCAAACCTAACTCGTTTAGTAAGTCGAAGGCTTTTTTCATTGAGCTACAATTTTTAATGCCGTAAATTTTTAACATCACATATCTCTCAAGCTAGTTGAGCCTAGCTTAAATGATTCGACCTCAAATTTTAATTATTTGGTCATGTCATCGTCATATTGCGAGAGTAATGTAGCAATTAGGGCGAAAAATTAAAAAATCTATACTTTAGATGTAGAAAACCCGCATCTAATCATCCTGATTATGCGGGTCTCATTCCAACGTCCGTTGTTAATCCTTGCAACAAGCACTGTTAAAATACTTGTTTATTTCATCCTACAGCATCCAATCCATGTGTGGTCATCCTGACCGGTTCCCTGTGCTGTGGCGACATAATGCCTTGAATAAGCTTATGAAAAAAGCAATAAAGGCGACAGACGATGTAGGAAATAGACGCTATTTAAGTAAACAAGTGTTTACTGAGTTTTACAGTTTGTAATCAATAATGACAGGCGCATGGTCACTAAACCATGTTTCTTTATAGACCCAAGCATTGATAGTACGTTCTTTCCAATCTGGGGAGCAAGCTTGGTAATCAATGCGCCAACCGACATTTTTAGCACGCGCTTGCCCACGATTTGACCACCATGAATAGACGTCGGCTTCTTTCACCACTTCACGGAACGTATCGACATAACCTAATTCATCATAAATATGATCCAACCATGCACGTTCATGTGGTAGACAGCCTGAAGCTTTTTGGTTACCTGACCAGTTTTTAATATCAATGCGTTTATGTACGATGTTGTAATCACCACACACAATCACCGATTTATTTTCATCACGCCATTGTTTAAGGATTTTTTTGTATTCATCTAAAAAGTGATCTTTGCGTGCTTGAGCTTCTTCACCTGATGAACCTGAAGGTAAATAAAGAGAACAAATATGTACAGTTTTACCTAAACCTAAATCAAATTCTGCCGAAATAAAACGCCCTTGTGAATCTGCTAACTCAAAACCTAAACCATCGGTCACAGATACAAAAGGCAAACGGCTATAAATCGCTGTACCTGCATAACCTGGACGTTGCGCAGGGAATAAATGTGTGTACCAGCCTTCGGGTTTAAATTTATCCGTCCATTGTTCATGGGTAATGCGTGATTCTTGCATGCAGATGACATCGGCATCTGAAGTTGCCATCCAGTCAAAAATCCCTTTTTTCTCAGCAGAACGTAATCCATTTACGTTAATTGACACCACACGTAAAATTTTTTGATCACTTGGATAGCTACTCTTTGGTATCATGCTTAGGTTTAACCTCAAACTTAAAAAATGGAGCACCTCATGACAACGCAAGCGGCATTTAACCCACAAGCTTTTATCGAACTCGCATTATCACGCGGTGTGCTTAAATTTGGTGAGTTTACTTTAAAATCGGGTCGTGTGAGCCCTTATTTTTTTAATGCAGGTTTATTAAATGACGGTGAAGCATTAACAGGTTTGGCATCAGGCTATGCAGCAAAACTCACCGAATGCGATAACGTAGAAGTGATTTTTGGCCCTGCATATAAAGGTATTCCATTTGTAGCAGCGACTGCTGTGGCATTATCACAAAACCATGGCGTAAGTGTGCCTTGGGGCTTTAACCGTAAAGAAGCCAAAGATCACGGTGAAGGTGGTGTACTTGTGGGTGCATCAGTTGAAGGTAAAAAAGTCTTGATCATTGATGATGTGATCACTGCAGGTACTGCGATTCGTGAAGTTGTGACTATTTTGAAAAATGCAGGTGCACAAATTGCCGGTGTTTTAGTTGCGCTAGACCGTCAAGAAAAAGGTCAAGGCGAGTTATCTGCGATTCAAGAAGTGCAAAAAGAATTAGAAATTCCAGTACATGCTTTAATTACGATGAAAGATTTAATGGATTACTTAGATGCGAAAGGCGATAAAGAGGCTTTAGCGAAAATGGAAGAATACCGCGTTAAATATGGTATCTAAAATTTAATACAAGATGTTGATTTTTACTAAAGCTCTATCCATGATAGGGCTTTATTTTTACTTATTAGACCTCTTGCGAAAGTGGTTATTGCAAGTTTATTCGGTTTACCAGTGCAGCAATTAAGTTAATGCGTAAACCGAATCTTTTCCGTCTATTTCGATAGCGTTCACTTAATATTCTAAATGTTTTCAATTGACTATTGATGTGTTCGATCACAACTCGTATTTTTCCAATCAGT
>NZ_PJRJ01000065.1 GCF_003711395.1 Acinetobacter sp. B51(2017)
ATGTGGAAGCATAGTGATATGTGAAGCTGACCAATACTAATTGCTCGTGAGGCTTGACTATACAACACCCAAACAGTTGGTGTTGTAGTCAAAATCACTACAAACAACTTGATTTAGTTAACGCTAACGAACAAAATAGACGACTCAGATATATCCTGTTAATAACTCATTTGACGAAAGTTAGGCATTTAATAAGACCTGATGAGTAAGCATCACAGTTGTGCTGGCGACAATAGCAAGAGTGAACCACCTGATCCCTTCCCGAACTCAGAAGTGAAACCTCTTAGCGCTGATGGTAGTGTGGGGTTACCCATGTGAGAGTAAGTCATCGCCAGCTCATTATTCGAAAATCCCCTTGATCAATGATCAGGGGGATTTTTTTCGGCTATAGAATTTGTATGTCTAATTTATATTTTTGATATTAAGTTATTTATGCAATTATTTATTTTTTGCTTTATATAGCACTATAGTTTTTAAGTCATATTTATTCATAATCAAAATTATAACGATATTTTAAAACTTGATATTGTTTAGTTAATTTAAATACTGGGGTGAATATTGGCGGTATATTAGATAAATATTAGATAAATTTTAAACATTATTTATTCATGTAATACTAAAGTTATAGGTATTTATATTATAAATATTTCCTTTTAATACATGCAGATAGAAGGGTGAAAATATATGTGTATTTCTAATCTTTAGTCGTATTGTGCATTAAAAATCTAATAAGTATATTGAATCTATAAAATTCACTTAATAGTTTTTATTAAGTATGAACAAGTACTCATGGGAGATGAGAACGATGAAGACGGAACAAATAGATATTAATTCTGTTGTCGATAATGCCAAATTTACGCCTTTTCACTTCAATGTAGTTGCTTGGTGTTTATTAATTATTTTATTTGATGGTTACGATCTAGCAATTAATGGGGTAGTTTTACCATTATTGATGCAAGATTGGGGCTTAAGTGCGATGCAAGCAGGAATGCTCGCAAGTACTGCATTAGCTGGAATGATGTTTGGTGCAATGATTTTTGGTTCGCTTGCAGATAAAATCGGGCGTAAAAAAGTCATTATGATTTGTATTGTATTGTTTAGTGGATTAACTTTTGCCGGTGGCTTTGCATCAAATCCCACAGAGTTTGGTATTTTACGATTTTTAGCAGGTTTAGGTATTGGTGGTGTAATGCCAAACCTTGTTGCGCTAACCTCTGAATATGCACCTAAAAAAATGCGTAGTACTTTAGTGACAGGTATGTTTAGTGGTTATGCCGTAGGTGGTGTAATGGCAGCTTTGCTAGGTTCATGGTTAACACCAAGTTTTGGTTGGGAAATCATGTTCTTCATTGCAGGTATTCCATTATTTCTACTACCAATTATTTGGAAATTTTTACCAGAGTCTTTAGGCTTTTTAGTAAAACAAAATAAACAGGCTGAAGCTCGTGCAATTGTAAAGCGTATTGCACCAAATACAGCTGTAACAGAGCAGACTGTATTTACCTTACCAGAAGAAGCGGTACCTGAAGCGGCTAACGTAGTAAGTTTATTCCGTCGTGGTCGTGCAGTAAATACTTTACTGTTCTGGGTTGCATTCTTCACTTGTCTATTGACAATGTATGCCTTAAGTAGTTGGTTGCCGAAACTGATGATGGCAGCGGGTTACTCAATGGACAATAGCCTTATGTTTATGATGGTAATGAACGTAGGAGCAGTGGTGGGTATTGTAGGTGGAGGTATCCTAGCAGACCGTTTCCATTTAAAACCAGTACTGATGTTTTTAGGTGTTATGGGCGCGATTGTAATGAGTCTAATGGGCTTTCAATCGAATCAATTCTTACTTTACATCTTGGTTTTCTTGGCGGGTGCGGCATCTATTGGCTCACAGATGTTGTTATACAGCTATGTAGCACAATATTATCCACTTGCTGTGCGTTCTACAGGAATTGGTTGGGCGTCTGCTATTGGGCGTATGGGAGCGATTGTCGGTCCGATCCTGATTGGTGGCTTACTCGGTATGAACTTACCTGCGCACTTTAACTTCATTGCAGTAGGTTTACCTGTATTGATTACAGCAATTGCTGTTGCATTAATTATGAACGAAAAAGATACTGATAAAGTTGAGCTGGCTCAACCAATCAGCGCTAAAGCATAAGTCAATGATCCGAAAAGCTCCCTAATTGGGGGCTTTTTTTATGTCCAAAATTTAAGATAATCGTCACTAAAATGCAGCCAAGTTGTCATAAAAAATCGGTTAAATAGCCTAAGCCTTTAAAACTGATTTATATGTCTATGAAAAAATTAACTTTATCTTTAATTACTTTGAGCATGTTAGCCCTTGCTGGATGTAATGACGACAATGACAATGTTCAGGCCCAACCCGTAGTCACTGAACCCACTTTAATTTCCTTTGCCAAGCTTAAAGTTGATACTTATGCTGCAGGCCCAGAATCCGGTGCTTATGTTAAAGGCGCAAATGGTATTTATCCGCCATTTCCAGGTCAACCTGTACAAGGTTTTTCTGCAGCATTAAAAAATGCTGATGGCACGTATATGGCCATGTCTGACAATGGCTTTGGTTCACAAGATAACTCAGCTGATTACTTACTACGTATTTATCAAGTAAAACCAGATTTTCGCTCTCAAGCCAAAGGCAGCGGTGAAGTTGAGGTTCTAGATTTTATCCAGCTTAAAGACCCTAATCGCCTGATCCCATTTGAAATCGTGAATAATAATAGCCCAGAGCGTTTATTGACAGGTGCAGATTTTGATCCTGAATCGATGCAACGTGAAGCAGATGGCTCATTCTGGATTGGAGATGAGTTTGGTCCATATTTACTGCATTTTTCTAAAGATGGCGTATTGCTAGATGCACCTATTGCACTTCCACACCCAATACAAGCAGGTGTTGAATTACGTTCTCCACAGAACCAACTGAATAAGGCACAAATCAATTATGTTGAACCTTTAGTTCAACGTAGTGGTGGTTTTGAGGGAATGGCGATTTCTCCTGATGGTAAATATCTATATCCATTACTTGAAAAACCATTATCTAATGATAGTACTGGTCAATTAATCATGTCGCAGTTTGATTTAGAAACTAAACAATATACGGGTAAATATTATTTATTTAGTCTAGATAGCAAAGCGTCAGCGATTGGTGATTTCCAACTGTTTAGCCCAACAGAAGGTATTATTATCGAACGTGATGATACGGAAAATAATTTAGGTGGTTATAAAAAGCTGATTAAAGTCAAATTGGGTGAAATTGGGCAAACTATTCAACGTGAAGAAATTGTAGATCTTATGGATCTTGCCAATCCAAACTTACTCTATGGTACACCGCGTACAGGCGATATCGCGACGGGTGAGCGTTTTGGTTTCCCATTCCAAACCATCGAAGATATTATTATTGAAGATGCAACAACTCTAACCGTCTTTAATGATAATAACTTCCCAGGTTCGTCTGGACGTAATGCCAAACTGGCAGACGACAATGAGATGATTCAAATTAAGCTACCCAAAAAATTATATTAAATATAAAGGGATATAAAACTAACTCAATATGATTTTTAATCAGCTAGATTAAAGATCATAGCTTTTAAAGTTTAGAGGCACCCTGAATGAAAGCGCTAATTCTAACTCAACAGGGTGCTCATTCAGTGGCTATTAAATAGCCTAAGTGTTATTGGTAATCTATAACCAAAGTTTTATAATGTAGAAATTAATTGTATCCAAACAGACAAAAATGCTATGACACCTGCTTGTAAAATACTTAAAAGTCAAAAAATTGATTATTCAATTCATGAATATGAACATGATCCCCAAGCGAAAAGCTTTGGTTTAGAAGCAGCAGAAAAGCTAGGATTACATGTAAACGAAGTATTTAAAACACTATTGGTGACTGACGATAAAACATATTATGTAGCTGTGCTACCAGTTGAATATCAGCTCAATCTCAAAAAAGTAGCGACGGCTGTAGGGGCTAAAAAGCTGCATATGGCAGATCCTAAAGATGCAGAGCGTTTAACTGGTTATTTGGTCGGTGGTATTAGCCCCGTCGGACAGAAAAAACGCTTAAAAACCGTCATAGATGTCAGTGCTCAACAATTAACAAAAATGTATGTCAGTGGAGGGAAACGCGGTTTAGATATCGGTTTAGCTCCGCAAGATTTGGCTAAAGTATTAGCGGCTCAATTTTTTGATGTTATTGATGAATAATACCTCAGCACCTATAAGTATCTGTGCAATTTAAATAATAGCTAAAACTGCCAGTTAAATGGTAGGTTAAGTAGATCACCCAGCCCAAAGCACTCGATTCAAGGTCATCTGAGGAAGATTTATCTTGATCGAGCGTAAGACCCCCACCGACAGTCAGGTGGGGGATATAAGCGAGTGGCGATAGCCATAAATAATCTAATACTATCTTTATTGTAGTGCTTTAATTTGCTATAATCTATTTACACCAATCCCTTTATAAACAATGATTTAATGAAGATTTTACAACACTATAAATTTAGGCTTTTGCCTAATAAAGAACAGGAAATATTGCTTAATCAAGCAATAGGTTCTGCTCGTTTTGTGTGGAATCAAGTTCTTGCTAAATCGTTTGAAATGTTCGCTAAAAATGAACGTATCCGCTACGA
>NZ_PJRJ01000066.1 GCF_003711395.1 Acinetobacter sp. B51(2017)
AGATTTAATTGAAATTTTGGCGTATGGCATCGAAAAATGGGGCGAAAAACTAGCTGAAAGCATGTATCTAAAAATTACTGAACAGCTAGAAACACTCTATTTCTCACCAAATCGCACCAAAAAAAAAGGAAGTTTAGGAACAAGAGAAATGCTTATTTCTGACAGCCCATACCGTGCGATTATTCAAATTGATGAAGAAGCCAAGCGAGTTTTTATTCTAAGAATTTTGCATACTTCGAGAAATATATAACTGAATTTCAGTCCATTATTTTGACAAAAATTCAGTTAGAAAATTAAGAAAATCAATAACTTTTAAAACTATTAAAGTTGTGTTAAATTTTCTTTTAGGCGAAAAAAAAGCAGGTTTGGCGACCCGCTTTCTTTTCTTTGTTTAACAAATACTTAAAGCATCAGTAAACGCAAATTAGATACTTGTATATTTTACCGATGTTTTGAGCCATTGCAACACTTTGGACGTTGCTAATGCTTAATCATATTCAAATTTCAGAAAATTTTTATCAAAAATTGCCTAAAAAGCCCTATTGTTCGTTGGGAAAAGGTGAACGAACCCTCATACGTTCAAAAAAACATGCGGTACAGTATCCGCTAATCCAAGTGAACCCACCCCATTTAGTCAATTATCTAATTTTCGATATAGACGAAAGTGACGCATATTTGCATTTTTTCGATGCAGGACTACCAACACCGACATGGATAGCAAAAAATAGAAAAAATGGTCATTGCCATGTCTGTTATGAATTAGAAACAGCAGTCTGTAAAACAGCCAATGCTCGGCTAAAACCTTTACGCTATCTAGCTTCAATCGAATATACATACGCTAAAAAATTAGGGGCGGATTTACGCTATTCAGGGCTTTTGACAAAAAATCCAATGGACAGAGATTGGGAGGTTTCTTATCTCAATCCTAGACCTTTTGACCTTGCAGAACTTGCGGACTACATCGAGTTAGAAACTAAGCCAAAAAATGAAAAAATTGAAGTGTCTGGGCTTGGTCGTAATTGCATGATGTTCGATATAGTGCGTATATGGGCGTATAAAGCGGTTAGATCGACTTTAAGTGGTGGGTATGATGTTTGGTATGGTGAAGTGTTAGAAAGGGCTAAAATCGCAAATGGTGCGTTTTTACAGCCACTGCCATATAGCGAAGTCAGGGCGACAGCGAAAAGTATAGCAAAGTGGGTGTGGCGTAATCATGGTTGTGCTGAATTTCAGAAGCGATTTAGCGAAAAACAGGCAACAAGAGGGCGTAAAGGTGGTTTAGCTAGTGATTCCAGTCATGGCGGTAAAGCACGTTCGGCACAGTACAGCGACCAAAGACAACAGGCGTTACAGTTGCATATTCAGGGCGTAAAACAGAAGCAAATAGCCGAGCAATTAAACGTATCTGATAGGACTGTCCGGAATTGGCTTAAAAAGCGGAAAGTGCAAGCCTAATCAGATAACCGCCCGTCAGGGTGCTTCTTTTACGAGAGGAAATTTTAATATGGAATCAGAACAAGATCGTCAAGATAGGCAATTAAAGGACGTTTGGGATAAATTAAATCGTAGGGGTAAAACGCCTATGAATACAACAATCCAAGAATTAAACAGGGAATTGCAGCTTTGGCAGATAAATGAGAAACAGAAATTAAAACGAGAAAAAATGTCTAATGAAGAACAGTTGCTTGACCTATTTTTAAAGTGATACAGCAGTTTTTTAGTCATGACTAAATTGGTAATCGTGGTAAACAATTAAAGCAAATAATACAAAATATTTTAAAAAAACAGTCATAGCAATGAATGACTGTTTCATCATGTGGCAGACAGTAATCATTCAATCAAAAAACTTTGTATTTTGTCTATCATTTTTTAATGGGCAAGGACACACAAAGGGTACTCTATACAAAAACTAAAGTTTTCGATAGAGTTACCTTTTGTGCCTTGTAAGGGAAGTATCCCTTAACCCTCTTTCGACTTTATTTATTTCGGGAACATGGCCAACTTTCAGTTAGCCAGGTCCCTCATAAAAAAGTCGACCCAATCTACGAAACGGATTTAGTCATGACCAAAAAAGAAATCGTCAAAAGACAGAAAGAAATAAAAGTTCGTTTAACAGAAGCAGAACACCAAGCCTTACTTGAACGTATGACAGGTGGGGAGTTGGCAACATGGATAAGACAAATCTGTTTAGAAGAAAAACCAAATAAAAAACGGAATTATAAAGTTGCAGATCCTCAACTTTTAGCAGGGCTTGGGCGTATTGGAGGAAACCTTAATCAAATTGCTAGGCAAGTGAATACTGTTCAATCTGATATAGAAAAAATTAGAGCTTTTGCAGAGTTGGCAATGATTAGGGAACAACTACAAAAGGTTTTAGCTGACTATGATCGTTAAAATATTGGGAAATAAAGGCGGTGGTAGTGCAGGTGCAGCCATTGATTACATGCTAGGTAAAGAAAGAGATCGTGATGGAGCGATTTTACTTAGTGGCGACCCTGATTTAACAGCAAGATTGGCAGATAATTTAGATTTTCAAAACCGTTATACGGTGGGCGTTTTATCGTTTGAAGAAGCCAATATTGAAGAACAACAAAAACAAGAAATTATGCAGAGCTTTGAAGAAATGCTTCTTGCAGGTTTAGATCGAGATCAATACGACATTACTTGGATAGAACATACAGACAAAGGACGTTTAGAACTGAATTTCGTTATTCCAAATGTGGAATTGAGTACGGGGAAACGCTTACAGCCCTATTTTGATCAAGTAGACCGTCCATTGGTAGAAAATTGGAAACAAGTTACCAATTTTGATTATGAATTATCAGACCCCCATGCACCTGATAAAGCCCAAGCCATAAAGACTTTAAACAGTCAAAACCTGCCTGAAAATATTAAAGAAATAAAACAACAGATTGGTACAGCGATAGCCGAGCAAATCAGTAATGGAAATATCCAAAATCGGCAAGATGTTGTCAGTACGCTTGAAAATGCAGGTTTTGAAATCACAAGGCAAACAGAACGATCAATCAGTATCAAAAATCCTGACGGCAAGCGAAACATACGTTTAGAGGGCGTAATTTATGAAAATCGACAATTTGATAAGCAATTTGCAGAAGAACACAGCCGAGCAGGACAGGATTATCAAAGAACAAGCCGAGAACGCTACGAAACAGCACTTGGAAAGCTACACAGCCTTGTTGAAAGCAAGCAACGAAGAAACCAAGAACGCTTTGAGATCAAACCTACAGATCATCAAAGACCAACAACCGAGCATCAAAAACGCTTTGCGTTTGAATATTCTCACGGGAGCAGTTTTGGGCGGACTGACTATGCTATTTCTCGTAGTTCTAGGAATAAACCTATGGTTGGGTTATCAGATCAAGGACAAGAAGCAGGAATTAGCAGAGATCAATCTCGAATTAGACCAATCTCCACTCGAAAAGCGGATTTTGAGATCGGTGGAATTTCACGAGAGCAAGGACAAGAAGACTTATTTCATCGTAGCCAAGAACAGCAAAAAATCGGAAGTATTCGAGAATACCAGCGACCAAAAAGTAATGAAAATCGAGAAATAGGAAATCAACATGACCAACGACTTTATGAATCGCTACAACGTCATCTTGAACTCGTTAGAAACGCAATTGAACGAGCTAAACGAAATAAATCAAAGACAGACCGAGCAGATCGAAGCCTTGAGCAATCAGAATCAAGTATTGAGAGTGCAGAACGAGGAATTGAGCAGTCAAAATCGACAATTAAACAATCTGAACAGCAGATTACGAGAGCTGAACAGCGAATTGACGAAAAAATGAAAGTAAAACAGGCTGAAATCAAAGCAGATCGAGGTTTTTATCGTTGAAACAACCAAATAACTCTAGATTTGCTGATTAAAAAGTTTAAAATAGACAAAACGCCTACTTTTATGAGGTTTTAAAATGCAAGTTATTACAGCAAAAGATGCAAAATCACGCTTTGGTGAATTACTCGATACCATGCAACGAGAGCCAGTCTTAGTGACTAAAAATAAACGTCCTGTTGGTGTCTTCTTATCACTAAAAGATGTAAAAGGTACTCACTTAGAAAGCCTTTTCGATGTTCAGGATGATGATTATGAAGATTGGGAAAAGGAAAAAATTGCTGAAGCTCTAAGTGCGTTGAAATCTCACCCATCACAAACCACAGCGATGAAAACTGTACATGCTACAGCGATGCAAAAAGCACGAGAATTAGTGGCGAGCCGTAGCAGATGAGTTATGACGTTTCTTATTTGCCACAAGCAGAACAAGATTTAATTGAAATTTTGGCGTATGGCATCGAAAAATGGGGCGAAAAACTAGCTGAAAGCATGTATCTAAAAATTACTGAACAGCTAGAAACACTCTATTTCTCACCAAATCGCACCAAAAAAAAA
>NZ_PJRJ01000067.1 GCF_003711395.1 Acinetobacter sp. B51(2017)
TTGTAAATAGATTATAGCAAATTAAAGCACTACAATAAAGATAATATTAGATTATTTATGGCTATCGCCACTCGCTTATATCCCCCACCTGACTGTCGGTGGGGGTCTTACGCTCGATCAAGATAAATACGGTATTTTTAGGCTTTCATTAAGACTTCATCTATCTCCATGCAAATTAAAGATTATGGATGAGGAGTTTTTCACAATGAGTTAAATTGAGTATTTCAGAATGCATCTTCTTATGCCTCAACTTTATCAACATCAAGACCAGAGTTCTGCTGATAAAATACGAGTTTTAAAGGCTGCCATACGATTGGCACATGATGCACATCAGGGCCAAGTCGATAAAGCTGGACAAGCATATATTCTGCACCCACTGCGCGTGCTGCACGCTGTCAATAGTTTGGATGGCAAAATTGTCGCGATTTTGCATGATACATTAGAAGATACTTGGGTGAATCTGTGGCATTTGCATCATATAGGCCTACATGCTCTCCACCTCAATGCACTTATTGCACTGAGTAAACAGCCAGGTGAATCGCGTTTTCAAGCATTAAAACGTACCTTGACAAATCCTCTCGCCTGTTATGTCAAATATGCAGATGTCTGTGACAACATGAACTTAGCACGTTTAGATAAAATTGGCGCTGAAGATCTACGGCGCTATCAAAGCTATCTAATCATTTTTGAAATTTTGCAAAATGCTTGCATTGTTTATCACGCGCTCAATTTAATTCCTGCTGTATCTGCTACTAAACCACGTTTCCAACCCTGCACTTTAATCTTGGCAATACGTTTAGCACAGCAGCGCTTTATTTAAGCTGGCTGAGACTTAAAATTGTCTACATTCAAAGCGCTAAAATTGAGTATCATGCAGCATCAGCATACAAAAGGATCGGCACAGTTGAAAACAATCATAATTTATGGTGGTGGTATGGCAGGCACATTTTTAGCGAAACAGCTGTGCCAAGATTTTGCCGTGACTTTGGTCGATAGCAATGAATATTTTGAAATTCCAATGGCAACACCACGCAGCATCATTCAGCCCACTTTTGCTGAAGCTGCCATTATCCCCTTTGCAGAGGCATTGCCTCAGGTGAAGCATATTCAAGGATGTTTGACCAAGTTACACCCAGATTGCAGTGCGACTGTCGAATTAGCCAGTGGTGAGCAGCTACACCTCCAAGCCGATTTAAACGTGCTGGCCACAGGAAGTCAGTTTAACAACTCACTCATGCGTGGTCAAAAGCAAACCAAACAACAACGTTTGGCGTTTTATCAAAGTTTTGCCGATCAAGTCAAAAAGGCTGAAAAGATTATTTTAGTCGGTGGTGGGCCAATTGGTGTAGAAGTCGCCGGTGAGATTAATGAGCAATATCCACATAAACAGCTCACTATTGTAGAAGCTGGACCACGCTTACTGGCAGGCACGGCAAACAAAGTAAGTTGTTATGCAGCAAAAGATTTGTCTCGTCGTGGCGTAAAAATTCTTACCCAGACTCGACTGGTACATGCCAGCCATCCTCCTAGCTGTATTTTAAATCATACAGGACAAGCCAAACTTTCCACGGGTGACGTGCTTGATTATGACCTTATTATTTGGTGCACTGGTGGCCAGCCAAATACGCAATTTATGCAAGCGCATTTTGCCGATGTCCTCAATGCAAAACAACAGATTCAAGTTCAACCGAGCTTACAGGTCACTGGTTATTCTCATCTATTCGCCTTAGGTGATATTACTGATCTTGCCGAGAATAAAATGGCTTGGCATATCAATGGTCAGATTCCTGTTGCTGCCAGAAATATTCGTCGTATCTTGACATCAAAGCAAACTCCTCTCAAACACTATAGAGCTAAAACCAATAATCCAATGATGGCTGTCACTTTAGGAAGTCAAAAAGGTGTGGTTTATTTACCCATTATTGGCATGATTAACATTCCTTTTATTACCAAAATGGCGAAAGCAGGTCATATGTTAGTTCCCAAATATAGAAAAGAACTGGGTTTGAGTTCAATTTAAATACCGCTTTGCTATTTTCCAATTTCTTAGTCGATACAGCATAACTTTCCTACGGCTGTATCTTTATGTTACAATGCGTTTATTGTCACCTACGCTTTGCCGTAGGTGTATTTTTTTATGCAGTTTTTTATCACTGCTTTAAATGCATCTTGCTTTAATCTCCTTTGAAATAAAACCAAATGCCGCTTTTGGCATTTGGTTTTATTTTTTATTTATGTTGAAAAATAATGTCTAGCTCTCCTATTTCTAAACTTACATGGGCCACTATGCTGTTCCCTTTGGCTTTAGTGTTATTTGAATTTGCTGTTTACCTCGGCAATGATTTGGTTCAACCTGCTATGTTGGCCATAACGCGCGATTTTAATGTCAGTAGCAGTTGGGCACCGTCTTCCATGTCATTTTATTTATTAGGTGGTGGATGCATTGCATGGCTGATGGGCCCTTTGGCAGATCGAATTGGACGTAAAAAAGTATTGGTTGGCGGTGCTGTATTCTTTGCGATTACATGCTTACTGATTCTACTGACCCAAAATATTCAAAGTTTTTTAAGCCTACGTTTTTTACAAGGTATGGGGCTCACAGTGATTAGCGCTGTGGGTTATGCCGCGATTCAAGAAAATTTTGAGGAACGTAGTGCGGTTAAAGTCATGGCGATCATGGGCAATATGACCTTATTTGCACCGCTACTTGGTCCTATTATTGGTGCATTTTTAATTGAGCATGTCTCTTGGCATTGGGGTTTTGTCGGGATCGCCATGTTGGCACTCCTTGGTGCATTGGGCTTAAAAGTTGCTATGCCAAAAGATACGCCTGAAAAACTTGTCAAACAACCCATGTCAACGATTTGGGCTGACTTTAAAAAAGTCTTTTCTAATCAACAGTTTTTGATCATGACCAGTGCCTTACCCTTAGCATGTTTACCCATTATGCTATGGATTGCGCTTTCACCTGTAATGTTGGTTGAATATTTAGGCCTTAGCAGTACACAGTATGGCCTCGCCCAAATTCCTGTCTTAGGTGCATTGATTCTAGGCAGTTTGGTATTGGTTAAAATTGTTGATCGTTATCCTTTAGGTCAAACCATTCATTTTGGTTTACCTATGATGTTGGTCGGCGCAGTTATTATTGTTGCTGGCTTGTTCCTGCCCGATTATTTCCTTTACTGCCTTATCATCGGTATGACGATCATGAGCTTTGGCGAAGGCATGTGTTTCTCGGTCATGTACCGTTTAGCGATGATGTCATCTGATATTTCAAAAGGTACCGTTGCTTCAGCAATGTCGATGCTGATGATGTTTAGCTATTTTATTGTACTTGAAGGTTCACGTATTTTATTTGAAATATATCACTTAACCGCATTTGCTGTATGCTGTTTGGTCCTAATCTTATTATGGTTTACTCTACCACGTAGAATGCTGATTGACATACTCCCACCACTTTCACGATGTTCAAGTGGGGATTCTAAAAGCAAATGCTCTTAAGCGACTTCCTTGCGGATTTCGCTTGCTTTCTGCTTCGTAGGGCGACCTTTACCGCATCCACCCTCCACAGACAAAACGGTATGTCCTACCGCCAAAATGTTGCGAGAAGCGTTTATATCCGCATTCTCGCTAAAGCTACACTCTACACAGCTAAATTTCGCCTGAGTGAGCCTGTTTTCTTTTGCAACGTGACCACATGAACTACAAGTCTGACTTGTATATTTAGGATCAACTTTAACAAGTAAACCACCTCGCCATTGTTGCTTATACTCCAACATACCAACAAGCATTGACCACCCTTGATCTAGGATTGATTTGTTTAAGCCTGATTTGGCTTTCACATTCTTTCCTTTTT
>NZ_PJRJ01000068.1 GCF_003711395.1 Acinetobacter sp. B51(2017)
CCTATTTATTCAATAAGTCGATGATTAATAATAAATTGATCGTTTATTATGATGCTGTATATATGCCAGTTATGTTGATTGACTTGTTACACGGCGTTTACATCTGCCACTGTTCAACAGGTTAACCACTCTCAACTATTCGACCCCAGTCTAGGTTTAAAATATCGGCAGAGATTTAAGAATAGCTATGTTATGCGTATTCAACGCATCATTTAGTGTTAGTAAATTATTATTTATAAAAATAATTTTTATTGTTATGACATGGTAGTAACCAAATTTTCTAACCAATTAACTACTTTTGACACTATTACCGCTAATTAATCTTCTAGAAATTGAAATTAACTTCCCCTATTAGCTCATTCAATAAACTCTATAATTTGCGTTCTAAGGCTATTTATATGTTTTGTAGTAGGGTTGTATAGGTTGGTGCCTTAAAGTGGCTGTATGAGGCTTAGAATGCGTTATATGATGTGTCTAGAAGTTGGTTTATGCTTTATGTGTATTTGTATGCGTTTTTAAGCCCACTTTGCCTATTGTAGTAGGGTTGTATAGGTTGGTGCCTTAAAGTGGCTGTATGAGGCTTAAAATAGAATATAGAGCTACTGCCAATCACCCTCTTTGATTTTTATTTAAAACTTATTTGTCTTATTAAAGTGTTGTCATTTTGACTACGCTGCTTGCTCAAATTGACTAAGCAGCGGTTCATTTTGACTGTGCCGTTAGATTGCCCCACCTTGACCAACTTTAGCCACTTTATACTCTTGACCATTTAGTGTAATAGTTTGATTTAGACTGGCATTGTCTAAAAATTTTATTAAGGTCTGATCTACAATTTCAGTATCTTTTTCGTCACGCCATTTTTGTCTTATCATGCGTTTGGTGAAAATCATTGTTGAATCGTTATTTTTAAGGGTCACCGTATTTAACATAGCCATATTCAATCCTTATAAAATTTAGGTTCAACTACGTATATATTATCCAAATCTTTATTTCAGCAATTTTTCAATGTTGTTTAGTAAATCTATTTTAATAGGTGTGAAAAAGCTGCTCAAGGCAGCTTCTCTTTACTACATTCAACTATAATCGTAGTGGTATTGATGGATTGATCCACCTTCACCAAATCAGATATCACTACTGTGGTTGGTGGTTGCCATTGCATTAAGCAGCCTAAAACCAATGCTAATATTTTTAATTTCGAATCACTCATACCTATTCCTTTTTTATTGTCGGTATAGGTATTTAGTGATTTTAAAAACTTAGGTTTTTTGAGTGATTTTAACCACTCGTGGTTGACGAGCTGCTCTAGTGATATTGAATGAGCTATTGGCAAATCTTTCGGGCAGTAGAGCTTTTTGCTCTGACTTACATAGATAGGATGCCCTAATCACAGCATCATCAAATTCAGTCTTAAGGTCGTGCCAAAAAAGCTCTTTAAAGCTTTCACCATTATTCACTAGACACTTTTTCGATCTAACTTTGAGAAATCCACAGCTTGTAGTGTGCTCACCATCTGCACTTGTCATAGTGAAATCATTTTCAATAGTCAAAGATTGAATACCATTGATACGATTGAAAGCCTTATTTGCTAATATTGAAATCTCTCTCCAATTATACCTTTTGTGATCAATATCAACGATCAAGATGATATGCACATGGTTGTACCTGATTGTCAGATGGGAGTTTTCAGGATCACCCCAACGATAATTTGGATTTTCAATATCTTTAGCTTCGATGCTGTAGATCATCTCGATCTTTGGCAATCGTCTAGAACGTAGCTTCTCTCTTCTTTCGCTATTTTCAGCTTTACGCCATTCAGATTCAAACTTCTCTTTGAATGCTTGAATAAACTTACTTGGCAATATGTCGAAGTCTTCGATAGGGCATACAAAATGCATCATTCTAGGATTAATCATTTGCTTCTGTGCCCTAGACAGCACCTTAAGCATTGAATCTAGATTATTCGATATATCAGCTTTACTACTAATCACTACCCCTTTATATAACTTGGTTCCAATAGATGTAGAAATAGTCTTCCTCCTTTAGTTAAGTTTGTTTGGTAATCATTGTTATCGAATGTTCTCTATTAGATGCATGTATCTACCTTAAGAGTATGTTCTATCACCTTACAGATAAGATGCGCCATAACCTCAGGCAATAGCTCCCCCATAAGCATCATTTCGGTGAAATGTGCTAAACCAATGCAAATAGTGGGCTACAAAGGCATTTTTAGAGTAGTTTGATAACGTAAAAATGATGGAATTTGAATAAAAACTGCAGCATTTTTTCTTCTGCTAAGTGTGTTTTTTACTGATCCCGAATGGCAAGCTTACACTAATCATTAACCACAGTAAATATTTTTACACAAAGTAAAACAAATCAAATTTTAAATCCAACTTCTTCCAAGTATGGCAACCACTGTTCAACGTAGAAATTATCCTCAAGTTTAGCTGCAATTTGATCCTTGTAATCTTCATTGCTAGCACCAACAGCAGCCATAAAATGACTTTGAAATTTTGATGAACGACTGAGTTTGTCACTAAACATCTCAATCTGTTTTTCTGTTAATGGTGCTGTATATTTAATTCCAACCTGCTCTATTTTTTTCTTTTCAGTAATTTTCAACTGTATATGGGTAATTGTCCGCCCCTCTTTAAATTGGACATAGTCTATGCTTAGGTCTGTCTTGGTATTAATTTCTTTGAGTGCTTTATCTAGTACGTTTGCTTTGAATAAGCTCATCGTCTTGTACTCATTAACTCCCACACCCAAGATTTCTCTCAATTCATCAACACCATATTTCTTAGACTGCCCAACACTTCCCCACTTCATAGCCAACTCATAAACTCTGATCGAATATTTACTTTTAAAAGCTGCGATCTGATTCAATAAATACTTAGTAAAATTCTCTTCTAGCTTACTAATCATTCGAATAACAGTTGGTGTGAAGAACATAATCACATACCCTTTGTTGTCCATATAACTTGCTTTGTAAATCCATCGTTCTTTGAATCGTTCATTCAATTCGTGATCGTAGTAGCTAAACTGTCTGTCAAATAAAGTATTAACTGCTGCTTGCAGTGATTCATATGCTGTACTGCTATTTACACCAAAATGCTTAATATAACTTTGTACTGATACTTTGACTGGTGTTTCAAAAGTCAATTCTTCTAGTTCTCTCGCTTCTGTAATTCCCAGTAAAACTAGACGTTGCTCTACTAATGACAAATAGAACCCTGCCTCAATTAAGGCGTTATCCTTCACAATTAATTTATTTTTAGTGCTCATTTTTTCTTAACTCAAGCTGATAGCACCATCATAAAGATAGTTCAAAAATATTACTATCTAAATTGTCGGAAAAACTATTCATATGAAGACTTATCCACTCGGAAAAACTATTCATATTACTCGGAAAAACTATTCATATGGTCTCTGAAAGCCTTATACAGCAAGGCATAGCGAGGAGCTTAAAAGCATTTAAAAGCTTTAATTCTAAAAGAAGAAGATTTCTTGTTAAAAAACTGTAGTGAAAATTGACTGCAATTATCTGCACCTACCTTTAAATTAAACTATCCCTATTTATTCAATAAGTCGATGATTAATAATAAATTGATCGTTTATTATGATGCTGTATATATGCCAGTTATGTTGATTGACTTGTTACACGGCGTTTACATCTGCCACTGTTCAACAGGTTAACC
>NZ_PJRJ01000069.1 GCF_003711395.1 Acinetobacter sp. B51(2017)
TTAGCGTTAACTAAATCAAGTTGTTTGTAGTGATTTTGACTACAACACCAACTGTTTGGGTGTTGTATAGTCAAGCCTCACGAGCAATTAGTATTGGTCAGCTTCACATATCACTATGCTTCCACATCCAACCTATCAACGTCGTAGTCTTCAACGGCTCTTTAGGAGACATAAAGTCTCGGGGAAATCTTATCTTGAGGTAGGCTTCCCGCTTAGATGCTTTCAGCGGTTATCCCTTCCGAACATAGCTACCCGGCGATGCGACTGGCGTCACAACCGGTACACCAGAGGTTCGTCCACTCTGGTCCTCTCGTACTAGGAGCAGATCCTCTCAAATTTCCAACGCCCACGGTAGATAGGGACCGAACTGTCTCACGACGTTCTAAACCCAGCTCGCGTACCTCTTTAAATGGCGAACAGCCATACCCTTGGGACCTGCTTCAGCCCCAGGATGAGATGAGCCGACATCGAGGTGCCAAACACCGCCGTCGATATGAACTCTTGGGCGGTATCAGCCTGTTATCCCCAGAGTACCTTTTATCCGTTGAGCGATGGCCCTTCCATACAGAACCACCGGATCACTAAGACCTACTTTCGTACCTGCTCGACTTGTGGGTCTCGCAGTTAAGCGCGCTTTTGCCTTTATACTCTACGCGTGATTTCCGACCACGCTGAGCGCACCTTCGTACTCCTCCGTTACTCTTTAGGAGGAGACCGCCCCAGTCAAACTACCCACCAGACATGGTCCTCGCTCCAGATAATGGAGCAGAGTTAGAACCTCAATATTACCAGGGTGGTATTTCAAGGACGGCTCCATAGCAACTAGCGTCGCTACTTCAAAGCCTCCCACCTATCCTACACAAGTAAGATCAAAGTTCAATGTCAAGCTGCAGTAAAGGTTCACGGGGTCTTTCCGTCTAGCCGCGGGTACACCGCATCTTCACGGCGAATTCGATTTCACTGAGCCTCTGCTGGAGACAGCGCCCCCATCATTATGCCATTCGTGCAGGTCGGAACTTACCCGACAAGGAATTTCGCTACCTTAGGACCGTTATAGTTACGGCCGCCGTTTACTGGGGCTTCGATCAATAGCTTCGCTTGCGCTAACCACATCAATTAACCTTCCAGCACCGGGCAGGCATCACACCCTATACGTCCACTTTCGTGTTTGCAGAGTGCTATGTTTTTAATAAACAGTTGCAGGGGCCTGGTTTCTGTGGCTGCTAGCAGCTCAGGAAGCAAGTTCCATCACCGCCGGCAGCGTACCTTCTCCCGAAGTTACGGTACCATTTTGCCTAGTTCCTTCAGCAGAGTTCTCTCAAGCGCTTTGGTCTACTCGACCTGACCACCTGTGTCGGTTTCGGGTACGATTCCTGTGTAACTGAAGCTTAGAGACTTTTCCTGGAAGTATAGTATCAGCCACTTCGCTAATAAATTAGCTTGCTATCAGATCTCAGCATAGAGTACCCCGGATTTGCCTAAGATACATGCCTACATCCTTTCACCTGGACAACCAACGCCAGGCTGACTTAACTTTCTCCGTCCTCTCATCGCATTACACAGAAGTATTGGAATATTAACCAATTTCCCATCGACTACGCCTCTCGGCCTCGCCTTAGGGGTCGACTCACCCAGCCCCGATTAACGTTGGACTGGAACCCTTGGTCTTTCAGCGAACGGGTTTTTCACCCGTTTTATCGTTACTCACGTCAGCATTCGCACTTCTGATACCTCCAGCAGACTTCTCAATCCACCTTCATCGGCTTACAGAACGCTCCCCTACCACGCACATAAATGTGCATCCGCAGCTTCGGCATATAGTTTTAGCCCCGTTACATCTTCCGCGCAGGCCGACTCGACTAGTGAGCTATTACGCTTTCTTTAAAGGGTGGCTGCTTCTAAGCCAACCTCCTAGCTGTCTATGCCTTCCCACATCGTTTCCCACTTAACTATAATTTAGGGGCCTTAGCTGGCGGTCTGGATTGTTTTCCTCTTGACTACGGACGTTAGCACCCGCAGTCTGTCTCCCGGATAGTACTCATTGGTATTCGGAGTTTGCATCGGTTTGGTAAGTCGGGATGACCCCCTAGCCGAAACAGTGCTCTACCCCCAATGGTATTCGTCCGAGGCGCTACCTAAATAGCTTTCGGGGAGAACCAGCTATCACCAAGTTTGATTAGCCTTTCACCCCTATCCACAAGTCATCCCCTGGCTTTTCAACGACAGTGGGTTCGGTCCTCCAGTAAGTGTTACCTCACCTTCAACCTGCTCATGGATAGATCACCTGGTTTCGGGTCTACACCCAGCAACTAAACGCCCTATTAAGACTCGGTTTCCCTACGGCTCCCCTATGCGGTTAACCTTGCTACTGAATGTAAGTCGCTGACCCATTATACAAAAGGTACGCAGTCACCGGACAAAGCCGGCTCCCACTGCTTGTATGCATGCGGTTTCAGGATCTATTTCACTCCCCTCACAGGGGTTCTTTTCGCCTTTCCCTCACGGTACTGGTTCACTATCGGTCAGTCAGGAGTATTTAGCCTTGGAGGATGGTCCCCCCATATTCAGACAAGGTTTCACGTGCCTCGCCCTACTCGACATCATCATATAAGCCCTTTCGTGTACAGGACTATCACCTACTATGGTTGCACTTCCCAGAGCATTCCACTAAAGCTTATATGACTTAATGGGCTGTTCCCCGTTCGCTCGCCGCTACTGAGGGAATCTCAATTGATTTCTTTTCCTAAGGGTACTGAGATGTTTCACTTCCCCTCGTTCGCCTCATACACCTATGTATTCAGTGTATGATACCTAGCTTATACTAGGTGGGTTTCCCCATTCAGAAATCTCCGGATCACAGGATATTTGCCGCCTCCCCGGAGCTTATCGCAGGCTATTACGTCTTTCATCGCCTCTGACTGCCAAGGCATCCACCACATGCACTTAATTACTTGACTATACAACCCCAAACAGTCGATCGATCCTACAAGTAGATCGTTCAACGTAACAGTTTGAAGTACTGTGTATTTAAACACTGTACAGCTTCAATCAAAATTCACATACCAAAACGCTTGATTCAGTTTAATCGCTAGTAACTCATCGATTTCTCAGCAATTGCTTGCCTTGATTTCAACGAGTATGAACAATTTATTTCAACTCAAATATAATCTGTTAATGATTTCTCTAGCCTTCGTCAGGTCTAGATGCTGTGATAAATCACAGAGATTA
>NZ_PJRJ01000006.1 GCF_003711395.1 Acinetobacter sp. B51(2017)
TGAATATATTGAGATGTTCTACAATACAAAACGCAGGCATGGTTCCAATGGTCAGCGTTCTCCATTAGATTATGAAAAGGCCCATCAAAAGATGGTTACGTGTGTCTAGAATTTTGGTGGCTATTCAAATATATACTTCAGACCACCTAGACAACTTTTATATAGATGATCTACCAAGGTTCGCATATCAAACATATAGAAATTTTTTCTTTAGCTGGCAAACACTAGAGGATTTAGGAATTAAAACTTCTAACGAATAAACGGTAGGTATTTACCAATTCAATGAAAAAACCCGCTTTTCAGCGGGTTTCTTTTAAATCAATTCAGTCTTATAGACGAACTAACTCAACAATCTTCTCAGCAAGCTCTTCAACGGCTTCAACAGCAACAGTTGCATCTGTACCTTCAGTTGCATCTGTAACCACAACAACACCTGTTTCACGGAGCAATGCCACTTGCGCAGCATCTAGACCTGCTTTGGCAATCGCTACAACACCTTGTTGCAGCAACAAGCTTTCTAAAGCTTGTACATTTTCAAGTGCAGCTTTCGACACAGTTACCGCAGCAGGTTTTTGACCTAAACGTGCAGCACGATCTTCTGCTGTCACAGGGTTGCTATGTGCAGTCCATTCCACAGCTTCTTCGACCATACCCGCACCAATCGTCACGTTATTTAAACGGTCAATGAAGATAAACGAACCTGTATAACGGCTGTCTTGGTAACGGTCAAATACCACTGGCGCATCAAATTCAACGGTTACATTGGCAATCGCGTTTAGCTCCAAGTTTTCAACTTGAACTTTTTCCAATGTATTGACGTTGGTACGGTAGTTAATAGCCGTAACTTTTGCAGGAACAGTTTGCGTACCCACTTTTAAGTTATATAACTTACCAATCACAAGCGGTTGATCCGCCATCCAAACTACAGTCGCATTCACCGAACGTGAGATATAAGGTGCAGCTTGATCTGCACGTACAAGCACGTTACCACGAGAAATATCAATTTCGTCATTTAGCGTTAAAGTGACCGCTTGACCTGCAACAGCACGCTCAAGGTTGCCATCGAAGGTTACGATTTCTTTTACTGTTGAAGATTTACCCGATGGTAAAGCAACAATCTTGTCACCCACAGCGATATCGCCAAGCGCAACAGTACCACAGAAACCACGGAAGTCGAGGTTTGGACGGTTTACATACTGCACAGGGAAACGGAAATCTGCTTTCGCTGAGGTACGGTTAATTTCAACAGATTCTAAAGAACCCATTAACGTCTCACCTGTGTACCACGGCGTATTTGCAGACTTGTTCACCACGTTATCGCCATTTAATGCAGAAATTGGCGTAAAGATGATATTTGATGGCTTACGGTCGCCTAGTTGGTTCACGAACTGCGCATATTCTGCTTGGATTTCATTGAAGCGTGCTTCAGAGAATTCCACCAAGTCCATTTTGTTGATCGCAACAATAATGTTCTTAATGCCAAGTAAGCTTGCAATAAAGGTATGACGACGGGTTTGCGTTTGAACACCATAACGTGCATCAATCAAGATGATCGCAAGGTCACAGGTCGATGCACCTGTTGCCATGTTACGGGTGTATTGTTCATGCCCCGGAGTGTCGGCAATAATAAACTTACGTTTTTCAGTCGAGAAATAACGATACGCGACATCAATGGTAATCCCCTGCTCACGCTCTGCTTGTAGACCATCCACAAGTAAAGCCAAGTCAGGTGCATCACCCGTTGTGCCGACTTTTTTCGAGTCACGCGTTACGGCTTGCAATTGATCTTCATAAATCAATTTTGAATCATAAAGCAGGCGACCAATTAACGTTGACTTACCGTCATCGACGTTACCGCAGGTCAAGAAACGCAATAAGTCTTTATTTTCATGTTGTTTTAAATAGCCCAAGATATCTTGGCTAATCAGTGCTGATTGATGAGACATCGCTCAAACTCCACCTATTCTTTAGAAATCGGTTAAATCTTAAATCCCTCTAAAGCTCCCTTTGATAAAGGGAGACTTTGCTCCGCTTTGAAGCCCCTCTTTGAAAAAAGAGGGGTTTGGGAAGATTTTTTAAGGGAAGATTTGAAGATACTTAGAAGTAACCTTCTTGCTTTTTCTTTTCCATCGAGCCTGCTTCATCATGGTCAATCATACGACCTTGACGTTCAGAACTCGTCGCAAGCAGCATTTCTTGGATAATTTCCGGTAAGGTATTGGCAGTTGACTCCACTGCACCTGTTAACGGGTAACAACCCAAGGTACGGAAACGCACCGATTTCATTTGTGGAACTTCACCTTCTTTTAAAGGCATACGTTCGTCATCTACCATAATTAAAGTACCGCTACGTTCCACTACAGGACGTTCGGCAGCTAAATACAATGGCACCAATGGAATACTTTCTAAATAAATGTATTGCCAAATATCAAGCTCAGTCCAGTTTGATAATGGGAATACACGAATACTTTCGCCTTGGTTGACTTTACCGTTGTAAAGATTCCAAAGTTCAGGACGTTGGTTTTTCGGGTCCCAACGGTGTTTTGCATCACGGAATGAATACACACGTTCTTTGGCACGGGATTTTTCTTCATCACGGCGCGCACCACCAAAGGCAGCATCAAAACCATACTTGTTTAAGGCTTGTTTTAAGCCTTGGGTTTTCATGATATCAGTATATTTCGAACTACCATGATCAAATGGGTTAATGCCTGCATCTTTCCCTTCTTTGTTTTGATGCACAATCAAATCAAAGCCATGCTGTTTGGCCATATTGTCACGGAAAGTGATCATGTCTTTAAACTTCCAACCCGTATCTACATGCAGTAGTGGGAATGGCAGTTTGGCAGGATAGAACGCTTTGAGGGCTAAATGCAGCATCACTGCTGAATCTTTACCGATTGAATACAGCATCACCGGATTTTCGAATTCGGCAGCAACTTCACGGATGATATGAATACTCTCAGCTTCAAGCTGTTTAAGATGAGTAAGTCTTTCCTCATTTAATGACATGGACAACACCAGCTTAGAATATGTGTACTTATTACACTTTTAAAGATATTTGCCCATTATAGTGATTTACTTTTCATAACGATTGCTTGTTTTATGATATTGATATGCAAAATCATCATATAGAACAAAACTGATATACCGTATAAGTTTTTATGAAAGAACAACTTAAGTTAAACAGTTTTTAAAAGCCGATCTATAGCTATGATCCAGTTCAATACTCAAGCCATTTATTATTATTGATTTTTCACTTAAATTTAAGCCATAAACTCAAGCTTTTTTGCCTCTAACGATTGGCAAAGTGCAAAAATCTACCTAAATTAGGGTTTAACTTTGTTTTTGCGGTTATTCTCTCCTATGTTGAACTATGATTTAGAGACTTTAAAACATAAAATCGAAGCAGCTCAATTGGCTGGCTTTATCTATCAACATCAACAACATATCTTAGTGTTACAAGAACCTTTAACTGATCAAGGCGAAACCTTAAGCTTTTTTGCCCAGCATGAAAGCAGCAGCGATCAAATTGGCTTGCAATTCGCTATCAAACTTGTCGAACAACAACTTAGCTTTTTAATCGGTGTGACCCACAGTAACCAAGATCGTGGTTATGAAATTGGCGCAGGAAATTTAAAAGGCGAACAAAAAGCCTTTAACTTGCTGTATGCCTTTTATAACTATCCTAAAGCATTTTACTTGCTCGAATTGCCACTGTTTTCTAATTCAGCTCAACTCGAACATGCATTAACAGAACAATTATTCAATCGTCCTGAGCTGGCATTTATTCAAACAGCCACTAAGACCAATCCACGCGGTCAACAAGTAAAGTGGATTAAAGACTATATTGTGCAGCAAAGTTTAGATATGAAAGTGCGTATTCAAACAGCTCTGCTCTAAAGAAAAAAGCCCCAAGTCTGGGGCTTTTGCTTAATAACCGAATAACTGGCGATCTAAAGGTAATTCAATACCAATCGATGCTCCGACATCACTGCCGTTTTGGTCAGAGTCACTGACCCATGCATTAATATTCAATGGTACATCGGCATGCAAGCGGTGCTGCCATGTGACATCTACAGCATGTAGTTGATCCTCTTGATTAAAGGCTTGATTGGTGTCACGCTTAGATTGATTCAGCTTGGCTGACAAGACACGGCCACTCACACGGTTTAATGCATCGATATGCATATGACCACCTAGCGAGATCATCTCTGCGTCACCACCTAAGGCATGTCCAAGAGGGAAACCATGTTGATAATAGCCATCGGTGTAACGACTATGGTTATATGAAATTCCACGCACTTCACCATTGGTACGCGTATCTACCCATTCGGCATATACTTGATAAGGTTTATTGGCCAAACTCGCAGAATAATCTACACCCGCCAAATACATTTTTTTAGATGGCAATAAACCTGCTTCATCTTCACCGACATATTGCCCATAAACACTCATAGGCAGATCAGTCCACTGCTTTAAGTTCAAGCGTGCATCAAAACCTGCAATTTGGTTAGAGGGATCAGGTTCACCTGTGCCACCGTTATCTTTATTACCCACTAAAGCATCCCAAAGCGAATTTAAGCTCTCTGGACGCCCCTTACCGCCCCATTGAATAGCCCGTGATGCTGCTAATTCTAAATAAGGCAAAGGTTGAGCACTAAAACGTAAACCAATCTGTTTTGCATCAGGAATGGCGCGATAATCATCTAGCTGACCAGCAAAAGCCTGATACTGCCAAGGGCCAAGCCAAGCCAACCATGGCGTGCTTAAAGCACTTTGCTCGGCACGTTGCATAGTCACCCCATATACAGGACGACTCGCATCACCGCGAATTAAACTACCATCATGCCCTGGGCCCCAATAACTTGGAATTTGCCCAGCGATCAGCCATTGATTCCAAAACTTAGCAGCTAAATATGAACCCTCTAGATTAAAGTCTTGATCATGGTCAATCTGTAGATCTTTTTCTGCATTGACCTTAAGTTTAGCTGCCCAGTGTTCTCCAGAAAAATTGCCTTCTACGCCCAATTGATACTGGGCTTTAGCATCATCTGCAAAAGCTTGTGGCAGATTTTTTTGTTCAGTTTCAGCTAAAGCATGCAGTTTAAATCCTGTATTTTGCCCAGCTAGATGCTGTTGCACTGCCTGTAGCACTTTTTGTTGACTCGGATTTTGTACTTGAGCCTGTTGTAAGGCACGTTGCACTTCATCGCCACTCAGCGGCCAAGTTGAGGTACTGATTTGAATAACACCTTGCTGATTCAACCAGTTTAAGTCCTCACGTAATTCTGCATCATTAAAAAGTAGTCCTTGCGCATAGGCCTGACTACCACACAAAATACCTAGACTCAGAGCAATAATTAACTGTTTTATCATCATAAATTCATCATCTACTTTATTTTATTGACTTGGCTGTATTGTTATTAAAGTTATTCTATATATTTTATTTAGTAACACTTCATAAATAATAAAATCATAAAGCATACAAAATATATCAAATCATGTATGTAATTTGATTTGAAGTATCTCTAAGGCTACAGTGTTATAAATTGGTAAATAGCACAGTGCTAAAAAAACCCGCACATGGCGGGTTTTTTTAATGTTATCAGACTGCAATATTGGCAATTATGCCTGTTTGTGACGCATATGCGGGAATAAAATCACATCCCGGATACTTGCTGCATTAGCAAATAACATCACTAAACGGTCAATACCAATACCTTGACCAGCTGTTGGCGGCAAACCATATTCAAGCGCTTCAACGAAGTCAGCATCATAATGCATTGCTTCATCATCACCTGCATCTTTCTCTGCAACTTGTGCTTGGAAACGCTCCGCTTGGTCAATTGGGTCATTTAATTCTGAGAAACCATTCGCTAACTCACGACCACCAATAAAGAACTCGAAACGATCAGTAATATGTGGGTTATGATCATTACGGCGTGCCAGTGGTGAAGTTTCTGCTGGATATTCAGTAATAAAGGTCGGTTGACGAAGCTTGGTTTCTACAGTTTCTTCAAACACGATCGTTTGTAACTTACCTAAACCAAAACCAGGTTTTACTTGCTCTTTGAGTTCTTCTTGTACAAATTTAGCCAAGAACTCACGGTCATTCACATTTTCAGGGGTAAATTGTGGGTTATGTTCAAGAATCGCATCAAACATTGAGATTTTCTTGAATGGACCTTTAAAGCTATATACTTCATCGCCATACGGCACATCAGTTGAGCCCAAGATATCAATGGCTAACTTCTCAAGCATATTTTCAGTCAGCTGCATTAAATCTTTATAATCAGCATAAGCTTGGTAGAATTCAATCATGGTGAATTCTGGGTTATGACGTGTTGATACACCTTCGTTACGGAAGTTACGGTTAATTTCAAATACGCGCTCGAAACCACCTACCACTAAACGTTTTAAGTACAGCTCAGGCGCAATACGTAAAAACAGTGGCATATCTAAAGCATTATGATGCGTTTCAAATGGACGCGCAGACGCACCACCTGGAATCACATGCATCATTGGTGTTTCAACTTCCATAAAACGTTGTTCTGTTAAGAAAGCACGAATTCCTGAAACTACTTTAGCGCGGATTTCAAAAGTCTTACGAGTTTCTTCATTCACAATTAAGTCTAAATAACGTTTACGGTATTTAACTTCTGTGTCGGTTAAACCGTGGAATTTGTCTGGAAGTGGACGCAATGATTTGGTTAATAATTCAAAGTGTTCGATATGCACATACAGATCACCTTTACCAGAACGACCGATATAACCTTTCACTGCGATAATATCGCCTAAGTCTAAGCCTTTGATCGTTGCAACAGTATCTGCATCTAATTCTTTACGTGCCACATAAAGTTGAATACGACCTGTCATATCTTGGATCACGATAAATGAACCACGATTGAGCATCACACGCCCAGCAACCGATACATAGACTTTTTCACCTGCTTCGATGTCTTCTTTAGACACTTCAGCAAATTGGTCTTGTAAATCTTGTGCGTAATGTTCGCGTTTAAAGGTATTTGGCCAAGGGCTCGTACCAGTTTCTTGTGCCTTGTCTTGAATTTGTTTTAACTTGGCATGACGCTGTGCAATTAAATCGTTTTCGGAAATGGTTTGTTCAGAAGTCGACTGAGCGTTTTGTTGCGTCATCTCTGCCTCGAAATAGCAATAAAATAGAAGTTGCATAGCATAGCAGATTTACAAGAAATTGCGTAAGTGTTCAGGCGCATGCAATTAAAATTTTGCTTCGCCTAAAGTCTATAAGACCAAATGTGAACTTTTTAAAACATAAAACTCACCTAAAATAAGATCAAAGAAATAAATGAACAATCACGTATTTTCTCGTTGAGACAATGACAATGCCACAGCCCAAAATTTTATTTTTCCATGGATTAGATTCATCCAAAGAGTCCACTAAATTTTATGCGATTGATTCTGATCATAAATTTTGTTTAAGCGTCGATTATCGCGCCTTGAGCTTTCACAGTGTTTATCAATTTTATCAAGATTTAATTGAGACCTTAAAACCCGATTTAATTATTGGACATAGCTTAGGTGGTTATTGGGCGCTAAAAATGTCCTTTTGGAGCAAAACTCCAGCTATAGTTGCCAATCCTAGTCTCGCGCCTAGTTTTCGTGACGATTATCCTGCTATCAGCGAACACGATTTAGAGCATGATATTTTACAATTGGCTTATTTAGAGCTAGATGATGAAATTTTAGATATGCATGCTGTACAAGCGCAATTAGAGCCGTATATGCAAGTGGCAGCCGTGGCAGGTGGTCATCACCGTTTGGCGCGTCCTGAAAATATCAATGTCTTGATTAAACAAATGCAGCTGTTACAACAGGCCTAAAAAAAGCCTTGGCAATGCAAGGCTTTTTCCATACTTAATTTAAGTCGATTAAGCAACGTCTTGTTGTGGCTGAGATTTATCATCTAATACTGACCAGATATTTAAGCCTAAATCACCATGTAAATCAGGTAAGTCTAGGAAAATACTCGCACCTAAAATTTGGTGATTACATTTTTCTGCCAATTGTTTCACTGCTTTTAAAGTGCCACCCGTCGCAAGCACATCATCAACAATAATAATTTTTTGTGCTGGTACTTCAGCAGACATTTCTAAACGGTCTAAGCCATACTCTAAGCTATAACCCACGCCAACTACAGGCGGCGGTAATTTACCTGCTTTACGTACTAAAACAAGACCTTTACCCAAGCGCTGTGCCAATAAGCTGGCTAACACAAAACCGCGTGCTTCTACTGCTACAAAGCTATCTACTGCGTCAAGTTGCTCAGCTGGAATACTGGCAATTAAGGCATCAGTTAATGGCTCAATGCTGCTCATAAATAATGGAGTTAAGTCAAAGAATTTAATCCCTGGTTTTGGGAAATCTTGCACTGTACGAATATGAGACCACAACGTTGTAGATAAATTGCTCATGGGAGAAATAATCAATAATAAGAAAGAACGTGCCGAATTTTAACGCCAATTGTTAGGCATAGCTAGAGCATCAAAATTAAATTCGCTCAATTAAAAATCAGTGTTTTTTTATAATTTATTGATTTAATTATATTATTTTTTAAATAAATATTAACAATATATCTATATTATTAAATTATAGCTAAAATTAATGGGTTTTTCTGCGCGACTTTAGTCTAAATATTCACGCTCAAGCGCACTTGATTGTATCTTGGTCGCTATCTCCCTTAAACAATTGCATGGTTTTTACAAATATTAGCGCTAAAAAGGCATTGAAACGTATATTTACTTTACTTTGATGCTTTTAGCGCGTAAGAATTTCTATAAATAGCCTTATAATAACGATCTTTATTTTTCGCTGACCCAATGTTGGTCAGCACTGGAGAGTCAGATGAAGCAGTATCAATGTATCGTATGTGGTTGGATTTATGACGAAGCACTCGGTTGGCCAGAAGATGGCATCGTAGCAGGTACTAAATGGGAAGATATTCCAGATGATTGGACTTGCCCAGATTGCGGCGTATCAAAAGCTGACTTTGAAATGGTTGAACTCTAAGCAACCATAAAAAGACCATCCTTGTGGTCTTTTTTTGTTTTTCCTATTTAAAGAGAGATTAATTTATGCATCCCATCGTCATCATTGGTTCAGGTATGGCAGCATATGCTGTAGCGCGTGAGTTTCGTAAACTCGATCCAGACACAGCGCTTATGATGATTTGTGCCGATGACGCACGTAACTATGCCAAGCCCACTTTATCCAATGCTTTAGTCGGCAATAAAGCACCTGCACAAATTGCGCTTGGTGATGCAGAAAAAATGAGCAATCAGCTCAATATGCAGATTTTAAATCATACTTGGGTTAAACAGATTGATACGGCAGCACATTGCTTAAGCTTAGAGAAAGAAGGACAAACCACTCAGCAAAGCTATAGCAAACTCATTTTAGCCTTAGGTGCCACGCCCATCCGTGTCCCCCTACAAGGCAATGCTGCAGATCAATTACATGTAGTGAATAACCTCAATGATTACACAGCTTTTCGTGCTGAATTAGATCAAAAAACTGCACAGCGCGTGGTGATTTTGGGTGCAGGTTTAATTGGCTGCGAATTTGCCAATGACTTACAACAAAGTGGTCATCAAGCCACTGTGATTGACTTAGCCGAGCAACCATTGGCGCGTTTACTACCAAGCGATGTTGCACAAGTCTTCCAAGAAAAATTACAACAGGCAGGTATTGGTTTTGAACTTGGCACTACCGTGAATGCCATTGATCAACATGCAGATGCCTATGCGGTCAGCCTTGCCAATGGCAAAGTTTTAGATGCTGATGTGCTGTTATCAGCCATTGGTTTACGTGCCAATACCCAACTTGCTGAACAAGCAGGCATTCAAGTCAGCCGCGGTATTGTGGCGAATACCCAACTTGAAACCAGTGTTGCAGATATTTATGCCGTGGGTGACTGTGCCGAAGTTCACGGTACTTTATTACCGTATGTCATGCCAATTATGCAACAAGCACGAGCTTTAGCGAAAACCCTAAGCGGCACTACCACGCAAGTTCACTACCCTGCAATGCCAGTGGCAGTCAAAACGCCAGCCGCGCCTTTAACCGTATTACCTATACCGCATGAGGTTGAGGTGTCGTGGACGATCGAAACCCAAGAAGATGGCTTAATTGCCAAAGCCATAGATGCAAACGACACTTTACGTGGCTTTGTCTTATTGGGTGCAAGCGCAGGCAAACAACGTTTAAGCTTAAGCAAACTTGTGCCTGACCTGATTCCTGCAGCGCTTTAAGGAGCATTGCCAATGACTGATGCACTGAAGTTTAAAGCCTCACCTTATACTTCTTTTATGCAAGAGACCAAAGTCGATTTAGGCAATGGCATTGAGTTGCATGTCGAAGTGGGCGGTAAAGCCAATGATCCAGTGTTACTGTTGATCATGGGACTCGGTGCGCAGTTACTCTATTGGCCAGATTTTTTCTGTAAGTCACTTATTGACCAAGGTTTTCGGGTGGTTCGCTTTGATAATCGCGATATTGGTTTATCCTCCAAAGTGCATTATCAAGGCCCAGCTTTAAGTCTGCCTAAACTTATGGGACGCTTTGCCTTGGGGCTTGAGAATCAAGGTGCGCCTTATAATTTGTATGATATGGCTGATGATGTTGCCCTGCTCATTGATAAAATGCAACTCGGACAAGTCTATGTGTTGGGTGCTTCGATGGGCGGTATGATTGCGCAAATTTTAGCAGCACGCTATCCAGAACAGGTCAAAGCTTTAGGACTGTTGTTTACTAGCAACAATCAACCCCTACTGCCACCGCCTTTTCCTAAGCAATTATTTAGTTTAATTGGACGTCCCAAATCCAATGCTGAAGATGATATTATTGACCATAATCTACAAATCTTTAAAATGATCGGCTCGCCCGGCTACCTAAACCAAGTCGAGGCAGTTCAAACGGTGCGAAAACTCTACCGACGAAGTTACTATCCAACTGGTGTACTTCAACAGTTTTTCGCAATATTATGTACCGGTTCTTTACTTAAACTGGATCAGCAGATTCATCAAGCAACCTTAGTGGTTCATGGTTCGCAGGATCGTTTATTGCCACCAGCGCACGGTAGAGCCATTGCTAAAGCAATTTCAGGCGCTAGATTTGAATTAATTGAAGGAATGGGGCATGATATCCCTCCGCATTTTATTCCATATCTTAGCGGATTATTTGCTCATCACTTTAAATCTAATTAGGACACTATGGCTGCATTACCATCCTTAAGACAGCTGTCATACCTTGTTACACTGTCTGAAACGCTGCACTTCACTGAAGCAGCGCGTCGATCTTTTGTGACCCAGTCAACCCTGTCTGGCGGGATCATGGAATTAGAGCGCTTACTTGGTGGCGTCCTCGTTGAACGTGATCGTCAAAATGTACGTTTAACTCCACTCGGCGAACAAGTTGTGGCACGCGCCCGTGTTCTACTGGCTGATGCTCAAGACTTAATGCGTTTAAGCCGTGAGATGAGTGAGCCGCTAACTGGCGACTTACATTTAGGTATTATTCCAACCATTGCCCCATTTATCTTGGCGCAATTGTTAGATGAAGTACATAAACAACTGCCAAAAATTCAGTTGCATTTACACGAAGCTCAAAGCGAAAAAATTGTTGAAAAACTTGAACACGGTAATTTAGATATGGTGGTGCTTGCATTGCCGTTTGATACCCGTGGTTTAAAAGTCGCTGAAGTGGCGCGTGAAACATTATATTTAGTGTGTAACAAAGCCGATCAACATGCTTTAAATGCCAATTCACTGGATCAACTCGATTTATCGCGTTTAATGCTACTTGAAGAAGGTCATTGTTTACGTGATCACGCTTTAAGTGCTTGTCCAATTGGTGAACGTAAAAATGACCATCGCTTAAAAGCCAGCTCGCTACCGACTTTGGTTGAAATGGTGTCTGCAAACTTAGGCTTTACCTTATTGCCTGCAATTGCGGTACATACCACCATGATTAAAGCCAATCCAGACTTAAGCGTGAAAGCGATTGAAGCGGGTCCAAGCCGTACCTTGTCTTTGGTTACCCGTAAGAGCACCCCGCTACAAAGCGAATTTGATGTGTTATTACAAATTTTGCAAAAAATCACTCAAGATTTACGCTAAGCCAAAGACCCAAAAGAAGGAGCACTCGGCTCCTTTTTTTTATGCATAAAAAAAGGCTTGTGTCTAAACAAGCCTAACTTGAATACCCAATCTCAACGACCTTCATTCAAGAGATGGAATGCCCTCTTATATGCCAGAATTTATAAGAGGAATCATGATTTTATAAATAAAAAATCAAGCTCACCATCCCTTAAATGGGGTATTTTAACACCCTAAGAATGCTGGACTATTGGATATGCTCAATTAACACACGCTGAGCATTATGCGCCACATCGGTGTCTTTGGCTTTAAAGCGCAGCCAAGTGCCATCGCTTTGTAAATCCCAAGCTTGTTGATTATCTTTAAGATAATTGAGCAAACCATATTGATAAATCCGTTTTTTCAATACAGAATCTTCTACAGGGAAACAGGCTTCGACGCGATTAAATAAATTACGATCCATCCAGTCAGCACTTGAGCAATAAATACGTGCATCACCATTATTGCTAAAATAATAAACACGGGTATGTTCTAAGAAACGCCCCACAATCGAACGTACCCGAATATTTTCTGATAAACCTTTTAGGCCTGGGCGTAAGCAACAAATAGAACGAATAATTAAATCAATTTGTACACCCGCTTGCGATGCTTCATACAGTTTATTAATCAGTTGTACTTCGGTTAAGGCATTGACTTTGACAATAATTTGCGCAGGCTTGCCCGCTTTAGCATTGGCAATTTCTTCATCAATAAAATGAATGAGCTGTGCATGCAAAGTAAATGGCGCATGTAATAACTTTTTCAGTTTGGCCATTTTGCCCATGCCGGTCAGCTCTTGGAAAATGCGATGTACATCTTCACACAAGTCTTTATCAGTGGTCATTAAGCCATAGTCAGTGTACATACGCGCATTGCCAGCATGGTAGTTACCCGTACCTAAATGCACATAACGCACCAATTTATTATTTTCACGGCGCACAATCAAAATCATTTTGGCATGAGTTTTATAACCCACAATGCCATATACCACCACAGCACCCGCTTCTTGTAACACATTGGCAACAGCAATATTGGATTCTTCATCAAAACGCGCACGTAGCTCAATCACAGCAGTAACTTCTTTACCGTTACGTGCCGCTTCTGCCAAGACTTGTACAATTTCAGAATCTGGGCCACTACGGTATAGCGTTTGTTTAATGGCTAATACTTGTGGGTCACGCGCTGCCTCACGTAATAAAGAAATGACTGGTGAAAATGATTCAAATGGATGATGCAGCAAGATATCTTGCTTTTGCATCGCGCTAAAGGTGTTATCGGCTTTTTTGAGTACCCTTGGAATTACAGGCACATGCGTATCATAACGTAAATGCGGACGTTTAAAATTCGATAATAAACGCGCCAAATTGACTGGCCCATCCACTTTATACAATTGCTCAGGTTCGAGATCAAACTCATTGAGCAAATATTCATAAATAGGTTTTGGACAGTTCTGCGTCACTTCTAGACGTACCGCACGACCAAAACGACGTGAACTCAGCTCACCTTTTAAAGCTTTGGCTAAATCTTCGACGTCTTCATTTAAGGCTAAGTCGGCATTACGGGTGACACGGAATTGATAGCAACCCGTTGCCGTCATACCAGGGAATAAATCTGACACATGCTCATGAATAATCGCTGACAACATCACATGATGCTCTTTGCCGCCAGTGAGTTCATCTGGCAAACGTACCACACGCGGCAGCGAGCGCGGTGCAGGTACGACCGCAAGGTCAATTTGACGACCAAAAGCATCTTTACCTTCTAAAGTTACAATAAAGTTGAGTGATTTATTGACTAAACGCGGGAACGGATGCGCAGGATCTAAACTAATGGGGGTTAAAACAGGCGCAACTTGCTCTTGGAAATATTTTTTGACCCATGCTGATTGGGCTGGAGTCAACTCACCACGGCGTAAGAAGCAAATATCTTCGTCACGCAGCTTAGGTAAAATTTCTTGATTTAAAATGCGATATTGGCGTTCAATGGCTTCATGTGCAGTTTTTGAGATCTGTTCTAGCACTTGCTTAGGAGTTAAGCCATCTGGGCTTAAACTTTCATTGCCTAAATCAAGCTGCTCCATTAGACCCGCAACTCGAATTTCAAAAAATTCATCTAAATTACGTGAAAAAATCAGCAAAAAATTCATGCGCTCAAGCAATGGATGCAAAGGATCCACCGCTTGTTCAAGGACACGTAAATGGAAGTCTAAAATAGATAGCTCACGGTTAATGTAGCGATCGTTATAGCTATATTCCACAGGGCTTGGCAAGGTGTCTACTGAAGTCGTCATATTTCAACTGCGCCTATTTTTTTTGAAATCATCTTTCGACTAGTATGCTTGAAATTTATGACAATAAGATAAAAAAAAGCGCAACAAATTGCGCTTTTTTGCAACAGTTAAACCATTAAGGGATTTGGCTATAACGCATATATTTACGAATCATTTGTTTACGCGCATTTAAGCGACGGTCATGACGATGCTTTTGGTAATATTTAGGATTGGGCAAAATCGAGGCTAAAAACACCGCTTGCTCACGGCTAAGGCTGCGTGAGCTTTTCCCAAAATAATGCTGTGTAGCGGCTTCAATCCCATAAATATTGTCACCAAACTCCACCGAGTTTAAATACACTTCTAAAATACGCTGTTTGCTCCACATCCGTTCCATCATAAAAGTAGCCACTGCTTCTTGACCTTTACGTACAAAAGAACGCTTATTGTATAAAAATAAGTTTTTCGCCAGTTGCTGTGAAATGGTCGACCCCCCTGCTACCACTTTACCTTGATCTTTATTGCGTGCTAAGGCATTTTGCATACCATCAAAATCAAAGCCTTTATGCTGCAAAAACTTACCATCTTCAGCTGCCACCACCGCGCGTTTGACATAATCACTGATTTGATCATAATCACGCCACTCATGTTGAATAGGTTCATTGGGATTAGACCAATAATCAAGGCGCATAAACATGGTAGTTTCAACGGGATGCGTACGCCACCATGTTAGGCTAGCAAAGATCCACAATTGGATCAGCAGCACAAAACTGATCAAAATAAGAAGTGTACGAACAATAAAGGCTTTCATGCTGCTGCATTTCCCCTGCAGGATAAAATTTTCGTGATAAGCTCAAACATAAGACTAAAATAGCACAATTCCAAGATGAGCAAACTTTCCCCACCTACCGTCAAACACCATGTCAATCTACAGCTGTGGTGGCTGACTGCTCTGTTAATCACCAGCAATGTAGCGCTGTTTTTATGGCAAATTTCCACAGGGATGGATGCCAGTCGTCCTAGTATTCAAGATGCCCTTGCTTGGGGAGCAGATTATGCGCCTCTGAGCTTTTTAGTGGAACCCTTTCGCCTCTTGAGCAGTATGTTTTTTCACTTTGGTTTGATTCATTTAATGCTGAATATGTGGGCCTTATATTTATTTGGCAATATTGCCGAGCAAATGTTTGGTCGAGTGTATTTCTTAAGCTTGTATATTTTGGCAGGCTTGATGGGCAGCTTACTGAGTGGCTTTTTAGATTTGCAAAACTCGCTGTCGATGCTACAAAATGCTGCGCTCAATGCCGAGCAACTCCCCAAAGTGGGTGCAGGTGCTTCAGGTGCAGTGATGGGCTTAGGGGCAGCCTTAACTGTCATCTCACTACTGCCTGTCATGAAAGCTCAACGTTTTCTTTTAGATAAAAAAACCTTAATGCTGGTGATGGGGATCAACCTGTTTATTGGCTGGATGACCGCAGGAATTAATAACGCTGCACACATCGGCGGCATGCTGATGGGCGCAGTGTTAGGTGGTGCATGGTATCTCTCTGTGCGCTTCAACAAACCTGTATTGGCTTGGTTTGGGCTAGGCTTAGGCATTGTGCTGTGCGGGGCTTTATACAGCTATTGTCTACTGCTGTTAGAGGTAGTCGCACCACTTTGGCAAGAGTTACTGGCAGCGATGCGACAACAATTTAATTTTTAAGATCACGTAGTGCGGTTAAGGGCGCGATTTCAGCCAAATAACTTAAACGATAGCGCCCGATCACAGCACAAATGACGGTCATCGTACAGGGTAAGATCAGCCAAAGACTGATATGTAACTGCCATGTGATGCCCATTTTATACGCCACAATCGCACTGATCACTTCTGCCAAGATACAAGCAGCAATCCCTGCCAGCAAACCTATAAAACCGATTTCTATGCTCAGCATCCGTTTCAACTGTGCCTTAGAACTACCAAAAGCACGTAATAATGCCACTTCTTGCTTACGCGTATCCAACATCAAGTTTAAACAGGCCAGTAATACCAGTAGTCCAGCAATCGCCACCAAAAATGCCAATACCCCAATAATATTGAGCAATACATCGAGTAAACGTTTTACTTCATCTAGCATTAAGCTCACATCAATAAATACGGTATTGCTAAAGCGTTGAATCACATTAATCAGTTGCGATTGATCTTCTGGCGGTACATAAAAACTGCCTAAATAACTACCCGCATTAGCATCCATACTCTTTGGTGTAAAAATAAAGAAAAAGTTTGGACTAAAACTTTCCCACTCTACGCTGCGTAGATTAATCACTTCGGCTGTGAGATCCCCTTCAGGCAAACTGAATGTTAAACGATCGCCCAGCTTAATTCCCAATTCCTCGGCAGTTTTGATTTCTACAGACACTTGATTCAGCGCAGTAAAGCTCGCTTGACCTTGAATAATTTGATTGTCTGCTGGCAAAGTTGCCGCTTGAGTTAAATTTAATTCACGGCGTAAGGTGTTACTTTTTTTACGGTCTGCTTCCGTAAAGGCTTGCCCATTTTTGGCAATTAATCGCCCACGAATATTCGGATACAGTGCCGTACTGCTCCACTGCTGTTGTTGTAATAGCGTTTTAAAATCTGCAAGCTCACTTGGCGGTAAACCATAGACAAACTGATTGGGTGTATCTTGAGGTAATTGCTGCTGCCAACGTTCGGTTAAGTCGGTTTTTAGCACCATTAATACGCTCATCAAACTTAAACCCAACGCCAACGCTGTGATCTGTAATGCCATCTGCGGCACTTGACGGATATAAGCACTCAAGCGAGTTTTGCGCTGTTGCAGTAGCTTGAGTGCAGCATAGATCAGACCATACAGCAGCACACACACCACTGCTAAAGCCCCAATGACCAACACACTTAAGCCAATATTTTGCGTCAGCAACACGCTAAACAGAATTAAACTTAAACCACCACATATCAAGGTGCTACGCATTTGGCTCAGGCTTTTCTCTTCACTACGTAACACCCGAATAGGCGCAGTATTAAGTAATTGCCATAAACTTGGCAGTACAAAACCAAGTAACACCACTAAACTGGTAAACATCGCAATTGGCAATGGTCCTTTAACTAATTGCAAAGCTGAAAACTCAATACTTAAATGCGGCATTAGATTGAGCATCAATTGCAATAAACCAAAGCCCATGAGGATACCAAGTAGTGCACCTACAGCCACTGCCAAGACAAACACCCACGCCAATAACGATAAATACACCTTTAAAATCTGTTGTTTAGATGCACCCATACAACGGATTAACGCAATATGTTCTTGCTGCTGTTGCACATAGCGCTGACTGGTTAAGGCAATGGCGATCCCACACAATAAAATGGTTAAAATATTGGCCAGTTGTAAAAAGGTGTCTAAATTTTCAATTGGACGCATCAAGCGACTATTGCTTTCGCTGGCATTACGTAGACGTAAGCTACTGCTTTGATCTTGCTCGGCACGCTTAATCTTGGCTTGTGCTGCCTGCCCAAATGCCTGTGTCTGTTCGGGTTGACCCGACAATAACAAGCGATATTCAATCCGACTGCCCACTTGAATCGCATTGGTGTATGCCACATCAGCCTGATGAATAATGACAGTGGGTGAAAAACCCGAAAAGCCTAGTTCTTGATTAGAATCTTGGACAATTACCGCGGTAAATTGCAGCCGAGCATCAGCAATATTCACCCATTCCCCTAACTTCACCTTCAGCAGGTCTTGCGCCCGAGGACTAAGCCAAATTTGTCCTTGTTGTAATGCACGCTTTGGTTGGCTGCTTAAAGTACCTCTTAAGGGAAAATTGTCTTGAATGGCTTTTACATTGACCATGACAAATTCTGCGTCGGTATGCGCCATGGAGCTAAAAAGCATCGCTTCGGATTGATCTAAGTCATATTGCTTGGCTTGCTCACGCCATGCTGGATCAAGCGGGGCTTGATCGCTTAATACTAAATCCGCTGCCAATAACTCCGCAGCTTGTAAGGCCACTGCATTTTGAATCTGCTGATGACTAAATTTTAAGGCTGTAGTGGCACTAATCGCTAAAATCAAGGCGACAAACAGTAAATAGATGCCTGTGCTTTTACGGCTTTGTTGCCAGAGCGGTCGAAATAAACTCATTCGCGCTCCCCACGTTCAGACAATTTCCCATCTTTTAAGATGAAATGGCGCTGACACTGTGCTGCTAATTGCGTGTCATGAGTCACCAAAATTAAAGTGGTGCCCAATTCACGGTTAAGATTAAATAATAATTGCTCAATTTCTCGGGCAGTTTGACCATCTAAATTACCCGTGGGTTCATCAGCAAAAATAATTTTAGGTTCACTCACTAAGGCACGCGCAATAGCGACTCGTTGTTGCTCACCGCCTGAAAGCACCTTTGGCGTTTGCTGTGCTTGACGCGCTAAACCTACCTTTTCAAGTAGCATCAACGCACGTTGTTCGGCTTGAGGATAGTCAAAATTTGGTTGCAAACGCAAAGGCAGTAACACATTTTCTAAAGCACTCAAATGCCCAAGCAATTGAAAAGACTGAAATACAAAACCAATATGCTGTAAACGCACCTTGGCACGTTGTTCTTCATTTAACTGATGAATCGCTGCACCACACACATATAACTCACCACTTGAAGCTTGATCAAGCGTCGCCAAAATCCCCAGTAAAGTGGATTTACCTGAGCCAGAGCGGCCAGTTATTGCCACTTGCTCACCAGCTTGAATGCTGAGATTGAGATGAGAAAAAATGCTCACCTGTTGACTGCCAAGGTGTATATTTTGTGTCAAATTCTGTGCAGAAATAAGTGCCTGTGGCATGATAGTGGCATCATGGTGTAACGAAGTCATAGAATCCCTATTATGCAAAATAAGCGAAAAATCATTGCGTTGGCTATCGCTTTACTCAGTGTAGATGCTGCTCACGCAAAAACAGTCATGATTGTGGGTGATAGTATCAGTGCAGCTTATGGTATGCGCCCCGAACAAGGTTGGGTACATTTGTTACAACAACGCCTCAATCAACAGTATCCGAAACAACATAAAGTGGTCAATGCAAGTGTTAGTGGTGAAACCACGAGCGGTGCTTTGGCTCGTTTACCCAAACTTCTCACAACCCACAAGCCTGATATTGTGGTGCTTGAATTGGGAGGGAATGATGGATTACGTGGTCAGCCGCCACAAAATATTCAAAAAAATCTCAATCAATTGGTACAAAAAAGCCAACAAGCCAAGGCCAAAGTGATTATTTTGGGTATGAAAATTCCACCTAATTATGGCAAAGCCTATACACAAGCTTTTGAAAATAACTATAAAGTGGTGAGTCAAAACTACAAAGTGCCTTTAATGCCATTTTTCTTAGAAGGTGTCGCAGGCAATAAAAGCTTGATGCAACATGATCTGATACATCCCAATGTCAAAGCTCAGCCAGTTTTATTAAAAAATGCTTATCCTTATATTCAAAAAGCGCTATAAAAAAAGCCAGACTTAAGTCTGGCTTTTGCTTTAAACGATTCAAAGTATCAAGTGCTTTAGAAATCGTAGAACGTCACTTCACCTGTTTCGAGTGAATATTCTGCACCTACAACTTTTAATTTACCTTTTAAAATTAAACTTTCAATCACCGCAGAGCCATGACGCAATTGATTGACTGAACCAAAAACATTGGCACGTACAGCATGATGCGATAATTTATCTAAATCATCTTTAAGTTCTGTTTGCATCAAAATTTCAACAGATGGACGTACACGGTTGACAATTGACATCAAATTAGCAGAAGGCGGTTGTGATGGATTTTGCAGTGCTTCAATGGTGGAATGAATCGCACCACAATGACTATGACCGAGTACCACCACTAAAGGACAACCAAAACTGTCTGCTGCAAATTCTACGCTACCCACTTGCGACGGCGCGACGATGTTACCTGCCACTCGAATCACAAACAAGTCACCTAAACCTTGGTCAAATACCATTTCAGCTGGAACACGGGAGTCTGAACATCCCAATACAATCGCAAATGGCTCTTGGCTTTCTGCCATTTCAGCACGTTGTTGGTGAGTAAGTAATTTTTGATGGTTGGTTTCACCATTTACAAAACGCTGATTTCCTTTTTTTAAGCGTTCTAAAGCTTCTTCTGCTGTAAGCATTTTCTACCACCAATGTTGACGTTGCGTTTAGTGTAAACGCATGAATTTTGAATGTCACTTGCAAAAATGATTAGCTGTTTAATTTTTATATAATCTGTTACAAAAAATTAAAATTAAAATTAATCGTTTAAAATTTAAAGTTTTATTTAATTTAAAACGACTTTTTAATGTTAAAATTAGCGTTTTTTCATTAGATTGGTTTTGCCTAAAATATATAAATTAGTTGCTTGATCTATGCCAAAAGCATTGAAAGGTACGCTTGGTACTGTCATTCTTAGCCCAATTTAAATTGGTTGTAGAGACGGTATGTACACCCATCCTTTGCTTGAGCAATTGATTGATGCTCAGCTTGATTTTTTAGACCAGCATTTTGCGCAAAGCAGCACTATAGAACAGCAATTTTTAGGCTTTTATCAATGGTTTAGAAAACAGACTTTGGCTGACCTTTGGTCATTTGAAGCGCTTCATCAGCTCCTGCAACAACAACTTTTAAATACCCCTGCCTCTAGCCAATTGGTCAGTCAAATTGCCGAGCATATTCGTTTCTTTTTAATTCATCCGAGCAACGAAAAGACCCAAATTCAAGACGTCATTTCGGTACTTACTGTGGATCAACTTGCACAATATGTGGCGAGCAAACGTAGTCATCGCCAACGTCTCATTAAAACTGTGGTAAATAACCAAGCCTTTTCTGCCATGCTGAGTCAATTGATTCAACATGCCATTCAGGATTATTTAGATAATTCGATGGTGAAAAATATGCCGGGCGTATCGCAATTTATGAAAATGGGACGTTCGGTGCTAGAAACTGTAACCGACCAAGACCTAGATAACACCATCCAGCAGTATCTACAGCGTAATATTTTAAAACTCAGTCAAATGAGTGAAAGCGTGCTCAATCAACATTTTGATGATGATAAGCTGTATCATTTTCAAGCAGGTCTGTGGCATAAAATCAAAACTAAGCCTTTAACAGTGTTACGTGACTATATAGAAGTACAAGATTTACCCAAGACTGTGGCTTTAGGACATGAGATTTGGGATCACATACGACAAACTGACTATCTCAAACAGCAGTTACATGATGGGTTATATGCATGGTATAGCCGCAATCAACAGCACAGTTTAGATATGTTATTGCGTGATTTAAATATTGACCAAGCCTTAGTCAGCAACGAACTAACGGCTTTATTGCAACTTATCATTGGCAAGATGATTGACTCAGGTTATTTACGTGAACGCAGCCGTTTAGTATTACGTGAGTTTTATTATGCCGAGCATACGCAAAAATTGTTAAACCTTTAAGCAAAAATCCCTGTTTCAGCAGGGATTTTTTATCGCATATTCAATCAAACTGCCGTGCCGCATTCGGGTAGTAACTGCCATGCAATACCCCATTGTGTTAAATATTGATTTATTTGCGACACTTGCTCGGCTTGTACTGATGTTTTTAAATCAAGTACAGGATGAATGTAGCCTGCTTGCATCAGCAAAAATAAGGTTTCCATTAAAAATATGGGCTGCTGTGCAAACTCAGCCAAGCTTAAAAAGTCCTGAAAACTACAGTGTTTGTGCTGTAATTGTGCAAACATTTGCCCAATGAGTGCTTGCGGTGCTTGAATCTGACCAATTGGGGTCTGAAAATGACTGAGCCCCTGCAACGGGGCACTGGCGAGCAGTTTAAATTGCAACTCATTTAAATGTTGTACATGTTGTTGTGGGCTCAATGCACACGGATTTTTCTGAAAAATATCAACACGCTGCTTGGCATCACGCGCTAAGTCTTTTAAATATTCTTTGAGTGCTGGGGCTTGCGTCTGTTGCAACAGGGGCTGCATTTTGGCTGGAATACTAATACTGTCTAAGTTTTCACAAGGATGCGCACTGCCTACATAGTTTAGTCCTGCCTGCTGATAGACTTGTTGATGTACATCCACACTATACAAAGGCTGCCAATGATCGGTTAAAAACTCATGTTCCAAATAGGCATCACTTTGTGCCAAACTCTGCAATGCCGCTTCAATTTTAGGCTGATTGACAAAAGCACCAGCTTGATATAAATCACCACACAATTTTCTAGCAATCTGCAAATGATGCTCTATGCTATTTTCAGCAACCACATGTAAGAGCTTTTGAATCGAGTGCAGCGCAGCAGATCCTGGATAACACATATAGTGCAGATAAAAGATGCCCTGTTGCTTTAGGAACTGATGCACAATGGCTAAAATATTCTGCTGTTGTTCGGCTGCAACCCAAGCATAAGTGCCATGATTGACAATAAAATCAAACTGCTGCTGCTGAGTTGCTAAAAATTCTGCAAAGTCACAGTGTATAAACTCCACATTGCTTAAGCCTAATTGCTTTGCCTTGCTTTTGGCCTGTGCAATATGCAGTGGATTAAAATCAATACCAACAAATTTTGCTTGAGGATAATTCGCTGCGCACAGAAGTAAATTGCTGCCTGTGGCACAGGCCAATTCTAAGTAGCTAAAATTTTGCTCTGCTTGAGGTGCAACAAAGCCTAAAAATTTGACCACTGTACTTAACCATAACGGGGTCATTTCTTTATAAAAGAAACTCGGATAGAGGGTATCAATCACATAACCATTTTGTTTTTGCATGATTCATTCTCAAACTAAGCGTTTCAGGCATACCTATGGGGCAACATGCCCCATATTTAGCACTTTTAATTAGAAGCTTAGATTTACTGCAAAGCTAAAACGACGACCATCTAACACCCAGTCATTCCCATCTTCCAACACGTTTTTATTTTGCACGTTGTAAATACCTATCGAAAGTTTCAGCTTATCGCTGTATTTATACACTGCACCAAGGTCAACAAAGGTATAGTCAGGTGTGGCATTATCGCCCACTGTTTTACCGCGATAGTTGAGCTGTGTCCAAAGTAACCATTGATCATTCACATCCCAATCCAGTCCTGCATTAAACATATGTTTAGGTAGATCATTCAGTGGTTTACCTTTGTTAGCACCGGTTTTTTGCTCACTGTTGGTATAGGTATATGAATGGCGATATTTCAAATAGTCTGTAATAAAGTAATCTGTGGTCAGTTCAAGTCCGCGGATTTGTGCTTCATCCACATTATAATTATAGGTATAACCTGTAGCACTATATGGGAAACTCGGGTTATCTTGATAGAACTCACTGTTAGCAACAAAGTCATCAATTTCGTCTTGAGTATATGATGGTTTACCGCCTTCAGCCTCTGTTGGCAAACGACTGCCCGCAACACGTGACGAACGCGTAATTTTGTCATTAAATTCAGTTTGATAGACCATTAAGCTGGCCAATAGACCTAAATCACGATTTTCAAAGGCAAAGCCAGTTTCATAGGTTAAGCTGGTTTCAGGTTTTAAGTCTGGATTTGGCATAATTGCCCCACCCATGGAATTGAGCATATATTGTGGGGATGAGCTACGTAAGCTTGGTGCCTTATAGCCCGAAATCACTCCACCTTTCACGGTAAAATTATCATTGGCTTTATATACTGCATAGGCTTTAGGGCTAAAGTTATCACCAAAGAACTCATTTTCGTCATAACGACCGCTGAATGTTAATGCCAATTTGTCGGTCACATTCCAAGTGTCTTCTGCAAATAATGACCACTGGTAGCGATCCATTTTCGTTACTTTACCTGCCATATTTGCTTGTTGGTTGGTCGCACCATCTTCTAAGTTTTCTTCTAGGTAACGTCCACCAAGCGTTAGGGCATGCTCATCAAAGAAATACGTCCCTTGGGTATTGGCAGTAAGGGTTTCAAATAAAATCCCCCCTGGATTTTGTATTTTATCAATTGTACGCCCAGTAATTGAGTTATTTTCATCTTGGTCGAATTGTAAGTAGGAGCTGCTGACCCATTTATCGTATTTTGCTTCGTGATTTAAGCTGATGTTATTTTTTTCTAATTCTGAATAGGTACGTGATGCTGTTGGCAACAAACTAATGCCTGGGTTATGGGTACGTTGCTGCTGCGTATTTGAGATTTCAGCCGTTAACGTATTGTTGCTGTTTGGGGTATAAATCAATTTTGCTGCAATATTTTTTTTATTAAAATCAGGCTCGCTTTCACCAGATTCAGTGGTTGTACGTTGAAGTGAACTCTCTTCAATGGTCTGTACACCGCCTGTCACCTGCATCGACAATAAATTCGCAACGAGGGGTGCTGTGACATACACACTAGTATTGGTGGCATCATTATTCACTTGATTAGACGAAGCGGCTTTGATGTATTCAGTACGAATACTGGCTGTCATTTTGTCTTGATGCTTTTTGGTAATAATATTGATCACACCACCCATGGCATCTGAACCATATAAAGATGAAGATGGCCCACGAATCACTTCAATACGTTCAATCGCTTCGATTGGCGGTAAAAAATTCACCGATGCACCTTGCACCCCACCATTGGTGGTCAGCAAACTCCCATCATTCATGGGCTTACCATCAATTAAAAACAGTGTGTAAGATGAACCCATACCACGAATGGAAATAGTTTGGTTAGTCCCGCCACCTTGTACAAACACACCAGGTACATTTTTTAATGCATCTGTGACATCACTATAAGATTTTTTTTCTAATTCTTCTGCAGTAATCACTGAAATCGTCGCAGCAGCATCTGCAATGTTTTGTTCATAACCACCTGCTGTGGTCACAACAATGGTATCTAATTCTACAGGTTGCTTTGCTGCTGTTTCTTGTGCGTTTGCCACAACACCCATGGCTGAAAGTACGGCAAAAGCCAAAGTTGATTGTATTAACGGCTGGTTCATGTGCGCTTTACTCAGAATTCTATGAAGAGATAATGTTTAATTTGTTGCGCATTGTAACAAACAAGAATCATTTGTAAATTGGTTTTGATAATTATTATCATTAGCCTTTAAATTTTAAGCAAAAAAAATAGCTCCAATGATGGAGCTATTGATTGACTAGCAAAGCTTATTTCATATAAGCGCCTTCTGACTGCGTGTGATCCGTTTGGTCAATCACACGAGCAAGCTCAGGGACGTGTTGTTTTAAAGTCACTTCAACACCTTGCTTTAAAGTGATATCAATTGCCGAACAACCTTGGCAACCACCACCAAATTTAAGTACTGCAGTTAAGCCATGTTCAGCATCTTCAACCACTTCCACCAGTGCACAGTTACCACCGTGACCTGCTAAACCTGGGTTAATTTCTGATTGTAAAACGTAAGTAATACGCTCTTCGACCGATGCATCTGGCCCTACGCGTGGCACTTTAGAGTTTGGTGCACGGAAAGTTAATTGACCACCAAAACGGTCTTTGTTGTAGTCAATCACCGCATCTAATAAATAAGGGATTGATGGGGAATCCACATAAGCTGGAAAATCTGGATACTGTTGCACATAGTCTGTTGCAACCACTTCATCTGGTGCGCTATATGCCATACAACATTCAGCACGCGGTGTTCCTGGATGCTCAACAAAAACGCGCACACCAATACCCGGCGTGTTTTGTTTTGCCAATAAATCACGAAGGTACTCTTGTGCAGAAGGCGTAATTAATAAATTTGGAATTTCTTCTGCGGCTACTGTGCTGCTGTTCTCAGTCGACATAACAATCTTTCCTCAAGCTGAAGCGTTCATTTTAACTGAAGATGCGGGGTAATTAAAAAAAATCAACCAAAATTGTCGGATTTATTGTCTATATTACGGCAAATTGCTGTTTTAATGGCATGATGTTATTTAAATCGTCTTGGTAGCGCTGCACTCTATGTTGGATTTACCTTTTAATCATACCGTCACCTTAATTTTAATTACGGTGCTGATCTCGCTTTTGGCGTTTTCAAATCAAAATTTGATGAATCGTCTGATTTTTTGGCCCCCTGCTATGCAACGCGGCCAGTATGACCGTTTTATTACCCACGGCTTTATTCATGCTGATGGCGCACATCTGTTATTTAACATGATCACGCTGTTTTTCTTTGGTTCGATCATTGAACAGTTTTATCGCCAGTATGTCTTTGATTTAGGCTTTGTGCTGTTTTATTTAGGCGGGCTGATTGCCGCCATTATTCCGAGTTATTTACAGCATAAAAATGACCATCGCTGGGCCAGCCTTGGCGCTTCTGGTGCGGTATCTGCGGTGTTATTTGCCTATATTTTATTTGAGCCATGGAAATTGATCTTTGTGTTCTTTATTCCTGTACCTGCGATTATTTTTGCTGTGCTGTATGTGGCTTATAGCATTTGGTCAGGTAAACGTGGCAATTCTAATGTCAATCATAGTGCGCATTTATGGGGCGCCGCTTACGGCATCATTATGACCATTATTATTGAACCGCGTTTAATTGGACATTTCTTAAGAAAGCTTAGTCAAATTCCATTTTTATAAATTATTTTAATCAAATAAATTCAAGTGATTAGGTCAAGCGGCTTAATCACTTTTTTGTTGATACCCATACTTAAAAAAATTATGCACTAGATCTGGGTTTTTCCATCGCGAAAGTCCACATTTTTCTCTACAATCTGATTGAAAATGCCAGCCCACATAACCATAGGTCTAGCTAATATAATCTATATAGAATTGAATATAACGAGATTTTTATGTCGCATCCCTTAGATGGTTTACAATTTCCAATTGATGAAAAAACCCAAAAACCAAGCAGTACACAAGTCGGCAAAGACATTATTGCCGAAGCCTTATCCTTAGTGGATAACAAAGCCGCTCAAGCGGTCTTAGCAGAAAAAAATTGGCGTAAGCATTATCCGCAGTATTTTAAAGCCTTAGTTAAAGCAGGCATTTTAAATGCTGAACACACCTTAAAAATTGCCGAACACGGCTTACAAAAAGCACGTAGCAGTGTTGATTTTTATCGCTATGGTGAACGTTATTCTCTTAAAGATGCCATTAAGCTAAATGCACAGAGTCTACATACCGTTACTATAAAAGGGCAAAGTCATGCTGCGCCTGAATGGTACGTGCCTTATCAAGGTCAAAAATTACAAGGCGATGCGCTATTAAAACAGCTCGATGCTTGGCAAGCTGCTGGCATTGTTGAGCCAAGTCATGCCGATGCCATGCGCCTGTGTGTTGCCCATCCAGAATGGTTTGATTTATCGGATCGTACCATGGTGCTGTTTGGTGCGGGTTCTGAAGCAGGCCCATTAACATGGCTATGTAAATGGAAAGCCAATATCGTGGCGCTGGATTTACCTACCCCTAAAGTCTGGCAACGTATTTTAAATACGGTACAGGCTGGTAATGCAACTTTATATGCGCCAAGTCATCAGGCAATTCAAGCCGATGATCCCAAATTAGCTGCGCATTTAGGTGCCAATTTACTCAGTGAAATTCCAGAGATTATTAAATGGCTAGTGCAACAGCCAAACTCACTGGATTTAGCTGCAATTGCCTATTTAGATGGTGAAAAGCATGTGCGAGTGTCGATTGCCATGGATAGCATCATGAGCGAAGTGAGTGCACAAAAGCCCAATACCAGCTTAATGTTTATGTGTACACCCACAGATGTCTATGCCGTGCCGCCTGAAGTGATTGCTGCATCCCAAAGCAAATATCAACAGCGTTCTAAAATCCATAGCCAACTCAGCAAGGCACTGGCTTTCATCAGTCGTCAGTATCTTTTTAAAGCCAATGATCATCGTCTGTTCAGCTCAGACAACGGCCAACAATATGGCATTAGCGACTGTTTGGTGATTGAGCAAGGGCCAAACTATGCTTTAGCTAAACGCTTACAACAATGGCGTGCCACCTTAGCCCGCGCACAAGGACAAGTGGTGAGTATTAACATTGCACCCTCTACCACCACGCATTCAGTGGTAAAAAATCCATTACTCAAAGCTGCATTTGATGGTGCTCAATTATTTGATGTAGAAGCATTTTCTCCAGAAACCACCAATGCGTTAATGGCAGCCCTTTGGGTACATGATTTACGTAACCTAGATTCTGTGGCGCAGCCGACAACCAAGCTTAAACATCCTTTAGAACTCATGATGTCAGGTGCTCATCATGGCGGCTTATGGCGTGTGGCGTATTTAGCCCGTACTGCCCTCCCCTTTGCAGCTGTCTACGGTATGGCTAAAGACAAATTACCCTCTCAACTCTTATCTAAATTTCATAAATAGAGCAGCTTTAAATCTTTGTTGTAGCCATAAAAAAACGCAGCCAAAGCTGCGTTTTTTTATATTTCTGATTTAAAAGACTTTAAGCAACAACCAGTACAACACGCCTGATAAACAGATGGTTGCAGGTAAAGTAAAGATCCATGCAGAAAGAATGGTTTTAATGGTATTAAAGTTTAAACCTGATTTATTGGCGACCATGGTACCTGCCACCGCAGAGTTTAAAACATGCGTGGTTGATACAGGCATACCAAAACCATCTGCTGCTGCAATCGTTGACATGGCAACTAATTCAGCCGACATCCCTTGGCCATAAGTCATATGGTTTTTACCAATACGCTCACCGACAGTCACGACAATACGCTTCCAGCCGACCATGGTTCCTAGACCCAATGCCAAAGCAACCGCAACTTTTACCCAAGTTGGGATGTATTGTAAGAATGAATCTAGGTTGTCACGATATTCATCCACCGTGTTTTGTTGTGCTGTACTCATCGCTGGTAAAGCTTCTGCTTTATCAAGACGTTTAAATGCTGTGGTGCTTAAGTACATATCATTACGTAACTCAGAAACTAATGCTTCAGGTACATCTTTAATATTTTGATAGGCACCAACTTTTTCACCCAAATGATCGGTTAAGCTTGCAAGCGCAGGCACGACGTCTGGCGTGATTTCTTTGCTTTGTACATACTGCGTAATGATGGCACGCGCTTTTTCATCTGCAATATCTTCATGATTTGGATAAATCACTGCTGCTGTTTGTGCAGACAATTGACCAAAAGATTGCATGTGCTGACTATCGACATTTTTGTTGAGTGAATAAGCGAGAGGTACACAGCCAATCAAAATCAGCATGATTAAACCCATACCTTTTTGACCATCATTTGAACCGTGGGCAAAACTTACACCCGTACAGGTAAAGATCAAAATAGCACGAATTAAAGGTGGCGGTGGCTTATTCCCCACAGGCGGTTGGAATAATTCCATTTGTTTCTTAAAGATTTTTTTTACCAATAAGAACAACACAGCAGCAAAAGCAAAACCAATTAAAGGTGAGAATAACAGGGCTTTACCCACTTTCATCACCTGCTCCATGTCTACACCTGAAGCACCACTACTTGAATGCAAGATGTAGTTCATGATGCCCACACCCAAGATCGAACCAATTAAGGTGTGCGAACTTGATGCTGGAATACCTAAGAACCATGTGCCTAAGTTCCATAAAATTGCGGCAATCAACATGGCAAAAACCATGGCAAAGCCTGCTCCAGAACCGACATTCATAATCAGTTCGACTGGCAATAAAGCAATAATTCCGTAAGCCACGGCGCCACTGGCAACCATTACCCCTAAGAAATTACAGAAACCCGCCCACATCACCGCCACAGGTGCGGGTAAAGCGTTGGTATAAATAACGGTTGCTACCGCGTTGGCTGTGTCATGAAAACCATTGACGAACTCAAAGCCCAACGCAATAAACAAGGCGCTGGCCAATAAAATCACCGTATATAAACCCAATGCCGGAACATGAGCTAAATCTGCAGACAGTTGAAAGCCAATATAAATTAGCGTAGAAACAATCAGAGTCAAAAACACCGGCATAAAGAATTTCGGTGTAGGCGCATGTACATTGCTCGGTTGATCGGGCAAAGATGATGCTGAATCTTGGGGAGTTTGATTAGAATTCATGCAAGCAGGAATAGAGGATTCAAGGATCCCCGTATTGTTCAATTAAATTGTGACAATTATATGACAAAGCGACTCCACTCGCAGGCTATTTTGACTACGATTGTCGAGTTTTACTGCATGTCGTATAAATTATCGACAAACGGTTAAAATTGAAGCCTAAACATGCTCATTCCTTTTTTTGTTTCTAAAATTACTGCGCTAAAACGGCCAAGCGTATTTGCTGGAATAGCAATCTAACAAGCAAATATGACAACAACATGAAAAAAATTCATTTCTTGACGATTTCTGTATAGCAATTCAACTGCTTAATTTGAATACTGCTCAATTTCTGATGAATTCTGCTACTATATTGTCGATTTTCTATTCCATCGGATTGGGGTTTTGTATGTCCACACTCGCCACCTTAAAAGAGCTTCTTGCCAAGCGCATCCTGATTATTGATGGTGCAATGGGCACCATGATTCAACGTCACAAACTCGAAGAAGCCGACTACCGTGGTGAACGCTTCGCCGATTGGGCATCTGACTTAAAAGGCAACAACGACCTTTTAGTTTTAACTCAGCCACAGATTATTCAAGGCATCCATGAAGCTTATTTAGAAGCAGGTGCAGATATCATTGAAACCAATACCTTTAACGGTACCCGCGTTTCAATGTCTGACTACCACATGGAAGATTTGGTTGCTGAAATCAATATTGCAGCGGCACGTTTGGCAAAAGAAGCGTGTGCCAAATATTCAACGCCTGAAAAACCACGTTTTGTGGCAGGTGTACTTGGGCCAACATCTCGTACAACATCAATCTCGCCAAACGTAAATGATCCTGCATTCCGTAATATTACTTTTGACGCGTTAAAAGAAAACTACATCGAATCAACCAAAGCCTTAATTGCAGGTGGCGTTGATATCATCTTGATTGAAACGGTATTTGATACGTTAAATGCTAAAGCTGCGATCTTTGCGGTAAAAGAAGTATTTAAAGAAATCGGCTATGAACTGCCAATTATGATTTCAGGTACGATTACCGACGCTTCAGGTCGTACACTCACAGGTCAAACGGCTGAAGCGTTCTGGAACTCGATGCGCCATGCAGAGCCAATTTCTATCGGTTTTAACTGTGCGCTTGGTGCTGATGCGATGCGTCCACACGTAAAAACGGTTTCTGACGTTGCCGATACATTTGTGTCAGCACATCCAAACGCAGGTTTACCCAATGCTTTTGGTGGTTATGATGAAACCCCTGAAGAAACTGCGGCATTTATTAAAGAATTTGCGGAAAGTGGCTTAATCAACATCACAGGTGGTTGTTGTGGTACCACGCCTGATCATATCCGTGCCATTGCACAAGCAGTTGCAGGCATTGCCCCACGTCAAGTGCCTGAAATTGAACCTGCATGTCGTTTAAGTGGTTTAGAACCATTTAACATCACCAAAGACTCATTGTTCGTGAACGTGGGTGAACGTACCAACGTGACGGGTTCTAAAAAATTCTTACGCTTAATTAAAGAAGAAAACTTTACCGAAGCTTTAGATGTTGCCCGTCAACAAGTTGAAGCAGGCGCACAGATCATCGACATCAACATGGATGAAGGAATGCTCGATTCGCAATCGGCGATGGTGCATTTCTTAAATCTGATTGCCTCTGAACCTGATATTTCTCGTGTGCCAATCATGCTTGATTCTTCTAAATGGGAGATCATTGAAGCAGGTTTAAAATGTGTACAAGGTAAGGCAGTTGTTAACTCAATTTCCTTAAAAGAAGGTTATGACGAATTTGTAGAACGTGCTCGCCTCTGCCGTCAGTATGGTGCAGCAGTCATTGTCATGGCATTTGACGAAAATGGTCAGGCAGATACAGCACAGCGTAAGAAAGAAATCTGTAAGCGTTCTTATGATGTCCTTGTCAACGAAGTGGGTTTCCCTTCTGAAGATATTATCTTTGACCCGAACGTATTCGCGGTAGCAACAGGGATCGAAGAACACAACAACTATGGCGTGGACTTCATTGAAGCTACGGGTTGGATTAAACAAAATCTACCAAATGCCATGGTTTCAGGTGGTATTTCAAACGTATCGTTCTCTTTCCGTGGAAACGAACCTGTGCGTGAAGCGATCCATGCGGTGTTCTTGTATCACGGTATTCAACAAGGCTTAACCATGGGGATCGTCAACGCAGGTCAGCTTGCGATTTATGATGACATTGATGCTGAACTGAAAGAAGCCGTTGAAGATGTGGTATTAAACCGTAACCAAGGGGCAAGCGGTCAAGAAGCCACTGAAAAACTATTAGAAGTTGCTGAAAAATACCGTGGTCAAGCTGGTGCGCAAAAAGCTGAAGAAAACCTTGAATGGCGTAACGAGTCCGTTGAAAAACGTCTTGAATATGCCCTAGTAAAAGGCATTACCACCTATATTGATGAAGATACCGAAGAAGCACGTTTAAAATCAGCGCGCCCTTTAGATGTAATTGAAGGCCCGTTAATGGCTGGTATGAACGTGGTCGGTGACCTCTTTGGTGCAGGTAAAATGTTCTTACCGCAAGTGGTGAAATCTGCGCGTGTGATGAAACAAGCTGTGGCTTGGTTAAACCCGTTCATTGAAGCTGAAAAAACTCAAGCTGAAGCCAAAGGTAAAATCTTACTTGCAACAGTAAAAGGCGACGTTCACGACATTGGTAAAAACATCGTGGGTGTGGTACTTGGTTGTAATGGTTATGACATCGTAGACCTTGGCGTGATGGTACCGTGTGAGAAGATTCTACAAACAGCCATTGATGAGAAAGTTGACATCATCGGTTTATCAGGCTTGATCACACCGTCATTGGATGAAATGGTCTTTGTTGCTAAAGAAATGCAACGTAAAGGCTTTAACATTCCACTGATGATTGGTGGTGCGACAACCTCTAAAGCGCATACCGCTGTAAAAATTGCACCGCAATATCAAAATGATGGCGTGTACTACACCGCTGATGCATCTCGTGCTGTGGGTGTTGCAACCCAGCTTTTATCTGCTGATATGAAACCGCAATTGGCAGCCGACTATGCTGCGGATTATGAAAAAATCCGTACACGTCTTGCCAATAAGCAACCGAAAGCGGCGAAGTTGTCTTATGCGGAATCGGTAGAAAACAATTTCAAAGTTGATTTCGACAAGAATGCACCTGTAAAACCGAACTTCATTGGTTCGCAAACATTCACCAACTATTCTTTAGAAACTTTGGTTGAATACTTCGACTGGACACCATTCTTTATTTCGTGGAGCTTGGCGGGCAAATTCCCAAAAATCCTTGAAGATGAAGTGGTGGGCGAAGCAGCGCGTGACTTGTATGCGCAAGCGCAAGAAATGCTCAAAGACATTATCGAAAATAAACGCTTTGATGCCCGTGCAACATTCAGCATTTACCCTGCGAACCGTGTGGCAGCAGATACGGTTGCGGTAACTGATGAAAATGGTAATGTCACCCATACCTTCGAGCATCTTCGTCAGCAATCTGACAAAGTGACAGGTAAAGCGAACTATTCTTTAGCTGACTTTGTTGCACCTGAGCTTGGATATGCAAAACAATGTTTTGCCCAAGCGCAAGAGCGAAATGAAAATGTAGCTGAGCCTGTGGCAATTCAAGATTACTTGGGTGGTTTCACGGTTTCGATCTTTGGTGCAGAAGAACTTTCACAAGAATACAAAGCCAAAGGTGATGACTATAACGCGATTATGGTTCAAGCCTTGGGTGACCGTTTTGCTGAAGCCTTTGCTGAGCATTTACATGAGCGTATTCGTAAAGAGTTCTGGGGCTACCAAGCCGATGAACAGTTAAGCAATGAAGATTTGATTAAAGAGAAGTATGTGGGTATTCGTCCTGCACCGGGCTACCCTGCTTGTCCTGAACACTCTGAAAAAGCGCCATTGTTTGACTGGTTGGGTTCAACTGAGAAGATGGGTACTTACCTGACTTCTAGCTTTGCGATGTGGCCACCTTCATCTGTCAGCGGTTTCTACTACGCAAACCCTGAAACCGAATACTTTAACGTAGGTAAAATTTCTGGCGATCAGTTAGAAGATTATGCGAAGCGTAAAGGTTGGACCTTGGATGAAGCAAAGCGTTGGTTAGCGCCAAATTTGGATGACTCAGTGGTTTAAGAGTCACGATAATTTAGAAAAGAAAAATCCCCTCGAGCGAGGGGATTTTTTTAAGACCAAATCACACTTCTGCCAGTTTTTATATTGAGATGTGCATCTTGTAAAGATTTCAAATATTTTTCAAAAAGTTGATATCTAGCTTTTAAAAAATCTTCAAACTTTGGCTCATCATTTTTACTAATTAGACTTTCACTAAATGGAATGCAATGAGTCTCTAAACTACTTATAAGTTGGTTTTTAGCATTCTCTATACTTTCTTCGGTATATCCACCGTTACCATCCTCAATAGAATTATGCAGTATCAATTCATTCATATATGTACTAGGTGACTTATCCTTAATTTTAATATTAGAAATCTTATTAATTCTAATTTTATTAAGCACCGTATCAACTCGCTCATCTTCAAAAGAATTTTCTGCAAAATTTTTATCAATATATTTAACCGGATAAATATGATGCACATCAATTTTTTCCGAAATAGAAATATTTGCATTATTTTCCAAATTCTTAAATTTATTTAAATTCCACATAAGATAATTTACAGTTAAAAATTTTGTATTATTATTTGCATCAATATTTAGAAACTCATCATAACTAAATTCAATTTTAAAATTATTCCAATATTCAGTGGGAATAACTATGCCTTTTGCTAAATCACGTAAAACTTCACAATCTTTTTTTAGTACAACATTTGTAGAACCATGTCTAGCTCCGCCATATCTATTATCATAGATCGAGGCGTAAAACCAAAATTTCAAAAGCTCAATTTGTTGATTGCTAGCCTGAGAAAAGTCTTTATTTTTAAGGTTTTGAATAAAACTCAACAATGGCAACAACATGGTTTTATACGGTATATTTTCAACTTTAAAAACCCAATGATTATCTTCCAACCATTTTTGGACATGAATTACATCTTTTACTGTTACATCCCAATTATCAGTAAAGGCCTCACCATTCAATTCTTTTAATATTGATTTTTTTGTTACATCACCATTAACTTTAAAATTAATATAACGAACCAATGGATCTACTAAATTTTCCTGAAAATATTGTTCTTCTTCTAGTTTTTTGAGAGCACTTCGCAAGTTAAAAGTCAAATAAATTTTAGCCGTTATAATATCTGTAAATGATAAGTTTAAACCTTGTGAGTTACTTCTTTCAAAATATAAGCAAAATTTTTCTAAATCCATATTTAGCAATTGAACTGAAATCAAATTCGTTTTTTTAAAAACATCTGTTTTAAAATCATTCCAAAATTTAATTCCAAATACTTTATAAATCTTCTTTACCTCTTGGTCAAAATTAATACCGATAGTATCTATAATTGGATCTATTACAGCTTCTTGAAATTCATCCTGCATCTCATCAATGTTATTATAAATATCCCCTAAACATATATAAAAAGTCTTATCTACTGGCTTTACAGATGTAACACCATCAATATATTGATCAAATGATATTTCAACACCTTTTTTTATTTTTTTTGCACTATCATCCCATATATCAGAATTTCTCAACAATTCACTATCTTTAAATGTGACATAAACTCTATCCATGCCTTTCATAGCTCTATAAATAGAAGTGACTCGTTGCTGACCATCTAATAGTGTATAAATATTTTCTTGATCAAATTCATCTTTAGTATATTGTCTAGATCTTGGCTTTCTTTCTCTTTTTCCACGCTCTCTTAGATCAAAGTCACGACATGCAAGATCAAAATCAGGTTTAGATACAATGAGTGAACCTATAAATAAATCCTTTAGTATTGAGTCGAAAAGCGTTTCTGTTTTCTCTAATGGCCACTTAAAATCACGCTGAAACTCAGGTAATACTAATTTTTTATTATCTATTAACTTTACAATATCTTCGATTGACTTTGTTTCTTGTGTACTGGTTTTCATACGCCCTCTGCACTATATGGATATTTTGAAATACCCTTTAGACCTTATTATAAAATGCCAATGAATAATATTAGTCAATTCTACTATAAATAGTTAACCAACCTCTATTACATGCTAATAACAGCAAGCTAAGATGCCACCTCATATTTGATTTATGCCTCCCCTTTCTTCCGTAAAATGCTGACTACCATCGCACTCAATCAATAAATTTGCAGCAGGACAGTAAAAATCCACAATGTAATTTAACCCGAATCATGGATAAGAAATGCAGTTGAAAAAAAAGATGACTGAGTTGATAAGTGAGTTACGACACAAACCATTCAACCAGCCATCCTATGTTCGAGTTTACAACTTTATTCTGCACAATTGATGATTTTTTTCAGAAAAATGAAGCCATCTATTGGCAATATCTAAAACAAGAAAATCCTAAAGTCAGACAGCGATCAGGTGTTCTATGCTTATCTGAAATTATCTTTATCGCAGTTTGGTATAAAAACTCTCAACCTCATCATTTCAAAGCCTTTTATGGAATGATAAAGCGCTTTTACTCCAAACTTTTTAAAGGTTTACCGTCCTATCAGCGGATCGTTTATTTGATCAACCAACATCAACTCGCACTTCAGGCATTGCATATTTCTTTAACTTCTAAGACTCAAACAAAGTATGCTTGGGTTGACTCTACAACTCTACCCGTATGTAAAAATCAGCGTATTCAACGTCATAAATCTTTAAAACAAATTGCCACACGAGGTAAAAGCTCAATGGGTTGGTTCTATGGATGCAAATTGCATGTACTGGTGGATGCTCAGGGGCAATTTATTCGGACCCAACTCTCGAATGGTCATACTTCAGATATCAAGATTCTTCCGAAGCTCGCTCAAGGATACATCGGTAAGATCTTTGGAGATCGTGGCTACATCAGTGAGATTTTAAAAGATAAGCTAGGAGCGCAAGGTGTTGAATTGATTACGTATCATCGCAAGAACATGCGACCATTAGAACTCTCATTAGAGGATGAGCTTATGCTGAGACAACGCAATAAAATAGAGACGATCTTTAGCTTATTGAAGCAACAATACAACCTAGTAAGCAGTCGCCATCGTTCCATTTCAGGTTATTTCGCTGGGATTTATGCATCACTCTGTGCTTATCAAATCTGCCATCAGAATAAGCCTCAATTTACAATGATGTGAAACTAGGCTTATCCATGATTCGGGTTAATTTAATAAAGGTTTCTGGCGATAAAACTGCAAACCTAAAATTTGCTTATTGCGAAGTCGTGACCATAACAGCTTTTCAGCATCAGTCATGTTATTGCGTAAAACACGTGAGGCTTGTTTTAAGTTTTTATTGTAGGGCTTCATTTTTATTCTCTTTTATTTTTAATCTCCCCTAGCCCAGAGCCATATATGGTGCAAGGGAAAAGAGAGGGACGTCATGAATCCAATACCTCCATTAAATTTGAGAATAAGTCCCCCTTTGCAAAAGGGGGATTTAGGGGGATTCTTGTCATCAATATACACATCAAAAACCGCCCCTTTTCTAACCCATCACACCCAAGTCATCCGTTTTTACATATTTCAGTCAGCAAAGTGATGCCATTTCTATAATAATAAGCACTTTAGAACTCTCCCCAATAAAGATACAGGCATCATTGCATGAAAAAACTCATCAACAACCCAGAAAACTTGGTTGTGGAAATGTGCAAAGGCTTTGTCCTTGCGCACCCAGAACTTGAATTTACCGAGTCACACAAAATCATTTCAAAAAAACAAAAGCATAATAACGTTGCGCTGATCAGTGGCGGTGGTAGCGGTCACGAACCTGCACATGCAGGCTTTGTGGGTCAAGGCATGTTAGACGCTGCCGTATGTGGTGATGTCTTTGCATCTCCATCGCAAATTCAGGTCTATACAGCCTTACAACACGTCGCAACAGATAAAGGCGTGTTGATGATTATCAAAAACTATTCTGGCGATATGATGAATTTCCAGAATGGTGCAGCTTTAGCCACTGAAGATGGTATTAAAGTCGATTATGTCAAAGTGGCTGATGATATTGCAGTCAAAGACAGCCTCTATACAGTGGGTCGTCGTGGCGTTGCAGGAACGATCTTTGTACATAAAATTGCAGGTGCAGCAGCATCAAAAGGTTTAGAACTTGACCAAGTTAAAGCCGTCGCGCAAAAAGCAGCAGATAGCGTGACCAGTTTAGGCTTTGCCTATAGCTCATGTACTGTTCCTGCTAAAGGCACCCCAACCTTCACCCTTGCCGATGATGAAATGGAATACGGAGTGGGTATTCACGGCGAACCGGGCATCCGTCGTGAAAAAATATTACCATCCAAAGAACTCGCACAGCGCATTGTCGATGACTTATTCCTTGACCGTCCTGAGCTAAGTGAAGTGGCTGTTTTGGTCAATGGCTTTGGTTCAACGCCAATGCAAGAACTGTATGTATTTAATAACGATGTGTGTGAACACCTTGTACGTAAAGGCATCAAAATTTACCGTACTTTTGTGGGCAACTACATGACCAGCATCGACATGAATGGTGCATCGGTATCGTTGTTGGCATTAGATGATGAGCTGAAAGACTATTTAGATGCAGAAGCGAATACCCCTGCCTTTAAAATGGATGGTTCAAAAGCACAGCCTTTAGCATTTGCACAACAAGATACAAAAGCAAAAAGCACTGTAAATACTCAAGTGGAAACGCAAGCCGAACATGCCGTGATTAGCAATGAGCAATTCAGTATTGAAAATCTGCGTTATGTGGTGGATGTCATGGCGGCCTGCATTATTAAAAATGAAGTGCCATTCTGCGAGCTTGATGCGCATGCCGGTGATGGTGACTTTGGCATGAGCGTGGCAAAAGGTTTTAAACAACTTAAACGTCAGTGGCATGAACTGGTACAAGCCGAAAATATGGATGACTTCTTACAAAACTGCTCGATGATTATTATGCAGCACTGTGGCGGTGCATCAGGACCAATTTGGGGTTCTGCTTTCCGCGCTGCAAGTAAAGCAGTAAAAGGCAAAGTTACATTAAACGTGGCAGATTTTGCAGAGATGCTACAAGCGGCAGTTCAAGGGATTCAAACCACAGGCGAACGTTCATTTGGGCGGGGTGCTGTTGTTGGGGATAAAACCCTAATTGATGCCTTAGTGCCTTGTGCTGATTCTTGGTCAGCAAATACAGACAAATCATTTAAAGAAAATTTTGTGTTAGGTGCACAAGCTGCTGTGGCCGGTGCAGAATCAACCAAAGAGATTGTGGCGCGTATGGGCCGTGCAGGAACCGTCGGGGATCGTAGTCTAGGTTATCCAGATGCTGGTGCGCATGGTTTAGGCGTAATCTTTAGCGATATTGCTGAACACATTAAGTAAGATTCAATCCTAGCAAACTCCCCCTTTACCAAAGGGGGAGTTTATGAATGAAACTTCGCTAAATACTTTTCTAATGCTTCATTCACCACTTCTCGCTTATGCCCTTTAAGCTGAGCTTCGCTCAAAATATTTTCCGAATCCACCACTTTTACAGTATGCCCATCTGCGTGTAAACGTTTAACACCTTCAAACAACATCCTTGCACCCACATTGTGCACCAAAGTTAAATTGGTCAGGTCTAAAAGAATCGTCGAGTTGCCTGCAGGTTCATTTTGCAAACGCCGTAATAACATTTCAGATTCAGTAAATTGCAGTACACCACGTAGTTCATACACGATCACATCTTGATATTGCTCAAGTACATAACGGCTTTGTAAGATCGTTTGTGCCGATGGTGTACCCTGCATGAGATGCAACCCCATATCATTGGATAAACGCTCAAAGATTTTCACCCCACGCACACTATTACCATGTGTATCAATCTTTGGGGAAAATACTGCAATTCCTACTTGTCCAGGCAATACCCCAAAAATCCCCCCGGCAACACCACTTTTGGCCGGAATACCCACACTACTCAGCCAATCGCCTGCTGAGTCATACATACCACAGCTCAGCATCACACTTAACACTTGGCGTACTACGGCGCCATCGAGTAATCGTTCGCCTGTCAGGGGTTCAATCCCGCCATTGGCCAGCACACTGCTCATACGTGCTAAGTCTTTGACAGTCACCAAAATCGCACATTGTTTAATATAGCCGTATACTATTTCTAGTGGGTCTTGTGCCAATACCCCAACAGTACGCAGCATATAACCAATAGATAAATTACGAAAAGCGCTCTGAATTTCTGATTCATACACCTTAAGATCAAAGCATAATTCACGCCCTGCCAAGCGACTTAAGAATTGGCGTAGTTTTTCAGCGCGTTGTTCACCTTGTTGGATCGGTATCAAAGCATGGGTCGTAATAGCGCCAGAGTTAATCATTGGATTTTTAGGGCGTTTGGTCACAGGATCTAAAGAAATTTGATTAAATGCCTCACCAGAAGGCTCTACATCAACTTTATCTAATACTGCATTTAAGCCTAATTCTTGTAGCGCCAAAGCATAAGCAAAAGGTTTAGACATGGACTGAATGGTAAATTCCACCGTATCATCACCACTTGCATAAATGGTGCCATCGACCGTCGACAATGCCAAAGCCAGATGTTTGGAATTGGCTTGTGCTAACTCTGGAATATAGTCCGCCAAAGCGCCTTGACTGTTGGCTGCACATTGGCTTAACACATGGGTTAAATAATCAGGAACTGGCGTTTGCATATTAAGAGACCATGATGGCTTTACTTTTAACATAAACGTTGGGTTTGCTTGTGCCAAGCACTGCCATATGAGGCTTACAATTTTATGACATAAGCGGTTTGGTCATTGGGGCTTTACCCATTTAAGTCCATTGACAATGCTTTATTTGAAGCTTCGTATTTTCTACACTTTTTGTTGCTATACTCCACAAGCTTTCTATTGCCTCTATCTTTATAATGCTTGCGTCGCAATTATCGGTCTTTAGTTTTATTATTCCCAGCTTTTTACTCTGTTTAGGTGGTGTAATTTTATGGCTAGGACAGCGTAAGTATATTGTGGCTTATGTGCGTTATTTTGCCTGTGTGATTATTATGGCAGGGCTGTTACAAATCGCACAAGCAATCGCTATTCCTCACCAAATGATTCACGTTTTACCTTGGTTATGTACTTGGTTTTTGTTGATGATTGCTCTCATGACGCACAGTATTTATCTGCGCTTTCAGATCAACATTCGTTGGTCCTTTATTGGCATTATTATTGTACTTTCAACCCCAATATTTTTATATTTCAACTACATACATTACAGCCTACAATACCGTTTAATCGCCATAGCAATCGCAACAACTCTAATCTTCGCCAATAACATAAAAGAACTTGTTCACGCACAGTCACGCAATTGGCTGGATCATTGGTTAAAAATGGTGATGATCGTCCTCTTGGTGGTTTTAAGTATACAGATCATATTTTTAGTCTTAATGTCATCCACCGCTTTGTTGAGCAATTACCTGCCCTTATTTTGGTCCAGCACACAATTTACTATTTTATTTTTTAGCATGGCGATTTTCTCATTATTGGCTGGCTGCGCAGTACATGACTCCATGCGAGCCTTAAAATATGAACGTAATATTGATCCATTAACAGGTCTGTTAAATCGCCGTGCGCTGCATGACCCCAATAAGCTCTTTCGGGAGCTGCCGCCTGCCCCCTATGCACTATTATTGTGTGATTTAGATCATTTTAAAAAAATTAATGATCAATATGGTCATGCGGTAGGTGATTTGACTTTACAGCATGTTAGTCACATTATGCGTATGACCTTACGTCATAGCGACCGTATTATTCGTTTAGGCGGTGAAGAATTTTTAGTGATTTTGGCTGCTCCTAATGAGGCTGCTTTACATACCGCAGAACGCCTACGCAGCATGATTTATCATCAGCCTTTATCTGTTGCCGAACAGCACATTCAGACGAGTATCAGCATTGGCGTGTGTTGTTTTGAGCATACCGATGATTTTGACACAGCTTTACATGATGCTGATTTATTGCTGTATCAAGCCAAAAAATTGGGCCGTAATCAAGTGGCTTGGCAATTGACGAGCTCATAAAAAAACAGTTGTCGTCTAAAAAATAATCCAGCATGATGCCAAACACTATGATCGCTAGAGAATCTGCATGGACGCAAAAGATCGTCGCACCCTTGGCTTATCCTCTTTAGGGGGCGCTTTAGAGTTTTATGACTTTGTCATTTATGTATTTTACGCCAAGATTATTTCTGAGTTGTTTTTCCCCAACGGCTTAAGCCCATTTTGGGCCATGCTCAATACCTATGGTATTTTTGCCGCAGGTTATTTTTTCCGTCCTTTAGGCGGTGTCGTGATGGCCCATTGTGGTGATCTGCTGGGGCGTAAAAAATTATTTAGTTTATCTATTTTACTTATGGCCTTACCAACGCTTATGATTGGAATCATGCCAACTTTTGAAAGTATTGGCTATGCAGCACCGCTGTTATTATTGCTCATGCGTGTGGTACAAGGCATTGCCATTGGCGGGGAAATTCCTGCGGCTTGGACTTTTGTGTCAGAGCATGTACCTGCGTCTAAAGTTGGTTTTGCCAATGGCATTTTAACCGCCAGTTTGTCTTTAGGAATTTTACTGGGTGCATTAATGTCGTTATGGATTGCGCTGCAATTTAGCGAAAGCCAAATTTATGATTGGGCATGGCGTATTCCCTTTATTGTCGGTGGAGTATTTGGTTTATTGGCCATGTATTTACGCAGCTATTTAAAAGAAACCCCAGTATTTCAAGCCATGCAAGCCAAAAAACAATTGGCCAAAGAATTGCCAGTCAAACAAGTATTGGCCACCCATAAAACTGCTGTCGGCATTGGTATGTTAATGACTTGGTTTTTAACCGCTTGTGTAGTGGTGCTGATTTTAACCATGCCTCATTTACTCACCACCCATTTTGGTTATAGCCGTAGCCAAGCCTTTAGTTTGCAAAGTTTAGCGATTGTTATGCAAATGATAGGCTGTGTTGCTGCTGGTATTTTGGCAGATCGTTTTGGTGCTGGCCGAGTATTGTTGGTCGGCGCAATTTTTGTCGCCAGTATTGCCGGTATTTTCTATCAAAGTTTAGGTCATGCCAGTGCAAATATGATTTTTATGCTGTATATGCTGCTAGGTTTGGCTTCGGGTACGGTGGGCATGGTGTCTTATGCCTTAGTGAAAATGTTCCCTGCTCATATTCGTTTTTCAGGGATTTCTTTTTCTTATAATCTGGCGTATGCCATTGCTGGCGGTTTAACCTTGCCAGTGGTGCAATGGTTAAGCCTGTATAGCAATATTGGCGCAATGTACTACATTTGGGTGGTGTGCTTGGTCAGCGTATTTACTGCTTTAATTTATCGTCAACGCTTTGAAAAATCTGCGGCGGTTGCAGCTGAAGCACTGTAGTTTCAGCCACGTCAAAGCTTAAACGATAACCGCGAAATTCAATCACGGCGTAGAATTGTTCTGCGCCGTCATCTAAACCACTGGCATGCCACGTTGTGCCTTGTGGAAAATCATTCAACCATGTTGCTGCATAAAAGTCAGCGACACAATCTAACGTTAAATCTTTTGTATTGATTAATACGCTCAGCCACTTGTAGAAAGTGTGCAATCGGTTTTTGATAAAAATCAATAAGCATTTTATTCCAGTAAACGCAATTTCTTTAAGCGTGATGACACCGCCCCTTCACTACGCTCTAGACGCTTGGCAATCTCTTTTAACGGCAATTGTTCTAGCATAAAAGCATCAATTAAACGTACTTCTTCATCTTCATCCCAAGGCTGATAAGCTTTGCCTGTTTTGCTAGAACTTTGAATTTCTGTGCTGTCGAGCTTCACTTGGGTGGGTACTGGCACGCTAGGTAAATTTTGATGCTGCTCTAGCAAAGTGTGTAGCTCTTGATAAAAACCTTGCTTTTGGCTAGCCAAAAGATATAAATATTCTTGTGCGCGGGTGAGTGCAACATACGCCAATTTACGTTCGGTTTCTGCTTCACGTTTGGCGCGTGGCATCTGCTCTAAACCTAAGCAAAATACATGTTTAAACTCTAAGCCTTTACAGGATTCTAAATTTAAAACTTTGACGCTATCTGTGTCTAAATTGAGTTTCTTTTTAGCGCTTGAACTGGTCACCCATTCTAACTGCACCGACTGCGCATGCGCGGCAAAGGCTTGATTAAGCCACTGTTCATCCTGTTTATGCGCGGTATCATAGGCTCTTAAAATAGCAACTTCTTTAGGCGCTGTACCTTGCTGAATTAAACGCGCAACTTTTTTGGCAATAGAATTGAGTAGTGTTTCACGTACAGGCTCATAATGGCTAATCGGATAGTGCCCCTTGCGACACTCTCCCGTATCTGGATTGAGCACCCGATCATAAATATCTTGGCCTTGTAGGCTGCCAATCTGTTTAGGATTGAGAAAGTCACGCGCTATGTCTAAAATTTCTTTGGTATTACGGTAACATTTTAGCAATTCAATCGGACGTTTACCTTGCACCTGCAAACCCACCGACTTCCAACTTGGCTTAGTGCGGTTAAAAATATTTTGCGCAGGGTCATAGCAAAATAAAATACTATTGGTATTGGGATTGACTAACTTGGTCAGCAACTGAATCCATTCTTGAGAAAAATCCTGCCCCTCATCAATTAAGATCGCATCATAAGGATGGGTATGAGGATGCTCATCTAAATAGTCTTGTAATAAACCGACAATACGTTGATCATAATCTTCTGATTTTTCGCCCATTTTAAAGCCAACATTGGCTTGGGTAATGCTTTTGACCACCCCATGAAAATTCTGTACATCAATATGTTGTACTGTGCCCAACATATTTTTAATGTGATTGCATAAAGTGTTGTTAAAACACACCACCAAAATTTTCCAATCCGGATAAATTTGGCGTAAATAACGCGCGCGACTGGCTAAAACCAAAGATTTACCACTCCCTGCGACGCCTTTTAAAATCCGATGCCCTTCGCCAATGTTTTTAGCGACACTTTCTTGCTGTAAATCGAGCGCCTTAAAATCTTGGGCTTGTGCTTTAAATAAATCGTCTTGTGTTAAATGATTGACCCGAATTTCAGGGAAAATCATATAGCGCAGCGCTTTTTCTTGCGCATAGCTTAAAGGATGAAAGTTAAAACTAAAACCTTCAAAAGCAGCCTGTAAGCGTTGTTTAGTTTGTTCACGGATCACAGCATCATTGAGATCCAATTCTAGCTCATCTTTAAACAAAGCTTTTTGAGCTGGGGTAATACTCGGATGGAGTAATTCCATTTCCTTGGCATCATGGCGCGTGAGATGGGTATAAAACACCGCATAGGTGACTGGAAAAATCAATTTGCCTTGATATTGCCCTTGCGGATTAATAAAAGCTGCATTTTGCTTACATTGATTGATCAGTTTTAAGCTAAATTGGCGTGCTTGCACATTAGGATTCGCGACCGAAGTGACTTGGCCATTTTTATAAAAAGTACCAGAAAAATACAGTTTATCAATGTGAATAAAATGACTTTTCGACCAGTCTTTGACTTCTATGGCCAGTAAGCCCCAAGCAGGATGCCAAATTAAAAAATCCGAATAACGACCTAAAGCTTCAGGTTCATACCAAATACACACCCGATCATCATCACTAAACAAGTGTTGTAAAAATTTAAAAACTTTCTTTTCACCACTGGTGGCATCTGTTTGATTTAAGTTACTTGGTATAAATTCGGCCATGACCTAACTACGTTGTCTATTCCCCACGCGAAATATACGCTAATTTTGCGCTAAATTTAAGCGACTTTGTCGCCACTGTATTAATCCCCAAATTGCCAACCCGACAAAAGCGGCATATAAAATTGCAGTTAAATAGAGTGCTTTATAGCTAAACATACCCACATAAATGATGTCTAAGACAATCCACAACCACCATGTTGCCAGATATTTACGGCTCGCCCAATAGGTAGCCAATAAGCTAAATGCGACTAACTGCGCATCTAAGATAGGCAAAGCAGCTTGAGTAAAAAAGTGTAAACTTAAGCCAAAGGTCAAACCTAAACTTGCAGTCAGTAGCATCTGTAAAAAGGCAGCTTTACGACTAATATGACTCACATCTATAGGCTGATGTTGGTTTTTTTGCCATGTCAGGAAACCATAAATCGCCATCAACATAAAAAAGCCTTGTAATAGCGTTTCGGCATACAGTTGATAGCAATAAAACAAATAGCCGTACACGGCTGCTGCAATAAAGTTAAATAACCAACATAAAAGATGTTTTTTCACCGTTAACGACACCGCGATCACACTTAAAATCACGGCAAAAATTTCTAAACCACTCATTCTAAATGCGCCATGGGCAATTGTAGGCTTTCATCCATATGCTGGTGACTGTATTCAGGATGAAATTCTGGTTTCCATAAACTCAATTTATGCTCTTCGCCAAAACGATCCACATGCAACTGAAACACACCATAACGCCCAATATAATATTCATAAGATTGCGTGGAAAAAGTCAGATAAATCGACCATTCATCTAGGTCTAAACGCCGCACTTCATGTTGTGTATCTTTAGGTAATTTACTGAGTAAATCATCGCGCATCGCAAAAACTGCGCGTGAATCACGTTGTTCGATACATTGCTGCATAAACAGGCGGGCTACATCATCAAATAAAATTTGTTTTTCTAACAAAATTTGCGCGAGAACATCTGTAATTAAACGCGCAGGTGCTGCGTTTAAAGGCGGTGTATAGGGTGCTTGGGTCGTTGTACGACTGGTCAATTGCAAGTAGTGATAGATAAATACTGCCAAGACCACAATCACAACGAAAATCAAGAGCATATGACCCATTGGGCAACCTATGTTTATCGCAAAACTTTATGGCGATACTATAACGATTCTCACAGCGCAAAATAAAGTGTATTTACGCCCGCGCATTAAATAAATCTTAGACTGAATCGCATGTCAAAACAGCTAAGATCGCGACTGCAACCTTAGCTGAACACGCATTTAGTCGCGAGTTTTTACATCATATAACTCAATTTCAAAAATTAAGTTTGAGTGAGCAGGAATCACGTTGCCCATTTTACGCTCACCATAGGCTAAGTGTGATGGCACGATCAGTTTACGTTTACCACCGACTTTCATGCCCATAATGCCTTGATCCCAACCCTTAATTACACGACCTGTACCAATCACGCATTCAAAGTAGTTACCACGATCCAGTGATGAATCAAACTTGGTGCCATCTTCTAACCAACCCGTGTAATGCGTGGTAATTAAAGCGCCTTTCACTGCTTCTTTACCTGTACCTTCAACTAAGTCAATAATTTGTAATTCGTTGCTCATAATAGCCACCTCATAAAAATGTCTAGTATAAACAAGATTAGAAATTCAGTTCTTGAATATCAGGATCATTGAGTAAATATTCGGTTAAGCGTTGATGGTTTGCTGCCGAGCCAATCAAAATCCAGCGTCCACTAATGCGATTTTGGTTTTTATGCTGAGTATTACGAATCACTTTAAGTTGATAGGTTTTAAATAATTCTTCGTATTTATCTAAGGTTTCTTGTTTATAAAAACAGACGATACGGTAATGCCGCGCTTGGTTTAAATCTTCAATTTGTTCTTGTACATAAATTAAAATCGCCAATACCATCATCACAATCACGGCGCTAAATAGACTTAAAACTTCATAACCTGCACCCACAGCCATGCCTAAAGCTGCGGTCATCCAAATGGTGGTAGCGGTGGTAATGCCTGAAATGCGATTTTCGTCTTTAAAAATTACCCCTGCGCCTAAAAAACCTAAACCAGTTAAAATATTGGCCGCCAAACGATCAGGGTTTTCCACGCCAATTTTTATCGACAGCATGGTAAATAAACACGAGCTGACACTGACCATAATCATGGTGCGTAGCCCTGCCGATTTACTGCGATATTCACGCTCTGCGCCAATCACTGCACCAATGGCTAAGGCCAACAGTAAACGATACATTTCTGCATCTGTCATTGTATTATTCTTCTTATATTAATTCTTATCTTAGATATACAAAGCTTGGCGTTAAGATGCAAGTTGCTCTTAACGCCAAAAAATTATTTAAGCTGTGTCCATTCAATCACGGCTTGGGCATTATCACCAATTAAAGTCCATTCGCCATCCATCACGTTTAATTGCAATTGCATGGTGCGTTCACATAAGGCTTGAATCGCAGTCGTTGTCGCTTCAGACAATTGCCACACTTCAACATTTTTTAAGGTTTTGATTTTGCTGCTGCGTTTGTACCATTCATCTACCGATGAACCATAAGCAATCACCGCCACTTGGTCACAGCGCGCACTGGCTTTTTTGACTTTATCTTCATCCGGCAAACCGACTTCAATCCATTTTTGCAATTGACCCGTTAAGTCTTTTTGCCACAGCGCTGGTTCATCCGTTTCAAATAAGTCTTTAGTAAATTCTAAAGCTTCATCGGCATAACGTGCATAGGCCAAAATACGCACCATTAAACGTTCAATGGTTTCTGATGGATGTAGTGCCATGGTAAGTTGATAATCGCCATATTGGTGCACGTCCATATTGGCGATATTTAAGTCTGCTTTATAAATCGTTGCTTTTAAAGCCATTGCCGAAATCTCCTGATTTTATTGCCGCTAGGATACTCGATTTCGGCCTAAATCTTCCGTTTTGGCAGAGTTTTTGCGTGATCTAGGCATAAATTAGACATCCCACATTAAACTAAGCCTGATCATCGACACGGCAGGCCAATAGTGCTGCTTCAAACCTGTGCCAGTCACGCTCATTTTGATAAATCACTTCAATGCGGTTATCCACATTTTCGGCACTGCTTTGATAATTAAATTGCTCAGGATTAAAGTTAAAACTTTTCCAACCTTGATCGGTGTTAAAAATCGCTTTAATTCTGAGCCAATCTTGCTGCTCACAGAGTAAATCTAATACATCATAAAAATTAAATTGCCAGCGTTTAGAAAATTTCCACCCTGCTACACAATAACCCTGTGCGTGTTCAATATAGTGATAGGGCAATTGTTTAATTTCAGGCATTGCTTGAGGATCTAAAGTAGCTTGGATTTTAAGCAAAGGCTGCACTTTACGCTGAGTAGCGCGATAAGCTTGATCAATTTCAGCCAACTGAATATTCCCCTTGTCTGCCATTAGCCATGTTTGACCATAAGCTTGATATTCTTGTTGTAATGCCTGTAGCGCACCTTGATCTTCGACACGCATCAGGTCGCGATGCGAAATCACAATAATCTGCGCGGCTTTGAGCTGATCTTGATATAAATTTTGCGTAGTCCAAGTTGCATCATGCAAACGTGAACCATCAACAACGGTTACTGGACTACGCACTGCTAAATGCGCCTGCCAATGCGGTTCGCTGAGTTGTTCTAAGAGTTCAGCAGGATGACCAAGACCAGTAGGTTCGATAAATAAACGATCAGGTTTTTCTTCATTTAATAAACGTGACAGCGCAATTTGCATAGGCAATTGACTGCTACAACATAAACACCCGCCCAATAACTCTTTGACTGCATAACCGTCTTGTTGTGGTAGTAAGGCTTGATCGACACCAATTTGCCCAAATTCATTCATCAGCACTGCCCACGTTTCGCCCTCAGGCTTTTGTTGCAGCAATGCGGTTAATAATGTGGTTTTGCCTGCCCCCAAAAAACCCGATATCACATGCGTTGGTACTGCTTGTGGAACAACGATTTGCATACCCGACCCCAAGTTTAAAATTGCCCCATGCTATGCAAACTTAATTCAAGTTGCAATACAGGTCTAAAAATGCCAACTCACACAGACTCATGTAAAATTTACTTACATTTTCAATAGACCAAGATACTCTCAAAACAGTGTCACAAAGGGGTAATTTGTTAAGTTATATTAAATTTTAAGTTTAATTTTTAAACAAAATTTCATATTTTGATACATTTTAGCACGATGAAAATGATGATTATTTACAACAACTACACAGCTGGCGTTTTATTGTATTTTTCACGTAATCCTTAAATACCAACTTTGTGATTCGTATTGCTCGATACCCATACAGGCTCGTAGTATGAGCGGCGTTGCACTGCTGCCCCCACAATAAAGTGCAACGTCTATTTTTTTATTTTCAAGGATGCCAAATCATGAATATCAAAACCTTAACTTTAACAGCCTTACTTGCAAGTGCCACCACAATGAGCTTTGCTGAAGTCACAATCAATGAAAGCCAACAACCTGCTTCAGAAGCAGCAGCACCTGTCGTGGTGTCTGATCAAGAGCAACCTGAAAGCATTACACCTACAGTTGAGCAAGAACAGCCAGTACAAGCAGAATAAGTGCTGCGCTAAGTTGAACGCTACTTACTCCAAAGTAAATAAGACTTAAACCCCAAAAGGCGTTCAACATAAGGTCAAATTGTGCTCTGCAATTTGACCTTTTTAACCACTTAAACTTTTCACCATAGAAAATAATGATGATTAAATCAAAAAGCGATATATAAAATTTTAATAAAAAACACACAAAAACAATATCTTATTAAAATAAAATCAATTTAAAAGCACGAGTACCAGTCTAGCTATCCACTATGGCATAGCTTGTATATTTTTTGCTTTAGCCCCTTAATAGCAACATCGTGAATGGATTGAATGGATATTCGCTGTGACTACAAACAAAACTGAATATACGACTGAAGTTGCCATTTTAGGCGCAGGTCCTGTGGGTTTAACCATTGCTAACTACTTAAGCAAACAAGGCATCAAAGTCAAAGTAGTTGAGCAGCTGGACAGCTTAATCGACTATCCACGTGCGATTGGTATTGATGATGAATCTTTACGTACTATTCAATCTTTAGGATTAGTGGATCAAGTGCTACCGCATACCACACCTAATCATGCGATGCGCTTCTTAACGCCAAAAGGACATTGCTTTGCTGATATTCAGCCAATGACGCGTGAATTTGGTTTCTCACGTCGTAATGCCTTTGTACAGCCACAAGTAGATAGCATCTTATTAAACGGCTTGGCGCAATACCCACAAACTGAAGTGTTATTTTCACGCCACTTAACGCATTTTAATCAAGATGCATCAGGCGTGACCTTAAACGTAAAAACCAAAGATGGCAGCGAAGAAAGCATCCGCGCGCAATATTTAATTGCATGTGACGGTGGTAACTCGATTGTACGTCGTACCTTAGGGATTGGTTTTGATGGTAAAACTGCACCTAACCAATGGATCGTGATTGATATTGATAACGACCCACTGGCAACACCACATATTTACTTATGCTGTGACCCTGTGCGTCCTTATGTTTCAGCAGCGCTACCACATGGTATCCGCCGTTTCGAATTCATGGTCATGCCAGGTGAAACTCAAGAAGAACTTAGCAAACCAGAAAACATTGCCAAATTACTGTCTAAAGTATTACCAACAACAGACGGTATCGAAGTGATTCGTCAACGTGTTTATACACATAACGCGCGTATTGCGGATAAATTCCGTGTTGACCGCATCTTACTTGCTGGTGATGCTGCGCACATCATGCCAGTATGGCAGGGTCAAGGTTATAACAGTGGTATGCGTGATGCCTTCAACTTAGCGTGGAAAGTGGCGTTAGTTGTACAAGGTAAAGTAGGTGCTGATCTTCTTGATTCATACCAAATTGAACGTAAAGACCACGCTAAAGCAATGATTGATTTGTCAGTTATGGCAGGTAACGTGCTTGCGCCACCGAAAAAATGGCACGGTGTAGTACGTGACGGTATTGCTTATGCGCTGAACTACATTAAACCAATTAAACAGTATCTGTTAGAGATGCGTTTTAAACCAATGCCACAGTATCATGATGGTGCCTTGATCAATAATGGTCAAAAGCAAACACCTGTAGGCAAAATGTTTATTCAGCCAAAAGTGCAGCTTGAATCAGGCGAACAGGTCTTGCTTGATGAAGTGATTGGCAATGACTTTGCTATTGTCGCTTGGGGCGTAGATCCAAAATGGGGTCTATCTGAAGCATCAATGCAAAAATGGCAACAGCTTGGTGTTAAATTTATCCAAGTGATTCCTGCGGTACAGTTACCCAATAACAAACGTAAGCATTACGAAGGTGTAATCACTGTTGGTGATATTGGTACAGACATCCGTACTTGGTTTGGTAAGACGACTGAATCTGTCGTGATCTTACGTCCAGACCGTTTCGTGGCAGCACTTGCGATTCCACAGACTTTAGATCATGTCAGCCAACAATTATTTGCAAAACTACATGTTAAATAATTGTTAAACCGAAAAAACCACGCGCAATGCGTGGTTTTTTTTGCTTTAAAATTAAAAAAGCAGATGCAGCTTAGGCTGACATCTGCTTCATTGTTGTTAGAAGAAGCCCATATAAAATTGCTCTTTTAAGATCTTTAAAATCAGTTCAATGGCATCATTTTTATGCTCTTTACGATAGCTGGCATACAAACCAATCATCGGTAAAGGCTCTATGGTATTTTTCACCACAATTTTATCGCCCAATAATGGAATCACATAAGCAGGCACAATACTCCAGCCCACGCCCATGCCCACTAAATTGACATTGAGTAAAATATTGGTGGAATGCTGCACCACATTAACATTGAGTTTGGCATCTTTAAAATAATTGGTAATTAATTTATGCAATTGTGGTGAAGCATCTTCATCACTAATCACAAAATTCTGCCCATTAAAACTTTTAATGCTGACATGGCGCTGCTGCGTAATTGGGTCATCTTTGGGCACAATTAATGCCAATGGCTCACTAAAAATTTGCACACATTCAATTTCACTGGATTCATCTTGATAGCGGGTAAAAGCGATATCCAACTCACCTTTCTTTAAGGCTCTAAATTGGTCTGCATCAGTAAAGCTATGAAAATGAATTTTAAGTTCAGGAAAATGTGCACGAATATTGGGCATGATGTAGGGAAAGATCTTCATCTCTGCCACAGGCACAAAACCAATATTGAGCTGATCTTTTTGTAAATTGGCGACTTTACGTGCATCCTGAATCGCCAGTTCGGCATGCTCTAAGCTCAGTAGAGCCTGTTTTAAAAAGGCTTTACCTTCTTCGGTCAATTCTACTTTGCGATTGGAGCGAATCAGCAGTTGCACGCCTACTTCTGTTTCTAAGTCTTTAATTTGCTGGCTGAGCGAGGGTTGCACGGTACACATGCGCTGTGCCGCCTTGGTAAAATTCAGCTCTTCAGCCACTGCAACAAAATAGCGTAAATGGCGTAATTCCATAGCCGTATGCCCTTAAGATAAATAAAGTTTGACAGCAACTTTGGCCTTGTAAAATAACAACGTGGCCAACACAATCACCGCACAAGCTAAATAAGTCAATTGATAATCAAAATAGGCAATGCAATAGCCCATCACCACCGAGCCAAGCGCTAGCCCCACATCAAATAAGGTAAAGAAAGTCGAAATGGCATGCCCCATCCGCGCTTTGTCGACCGACTGAATGGCAAGCGTTTGTAAACAAGGAAATAATGAGCCATAGCCAAGCCCAATAAACACCGCAGATAGCCACAAAACCCACTGATTTTGCACAAAACTCACCACGACTAAACCTATGGCAAAAGCAATAAACGATGGATAAATCACAAAGCTTGGGCCTTTTTGGTCGTAGAATTTCCCCACCCAAGGTCGCACCAAAATCATAGAAGCAGCAAAAACAATAAAGAATACACTGGCATAGGGCAGCAAATTCTGACTTTGTGCAAAAGCGGTAATAAAACTGGTAATACTTGAATAGGCAAAAGCAGTCAGTAAAGCCACCATACTAATACTCAGCACTTTAAGTTCTACGACATCATGCACACTGAATCGCTTGTGAGGGATTTTGGTCACTTGCCTCTGTTCAGGTACTTTTAATGTTAAAGTAAATACATATCCAATAGTGGTGACAAGGCTGAGTAGACCAAATAAGGCATTGAAACTCATCGATTGAATTGCCGTTAAAGCCAAAAGTGGGCCAAACACCACGCCAAGATTGGTTGACATGACAAAATAGCCCATACCCTCGCCTTTACGGTTTTCGGGAATAAACTCATTGACCACAGGTACATTAACGGTCGTTAAAATACTAAACCAAAAACCATGTAAAAAACGTACTAAAAGCAATGACCATAAGCTATCAATCAACAGATAACTAAAGGCAAACAGTAAAAATAAAATGCCCGCACCACGTAACGCAATTTTTTTGCCTAATTTTTCAACAATTAAACCTGAAAATGGTCGAATCGCAATCGAAGACAGTAAAAATAAGGTCAGTGCTAAACCAGCATCTTTGACCGTACCACCCAAATCCTGCAAGATATAAATGGGTAAAATAGTTAAGGTGGCAAAATAATAAATAAATAAAAATAAGTTATTGCACAGGCATAAAATAAAGGCGCGATTCCACAGTGACTCACTCATCTGCTGTAGCCTTTGGCAATTGGATTGGCGCTAAGACCAAATGTACTAAATTTTCAATATAGCGCTGATCAGGAACGGTATTAAAAAAGATAATTTGATAATGAATCGGTGCATATAAAGTATCAAGCATCAATTCAAATGGATAATCTGCAGCAATTTCACCGCGTGCAATCGCCAGCGCAATTAACTCACGGGTTTGTTCACGGCGTGGTAATAAATATTGTTTAAAAAATTCAGTGGCAGCTTCACGATTTTGTGCCATCACCGCCAGTACAGCACGACCAATAGGATGTTGTAAGGCACTGGCTAATTTGATTAATTGTTGTTGTAAATTAAAACTTAAGGACTGGGAAAAATCCAGTTCAAACACAGAAGCGGTGTGTAATTTAAAACAATCCAACACCAAGTCAGACTTATGTTTCCACCAGCGATAAATCGTCGATTTACCTACCCCAGCACGACTGGCAATATTTTCAATGGTCAACTGCGCATAATCATGCTCATTTAAGGCCGCCGCCACAGCGGTTAAAATACACAGTTCACGGCGACTGGTTTTTTCTAAGTCCATGCTGACCCCAAAAACGAAACGCTACGTATCGTTTTATTGTAACCTAACAAAACAGCAGTTACCATAAAAAAAGACCTCTTCAGAGGTCTTTTTGGTTTAGCGATCTGTTTTTTTATAGATACTACATGAGGGATGGTGATTCTCTTGTAAGCGTGCCACCTTACGCTGTTCTGCTGCTTCAAAGCGGCAACGTTTCCAATCATTATCTAAATTTAATGGTGGAATTTGTTTTGGCTTACCCTGATCATCTACTGCGACCATAGTAAAGTAACAGCTATTGGTATGACGCACGGTACGTTTTTGAATATTTTGTGCCTCTACACGAATACCAATTTCCATCGAGGTACGCCCAACATGGTTGACACTGGCTAAGAATGTCACCAGCTCACCCACATGAATAGCTTCTTTAAAGGTCACTTTATCCACCGATAAGGTCACCACATAACTGCCCGAATAGCGACTTGCACACGCATAAGCCACTTGGTCCAGTAACTTTAAAATTGTACCCCCATGCACATTGCCAGAAAAATTCGCCATATCAGGGGTCATTAATACAGTCATGGTCAGTTCAGATTGGTCATCTAACATTGGAGCAATTTGGTCAAGTGGGGACATCATGTTCTCAAGACAAAGGATGAATCAGATTAGTTGTAGGCCATTATACCTGCTTTGACAGAAATATCAGGTAAATTTGCCTAAAATACCATCATCATTATTTATATTAATTATGTCATCATTTAGTTAAATATATAATTACACCGCAACGAGGGTTGCACCTGTCGTAGATCAACAAGCGCAAAACCAATTTTAATGAGGTGACTGCACTCGACGCAGCATTTCAGGGGCAATATGGCCATAGCTAATGTGCTGATTACCCAATTTCGCTTCTACCTCAAATGATCCATCGGTATTTTTTTTAATAATTTTAAAAATCACATTAGGCATGCTTGCAAGTTTGACTTGCTCTCCGACTTGCATCGTCATCGTATTTCCCTCGTTATATTTTGACGTTTTATCGATTTTTAGTATAAGTATTTTTAAGTAAACGGTAAATATAAGCCACTGAATTAAAAGACATATATTAATAAATTAAAAATATAAACTGATTCAAATTAAATCTTAATCTTTTTTTATTTATATATATACATCAAGGTATTAGCATTTTAGGGTTTATTTTTTCAGCTCTTTTTTGTTAGCTGTGCGACTTTTCAGTTACAAAAAAAGCCAAGTCAAACTTGGCTAGGTGTTGTGATACAACTCAATATTGAACTTGAAACTGTTGCAGACTTTGCTGTTTTTTTGTGTTGAGGACTTGCTGTAAGTTGGTCAATTGTTGCTCAGCTGCCTCACTCCCCGCTTGCATAGTGACTTCTCGTCCACGTACATCAAAAATATGGGCTTTCTCACGTACATCAGGCTGAATCACAATATCTGCATACTGCAATTCTTGCTGGGCCAGCTGTTGCTGCATAATATTAATATTTTGATTAAATAGTCCCCAGACGTTATTGGTTTCGGTATAAGCAGGCTGCGCTAAAATATCTACCGCAATCACCACATCGGCGCCTAAATCACGCGCTACTTTAACAGGTACAGGACTGACCAACCCGCCATCAACGTATTCCATCCCCGCAATATTGGTGGGGATAAACATACTTGGAATAGATACTGAAGCACGCACAGCTTGCCCAGTATCGCCATAATTAAACACCACTTTTTGACCATGCTGTAATTGAGTAGCCACCACGTACATGGGTGTTTTAAGCTGATGTAGAGGGGTGTTATGCACTAACTGATTCACATAATCTTCAATTTTTTTACCGTCAAAAAAACCTTTTTTGTCTAAGCGAATATCGCGTACATCATTGGCTTTCATATTAAGGGCAATATCACGTAATTGTGCAGCATTTTTGCCTTGGGCATATAAAGCCCCCACTAAACTGCCCGCACTGGTACCCACAATAAAGTCAGGTCGAATCCCCTCGCGTTCTAGTACCTCAATCGCTCCAATATGGGCATAACCGCGCGCACCACCACTGCCTAATACTAAGGCGACAATCGGGCGTTTTTCGGTCTGTTTTAATTTATGAAAATCAATACGATTCGGTTGCACCTGCGCCACTGCTGTTTTGGCAGAGCTCACAACAGCGGTCAAACTTAAACACAATGCCAAAAATAATGGACCAGATTTCATCATGGACGTTGCAAAAGTGAATTAAAAACGTGGCGCAAGTGTATGCGATTTTAAAGCTTGACTGTGTTGTATTTCATTTAACTGCAGCATTAGCCGTTTAAACTAAGAGAAAAAAAGCCCCCGTAAACGGAGGCTTGTGTGCTTACCAAATATCAGAGTTGACCTTATTCTTAAATTTAGGATGTTGATCAAGTTTAAATTCTGGTTCTTTTACCCCTGCTTTTAACTGTTTCATATAGTCTTTGAGTAGCATCATGACAAATGGCATGAGCAATACAATTGCAATTAAGTTGATACTAGCCATAACACCCATAAATAGGTCAGCCATTGACCAAATGAGCGGTACGCTGGCAATTGAACCAAAATATACCATCACCAACACAAAGACACGGAACACAAACATCACGCGTGGATTGTTATTAATGAACTGGACATTGCCTTCTGCATAAGCGTAGTTACCAATAATAGATGAATAAGCAAACAAGAATAAGATCAAGGCCAAGAAGTCATCCCCCCATGCCCCAATCTGACTTTCCAGCGCCATTTGAGTCAGCGTTACGCCTTCAAAGCCCGCATTTTCATATAAACCTGAAGCTAAGATGACAATTGCGGTACAAGAACATACCACAAAGGTATCAACAAAAACGCCTAACATCTGTACCAAGCCTTGGTTCACAGGATGTTTGACATCCGAAGCGGCAGCGGCATTCGGTGCAGACCCCATCCCTGCTTCGTTGGAGAATAAACCACGCTTAATCCCCATCATCATTGCCATAGAAATCATCGCACCAAAGAAACCGCCTGCAGCTGCTTCAAACTCAAAGGCTTTGCTAAAGATCAGCTGGAACATCGATGGTAATTGCTCAATGTTAATCACAGCAATATATAACGCCACCATCAAATACAGCAGTGCCATAAATGGCACAAAGCTTTCTGCTACTTTGGCAATACGCTTAATACCACCAAAAATAATCAGCGCGGTCATGATCACCAATGCCAATCCAATCCAAGAGATTTCAAAACCACCTGGCAACATGATATTGGCTTGATCCCAACCCCAAGCATGTGAAGTTGCACCACTAATGGCATTGGCTTGTACTGCATTAAAAACAAAGCCATAGGTTGAAATTAAGGCAATTGCAAAAACCACCCCAAGCCATTTTTGTTTTAAGCCTTGCGTAATATAGTAAGCAGGCCCACCACGGAACTGTTGATTTTGCATATCGCGTACTTTAAACAGCTGTGCTAATGAAGACTCAACAAAGGCGGAGCTCATACCTAAAAAGGCAGTAAACCACATCCAAAACACGGCGCCCGGCCCACCAATAGCAATCGCAATGGCAACACCTGCTACGTTACCCACCCCAACACGACTGGCAAGTCCTGTGACAAAGGCCTGAAAGGGGGTAATACCATGTTCATCATCGCCGGGTTTACGACTACGTTTCATGACTTTAATACTGTGCAAAAACAGACGAATCTGCACAGCGCCTGTGGCAATGGTGTATAAAATACCCACTGCTACCAAAAACACCACCAAGAAGTCCCACAACGGGCCATTTAAGGCATTTACCCCATCGAGTAGGGTCTGATTTAAACTTTCATTCATCTTATTATCCTTGTCCCATCAATGATTGATGCGGGAGAAAAAGCAAAAAAGCCCCACACAAATGGGGCTTAAGGTGTAAAACGGTTATGATTAACCTAAAAATCTTAAGATGGATTGAATGACTACCACGTTAATTAAATCAACGAAGAATGCGCCACACAAAGGTACAATTAAGAAAGCTTTATGCGATGCGCCATACATATTGGTGATGGCTTGCATGTTGGCAACCGCGGTTGGCGTAGCCCCCATACCAAAACCACAGTGACCTGCAGCCAGTACAGCAGCATCATAGTTTTTACCCATGACACGGAAAGTTACAAAGGCTGCATATAACGCCATCGTGATAGTTTGCGCCGCTAAAATTACCATTAATGGACCCGCAAGGTCGGCCAATTGCCATAATTTTAATGACAATAACGCCATTGCTAAATACAGCGATAAAGAAGCATTACCAAATACGTCAATCGCGCGATCAAAGACAGTGACTTTAAACACACCTTCGAGCAAGTTACGTAAAATCACACCACAGCCTAATGCCCAGACAAAGGTCGGTAATTCAAACATCGTGCCTTTGGCATAACCTGTCATAAATTCAGCAAAAGCTAAACAGATCGCAAATAAACCTAAGGTAGTAATGGCATTATCAGCAGTAATTAAACGCACCCGATGTGGATATTCAAAAGGTACATACTCATTACCTGCTAAATCCCCTACAGGACGATTATCACGTTCTTCAATTTGCGCACTGGTTCGTGGGGTCGCGAGTTTATGCTTATTAATTAAGGTTTTCGCCAGTGGGCCACCAATAATACCACCAATGATTAAACCAAAAGTGGCACTGGCCATACCTAATGCTAAGGCACCATCAATACCATGTGTGGTTTCAAAAATTTCACCCCATGCACCTGCTGTACCATGACCACCCGTTAAAGTAATTGAACCTGCAATTAAACCAATTAAAGGATCAATACCAAGTAAAGTGGCTAAACTAATACCGACTACATTTTGCACCACAATAAAAGAGGCAACCGCAACCAAGAAGATCACTAAACCAAGACCACCTTCTTTTAACTTTGAGAAGTTGGCGCTTAGACCAATAGAAGCAAAGAAAATCAGCATAAAACTGCTTTGTAATGTACTGCTGGTCGTAATGCTATAGCCCCAAAAGTTATATACGATTAGAGAAATAACAGCCGCTACTAGACCACCTGCCACAGGCTCTGGAATATTGTAGCGTTTTAGAAAATCAATGTTGTTGACTAAGAAGCGGCCCAGTAACAGAACAATGACCGCCGCAATCAGCGTATAAAATGCGTCAAAAGTAAATTCCATAGCGATGATATCCGTTAAAATTGATCAATACTTTTATTGTTCTACAGCGTTCAGTTCAATGTTAAAGAAATCCTGCATCATTATTTTGATGACTTAGATTTACTTTAAATTAACCCACGATTGCTACAAGAGAAATAATGTAAAGAGCAATTTTGCAATAACACGTGATTCATTGAAGAATGAAAGCAACGCAAAAAATAATAATTTGAAATCAGATTTGAATCACCTGATTCATCTAATGAGCGAAAAACGCGGTTATTATGCAATTTTAATCAGCCAACTCCTATGCTTAGTGGCCTCGTTTATGTAATATCTGCATATTATTTAAACAAATCATAAAAAAAACCGAGGTAATACACCTCGGTTTAGTTATCAATCTAAAGTTTAGAAACTGTAACGTCCCATTAAACCAATACGGTTATCTTTAAAAGATTCGCCCTTAAAGGTTTCGCGTTTACCATTTACATATTCAATGCCGAGATCAACAGGTTTAGCTGGTGAATAAATAAAGTTCAGCCATGCTTGTTGCACTTGTTCATTGCCCGCTGTATTTAAACGCGCATAATCTGTACCATCATCCGCAAATAACGCGCCATAGGCTAAAGTTGAACGCCATTGTGGAGAGAATTTATAAGTTGCCCCAACTTGTACAGCATGAAATTCATTTTGTTCAATCTGCGCACGTTCATCTAAAGCAAAAGCTGTATTACTGCCGTATAAATATTTGTTATCGCCTTGCACATAAGAATAATCAGCTGAAACTTTTAAAGGTTGACTGACTTGATAGTTGACCCCAACTGCTGCACCCCATGCCATGGCATCATCGCGGCCAACATCAGCTTTATAATGTTCGACTAAAGCACGCGCTGACACAGCACCCTTGCCGTCATCAAAACCTTGTACCACTTTGGCAGCCAGTACAGGTGCGCTATATTTTACCGTTGAACCTGTCGCTGAGCTATCCCCTTTTTCTAAGGAAAGCATCACTTGCGTTTGTGGTGCGACTTTATGGTTATAACGTACCATCGGAATACGTGCTGTACCGCCACCTACGTTGGTCCCAAAGTCAATCATTTCTGGCGCATGATTAGATAAAAAGGTCGACGTGGTTTGACCAATTAACCAATCGTTATAAGTTAAATAAGCGTGTCGAATACGTAAATTATCACTACTGCTCGCAAAGTCTGTTTCGACTTTAGCACCAAGCTTGCCATTTTCAAGTGGCGTTGAGAAATCAACACCAATACGTGTGGTTTTTAAGGTAGAACGTAATTTGTCTTTGCTGGCGCCAGTTGAAGTCGCCACACTGTTAAAGTCGTTATCAGCACCTTCAACAATATAGTTGGCATCGGCACGCACCGAACCATAGAGCTTAAATTCAGCGCCATTGGCTGTGGTGAGCTTTAAGCCCTCTTGTTTGACTGTTTCAGCCACAGGTTGTTTGGCAACTTGGTTGATTTGTTGCTGTTGTTGTACTTGGATATGCTGTTGTTGCTGAATTAAACTTTTTAAAGCAGCCACTTCTTGACGCAATTGTTGAATTTGCTGTTGCTCTGTTGCTGCTGTAGCATTGGCCCCCATGATGCTGGCTACGGTGCTAACTAAGCTGATTTTTATGAAAGATTGCACTTGGTTTTTCACTTAAAACTCCAAATTTTCAGTTTTTTTTATTGCCTTTGTTCTCTACTCCTGCCAAGCAATTGTGATAGCAGATGTTATTTACTATTAGCAGGCAGCTTGTGCTCATTAAAATGGCATATTTTGTTACTTTTTTAAACAATCTAATAACATTATTTTTTATAAAGATTGCTTTAGATCTGCTCAAACACAAAAAGAGGTCATATGACCCCTTTTCGCTCGACTTGCTTAAAAATTATAAATTGCCATCATGTTGACGCGTTGGTCGTCACCAGTGCGGCTGCCTTGTTGCGGGGTTTCAAACGTTTTACGTTCACCCATGGTGTATTCAAGTCCAAAGCTCACTGGCTTGACTGGGCTATAAAATAAGTTGGCCCAAGTTTGCCATAATTCTTTGTTGAGGTTACCTGTGGCATAGCGTAAATAATTATCGTTATCATCAGCTTTCATATAACCATAGCCTAAAGTGCCACGCCATTGCTCATTAAATTTCTGGGTAATCCCAACAATAATTGAGTCAAACTCATTTTCGTCTACAATATTTTTATTGTTGTCTTGGGCAAAACCTTGGTTGCTTGAAAGTACAAAACTACTATCGCCTTTGACATGGTAGTAGTCGGCTTTTAAGGTGGTGCTTGGCGTAATATCCAGCTTGGTGCCTAAACCCACACCCCATGCGGTGGTGGTGTCTGCATCGGTGCGTTTTTCACTGACCATACCACGTAAACCGACTTGCATATTATCAAGCACTTGATGATTTAAACGTGTGGTTAAGGCGGGCAAACGCATAGTGCTGCTGGCATCTTTTGGATCTTCAACTGCGACCACAACATTGGTTTCAGGGCTAAATTTATGCGTATAGCGCACTTGTGGGGTACGTTTAATCGCGCCACCAGCATACGTCATAGCGTCTACCGTTTCAGGGATATAGTCAGGTGGGGCAAAGTTTGACCATGTTTGCCCTACTAACCAATCGTTATAGCTTAAATAGGCATGACGAATACGTAAATTGTCATTGGCTCCCAAGAAATCAACTTCGACTTTCGCGGTCAATTTAGCATCGTTGACGGGTGCGGTAAAATCCAAACCTAAACGGGTGGCAGCTAAAGTCGTTTTTAAGCGATCTTTATAGCCTGGCTCGCCTTCTAAAGCGACATTGGCAATTTGGTTATAAGGGCTTGAACCTGGACCACCTTCAATTTGATAACTACCATCAGCACGGACGTTGCCATAGAGTTTTAATTCTGCGCCACCTTTGGTGCTCAGACTCAGGGCAGAATTTTTTGCTGCTGAACTAACGACTGGATGTTGTGGTGCAGCAACTTGGTATTGAGTTAGGCGTTGTTGCTCGCCATATTGCTGCACCAATTGACGTAATTGTTGCACCTCTTGGCGTAGCTGCTCAATTTCATTGTCCCCATTGGCATGTCCCATAGAGCTCACTGCAATCGCAGCGCTTAATAGCAATAATTGAAATTTTGCTGACATAGCTTATCCTTTAAGTGTTTTTGTTGTGGCATCCATCCTGATGCTGGCTCAAATTTGAACGATTTTTAACAACTGTAACAGCTATGCTTTAGTCGAATGTATCTTTTGATTTTTCTATGAATGAATTATTGAATATTGATTCATGATTTAACAACGCTCTACAATGAACTACACAAGAATAAGGATAGACAATGAATAATTTAAATAGCGCTGTAGTGGATCATGCGATTTGTTCACGACGCTCGATTCGTGCTTTTTTACCAGATCAAGTACCCAGCGAGATGATTAGCGAGATTTTACAGGTCGCCAGCCGTGCACCTTCAGGAAGCAACACCCAGCCGTGGAAAGTCTATGTGGTTACAGGGCAAACGCGGCAAAAAATTATTGATGCAGTCTGCCAAACTCAGCTGCATATTCAGCAGACACCCGATTTAGCCCAGCATTATGTGGCCAGCTTTGATTATTATCCTAAAACTTGGTTTTCACCGTTTATCGAGCGACGCCGCGAAAATGGTCTAGGATTATATGGTTTATTGGGTTTAGCTAAAGACAATAAAGCGGGCATGGCAGCGCAGCATTTACGTAATTATCAATTATTTGATGCACCTGTAGCGCTGTTTTTTACTACCCATCAAGATTTAGGTGTGGGTGCTAAAATGGATGTGGCGATGCTGATGCAAAACGTGATGACCGCCGCGCAAGCGCGTGGACTGGCAACCTGTCCACAAGCGGCATGGAATCATTTTCATTCTGTGGTCTTGCCACACTTAGGTGCTGCTGCCAATGAAGAGTTGGTATGTGCCATTGCATTGGGTTATCCAGACCAAAGTGCATTGGTCAATGAGTTTGTCACACCGCGAGTCGCGCTGCACGAATTTACCGTGTTCTTAGATTAACGCAGCGCACCTTGTTGAATATGGCGCATCGCCCAATTGGCACTACCAATAAAGAGCAGCATCATGACTGCCATATTCAATAGCGGTGACCATATTAAAAAGTTAAGTAAAATCCCACCCACTAAACCGGCACCAAATTGCATACTGCCCATCACAGCACTGGCTGTCCCTGCTCGACTGCCTTGTTCTGACATTGCTAATGCCATTGCATTAGGGCCGGTAAAACCAATCCCCGCCACCGTTAAAAATAAACCCAATAGCACCAAAGCCAAAGGCGCAGATACCACACCACACAGTAACAACAACACCGCCCCAAAGGCTTGAACCATTCCACCGAGTTTCAAGCGCTCTAAAATCCCATAACGCTGTGCGAGACGTTTATTTAAGCTTGAAAACAGCATAATTCCTACAGCATTACAGCCAAATACATAAGCAAATAACTGTTGCCCCAAGCCATAACTTTCCATTAATACAGCAGCAGAACCACTAATATAAGTAAATAAAGCACCACTACTTAAACAACCCGCTAGCATGGCATAGCAAAATAAGGGGTCTTTAAAAATGCTGGCATATAGGTTTAAAATTTGACTAAAACTCAAATTTAAACGGCGCTCTGGCACTAAAGTTTCTTTAAAAAAGAAATGCACACAAAGTGCTGCGATAATGCCAATTGCTGTTAAAAAAGCGAAAATAATATGCCAATCAAAAAACAATAGCACCCAAGCCCCTAAGGTGGGTGCCATAATTGGTGCAATAGTACTCACAATCATCATACTGGCAAAGGCTTGCGCTGAGGCATTTAAATCTAAGCGATCACGAATCGCTGCCCGTGCAATGACCACTCCAACACACCCCCCTAAAGCTTGTAAGACGCGTGCGGCAATTAAGCTCCACTCACTATAAGCAAATACACAGAGTAAACTTGCCAGCACATATAAACTCAAACCAATATATAAAGGTGGTTTACGACCAATACGATCACTCAAGGGGCCATAAATTAACTGCCCCACCGCTAAACCTAAAAAATAGGCGGGCAAACTGTTGGCCACCATTTGCGTTGTAACTCCAAAATCATCCGCCATTAAAGGCAAAGCTGGCAAATACATATCAATACTGAGTGGCCCTAATGCGGTCAGTAAGGCAAGTAATAAAATCCAAGCATTGGAATATTGTTTTGGTGCGGCATGTGACATGGCAATATTTATTTTTAAAAGAGCAAGCGTGCAGACAATTCTACACCCTCATAGTATGATTTGCGTGGCAACAATGTTGTATTGATTGCAAAAAAATAGATAAACATAGATTAGGGATTCATCTTGAAAGCTTGGTTTTTAAAGTTACAACAAGCCACTTATAATTCTACCTTGATGTATAACATCAGGATGTTGATCGCTTTTACTGGCACAGCTTTTGTCCCTTATTTACTGGATATGCAACTGGCGACCATTCCACTGACCTTAGGCGTGGTGGCGGCAGGTTTAAGTGACATTGATGATCGCTTTTCGGCACGAATCCTGAATCAACTGTATACCTATGTCGGCTTCTTTATTACTGCCACTTCAATTTATTTTTTATTTCCCTATCCGATTTTATTTGGCATCGGCTTAATTATTTCTTGTATTGGTTTTATTTTACTCGGTTCACTCGGACGGCGTTATGTCACCATTTCCTACGGCTGTTTGGTGGTGTCAGTATATGCCATGCTAGGCGTGGATCTATTTGATGATTGGTATAAACAGCCCCTGTTATTGGTAACAGGTGCGCTGTGGTATGGCGTCATTTCTACTATTAGCTTTTTATTATTTCCTGTGCGCCAAGTCCAAGATCAACTGTCTAAAAGCTATAGTGCCTTAGGGCATTTCTTATATGCCAAATCTAATTTATTTGATGTAGATATGACTGCGAAAAGCTATCAACAAAGTATGATTGATTTATCGCTTGAAAATGGCAAATTGGTGGCAATCTTTAATGAGCTTAAAACTGCGCTGCTAACCCGCCTTAAAGGCGACCGTGGACAAAAAGATACCCGCCGTAGCTTACAATATTATTTTGTGGCCCAAGATATTCATGAACGTGCCGATTCAGCGCATATTGACTACCAAAAACTCGCTAAGATTTTTGAGCACAGTGATGTGCTGTTTCGCTTACAGCGGATTTTATCGCTACAAGCCAAGGCCTGTCATGATTTAAGCGAAAGTCTGTCACGTCGCCAACATTATCAGCACAATAAACGCTTTAAACATGCTTTTGCTAACTTAAAGCATTCTTTAGAAAAATTACGCCAAGATCAGCATTATGACCAAGTTTGGATTAACGCCTTATTTAGCTTGTACCAAAACTTAAAATCCATTGATGGACAGCTGCGTAATCTCGAAACCGAACAGACCATGAATGAAGAAAAAGCCCGTCAGGCCGAAAACCAGCTCAAAGATGACGATTTAAAAGGCTTAGATGACATTATGGTGCGTATTAAGCAGCATTTAACCCCAGAATCGGTGCTGTTTCGCCATGCGATTCGTTTGTCCTTGGTGCTGTTGGTGGCGTATATCTTTGTCCAAGTAACCAATATCGAATATGGCTATTGGGTATTACTCACCGCCCTATTTGTCACTCAGCCGAACTTTAACGCCACCAAACGCCGCTTACGCTTACGTGTCGTGGGTACTTTAATCGGGATTGTGATTGGCTATGCGATTTTATACTTTATTCCTTCTATTGAAGGACAATTGCTGTTATTGGTTTTGAGTGGCGTATTGTTCTTTGAACTACGCAGTAAACAATATGCACAAGCCACAGCCTTTATTACCATTTTAGCGCTGTTAAACTTTAACCTCGATGGAATGGGCTTTGAAGCTGCCATTCCACGTATGATTGATACGCTCGTGGGCTGTTTTATTGCTTGGCTTGGGGTATATTTTATTTTTCCTGACTGGAAATTCCGCCGTCTACCGCGCACAATTCGTCGCTCACTAGAAGCGCAGTGCAATTATTTAGCCGAAGTGGTGACGCAATATCAATCTGGGCGTAACAATGGTCTAAATTATCGCGTGGTACGTCGGGCAGCACATAACCGCGATGCCGATGTTGCCTCGTTAATTTCGACCTTAGCTACCGAACCTGATTTTGATCCTGATCAAAAAGCCTTGGCCTTTGAGTTGTTGTGCTTAAGCCATACTTTTTTAAGTTATATCGCGGCTTTAGGTGCGCATCGTGAGCAAATTCAAGACCAAGAAGTCTTAAGCTTACTCAATAATGCCCTGCATGATATTCAAGGTGCCTTACTAGAAGATAAGGCACCTGATTTAACTGCACACAATATGCTGCAAAATATCAGGCAACGTTTGGTGCAAAACCAAGATGAACATCAAAAATCGTTAATTATTTTGCAGCAGTTGTCTTTAATGCTCAGCATCTTAGACAATTTAAGCCATCTAAAGCAAAGCTTAAGTCATGAACGCGATCAACATGCCACAGAACTTGCCTCGCTCTAGTTGCTATTTTTCGCACAATAAGTTCACGATAGCGTGAGATTTAATGCTAAACTTTTCGCAGTTTTACATCTGTTATTTTCACTATGACCGCTAAAAATTTATACGCTTATACGCTGCAGCCTGTACCTTATGAAGTCAGTGCTGAAGAACAGCGCGAGATTCAGCTACAAATGTGGCGCAGCACCAACACCATTGGGCTAAAAGCTTGGGCCATTATGGGTGTGGTATTGGCTTTATCAATTCTAGGACTTGTTTTACTCAAAAACTATTCAACTATTTTTTGTTGGGTCGCAATTGTTGCTGTTATTGGCTATTTCTTGGTGCGTAAGTTTGGCCTTGAATGGTACGTAAAACGCAAAATGAATGAGTTTCCAACCCAAGAAATTAAAGGCATTAAATTAGGCGTACAACCGCATGGTTTAGTGATGCGTCAGCAAATGGGTCTGCAAGAAGGCGTGGCAGTCATTTCTTGGAAAGATATTTATGAGTGGTATAGTACCCCTGAATATATGTTGGTCAAATTTAAAGTTAAAGGCCAAGAAGGTGCTTATATCCTGCCAAAACGTATGGATTCAAAGAACTTTTCTTTTGCCACTATACGTAAGCATTTACAAGAAACTGTAGGTGAGCCAAAAGTACTTTAAGTTTCAAGCTTTTAAAAACCTCCAATCTTGGAGGTTTTTTTATTCAAATGATAATGAGAATAAATATTAATACTTCACCTATTCTCTCTCTTCTTCAGCTATAATTTGTCCCATTCTTTCAGCCTCATTTTTCGTCATGTTAAAAAAAATCTTTTTCCAGATTCACTGGTTTTTAGGGATCACGGCTGGCTTAATCCTCTCCATTATGGGGGTAACGGGTGCGTTGTATTCTTATGAATCACAGATTTTAAAGTGGATCAATCAAGACAGCTATGTTGTTCAGGTGCAAAATACTGCACCACTAAGCCCTGCTGAAATCTATCAACGCTATAGCGCGGCTCATCCTGAAGCCCAGATCAATAGCATTACCGTTGCCAAAGACCCCAGTGCTGCTGCCAGTATTAATGTGGCGAAAGAAGGTGAAAGGCGCGGTCAAACTCAAATGCTCAACCCTTATGACGCCTCGGTATTGCCTGATATCCAAGGCAAAGAGGTGTTTCGCTTTATTGAACAATTACACCGTAATTTAACAGTAGGCCCTGTGGGCAAACAAATTACTGGCGCTTGTACTTTAATGCTAATCTTCTTTGTGCTGAGTGGTTTGTATTTACGCTGGCCAAAACGACATAGCATAAAGCAATGGTTATTTGTCAAACCGCAACTCAAAGGTCGCAACTTCCTGTGGGATTTACATGCAGTGGTGGGCACTTGGGTGGTGATTTTCTACCTCTTACTGGCATGCACAGGTTTGTACTGGTCATATGACTGGTGGCGTAATGGCATGTTTAAAGTATTAGGTGTCGAGCGTAGCCAACCTCAAGGCGGTCAAGGCGGTCAAGGCGGTCAAGGCGGTCAAGGCGGTCAAGGCGGTCAAGGCGGTCAAGGCGGTCAAGGCGGTCAAGGCGGGCGTAGCACAGAGCAAACCAGACGCAACGAACGTGCTGAGAAAATCACGCCTGAACAGATTAATATTGCCCTCAACCAAGGCTGGCAAGGTTTTGGTCAAGTCGGACGGGATTTCTCAACGCTCACCATTACGCTGCCTAAACGTGCAGATGGCGAAGTTTCAATGAGTTTCTTTGATGCCAATCCGCAACATGAACGCGCCCGTAATCATCTAAGCTTTAACTATCAAGACAATCGCATTAGCAAGCTTGAGCTATATGAAGATAAAAAGCTCAATGAAAAAATTATGAGCAGTATGCTACCTGTGCATCGTGGTAGCTTCTTTGGCCCAATTTACCAATTTATGGCCATGCTCGCTTCTTTAGCAATGCCGCTGTTCTTTGTGACAGGTTGGATGCTATATCTTAAACGTCGTAAACAAAAACGCTTAACTTTGGCTGCACGCCAAGGGGCAAGCACACATATTATAGACCCAGATCAAAAAGTATGGCTGATTACTTATGCCACTCAAACAGGCGTTTCAGAACAACTGGCTTGGCGCACAGCAACCAGCTTACAAGAGGCAAAAATCCCAACGCAAGTCAAAGCGGTACAAGATTTAACTGTTGAAGATCTTAAAAATACTCAGCATGTTTTATTTGTCGCAAGTACTTACGGTACAGGTGAAGCACCAGATTTAGCCAGCAGTTTTGCCAAAAAGCTATTAAATACCCAGCTAGATTTAAGCCACTTAAATTATGCTGTATTGGCTTTAGGTTCTAAAGAATATCCAGACAGTTATTGTCTGTTTGGTCATCAAATTGCAAAATGGTTACAAAACAATGGTGCTCAAGCAATGTTTGCGACCATTGAAGTCAACAACGCCAGCAATGCTGATATTGCGCTCTGGAACACTGCCCTTGCACAAAGCACTAATCTAGATTTAGCCAGTATGCAGGTAGAAAAAGTCTATGATGCTTGGACACTCAAAACACGTCTATTGCTTAATCCAAACAGTTTGGGCCAAGCTGCGTTTAACCTTGAACTGAGCACCACGCACGATATCAATTGGCAAGCAGGTGATATTGCAGAGATTCAACCAGGCAATAGCCCAGCACGTTTGCAAGCCTTTTTACAGCAGCATAAACTCACAGCAACAGCAGAGCTGCTACAGGCTTTACGTTATAAAGATCTCACTCAAAACGTCAATGGCTTTTTTAGCACCGACGAATTATTGAATGAGTTAAGTGACTTACCTGCGCGTGAATATTCTATTGCCAGTATTCCAAGTCAACAAATACTGCGTTTAGTGGTGCGTCAGCAGCACAATCATACAGAACTCGGCTTAGGCTCAGGTTGGTTAACGCAGCATCTAGAGGTGGGTGATGAGCTATTATTACGTATTCGTAGTAATCCATCTTTCCATTTAATTGATGATAACCGTCCAGCGATCTTTATTGGCAATGGTACTGGGATTGCAGGTTTAATGAGCCTCATTCAAGCACGAGTACGCTTGGATTACACCGAAAACTGGTTAATCTTTGGCGAACGCCAACGTGAGCATGACTTTTTCTATCAAAAAACCATTGAAGCTTGGCAGACCACAGGTATGCTCAGTCGTTTAGATTTAGCCTTCTCACGCGATCAAGCTCAAAAAGTCTATGTCCATCATAAACTGCGTGAACAAGCTGCAGAATTAACTGCTTGGATTGAAAAAGGTGCTGTAATTTATGTGTGCGGTAGCATTCAAGGTATGGCCAGCGATGTTGATGCTGCATTAATTGATATTTTAGGTGAAACGACTGTTGATCAATTACGTGAAACAGGACGTTATCGTCGTGATGTCTATTAATCTTTAAACTAAAAAACCGAGGCTCAGGCTTCGGTTTTTTTATTGCTTTTTTTAATCCGCGCATCTAGCCTCAAGAGTACGGCACAGGTTGAACCATTTAATCATGCAAACGAATTTTACGTGCTTTAGGTAAACCTGCTGTCCTAAATTGTTGTGGCTGCAAACGCTCTAATTCATACAAATAGTTTTTTAAATCCGTTAACAACTGTTTAGGTTGCACAACAACATGCTGACCATCCGCAGCCAAATTTAACGATAGGTATTTTTGCTCTCGTGCTAATACAGGAATAATTTTATAAATCAGCTCTTCTAATGAAATTGGAAACACCCGATAATTGGGCCAATAGCCAATCACAGGTTTAATGAAGGAAGGATGCTGCCACAAAGCCAAAGCTTGCTGTGTACCAGTGCCTGACCATGCCCACTGCTGCTGAGAATTAATTAAGGCCATGACTTGCTGCTGCGCCACTAAGGCCAAAACAAACTGTTGATAAATCAAAGCTGCAGGAGCTGCTAAAAGCGTAGATACAGGAGATTCAGATGAGGGCTGCATAATTTTGCCAAAGGCAGAAATAAAAAAACCCTACATAAGTAGAGGCCATTGTTTATTTTAAAATATATGGTGGGCGCTGACGGGATCGAACCGCCGACATTCTGCTTGTAAGGCAGACGCTCTACCAACTGAGCTAAGCGCCCTGAGGAATAAAAATAACATCGTTATCTTTATGACGCAATACAAACGCAGTGCGTAGTCTTGATGCTAACTTAAAGTCTCAGGAATTTAAGCTAGTTTAAGATAAATGGCGCAGCGGACGGGACTCGAACCCGCGACCCCCGGCGTGACAGGCCGGTATTCTAACCAACTGAACTACCGCTGCATCACAATGTTTCCTAGGAAACATAACCAATATCTTAAAAGATATGGTGGGCGCTGACGGGATCGAACCGCCGACATTCTGCTTGTAAGGCAGACGCTCTACCAACTGAGCTAAGCGCCCTTAAAGGGTGTTAATTATTCTTTGGGATGGCGCAGCGGACGGGACTCGAACCCGCGACCCTCGGCGTGACAGGCCGATATTCTAACCAACTGAACTACCGCTGCATCACAAAAAATATGGTGGGCGCTGACGGGATCGAACCGCCGACATTCTGCTTGTAAGGCAGACGCTCTACCAACTGAGCTAAGCGCCCTGATTTCAGATTGTCAATCTATTCGGTTCAGGAACCGAGTGTTCATCTTAAAATGGCGCAGCGGACGGGACTCGAACCCGCGACCCTCGGCGTGACAGGCCGATATTCTAACCAACTGAACTACCGCTGCATCAAAAGATGTGGTGGGCGCTGACGGGATCGAACCGCCGACATTCTGCTTGTAAGGCAGACGCTCTACCAACTGAGCTAAGCGCCCTCAAAAGTTTTACTGTGTTAAATGGCGCAGCGGACGGGACTCGAACCCGCGACCCTCGGCGTGACAGGCCGATATTCTAACCAACTGAACTACCGCTGCATCTACACAATATTACGATTGTGGCAAGCAATGTTTAATCAATAAGTGGCGCAGCGGACGGGACTCGAACCCGCGACCCTCGGCGTGACAGGCCGATATTCTAACCAACTGAACTACCGCTGCACTTAAATTAATTAAACGCTGAAAAGGATTTGGTGGGCGCTGACGGGATCGAACCGCCGACATTCTGCTTGTAAGGCAGACGCTCTACCAACTGAGCTAAGCGCCCTTTTCAAAACGTTTCATCGCTTGATGAGGTGCATTATAGAGAAACTTTTGGGTGTGTCAAACGCTTTTCTACAAGTTTTTCGCTTTTTTGCATTGAATGATTAAAAAATAAGTTATTTTGACCAAAAAAAGTAAAAATCGTCTAACTTTCACCCAAATATTTAATTCTTGTAGATTTTTTTAAGCAGTATTTGCTTCAGATTTTTAGCATTGCTAAAAAAATGAGGCGCTCAAACTGTCTTTGGTGCATATTTTCTCAGCCGAGATATAGACCAAAGCATTCAGATCGACTAAATCATATAGTTCAACCACATCATCATTACGCATACGAATACAACCATGCGATAGCGGTACGCCCATCGCCTCAGTCTCTGGCGTGCCATGAATATAGATATAACGTTTAAAGGTATCTACACCCTCGCCCAAATTAAAGCCCGGCTCTAAACCTTGTAGCCACAAAATCCGCGATAAAATCCAGTCACGCTCAGGAAACTCAGCTGCTAAATTGGCATCATAAATTTCACCTGTGGGCACACGCGCTTTAAATACAGCATTCTTAGGCTGATCATCGCCAAACTTTTGCGCAATCTTATGCCAACCACGCGGTGTTTTACCGCTATTTTCAGTTTCACCAATGCCATTTTTACCTGAAGAAATCACATAACATTTACCCAATTTTGGCAAGCTTAAGGTTTGTTCAGCCAAATCAATGAACACATCTGCATCGTGTATTTGCATGAATTAAGTCTCTTTTACACCAACTAAGGAAGAACGCGGTTCTGGTCGTAGCCACAACCAGATGGCCACCGTTAACATGGTCAGGTTGGTAAATACTTTGACCCAAAAAGGTGCTGGGGTAAACAGCATTACAATAGCACTGACTAACATCATGATCGATGCCCACCATTTGGCCTGACGTGGCACAGTGCCATTTTCACGCCAAGCACGAATGGTGGGGCCATATTTGGGGTGTTTTAACAGCCAAGCATCCATTTGTGGCCAACCTTTTGATGCAGCCCATGCGGCTAAAATTAAAAATACCGTGGTCGGCATCCCCGGTAACACCGCACCAATACCCGCTAAGATGACAAAAATCACCACCAAAGCGCGCCAAAATAGGGTCTTCATTGCACGGTCCTACAACTGTCATTGGGCTAGTATAAAGTGTAATGTAGAGCAATTGTGCTGTTTTACCCAAGGAATGTTGTCATGCAGCTGCAACTCGTTGAACCATGGTTGCAATTTTCAACCCCGATTGTGCGTCAACTTGGTTTTGCCATCGCCAGTCATAATATTGTGCGCCAGATCCCACAAGAACTTGTTTTAGAAAACCATTTTGAATTACATCCAGATCAGCTATGGCAGCAGCATTTTTTAGATTATTTGCCAAAACTCAAACAGCTTGATACCCAGCCGCAGCCTTTGTTAGATTTTGTTGCCAAGCTAAAAAGCACCCGTTTAGGCTTACGCTTTGAAATGCTCATCTGGTTTTGGTTATTAGATGCTGCTTATCATCCTTATCAATTGTTGGGGTATAGCATTCAAATGATTGATGGGCCACGCACGCTTGGCGAATTAGACTTTTTGATTTTAAATCGCGATCTAAAACGTATTGAACATTGGGAAATTGCGGTCAAATATTATTTGGCTGAATATGACTATAGCCTACAGCACTGGTATGGACTCAATCGTTCTGATCGTTTAGCACGTAAGCTGCAACACTTTACCCAAAAGCAATTTCAGTTCCAACACGCCTTACAACACGACATTGAAGCACGTTTTTGTATGCTAAAAGGTCAGCTGTATTTGCCTGAACATACAGCATACCCACTCCCTGCTTGGGTGAATCCAACACGGCGTTTAGGTCAGTGGGGACATCATATTCCTGCTGCACAGTTGGACTATTACCGTTTACAACGCCATGAATGGATTTGTGCCAATGCCACGCCAAGTAGTGCAACTGCACTTTGGTGGACAGATGGCTTATATAAAATGCGCAACACCGAGCAGTATTATATGTACCGTCAAGCCCCATATTTAAGTCGCAGTATTGTTTAAATTTTACACACTATTACATTTCACTACACAATGTTTATATTTTTTTTATAAAGCCAAACTTAAGCTCAATTGAGCAAAAACAGCTTAAAAATAATGTCCACAGATGGAGCTTTCTATGAAAAAAATACTTGCTGCCACACTGCTTGTTAGCTTTGCTTTAACGGGGTGTAATACCTTTAAGGGCGTCGGCAAAGATGTCTCTAAAGCGGGTCAAGGTATCACCAAAACTGCAGAACGTACTCAAGACAAAATGTAAGCCAATCGCTTGAAAAAAACCTTAATTATTTAAGGTTTTTTTCATTGCTAACTTCGAATATATCTATGATTCCCCTATTATAGTTGCACTTTCTCCATAGATTTTAGCCCCATGCAACCCTCAGAAACTCTAGAACTCAGTCTACAATTATTACGCCAACCTTCCGTCACTCCTCTCGATCATAGCTGCCAAGACATCATGGCAGAACGCTTAGGTAAAATTGGCTTTAACATTGAAACCATGCGTTTTGAAGATGTTGATAACTTATGGGCTCGACGTGGTAACCAAGCGCCAGTATTTTGCTTTGCAGGTCATACTGATGTAGTACCTACAGGGCATTTAGACGCGTGGAATTCTGACCCATTTTTACCCGAAATTCGTGATGGTAAGCTCTACGGTCGTGGTAGTGCTGATATGAAAACCGCTTTGGCTGCGATGGTGGTGGCTTCTGAACGTTTTGTGGCGAAACATCCACACCATAAAGGTTCTATTGCCTTTTTAATTACCTCAGATGAAGAAGGCCCCTCAATCAACGGTACAGTAAAAGTGGTGGAAACTTTAGAAGCGCGTAACGAAAAAATGACCTGGTGTCTAGTGGGTGAACCCTCTAGTACCAATACCTTAGGCGATATTATTAAAAATGGTCGTCGCGGTTCGTTAAATGCCAAAGTAACTGTAAAAGGTAAGCAAGGTCATGTGGCTTATCCGCATTTGGCAATTAACCCTATTCACACTGCCTCTAAAGCCTTAGCTGAACTTTGTGACACGGTATGGGATCAAGGCAACGAATACTTCCCTGCCACTTCATTCCAAATTTCTAATATTAATGCAGGTACAGGTGCAACCAATGTCGTGCCGGGTAGCATGAGCATTTTAATGAACTGGCGTTATTCCACTGAAGTGACAGCGGATGAATTAAAAGCACGCACGCTTGAAATTTTACAGCGTCACCATGTGGACTATGAAATTGAATGGACCTTATCAGGTCTGCCTTTCTTAACCCCAGTCGGTGAATTGGTCAATGCAGCAAGCCAAGCCATCCAAGAAGTTACAGGCACACAAGCGGAGCTTTCGACCTCAGGTGGTACCTCAGATGGTCGCTTTATTGCACCAACAGGGGCTCAAGTGCTTGAGCTTGGAGTACTTAATGCCACGATTCACCAAATTAATGAACATACCGATGTGTGTGACTTAGAACCTTTAGCAGAAATTTACGAGAAGATTCTCGAAAAATTATTGGCTTAATTCAGTCGCATCTAGCAAAAAAGGAACGCCATTGCGTTCCTTTTTTATTTATAGCATTAAGCTTTTTTCTATAGCGGCTAAATTAGGCACATGAAACACCTGTTCGCCCACTTGCACATATTGAAAGACTTCTTCTGGGCGCAGCGATTGTTCACAATCGACCACCTCAGAAATACGTAAGCGCATACTTTGCGGCATTTCATTGCACATCAAGGCAAAACGTTGGCGACTGTCCTCACCTTCAATCACCAAAGCCACGCCTTTGCTGTGACTGGGATGATGAATCGCATAGACTGGCAACTGAGTATCATGCCAATCTATAGTGGTCACGTTAGTCGGACTATCTAGCGCCGATAACACAATATTTTGTGGCAGCAACATAGCAGGCTGCTGATAACATTCAATGATATAAGTGTCAATAAAACCCGTTGATACCGAAATTAAATGCTGTAGCTCTTGCTGATTAACCTCTTGCATAACAACTCCTTAAGCAGACGCGAGCAAAAGTTGCTGAATATTCTCCAACAAATCTGCTTCTTGGAATGGTTTACCCATGTAATGATTCACGCCTAAACTAAAGGCGCGTTCGCGATGTTTTTCGCCCGTACGTGAGGTAATCATAATAATAGGCAGGTCTTGATGCAGATCGTGGTGACGTACCAAATTCGTCACTTCAAAACCATCCATACGCGGCATTTCAATATCGAGTAGCATCAGATCAGGACGATGATTTTCTAACTGCTCCATGGCATCGACACCATCTTTGGCAGTCATGACCTCATAACCATGACGCTCTAACAGACGCGAGGTAACTTTACGCACGGTCACAGAGTCGTCCACAATCATAATCAAGCGGCTTTGCTTGGCTTGTTCAGACAGGTCACGACTTGGCACTACCGTTTCTTTGTCACGCAATGAGGTTTGAATCTGACGAGCAATGTTTTGACCATCTAAGATTAAGCACACCTGACCATCACCTAAAATCGTCGCACCTGCAATCGAACCGACTTTAGAGAATTGCTGACCGATAGATTTGACCACAATTTGCGAACGTGAACCAATCAGTTGGTCAACCAATAAAGCGATACTTTGTCCAGCACTGCCTTTAATGAGCAATACTGGTAACGCATGTGCAACATGCTGCAAGCGCGGTGCATTTTGGTTACCCACAAATTCAGCTAAATAACGCAATTTATAATCAACATGGTCAATGCTAAAGTAGTCTTTGTCGCTGGCAAAATATTGCTCTAGGGCACTTGGCGCAATACGCACAATACGGTCAATTTGTGCCAATGGTAGGGCAAATTGTTGATCACCTACTTTCACCATTAAGGCATCACTAACCGCCACAGTAGTTGGTACACGAATACTGAAGGTTGTACCTTCACCTAATACCGATTCAACGCTGATGTTGCCGCCTAGTTCGCGAATCTCACTTTGCACCACATCTAAACCCACACCACGACCTGAAATCTGGGTGACTTGTTGGGCGGTACTAAACCCAGGGTGGAAGATAAACTGAATAATTTCTTGTTCATCTAATTGTTGCTTGCTGCCAATTAAACCCAAACTTTCTGCTTTGGCGCGGATCTTTTGGGCATCAATTCCCTTACCATCATCACTAAAGGTCACGACGACATCAGTGCCTTGACGGCTAATGTTAAGCTCAATTTGCCCCACTTCAGGTTTGCCCAATTGCATACGCTCTTCGCTGCTTTCAATCCCATGATCGACCGCATTACGCAGCATATGTTCAAATGGCGTAATCAAGCGCTCTAAAATGGTACGATCCAGCTCACCTTCGGTGTTATACACCACCAGCTCGGCAGGACGGTTTAAGGCGGCAGAAGTACTGCGTACAATACGTTGTAAACGTGGCAACATCCCCGTAAATGGCACCAAACGGGTACGCATTAAGCTTTCTTGAATTTCCGATTGAATACGCGATTGTTGTAATAACAAGCCTTCGGCATCACGGATTTTTTCGGCTAAGGTCACTTTAAAGTCGACCAAATCCGAGGCCGATTCACTCAGTGATTTGGATAGTTGATTCAAGGATGAATATTGATCCATTTCTAAGGGATCAAAATCAGCATGGATTGAGTTTTCATCTTGACTATGCTTGGCGATAATTTGCGTTTCTAGCTCACCCTCCATACGACGCAACTGATCGGCAAGACGGTGAATGGTTAAATCCATTTCATTCAGATAGTTGCCCAACTGTGCCAAATCCATCTCAATACGCGAGCGGTTAATCGAGTTTTCACCCGAAAGATCAATCATTTTTTCAACCAAATCGGCTGAAATACGAATCATCTCATTGCTGTTATCGCTTTGCTTGGTTGCTGGCCATTCACCCTGCATCGATGGTGGGCTAGTGCCATCACCTTCAATCCATTGTGCTTCGGGTTGTGGGCTAAAGAAGTCCACTTGCGTGGCATGCGTTGGCAATTTAACTGTGCTGTGGGCATATTCAATGCTGGCTAAGCGCTTCGCCAAAGTCTCGACATGGCTGTAATCACGCTCATAAATCGCCCCTTTTAGCCATGCTAAGGTACTTTGTAAGAGGCTGTCGTGAATATTGGAGCTAATCTGATGCACCGCAAATTGCTCAAATACGGTTTCTAATTCATAGGCAATTTGCACAATCGGCTCAATCTCGGCCATACGTGCACCGCCTTTTAAGCTATGCGCTGCACGTTGCAACTGTAACAGTAAACTACGGTTACTGCGTTGCTCAAACCAGAAACTTAATAAAGTTTCTGTACGCTCTAGCACTTCATAAGCTTCTTCATAGAAACTTTGTTCAACAATTTCTTCTAGGCTTAACTCACGCTGTGGCTCTAGCAACGCATCAGTGACGTCTAACAAGGCCAAACTGTCAAGCATATCGTCTTTGACTGGCTTAGCTTGGCTTGGCTGCTGCGTAATACTGAGCTGATCATCTTCAAGCAGCACTTGCATCGCTTTAGCTTCAACAGCTTCAACAGCTTCAACAGCTTCAACAGCTTCAACAGCTTCAACAGCTTCAACAGCTTCAACAGCTTCAACAGCTTCAACAGCTTCAACAGCTTCAACAGCTTCAACAGCTTCAACAGTATTTTGCGCTTGCTGCGTCGAACTTGCCAGTGCTTGTTGGTCAATTTGAGTTGCACCTGTTTGCGCTTGTGCTAATTCTTCGATATTGACCAAAATATCCACTGCATTTTGCGCAGGATAATCAATATGTTGTGTTCTAATCAGCTCTAAACGTTCAGCAATATTATCCTGTACCAACTGGATAATTTTGATCATATCTGCGCTGACTTTAAGCTTGCCTTGAATGACACGCTCATAAATGCTTTCTAACTCATGCGCAATCAAACCAATATGGTTGGCTTGTACCATATTGGCACCCCCTTTGAGGGTGTGCAAATAGCGCATTAGATTATTTAAAGCTGCTGCATCTTGTTGTTTTACCCAAGTATTTAAGTCTTGATCAATACCTTCAAACAGCTCATCAGCTTCTTCTAAGAAGATATCTAATAAATCTAAATCGAAGTCACTGTTGCTGTCACTAGAATCAATTTGACTACGGTCTTCAGCCAAACGCTGCGATAAAGCTGCAAAGTCGATGGCACTTTTATGTAAGTTTAATTCTGGTAAATCATTAAAGCTGACCAGTTGTTCGACTTCATGATCAATAAAGTCATGCAATTGCTGTAATGCTGTTTGCGCAGGCGGTGACAACACCACGCGTTGACCTGAAGCCAAAGTATCAAATAAGTGAATAAACTCAACATGTGCTTGATTAAACAGCGCTTCAGCATAACTTAAATTGAGTAATTCAGGTTTATTCCACAATTTGCTATAGGCACTTTTGAGTGCTAAAGCATATTGATGAATGCCCACCGCAGCACGGTTATCGGTGTGTAAACTTAAGCGCTCTGCTTGTTCAGTTAAGGTTTGTAAATAGGCAGGGAAGTTAAGCTGTGCACGCTGGATAAAGTCCAGTTCGGTATCAAGTAATAAATCAATATCCAGTTGTAATAACTGCGCCACTAAGCCATGTGGATTATCTTGTTCATTCATTGGCACGAGACGACCATACAAGGTCCACGCTGCCTCAAATTCACGGCTGACCGCAGCACAACGTCGTTGATCTTGTGTGCGTAAGGCAGGTAAATAATGGCGAATAAAGTCAGCGTATTGTTGTAATAATTTGGTTTCAGCTGAGGTCGATACTACATCTTCTTGCAACAAGAAGCTTTTAAATAGTTTTTCGACTTTGGCACTGGCACTAAAGATGTCATCAATTTGTGCCATCGATGAGCTACCGCGCAAGGTATGTAAAGCACGAATTAAGGCATTATAATCATCGGCACTATTGGCTGCGGCATCTCGCAAGAAACGGTCAATGGTGGCTAAGTGTTCTTCTGCTTCTTCAATAAATACCTGTAAGGTTTCCGCCAAGTCATAGGCCATATCCAAGCTTGCTGTGCTGCTCGATAGCATCAGCTCAGTATGGCTTGCAATTTCTAAACCTGTGGTTGTATCTTTTGCAATTCGACTTTGAATTAAATTTAATAATTCTGGATGAATGTGCTGTTGTTGTTGTAATTGCTGACCCAACATAATTAATGGGCGTACATCATGCGCCAAGGCTTGAGCGTGTTTAAAACACGGATAAAGTTTGGCTTGGTAAAACTCAAAAACATATTGGCTATAGCGACGGACTGTGGCAGTTAAGTCAATATTATCTGCCAACACACGGTTTAAGGTATCCTCCACCGCCCACGCTAACTCGCCTGCCTGTAACGCACCCACCATGCGTCCAGAGCCTTTTAAGGTATGAAAATGGCGTCGAATTTCTACCAACAATTCAGGTTGATTCGGCCAATCTTGGAACAAAACCTGCAGTTCCTGAAAAATTTCTTCAATTTCTTCAACAAAAATCTCAAGAATTTCTGCATCTTGTTGAAGATAACTGTCTTCTGGAAGCGTCATCGGGGCAACTAAATTTTTTAATATTTCTTTCATAGCTCAGCTTCTTAAGTTCTACCCTCACTCGAGACAAACACAGGGCCAATAGCTTGGAGACTTAAAGGTTTAAGTCTCCGCTATGGTTTATTCTGGTAATTTAAAGTCAGTTACAGATTCACGTAATGACTCGGCCATGCTTGCCAACTCCGACACCGAACGAGCGGTATCAAAGGTTGCACTGGTTGTCTGTGAAGTAATTTCTTGTACAACGTTCATGGTGGTTGCAATATGACCTGCTGATGCTGACTGTAATTTTGCTGCATCCGAGATATTGGCAATCAGCTTCGCTAAGTTGCTGGACACCGTTTGAATCTCACCCAAAGCCACACCCGCATCTTTGGTTAAGTTGGCACCTTTTACCACTTCTGAGGTGGTTTGCTCCATCGAAATCACTGCTTCGTTGGTATCGGTTTGAATGGTTTTTACTAAAGTTTCAATCTGCTTGGTGGCAGAGGCTGAACGTTCTGCGAGACGCTGAACTTCATCGGCAACCACAGCAAAACCACGCCCTGCTTCACCCGCCATCGAAGCTTGAATTGCAGCATTCAGTGCCAAGATGTTGGTTTGGTCGGCAATATCGTTAATTAAAGCAACGATGTTTCCAATCTCTTGTGATGATTCACCCAAACGTTTAATACGTTTTGAGGTTTCTTGAATCTGTTCACGAATAATATCCATACCTTGAATCGAACGCTGTACCACATCAGCACCATTCGATGCAATTTGTACCGAACGTTCAGCAACCTGTGCTGATTCGGAGGCGTTAGAAGATACTTCATCAATCGAAATTGCCATTTCGTTAATTGCAGATGAAGCCCCCGCAATTTCTTGCGCTTGATGTTCAGATGCTTCTGCTAATTGGTTGGTAATGTGTTGCGTGTTGGCAGTATATTGCGCAACCTCTTGTGAGGTTTCGTTAATACGCGATACCAAGTCACGTAGTTGATCAATGGCAAAGTTAATTGAGTCGGCAATTGCACCCGTGAAGTCTTCCGATACCGTCGCATAAGAACGTAAGTCACCATCGGCAAGGTCGGCAATTTCATCTAATAAACGTAAAATTGCGTTTTGGTTACGGTCATATTCTTCTTGTAAACGTGCAACGCGCTGTTTATCCGCTTCACCACGTAAAGTCAGGAGTTTAAATACACCTACCAAGAAGCCGATTAAAGCTAAAATTAAACCAACAGCTGGAATCCATAAGCCTAATGATGAGCTGCTTGATAGCTGCTTTAAGTTATTCAATAGCGGCGTGGATTCATTATAAATCACGCTTGACGCTTGACGGACTTTACCAATTGGCTCGGCATTTTTTTGTACAACACTTGCCGTACTCGCCACCACTTGGTCATATTCAGCTTTAATATTGGTTAAAGCAGCACGCAAATTGGTATCTTCAACACGCGCCACACCTAAAGCTGCATTGCCGTTGAGCTGACCATTTAAAAATGCAGCAAAATTACGTACATCGCTGCTAAAGTCTTCTGCTGAAGCATTCGAGTTCTCTGAACCGTTCATTAAACTGTTCATTGAGTTTAAAATGCGTTCTGCTAAAAAGACTTGGTTTTTAGCAATAGCAATTTGGCTACCTGCACTACCCTGACGCGACATTTGCTCAATAATTAAATTGTATTGGGCTTGAATACTCGGAATGGTTTCGGTTAACGCTAAGTTAGCATCATACAATTGATTAATGAGCGGCTGCTGCGCGGTAATCACATCGACATTACTGGCAACTTTTGCCCAACTGGCCTCTACATTTTCTAAAGCATCACGATTGCCATGGCCGCTTTGCACACGATCTAAATGCCCAGCAAACTCCTCTTTGGCCAGCCCCAGTTGTTTTAATGCTTCTGGTGTTCCAGCTGAAGTCGTCATAGCCGCCTGATTAGGCAAAGTTTGCGATAACAAACGTAATTCACCTAAACTTTGTGTATAGGCATTATTTTTTGGTACGCTATAGAGCAAATAAGCTAAAAACACTAAAGCCAAGAGCAAGCTAAATGCAGCAGCGTAAATATAAGGTTTTGACTTTTCACTATCACCAAAGAAGCGTGACACCTCATCTACGTGGTCTTGAACTTTATTAAATAGTCCATCCCCATCGCTTGCACTTTTTTTAATCTTAAAGCCCATGCAGCTTCTCCCAATTGCGTGTACGTCTCACTTAAATTTAGACGCTTAAATATTATAAAATAGAGGCATTCATGTATTTTGGATGTTGCAGGAGTTGACTAAACAAAAACACCTGCCACTTTTGGTTATGTTGCTGGAAATAACCGCGGCAATAAGGATGTAAAATGTCTTCTACAGCGTCTTGATTAGAAAAGAAGCTCTTCTTATTGAAATGTTGAATCCCCAATACCTGATCTACAATCAATCCAACATAATGATCGTCATGCTGAATACACAATACTTTTTGTGCACGCGAGCTTTGACTTCTGTGCCCAGCCACATAATGGGTCAAGTCTGCAACAGATAGCAGTCGACCACGAATATTGGCCACACCGCGTACCCAAGCTTGTGTATTGGGTACAGGTGTACATTTGGGTGGATAAATCACCTCAGAGACTTCCCCCAAAGGGGCAACAAAATATTGCCCCATGATCTCAAAGGCGATTCCTGACCATCGGTTTACTTCATTGTCTTGGTTGACGTAGTGTTTATTGCCACGTTTTGCCAAACGAAGTAATTCGATAAATCCATTGGCAGCCATAACTTATTCCACAGTGAGATGTTGCTTAATCACATCAATCAATTGCTGCTCATCAACAGGTTTAGTTAAATAATCACGCGCACCTTGGCGTTTTCCCCAGACGCGGTCGGTGGCTTGATCTTTAGTGCTGACAATGACAATTGGAATATGTTTTGTGCTGGCATTACGGGCAATTTGGCGCGTAGCCTGAAAACCATTTACCCCAGGCATTACCACATCCATGAGCACCATATCTGGTAACTCAGCTTGTGCCATGGTAACCCCATCAGCGCCATTTGACGCCTCCAGCACCTCAAAACCGTGTTTGGTTAAAATTTCACGAAACCGAAATGTTTCAGTTGGTGAATCATCCACGATTAGGATACGTGCCATAGCTTTCCCCAATAAAAAATAAAATTAAAATAATTATGCTTTTGCTGTTACATGCGTGCGAATCGCACCTAATAATTCATCTTTGCTAAATGGTTTAGTTAAATATTGATCCGAACCGACTACGCGGCCTTTGGCTTGGTCAAATAAACCGTCTTTGCTCGACAACATAATCACGGGTGTATTTTGATATTGCTGTGAGTTTTTAATCAAAGCACAAGTCTGGTAGCCATCTAAACGCGGCATCATAATATCCACAAACACGATGTCTGGATTTGCTTCGGCAATTTTAGATAAAGCTTCAAAACCATCTACAGCAGTCACTACATCGCAACCTTCGCGCTGTAATAATGTTTCTGCGGTACGGCGAATCGTCTTTGAATCATCAATGACCATTACTTTTAAATTTTGAAATTTTGCGTCCATTTCATGACCCCTGCCCATTTTTAGACTGCATATAATATGCTTTTATAGAAATTATCTGCATTTTTAACACAGATTTACCAGTATTTTCAACGAAGTGAATTTGAAAGAGCTTGCATTTGCGATGCTTTATGACAACCTTATCACAGGCATAGTGCAACAATATTTTTTTTTTAGGTTTGCTATGCTTTTTTAAACAGCAGTGCATGTTAATATAGTTTAATTATTTACTTAAAAATGAGTAATTTAGTCAACTTTATTTAGGTAAGACTAGGATGACAAAATTAACCCAACCACAGCTTTTTTCAAGCCATCATTATAAAATAAAATGGCTTATTTTTGTGGCACTTAGCGCTTTTAGCCTACCCATTTTGGCTGACACCGTCAAGCCAGCATGGTACCGTTATTATGATCATAAAGGGGTGGCCAACCTCAGTACGACGGTAAGTCCCAACCATATTCGCTATGGTTATGAGGCACTTGACCGCAACATGCAGGTTATTCAGCGTAATAAGCCCTTTAATCCTGATAAAGCATCCTCCCATGTCAGCAAAAGTAGTAGCAATAAGCAAAAAGAAGCCGATCAACGCTTAAAGAAAGCCTATGGTTCGAGTCGTTTAGCAACACAAAAACGCCAAGAAAGCCTGATGCATATTGATAAGCTGATTCAACAGCAACAACAACAATTGCAGCAACTGCAAAAAGATCGTGTGATGTTTAAAAAACAAGAGCTGCAGTACACTAAAAAGGGTTTAGCTGTACCACACACTTTACAGAACACCTTAAAGTACAACCAACAATATATTCAAAACGGACATAAGCAATTGCAGTCCTTACACATGCAATATCAAAAATCGCAAAGCGAATACGATAGAATCATCACGCGTTTAAAAACGCTGGAATAATTTTAGTTTTGGCCTCTCTAGGAATGATGCATGCGACCTCAGCAATTTACTACACGATCTTTGGTGTTATGTCTAAGTTTGGCTTTAAGCCTCAGTGGTTGTGGTCAAGAGCAAGTTGCTAAGCCTGAGCCTAGCGCGACTCAAGTTGAACTGATTGAAGCCGACTTAGTAGATTTTAAATATGGCGAAGCAGTCCAGAAAACCCATTTTAGTGGCACGCTGCGCGCGCTTAAGCAAAGCAGCGTACAAGCGCAAGTGACGGCAACCGCCACACAAGTGCAGGCCAATGTCGGGCAACAAGTCAGACAAGGTCAAGTATTAGTGGTGCTCAATAATCAAGACAATGCCGCACGCCTTGCTCAAGCACAGGCCAATTTAGCCGCCACACAAGCCCAAGCCAATCAAGCTCAATTGATGATGCAACGTAAAAAGCGCCTGCTCGATCAAGGTTTTATTGCAAAAGTCGAATATGAACAAAGTGTGGTCGATTATCAAGCCCAACAAGAAAATGTCGCGGCTCAACGCGCTCAGGTGAATATTGCACAAAAAGCCAATCAAGATGGGGTGATTAAAAGCCCTATGTCTGGGGTGATTACCAAACGCCAAGTCGAACCTGGGCAAACTGTGGCTGCGGGGCAAACCTTATTTGAAATGATTGATCCAGATCGTTTAGAACTACACGCGCAAGTGCCTGTGGAGCAACAAGCAGCCTTAACGGTGGGCAATGCGCTGGAATATCGTGTACAAGGTCATCCAAGTGTATTTACTGCCAAAATTAGTCGTGTTGCGCCGCTTGCAGATCTAAGCAGTCGTCAAATTGAATTTTTTGCGCTGCCCGAACAACACATGCCAAGTCTCAGTATTGGTGCATTTATCGAAGGCGACATTATTGCCAGTCAAGGTGTAGCAGGTCAGCTCATTCCACTTGATGTGATTCGAAATATGGATAGCCAGCCTTATGTATGGGTTGTTCGCAATCAAAAACTTAATAAAGTTGCACTGACGCTATTAAATAGCCAACCTAGTCTCAATCAGGCAGTGGTGCTGGGTTTGAGCAATAATGACCGTATTAGCCGTATCAACTTTAGCGACAAGCACCTCAATCAAGCCGTTAGCATCACCCAGTAACAGGATTTCCTCGCATGTGGTTTACCCGAATTAGTGTTCAATATCCTGTTTTTACCATGATGATGATGTTTTGCTTAATGGTATTGGGTGTTGCATCGTGGCAACGGATGGGCGTTGAAGAATTCCCTGACGTCGATTTCCCATTTGTGGTGGTGTACACCAATTATGCTGGTGCCTCACCTGAAGCAGTAGAATCCGACATCACTAAAAAAATTGAAGATCAAATTAATACCATCTCAGGGGTAAAAAAAATCGTTTCGCAATCCAGCGAAGGTTTATCTACGGTGATGGTAGAGTTTAATTTAGATACTTCTTCTACCACGGCGGCACAAGATGTACGCGATAAAATTGCCGTGGTCAGCGCTGATTTTCGTGATGAAATTTCCGATCCTATTGTTGAGCGTTATGACCCCACTGCTAACGCGGTGATGTCGATTGTGTTTGAATCAGAAACCCTCGCCTTACGGGATTTAAGCTCGTATTTAGAGCAGCGTATTGTGCCGCAGTTACGTACCGTGGCGGGTGTCGGTTCGGTCAATTTATTGGGCGATGCACAGCGGCAAATTCGCATTGCGGTGGAACCTAGCAAAATGCAAGCCTTGGGGGTGGGAATTGATCAAGTCATCAATACCTTAAAGTCAGAAAATATTGATTTACCCGGCGGTAGCCTCAAAAACCCCAACACTGAGCTCGTGGTCGAGATTCAGTCTAAAGTGCTGTATCCGCAAGGCTTTGGTGATTTAATTGTCGCCAATAAAAATGGCGCAACGATTTATTTAAAACAAGTCGCCACAGTCACCGATAGCCAAGCTGAAACTGACTCAGGTGCGTTTTTAAATGGTCAAGCTGCGGTCGCAGTGGATATTTTACGTAGCTCAGATTCTAATATTATTGAAGTCGTAGATAACACCTATAAAGTCTTAGATAAAATTCAAAGCCAATTGCCTGAAGGTACCACTGCCAAAGTGGTGGTCGATTCATCTAACAGTATTCGTGGCAGCATTGATAACGTGGTGCGTACCATTATCGAAGGTGCGATTTTAGCGGTTCTGATTGTCTTATTATTCTTAGGTTCATTCCGCTCTACCATTATTACAGGTCTTACCCTACCGATTGCGCTACTCGGGACACTGACTTTTATTTGGGCCTTTGGTTTTAGCATTAATATGATGACGCTCTTGGCGCTGTCTTTAAGTATTGGTCTACTCATTGATGATGCGATTGTGGTACGGGAAAACATTGTCCGTCATGCTGATATGGGCAAAGATCATGTCACGGCGGCTCTTGATGGCACCAAAGAGATTGGTTTGGCAGTGCTTGCCACCACCTTAACGATTGTGGCGGTATTTTTACCGGTTGCCTTTATGGGTGGCATTATTGGACGCTTCTTCTACCAGTTTGGGGTGACCGTCAGCATTGCGGTATTAATCTCGATGTTTGTCAGTTTTACCCTCGATCCGATGCTGTCAGCGCATTGGGCGGAAAAACCGAAAACCAATCAAAAGCCTAATCTCATTCAACGCGGCTTAGATTGGATCTCTACACGCTTAGATCATTTAAGCGTGATTTATGAAAAGTTACTTAAACTCGCATTACGTTTTCGCTTAATCACGGTCGGCATTGCCGTCGCCTCATTGTTTGGTGCGTTGGCACTGTCTAAAATGATTGGTACCGAATTTGTACCCGTACCCGATAAAGGTGAAATTCGCATTAAATTTGAAACACCTGTAGATGCTGCGATTGAATATTCTGAAGCCAAGCTCAAACAAGTCGATGCTATTATTCGCGAGCATCCGCAAGTCATTAGCACCTATGGCGTGATTAATAGCGTGACTGATCGCGGCAAAAACCATGTCAGTTTACGGGTAAAAGTCACACCACGGCAGGAGCGTCACCAAAGCCTGACTCAACTCAATAATGAATTCCGGCAGCGTTTACAATCTGTCGCTGGGATTACCGTGACTTCGGTGGCTTCTGCCGATGAAACCGTCTCTGGTGGTCAAAAACCGGTGATGATTTCCATTCAAGGCCCTGAATTAGATGAACTGCAAAAAATCTCCGATCGCTTTATGGCAGAGATTGGCCAAGTGCAAGGTATCGTGGATTTAGAAAGCTCACTGAAAGAACCCAAACCGACTTTAAGCATTCAAATTAATCGAGTACTTGCCAGCGATTTAGGTTTATCGGTGAGTCAAATTGGCAATGCCCTGCGTCCGTTACTCGCTGGTGATGATGTCACCACTTGGGAAGATGCCAAAGGCGAAACCTATGACGTCAATGTGCGCTTAGCGGATAGCCAGCGCGTCTTGCCAAATGATCTAGAAAAGCTATATATCGGTTCACAAAAACTAGATGCCAATGGTCAGCCGATTTTAATTCCGCTCTCCACTGTAGCCACGATGCAACAAGATTTAGGTGCTTCACAAATTAACCGACGTTATTTATCGCGTGAAGTGTTGGTTGAAGCCAATACCTCAGGTCGTCCTGCCGGTGACATTGGTCGAGATATTCAAACCATTCAGGATAACTTTGAATTGCCACCGGGTTATAGCTTTATGACCCAAGGCTCAAATGCCGACATGGCCGAATCAGCAGGTTATGCCATTACCGCGATTACCCTCTCGATTGTGTTTATCTATATTGTCTTGGGTTCGCAGTTTAATAGCTTTATTCATCCTGCGGCGATTATGGCATCATTACCGTTGTCGCTAATTGGGGTGTTCTTGGCGTTATTCTTATTCAATTCCACTATGAACTTATTCTCGATTATCGGGATTATTATGTTGATGGGTTTGGTCACCAAAAACGCCATTTTGCTGATCGACTTTATTAAAAAAGCCATGGATCGCGGCGTGGATCGTTATGCTGCAATTGTGGAAGCTGGCAAAACCCGTTTACGTCCGATCTTAATGACCACGAGTGCGATGGTCATGGGGATGGTGCCCTTAGCATTGGGCTTAGGTGAAGGCGGTGAACAAAGCGCCCCGATGGCCCATGCAGTGATTGGCGGGGTGATTACATCGACTTTACTCACCCTTGTAGTCGTGCCGGTGATCTTTACTTATTTAGATGATTTTAAGAATTTGATGCAACGTATCAGCAAAAAAATTCTCTCTTGACACAAAAGCGCCGACATTCAGCATGCCGGCGCAGTTTTTATTGTATAATTTCGCCCTTAATTACTCATCTTTGCTTAGGACAGTTTCCATGCGCGCGAGTCGCTTTTTATTTGCAACGTTAAGAGAAACCCCAAATGATGCGGAAGTGATCTCGCATCAGTTGATGCTACGTGCCGGTATGATCCGTAAACTGGCATCTGGTTTATATAGCTGGTTACCAATGGGTGTTCGCGTCTTAAATAAAGTGGAAGCGATTGTCCGTGAAGAAATGGACCGTGCCGGTTCACTACAAGTGCTGATGCCTGTCACTCAGCCTGCTTCTTTATGGGAAGAATCAGGTCGTTATGTGCAATATGGTCCAGAATTACTACGCTTTAAAGACCGTCATAACAACGATTTCGTGCTTGGCCCAACCCACGAAGAAGTGATCACTGATCTTGCGCGTAACGAATTAAAAAGCTACAAGCAACTTCCGGCTAACTTCTACCAAGTGCAAACCAAATTCCGTGACGAAATCCGTCCACGTTTTGGTGTCATGCGTTCACGTGAATTCGTGATGAAAGATGCCTATTCTTTCCATGCCAATCAAGAGTCGCTACAAGAAACTTACGACATTATGTATGACGCATATTGCCGTATCTTTACTCGTTTAGGCTTAAACTTCCGTCCTGTACAAGCCGATACAGGTTCTATCGGTGGTTCAGGTTCACACGAATTCCACGTCTTAGCATCAAGCGGTGAAGACGATATCGCATTCTCAACTGAATCTGATTATGCAGCGAACGTAGAAATGGCAGAAGCGGTATTGGTTGGCGAACGTGCTGCCCCTACGCAAGAACTTCAAGTGGTCGATACACCAAACCAAAAAACCATTGCCGATGTATCAGCATTCTTAGGTACAGATGCAGCGCAATCTGTAAAAGCATTGCGTGTTCAAGGTGTAGCGGAAGAAGGTAAAACTGCACCTGTTGTCGCGTTATTCTTACGTGGCGACCACGAACTAAATGAAATTAAAGCGGAAAAACACCCGCAAATTGCTGCGCCTTTAACATTTGCAACTGAAGCGCAAATTGCTGAGCTTGGCTTAACGGCTGGTTTCGTGGGCCCACAAGGTCTGGTTGAAAAAGGCGTGACTGTGATTGTTGACCGCGCAGCGTCAGTATTGTCTGACTTTGTTGCAGGTGCAAATATTGCTGACAAACATGCTACTGGCGTGAACTGGGAACGTGATGCTAAGTTTACTGAAGTTTACGACTTACGTAACGTTGTAGAAGGCGATCCATCTCCAGATGGTAAAGGTACACTAAAAATCAAACGTGGTATTGAAGTCGGTCATATCTTCCAATTGGGTCAAAAATACTCAGAAGCTTTAGGCTGTAAAGTATTGGGTGAAGATGGTAAACCATTTGTCGTGACGATGGGTTGCTACGGTATTGGTGTAACGCGTGTCGTTGCCTCTGCCATTGAGCAAAACTACGACGAAAAAGGCATTATTTGGCCGACCGCGATTGCACCGTTTGAAGTTGCCATTGTGCCAATGAACGCACATAAATCACCACGCGCTTTAGCTGCGGCTGAAGAGTTGTATGCAGAATTAACTGCTGCAGGTTACGATGTGATTTTAGATGACCGTAACGAACGTCCAGGGGTGAAATTCTCTGATTTTGAGTTAACCGGTATTCCACACCGTATTGTGATTGGTGAAAAAGGTTTGGACGCAGGCACATTTGAATACAAAGGTCGCCGTGATGCTGAATCTGTCAACTTAAGCAAAGCAGAATTATTAGCAAAAATTGCCAAATAATTTTATTTGTTTCATTTAGAAAAAATCCCGCGCCATGCGGGATTTTTTTCAATCGAGACCGAAAAAAAATTGCTAAAACGCAAAGCTTAGGCTAGAACTATAACAATACCGAATAAAAAACAATCATTTTGGTTATTTAATTATTAGAGCAAAAAATATACAACTATTCATTATCAGGAGAATTTTATGAAAGCTTGGCAAACATTGGCTTTGATTACCGCTGTTGCAGCGTTAAGCGCCTGTTCTAACTCAAATGATGCAAAAAATCAAAATAACCCAGCACAAGCAAGTAGCTCGGCACAACCTAGCGATAAATTAGAAACACGTTTTGTTAGTATTGCTACTGGTGGTGCATCTGGCCCCTATAACGTCATTGGTACGAGTTTGGCAGAGATTTATAACAAAACATATGGTGTAAACTCAAAAACCCAAACCACAGGTGCTTCTGTTGAAAACTTAAATCTACTCAAGCAAAATAAAGTCGAAATGGCGTTTGTCATGAGTGACAGTTTAACTGAAGCATTAAATGGCACAGGCAGCTTTAAAGGCAAAATTGATAACGTACAGCAAATTGCTGCCTTGTACCCAAACTATGTACAAATCGTTACCTCTAAACGTTCAGGTATTCAGAAAATCGAAGACCTAAAAGGTAAACGTATTGCCGTAGGTGCGCAAAACTCTGGGGTGGAAGTTAATGCGCGTACTTTACTCAAAGGCTTTGGCATTGATTATAAAGACCTTAAAGTCGACTACTTAGGCTATGCAGAAGCTGCTGATGCCTTAAAAGGTGGCAAACTCGATGCAGCTTTTTTAACCAGTGGTATTTCCAACTCCTCTTTAATGGAATTACAACAAAGCTTTGATTTACAACTGGTGAGTATTGATCCTGCCAAAGTCAAAGAAATTGCCCAAAATCAATCTTATTTCTTGTCTTTAAATATTCCTAAAGGCACTTATGGAAATGCTGTGGATATCCCTACAGCAGCGATTATGAATGCCTTAGTATTACGTGCTGATATCTCACAAGCAGATGGCTATCAACTGACCAAAACCTTCTTTGAAAGTTTGCCACAACTGGTCAACTCACATCAGGCTGCCAAAGACATTAGCTTGCAACATGCACAGCAAGGTTTAGTTGCCCCACTGCATCCAGGTGCTAAACAATATTATGATGAGCTTGCCAGCAAATAATGGCGCGTATGATCAGTGCAGCTTTAGCTGCACTTTTGCTGTTGAGTGTTTATCTGCTTTGGCCCAACACTTATGTTGCGCTGCAAAGCCAAGATCAACAGCTACAATGTGTGATCAGCACGCCACAGCTAAGTTTAATTTGGCGCCATTCGGTAGAAAAAACCCTGTGGCAAGAAAACTATCAAGTGAGGCAACAACAGCTTTACTTAGACAGTACCATCATTCAAGGTTTTGGTGCAGGCATACCTAGCGATTTGCCCATTCAACAGCAAGATCAACACAGTATTCACTTACAGGTGCAGCGCTTCCTACCAGAACTGAATTGGGTAGTATCGCGGCACATGCAAGGGCAAATCCAAGTGGCTGATCAAATTTGGCCGATTGCCGAACAGGTTTCTGACTATCAAATCATTCATATCCGCCCGCGCCGTTTTATGCGTTGGCAAGCTTGGCAGCAAGGAGAATGTCTATGAGCCAAGATAAAATCTATACCGAACAACTTAATGAACAACAACAACAAGCTTTATTAGAAAAATTTGATCGTGAATCTGTAACTCGCAGCCCAAGCAATCGCTCTGTCGCATGGTTGATTGGTGCATTGGCGATCAGCTATTCCTTATTTCATTTATTGATTACCTATCATCCCTTACCCGAGCTGATTCAGCGTTCTGCCCATGTCGCGATTGGTTTAGGCTTAATTTTTTTACTCTATCCTGCACGTCAGACCAGCAGTCGGCAAAAAGTTCATTTGCTTGACTGGCTGCTCATGTTGCTGTCTTTTGCCAGTTTTGCTTATTTATTTATAGAATATCAAGACATTATGACCACTCGTGGTGGTATTCCCAACAGCCTTGATATTGTTTTTGCCATTTTAACCGTGGTACTGGTGATTGAAGCGGCACGGCGTGTCATGGGCTGGATGTTACCTATTTTAGGGTTAATTTTCTTAGCCTATCCTTTTATGAGTCATTTCAATTGGATGCCTGAGCGGCTGCTCACCCGTCCTTATACGGTAAGTGATATTTTTGGGCAAATGTACTTAAAAACCGAAGGTCTATACTCCTCTGCGATTGGTGCTTCAGTGACCTTTATTTTCTTGTTTATTTTATTTGGGGCATTTTTAGCAAAATCAGGCATGGGCAAACTGTTTAATGATTTAGCCATGGCACTTGCGGGTCATAAACAAGGTGGTCCTGCCAAAGTTGCGGTGATTTCTAGTGGCTTTATGGGCAGTATTAACGGTACTGCTGTGGCCAATGTGGTAGGTACGGGCTCTTTTACTATTCCACTGATGAAAAAAATTGGCTATCACAAAAACTTTGCTGGTGCAGTCGAAGCCAGTGCCTCTGTCGGTGGGCAAATTTTACCGCCTGTCATGGGGGCGAGTGCCTTTATTATGGCTGAAACCACAGGGGTCAGTTATGGCACCATTGCTTTAGCGGCATTATTGCCTGCGCTACTTTATTATTTAGGTGTGATTGCACAAGTGCATTTTCGTGCTGGTCGTGACAATTTAAAAGGCGTGCCCAAAGCCGACCTACCCCGCGTCAAAGACGTCTTAAAAGCACGTGGGCATTTACTCATTCCTATCATCGCATTGGTGTTTTTCTTATTCCAATCTATACCTGTCAGCTATGCAGCGGTTTATACCATTGTCTTAACTATAGTCGTGGCGAATTTACGTAAGTCTACGCGTATGGGCTTTAAAGATATTTTAGATGCTCTCGCCGATGGTGCTAAACAGTCCTTATCAGTCATGGCGGCCTGCGCCGTGGTCGGGATTATTATTGGTGTGGTGAGTTTAACCAGTTTAGGTTCAGTAATGACCTCATCTATTATGAGTATTGGTGCAGGTAGCTTATTTCTCACCTTATTCTTTACCATGATTGCATCTATGATTTTAGGCATGGGTTTACCTTCAATTCCGGCTTATATCATTACTGCCACTATGGCTGCCCCTGCTTTGGCCAACTTTGATATTCCCGTATTAGTGGCACATATGTTTGTGTTTTATTTTGGTTTATTTGCCAACATTACCCCTCCTGTAGCATTGGCGGCTTTTGCAGGTGCAGGCATTGCAGGGGGTGATCCAATGCGCACAGGTTTTCAAGCCTTAAAACTGTCTTTAGCTGGTTTTATTGTGCCGTTTTTATTTGTGTATAACCCTGCAATGCTGATGATTGACACTACAGATATTGCCGTTAATGCACGCGAATTTGCCTTACCCGCATGGACCACTATTATCAGTATTGGCTTTACTTCTGTAGTGGGCATTATTGCTTTAGGGGCTGCTGTCGAAGGCTATTTTAAAGTCGCTCTCAATTGGTTTTGGCGTATTTTTTTAGGCATTGGCGCATTAATGATGATTGTGCCTGAAACCATCACCGATGTAATTGGCATGATTATGGTTGCCATTGCAATTGTGATGAATTATTTACAAGCGAAAAAGCAGTACCAAACTGCTTAAATAACAAAAAAAAGCCCAACCGAAGTTGGGCTATAACGCTGAAGCGTAAATTACTGACCAAGTACTGCAGTTTTTAGGCTTTTTGCAGTTTGTACTTGTGTAGATACTTTGTTGGCTTCTTTGCTCATTTTGGCATTTTTAGCTGCAACAGTTTTTTGTGCTTTCGCTGCTTTTTCTGCGGCTTTGGCTTTTTCTGTAGCCACTTTATCTTGCTGTTTTTTCACTTTAGCATCTGCTTTTGCTTTGGCTTTAGCCGCTTTTTCTGCAGCTTTGGCTTTAGCTTTTTGCTCTTTTTCGCTTAATACCACTTTGCTGGCATTTACTTTTTGTGTTGCTTGCGATTTTTGCGCTGCTAATTTTTGCGCAGCTTCTGCTTCAGCTGCCGCTTTTTTCTGTGCTGCAAATTGCTGTAAAGTCACTGGCTGAGTTTCAGCTGCCATAACAGGTGCTGCCATAACAGCAGAAGCTAAACCAAGAACAATGGCTTGCGTTAAAGTTTTCATATGTGTCCCCCAAAAAAATCTAAGCCTATTAAGCGCCGCAATTAAGAATTACATATGGAAACAATGTAACCAAATTGTAACATTAACTTAAAATTGCTATAAATTTCAGCAATTAAACATAAAAAAACCCAAAGCTTGCGCTTTGGGTCTGTTTGTTATCTGGTATTAAAAAATACGATTTTGATCTTTTTCAGCTTTTGGTAATGCTTGAACGATTTTTTCAGCAATCGCGATATAACTTGCTGCTGCAGCATCTTCTGCCAATACGGATGGTTTACCGGCATCGGCATTTTCACGAATTTGCGCATTTAAAGGCAGGCGACCCAATAGCGGAATTTGGTATTGTTCCGCCAATTGATCACCACCGCCTGTACCAAAGATTTCTTCTTCATGACCGCAATTTGAGCATACATGCGTCGACATATTTTCTACCACGCCCATAATTGGAATATGAACACGGTTAAACAATTCAATACCTTTGGTGGCATCTAACAGCGCTACGTTTTGCGGTGTGGTTACAATCACGGCGCCCGTCACTGGAATACGCTGTGCCAATGTCAGTTGAATATCACCTGTACCCGGTGGCATATCAATCATTAACACATCTAAATCTGGCCATAAGGTTTGGTTAAACAACTGCATTAAGGCACCGGTGGCTTTTGGCCCACGCCAAGCCACTGGGGTATTGTGATCACCAGTTAAATGACCAATAGATAAAACCGCTAAGCCATAAGCATCTAATGGTACAAAGTTTTCAGCTTCAATCATTGGCGTGCGACCAGCATTACCCAACATCGTTGGAATACTTGGGCCATAAATGTCAGCATCTAACACACCCACTTTTAAGCCAAGCTTTTGTAGCGCTAAAGCAAGGTTAACCGTAGTGGTAGATTTACCAACACCACCTTTACCTGAAGAGACTAAAATCACATTTTGAATACGTGGATGTTTCGGTACATCACGTTGCTGTGGCGCTGCTTTTTGAATAGGTGCTTCTGCTTGCTTAGGCTGATAATTGGCATTGGCTTGTTGCACCGCATCCATACTTGCAGAGGCATCCACCACAGGCGGTAAATTATTTTTTGCAGGTTCAGCTGTTTTAGTTGAGCAACTTTCACCGGCAGCATGGTTATGCCCACAACCACCTTGTTTTTTATGCCCAGTTTTTTGCTGAATCACATGCATATTCAGCTCTTTAATGCCGCATTTTTCCAATGCATCTGCTAATTCATCATGAATCTGCTGCAAATCATCTGCTTCGCTTGGGAAAGTATTAATAGTGATTTGCAGAATTTGCCCTTGCACATTAATTTGTGTAATACGATCTTTGAGTGCATCTTTGGAGTTGGGCAATAGATAACTTTGTAGCACCTGTTGGATTTCTTCTTCCTTCACCTCCTGTGCGGGCGAAAAAACTGATTTAAGCGAAGAAAGCCACGACATATATTTACTCCAAAACTGCATTTTTCGATCGAATCGCTTAGTTTAGCGGTTATTTAAGTTAAGGTTAAGCCGCTTTAATTTAATTACCAAGTTTTCACGCAGCAAAAACTAAAAAGATTGCCAAATGGCAATCTTTTTGCTTAACCATGATGTTGATTTTCATCATCGCTATCAGGTTTTTTGTCATGTTTTAAATCATGTAGCCTATGTTCGGCCTTCAGCTTAGCATCTTGGGCTTTGTGTTTTAAATCATCGGCCAGTTGCTCACCTTTAACTAACGCCTCTTTGGCTTTGAGTTTCAGTTCATCGGCAAGTTCATGGGCTTTATGTTTGAGATCGTCAATTTTACTCATGCGCTACACCTTGTAGTTTGGGCTTTAAATTAGTTATAGCGCTTTTTACTGAATGAATTGTTAAAAGCTGCAATTTGCAACATGTCGACTACATAAAGCAGCATGTTGTTTTTTGTGTGGAGGTTATTGATCTGAATAGCCAGCTTCATCATCAAAATTTAACTCGTATGCATCTTATTTGTCTAAACCCGAACCCAACATCGCAATGGCAAGATATAAGTACCAGATGTGCGTTATTAATTTTGCAAAGCGCTATAACTTGCTTTATATCGTTACCAGTATGTCAGCCTTAAACCTCTTGTGTGCCATAAAAAAATCAGCACTTCAAATGAAGTGCTGATCGCTATTAGCGGATGCCGCGCATAAAATTCGTCACGGCAAATAACCATAAGAATAGAATAAAGCTGCGCGCTTGGGTAAAGTGCGCCACATCTGTGCCATGTAAAATATTATGACGCGTCATGGTTACATTGGAGCTACTATCCATTTTATAGGCAGCAATTTCAGCAAAATACGCATTCATTTCGGTGGCAATTTTAGCTTTATGCCACAAACTTTTAATTTCGTTGCCTTTTAAACCGGGCACAATTTTATACACATCTAAAAACTTGGTGTCTTTTTGCGCTAAAAAGCCTTGTGCTAATAATACATCGGTCAGTAAACCTTCAAGCTGTGCATACAGCAGCGGCACACAACCTGCATAAAAACCAAGTTTATACATTTCTAAGGCTTGTTCAATCACGCTACGACGCGCACTACTGTTGGCATTTTGGCTTAAGTCATCAAAGGCTTTAAACAGCTCAGTTTTAAAGAATGTATCGTTAATTACATCCAATAAATTAAAGCTATTTACATCTTCTGCTTGATTAATCAGTTGCCAAAAATGCAACAGATTTAAAGCATCATTGGCAATTTTGGCATCTTCCGCTTGATTTAGCTCATCTGCTAAGACTTGGAAATAGGCATCTTGCTCAGCCAACTTGCTTAAATGCTGCTGTAAAAACTGATGTTCTTTGTTCGACATAGTCGCAAAGTAATCTTGGGCATCTGCCAAAATCTGCTTACCTGCAAGCAACTGTGCGCTATTGTTAGCGGCAATTTTGGTGACAGGGCCGTCAAAATCAAAATCGTCATCTATCATGACTTAAAAGCTCAATTTACTTATCTTGTGGCTATTATTACTTTAGTTTTAAGCTAGAAGTAGTATTAATTTTTCTATTAAATGATTTAAGTCTACTCTGAATACAGAATAGACTTAATTTTTTCTAAAAACCTAATCTAAACAACATTCTTTTACTGCTTCAATTGTACTAGAAATTAAATCACATGCAGCCATTACACGTACTGCAGCTAATGCAACAAATGCCGCACCACCACTTGCAACCCACGCTGTAATCATAGCTGTAATACTTACAACCATTAAAGACCACTCCCACCAAGTTGCACCTTCTTTAATAGCATCAAGTACAGCCCCAAAAACACCTACTTCCATCAAAATGGTAAATGCTTTGAACAAAGCTGATGCTTTATCAAAAGCGCCTTCTGCATCCTTAAACTCAATGAGAGCATCTAATAACTCATCCACATCACCTGATTTTTCCAGGCAATCCCAAATTTTCTGCGCAATCTTTGCATTAAAGCTGACCTTACAGCCTAAAAGTGAGCAAACAAATGCCACAATATTAAAACTTACTTGAATTAGTGCAAATTGACAGCCACCGATTAAATCCTTAACAGGGCTACCTATTAACGGCGCAGATGTAGTGCAAACAAAGTTTGAATTAATCAAACTTTTTGAAAGATAAGTTTGCTCATTTTCTTCATTAATCTGAATCGGTGCGATATTTTCAATAGATTTTTTCTTTAAGATTTCTTGAATTAATTTTTCTCTTTCTTGCTCAAAACGCTCTGCTTGGTCTGGAAATAAGACCTTCATTTGGTCAATTGCAGCATGTAAATCATCTTTTTGAAAGATGTCTTGTGGTGTAACTAATGTGGTCATGGCGTTTCCCCTAGAAATAAAAGCCTGTTATATCTAGTTTTAATTCATACTCATACAATCTCGCGCAAGCAGTGTTTATATTTAGATCAATTTCAAAATCACTGGCTTATTTTTCAAGCAGTCCTCCTTAAAATAATTCCCTCAATCTATTGTGCAAGCGATTAGGAACTCAGGTAAAATCGAGCCTATTGCATATGAATACGAATGAGAGAGTTAATCCGTGCGTAATATTTTAGTCACCAATGCCCTTCCTTACGCCAATGGCCCGATCCATATGGGTCACTTACTTGGTTATATCCAAGCAGATATTTGGGTTCGTGCGATGCGTGCAATGGGTCATAACGTGACTTATGTATGTGCAGACGATGCTCACGGTACAGCAATTATGCTACGTGCCGAAGCGAACGGCATTAGCCCAGAACAACAAATTGCCAATGTGCAAGCCGAACACGAACGCGATTTCGCAGGCTTTAAAGTCGACTTTGACCACTACGACTCGACCAACAGCGCAGAAAACCAAGCGCGTGCTTCAGAAATTTATATTAAAAACCGTGATGGCGGTAACAGTGCTGTACGCCCTGTTAAACAATTGTTTGACCCTGAAAAAGGCATGTTCTTGTCAGATCGTTTCATTAAAGGCACATGCCCAAAATGTAAAGCGGAAGATCAATACGGCGACTCATGTGAAGTCTGCGGTACCACTTATAACGCGACTGAATTATTAGATGCAAAATCAACCTTAAGCGGTGCAACACCGGTTGAGAAATCTTCAGATCATTACTTCTTTAAACTACCGAATTTCTCAGAATACCTGCAAAAATGGACGCGTGACGAAGGTCGTTTACCGGTCTCTATTGCCAATAAACTCGATGAATGGTTTGAAGCAGGTTTGTCAGATTGGGATATTTCTCGTGATGCGCCATACTTTGGCTTTGAAATTCCTGATGCGCCAAACAAATACTTCTACGTGTGGGTGGATGCGCCAATTGGTTATATGTCGAGCTTTGAAAACTACATCAAGACTAAACGTCCTGATTTAAGCTTTGACGATTACTGGAAAAAAGATTCTCAAAATGAGGTGTATCACTTCATTGGTAAAGACATCGTGTATTTCCACGCGCTGTTCTGGCCTGCAATGCTTGAAGGTGCCAACTACCGTACCCCATCTGGCTTATTCGTAAACGGTTTCTTAACTGTAAACGGTCAGAAGATGTCGAAATCTCGTGGTACATTCATTAAAGCTGAAACGTATTTACAGCATTTAAACCCTGAATATCTACGTTACTACTTCGCATCTAAACTGTCTGATAAAGTTGAAGATTCTGACTTAAATCTTGATGATTTTGTACAAAAAGTCAACTCTGACTTAGTGGGTAAAGTGGTGAACATTGCTAGCCGCTGTGCAAAATTCATTAACACCAAGTTTGACAATAAATTATCTGCGACGTGTACTGAACCTGAATTGGTACAAAGCTTTATTGATGCAGGTGCATCAATTGCAGCGCAATACGAAGCGCGTGAATTCTCTGCTGCGATTCGTGAAATCATGGCGTTAGCTGACAAAGCCAACCAATACATTGATGAGAAAAAGCCTTGGGCACTCTCTAAAATTGAAGGCGAAGAACAACAAGTACATGACGTATGTTCTGTCGGTATTAACCTGTTCCGTCAATTGGCAGTTTACCTTGCGCCAGTATTGCCTACACTTGCTGAACAAGTGCAAGCCTTCTTACAGTTAGACAGCTTCGACTTTGCTTCGCGTGAAACGATTCTTGTGGGTCATGAAATTGCATTGTTCCAACCATTAATGCAACGTGTAGACCCGAAAGCTGTAGCGGCAATGGTCGATGCATCTAAAGACTCTTTAGCGGCTCCTGCTGAAGCACCAAAAACTGAAAAGAAAAAAGAAAAGAAAGTTGAAAAGAAACCTGAAGCTAAAGTAGGCGAAGCTGAAATTATTGGCATCGAAGACTTTATGAAAGTGGATTTACGTGTAGCGGAAGTTTTAGAAGCCGCTCACGTTGAAGGTTCTGACAAGCTTTTACAATTGACATTAAATGTGGGCGAAGCTGAACCACGTAACGTGTTTAGCGGTATTCGTGAGTTCTATGCGCCTGAAGACTTAAAAGGCAAATTAGTGGTGATGGTTGCAAACCTTGCACCACGTAAGATGCGTTTTGGTATTTCTAACGGTATGGTATTAGCTGCGGGTAATGGCGATGGTGTTTGGGTGATTTCACCTGAATCTGGTGCTAAACCGGGCGATAAAGTGTCTTAATTTTTTAGATTAAGATAAAGAAAAGCCTCTACATTGTAGGGGCTTTTTTATTTTTGCAATTTACCTAAGCCATTTTAAAAATATATTTTTTAGATCATAGCTACAACTTTGGTGGAATTTGCAATTGAAAATTCAACCAATTTGACTACAATTCACTCGTTATTTATGGGGTAAATACATCGTGAAAAAATTATTAATTGCTGCTTTAGCGGTATCATCTGTGGCATTCACTGGTTGTTCTGTTCGTATGGCAGACATGACTGTTGCTTCAACTAAAAACTACAACTTAAACTCAAACCAATTTGTCAAAGGTGAGCGAGTTACAGGTGAAGATAAAGTACCTGTAGTTCTATTCCCATTAGGTATTCCTAACTTTAAAACTGCCATAGACCGTGCAATTGAGAAAGACCGTTGTGCAGTTGCTTTATCTGATGTGGTGATTACGCAACTTAACCAAGCATTTATTGTTGGTCAAATAGGTTACCGCGTGGAAGGTACTCAAGTAATTGACCGTTCACAACCTGAATGTAAAAAATAAGATAGAACACCTTAATTATAAAGCCTCTACGTTTTAGGGGCTTTTTTATTGGTTTTCTCACCTTTCCCTTGCGCAGCAGTGCTGCTCATCTCCTAAAAAGAGAGGGAAAGTCTTTTTGACTTCCAAAGCAGTATGCAATCAGATGATTTGCGACATGGATGTCGCCCGTTCGTTAGGGGCACACGGACGTGCCCTCTAACGAACAAAGGATTTTTGTTACTTTTGATCCTTCAAAAGTAAAAATTGATATTTATTCTTCTTGAATTTTTTCCCACTGATGTATGCAGTAACTACAATATCCTTCATTCCAAGTAACTTCCTCTGGACATAAACTGGCTGAACATCGTTCACATTCATGGTTAGCACTTTCCTCGCAGCATAAACAAACTCCCTCTTCCATAGAATATGTTTCTTCACCACATTCTGGACATATTGTATAAGGATCAGAACCACCATCTTTATAATGGTGATAACCATAGTGCCTTTTACAATCGACTGAAACTGCAGAATCGATTACTTGTTCGAATGAAAGCTCATCATGACAAGCTACACACTCATAGTCGGTATATTTAGCTGACACTTGTATTTCGATAGGCTTTAACAAATCTGAACCACAATTTGAGCATATTGCATCTTTTATTAAGCTTTTTTGTTTTGCTGAAAAATATGTGTTTTGATCTAGTGAGTGTAAACATTCTAGTTTTTCTTTATCATAAACATTTTTGACATCAAGTAATTTTTGCCAATAATTCTGTCCTAGTAGTTTAGATGGCTCTTCATTTAAATACTTTCGAACAAAATCGTTAATAATATTAAAACTATGAGTTAATATAGCTTGGATCGCCTTAGGATTTTCATTGCTAAAATAATGCTCTACATTATTTCTATACTCTTGAATTTTTTCTAAATTCTCCCATTCTACTTCTATCTTAAATTCATTAAATCTATCAACTATACCTTTGAAATTTACTGTGTTATTTCCAACCCCGACAAGACTCTTATTTCCATCTTTATCTGTTATTTCCTTATTTTTAACTTTAATGTATAAATCATTAGATCCTATTGGACTTAAATCCGCCAAATAATTCTTAAATAGTAGTAAGATCCCTGAAAATAGATTTCGTGTACATGAAACCAATCTTTTAGGATTTTCCTCTATTAATTCATAGTCATCTATCCCCAAGTGAATAGAATCAATTGCATTGTTTAATATTGTCATTTTTAGTCCTTAGATTTTTTTAGACAATTTATCTATTCACTTCATTAATTACAAATGCTAAAACAACATATCCTTTTAAAATCAATAAAAATCCCATGAAAACTCTAAAGCTCCTATTCCTTACTCTCGCTTTAAGCGCCACAACCCTTACCACCCAAGCAGCTGAACCAACCATCCCAACGCAAAAGCAAGTCGCTGGCTACTATCATCACCAAATTGGCAATACCCAAATCACCGCCCTCCTTGATGGTACAAACTACTTAAGTCCATCTATGTTTAAAGGCTTAAGCGACGCTGAAAAAACAGAAATCTTAAAGAAATACTCAGCAGTAAATGAGAAAGGCATCCAAACCTCTGTGAATGCCTTTTTAATTAATACAGGTAAGCAACTCTTTATGGTCGATAGTGGCGCGGCAAGCTGCTTTGGCACACATCTAGGCTCAATCTATAACAACCTTAAAGCTTCAGGTTATCAACCTACGCAAGTGAATGGCATCTTCCTCACCCATTTACACCCTGATCATGTGTGCGGTATTTCAAATAGCGGCAAAGCCAATTATCCAAATGCCACTTTGCACATTGCTAAAACTGAATATGACTATTGGCTGAGTCCAAACACAGTCAAAAAACTACCCAAAGACAAACAAGCAGGTTTTTTAGCAACAGTTGAAAAAATTAAAGCCGCACTTGCACCTTATGAAAAAGCTAAAAAAATTAAAGTTTTTTCGGATAAATCTTTAAGCTTTGGTGCTGTTGAATTTAAACCATCTTTTGGGCATACACCGGGGCATTACAGTTTTAAATTAAAAACAGATGGTCAAGAATTAGTTTTTATTGGGGATATTGTACACTCACATACTTTACAGTTTGATCAACCTGAAACAGCAATTGAGTTTGATATTGATCCGCAAACGGCAGTGCAAACGCGACTGAAACATTTTGCCCAATATGCCAAAGACGGACAGCTGATTGCCGCACCACATTTACCTTTTCCGGGTATTGGGCATATTTACCGCCAAAATGATACAAGTTATCAATGGATTCCTATTCACTTTAAAGACTAAGATCAGCGCTAAAGCACGTCACTTTTAAGGCTACATCTGCCTTATGCAGATGAAGCTGCCTATCTATTCTTATTGAGACCTATCATGAAACTCGCTGAAGCCTTATTACTTCGAAGTGATCTACAAACGAAACTGGTATCCTTACAACAACGGATTAATAGCAATGTGGTAGTACAAGAAGGTGATCAACCCAGTGAAGACCCGACTGCATTATTGGCAGAAGCATTTCAAGTCAATAGCGAGCTGCATCGGCTGATTCGACGTATTCATCAAACCAATGCACAAGCACAAACTATCAATGGCAATGCTTTACTTGGCGTACTCAATCAACGGGATTTGCTCACTCAGCAACATCGTATCGTGCAACAAGCTATCGAGCATACTCGTCGTGATAATGCGCGTTATAGCTCAAGTGAAATCCGCTGGCTAAAAACGGTCTCGGTACAGCAACTGCAACAACAGGCTGATGACATCAGCAAACAATTACGTTTAAATAATCTCGAAATTCAAGCATCCAATTGGCAAATTGAGCTACTCTAGGTTATAACTGCTTTAGGATATATTGAGCGAGTACAAGGCCTTTGGTTTGTAAGGCTTTAATCCAACAAACACTAGCTAGAAGCAAGGCGTCTGCTTCGCCCATTTACTCATTAGGCGCAGCACTGTGCATCTTTTACCGCTGACTTTTTACTGCGTACTACCATGTACTGGCAATATATCCGCCTCATTCTGCCACTTGATTATTGTATGAGAGATGCTTAGTAAATATTCATTGCAAAAAAATCCTCTACAAATAGAGGATTTTTTTTATAGAACATGCTTATTTCATACCAAATAATAATTTTAAACCCAGCACTGTCATCACCACACCTGCGCCACGGTCAAACAATGCCTTAAAACGTAAATAAACACGGCGTGGTTTGTCTGCCGAAAGTGCAACTGCCACCAAAGAACACCACCCTGCATCAATAAAGAAACATAAGATCGGTAATACTACATAGTAATAACTTGGGATTTCTTTAGGTAAAAGTGCAGTAAAAATACTGGCTAAAATAATCGCTATTTTAGGATTACTCATTTGGGTAATTAAGCCTGAAACATAAGCACGGCGATAACTCATCACTTGTGCGCCATCTGCTACACTTTGTACAGGCTCTTTAGCATGTTTAATAATTTTATACGCCAGCCAAAGTAAATATAAACCACCACAAATTTTAAGTAGCATATATGCCGCAGGCACAGCCAATAATAATGCCTGCAAACCCAGTACCGCCAACAACGCAAAAATCGCTGCACCTGTACCTGTGCCTAAAGCAGTAAATAAACCATGTTTACGTGAAACCGCAATTGAATTTTTTGCCACATAAATAAAGGTTGGCCCGGGACTCATCGCACCTAACATCAGCGCCAAAGCAATTGAGCCTAAAATCACAAGTGATTCCATCGAGATTCCTCTATTCAAGGGAAAAAATAAAGCGCAATTCTACGCTGACTGACAATTTTTTACTGCATTTTTTTTTAAACAATCGATAAAAAATCTGCTGTGCGCTGCACATGTTAATATGGCATCCATATACAAAAAAGATGCCTGTTCTAGGCATCTTTTTCGATGTGCTTAGGCTGCTTATTCGCCCACACTTTGATGTGGCGCATTTAAGGAGGATTGAGCAGGGAGCTTATAGTCGTGTTCATGGACAGGTACGCCACCAATAATCATGGTACGTGGTTGATTTAAACGATCAGTCGCATTATCACAAGCGGATAACAGCACTGTGCTTAGACTAAAAATAAGGAGTAGCATGCAACGCATAATATAAGCCTCCTCTGTTGTTGTTATGCGATTGAGCATAGCAGGATTTGTATATTTTATCAGCAGTTTTTTAGTAATGGACTTTTGCCTTATGTTTGATAATTTAGCCCAACCTATCCCGACTCAACGGATTCGTTATTTAGGGGTCAACATCAGTATTAAACGCCTTGATTTGATTCATCCCTATATCTCAGGCAATAAGTTTTTTAAACTGAAATACAATCTAGCTACTGCGTTGCAACAAGGTAATCAGCAAGTATTAACCTTTGGTGGGGCTTATTCTAACCATATTGCAGCAACTGCTTTTGCCGCACAGGCTATGGGTTTAAGCAGCATTGGTATCATCCGCGGTTTAGAGCTACAAGATCAACCCCTTAATCCTACTTTAAGCATGGCGCAAGATTTGGGTATGCAGCTTAAGTTTATCTCACGCGAGGATTATCGCCATAAAAATCAGCCTGAGTTTTTACAGGCACTGCACACCCAATATCCCCATAGCTATATATTGCCTGAAGGCGGCACCAACTCACTGGCGATACAAGGTTGCCGTGAGATTTTAACCCCTCAAGAACAGCACTTTGACCTAATTTGCTGCGCTGTAGGGACAGGCGGCACCATCACAGGTTTAATTGAAGCCAGCCACGCGCAGCAACAGATTTTGGGCTTTTCAGCTTTAAAAGGCGATTTTTTAAGCCATGATGTGGCAAAACTGACCCATAAACGCAATTGGTCGATTACAGATGAGTTTTGCTGTGGCGGTTATGCGAAAACCAGCCCAGAGCTTATCCAATTTATTCTTGAGTTTAGCGCCCAATATCATATTCCTTTAGAGCAAGTGTATACCGGCAAAATGCTGTATGGCATTTTTCAAATGATTGCGCGTGGCGAGCTGCTTGCTAGCCAAAATATCTTGGTGATTCATAGCGGTGGCTTACAAGGGCGCAACATTGCCTAAAAATCGACTATAATGCGCGGCTTCATTGTTGGCTGTTTGGTATATCACCGTGTCTCCCTCTGTGTTTGATGTAATTGTAATTGGTGCTGGTGCATCGGGCTTAATGTTGGCAGCCATGGCCGCTGCGCGTGGTCGTCGGGTTTTAGTGTTAGAAAAAGCCAATAAAGTGGGTAAAAAAATTCTCATGTCAGGCGGGGGTAAATGTAACTTTACCAATTTATATGTCGAGCCTGAAAATTACGTTTCGCATAACCCACATTTTGTGATTTCAGCCCTGAGCCGTTACAGCAATTGGGATTTTATTGGCATGGTCTGCGACTATGGTATTCAATATGAAGAGCGTAAACACGGCCAGCTGTTTACCCTAAACGGTGCTAAAGAAATTTTAGCCATGTTGTTAAAAGAATGTGACAAAACTGGTTTAGTGACGATTAAAACCAGTGCCGAAGTCAAACAAGTCACCACGCTTGATGATCACGGTTTTCAACTGGCAACCACACTCGGTTTTTTTGAAGCTGAGTCTGTGGTCGTGGCAAGCGGTGGTCTGTCTATTCCCACCTTAGGCGGTTCGGGGGTCGGCTATGAGATTGCCAAACAATTTGGTCATCATATCTATCCAACCCGTGCAGGTTTAGTGCCCTTTACCTTTTCAGATGGCTTTAAAGAAGTCACCACGCGTTTAAGTGGTAATGCCATTGAAGCGACTTTATCCAATGATCTCAATAGCTTTACCGAAGCTTTATTGTTTACCCATCGCGGTTTAAGTGGTCCAAGTTCACTGCAATTATCGAACTATTGGGATGTTGGGCAAAGCTTTAAGATTGACCTGTTACCTAGTCTGGACTTAACTCACCTATTTAAAACCAAGAAGCAAAGCCAACCTAAAGTGTTATTACGTACTCTATTGAGCGAGCATTTACCAAAAAGTGTGGTGTTAGAGCTACAAAATCTGATTTGGTTAGAACATGCTGATACTGCGATTGGTAATGTTAGTGATGATAAACTAGATGCCATTGCAGCACAGCTACACGGCTTTGAGGTCAAACCCTCAGGTACAGAGGGTTATCGTACTGCCGAGGTCACCTTAGGCGGGGTAGATACTACAGAAGTATCTTCTAAAACCATGGAAAGTAAAAAACAAAAAGGCTTGTATTTTATTGGTGAAGTGTTGGATGTTTCAGGACATTTAGGTGGTTATAACTTCCAATGGGCTTGGGCATCAGCACATGCCGCTGCCCAATATGTATAAACTTTACTTAGGCTGTTGATCATCTTCAGCGGCCTGCTTTTTCTCTTTGTGCTGCTGTTCTTGCTCTTGCTGTCGTTTGTCTTCACGTTCCTTTTCTAACTGTTGTTCTTGCTCTTTTTGCTTGGCTCTATCTTGGTGGTGGTGTTTGGCTTTTTGCTCTGCTTTTGGCTTTTTACTGCCAAAGACCAATTGATAACCTGCGACTAGAAAACCAATAGTCACCCCTGCAATGACAGCAGGGGCAAAACGGTTGTTGGGTTTTTTATATGACATTTTGGCATCCTTAATGTTAAAACCGATGGGGAGTTAGCCATCGGTCTAGTGAGGTTTATTTTTTATCTTCAGGTCGAATATCCGTATCGCTTTCTGGTTCGCCTGTCGAACCATAAGGGTTATTTAACGGTTTCTGCTCAGGATTCACGACCAAGCTATCTGGCACAGCAACATCAGGATCTGGGCTGCTTGGTTTTTTATCGGTGACTACTTCAACAGGGGCAATAATTGGGCTATCTGCTTTTTTCATACTTGGTGTTTTGGTAGCAGCAGTTGGCGCTGGACTTTGTGCTTTCATCAAATCTGGTGCTCTGGCTGGTTCAGGATTTGGCTCATTGGCTTCGCGTTTGGCTTTATCAATTAAATCGCTCAGTACTCGCTCGGCAGGATTGCGTCCACCTAGACCAAAAGCTAGAGCAAAAGCGACTGCAACCGCGCCTAAAGTTAAACCAAAGGCCAAATTCACAATCGAATCCGCAATACCCATGGCACGTAAGCCCATCGCCAAGACTAGACCCATAATTAACACACGGACTAAGTTGGCTAACCAACGTGAACTCTTATATTCACCGCGCTGTACCACATTGGCAACAATATTGGCCAGCCAGAAACCAATTACTAGGATGACAGCACCTAGTAAAATGTTGGCACCAAAGTAAATAAACATGGCAATCAAATCACTGATTTGATCAAAGCCTAAACGATTGGCTGCTTCAGACACAGCAAATAGCATGGTAAACAACACAATCAAGTAGCCAACCACGCAAGAAACTTTGGTATCACCTAAGAAGCGCTGGACACCTACTTTGGCAGGAATATTATCTACACCTGTTCCTGCTAAAACTTCAACCACTAATTTTGCCACGAAGCGCGACACCACATAGGCCACAATCAGGATTAAACCTGCGGCAATAATGTGTGGAATCGCATTCATAATTTCATGCAACATTGCTGTGGCAGGTTGTGAAATCGCTTCTACGCCTAAAGCCTCAAATGCCACAATCAAGGCGGTGATCATGACCACAGCAAACAAGAACGAGCCTAATAAGCGCGGTAAATTCGAACCTTTGAATAAACCAATTTTTTCTGCTTGCTGTTGTAGATTTAAACTATTGCCTAAACCCTCAACAATTCCACGTACAATCTTGGCCAAGATATAACCTGCAAAGACAATAATGCCCGCAATAAACAGATTAGGTAAAAAGCCCACGGCTTGATTAACCATGTTTTGTACGGGGTAAAGCAGACCATTTAAACCTAAAATAGACAGTACAATTGGCAAGAAAAGTAATAAAATCAACCAGTAAACAATTTCACTGATATTTTGGCTAATGGGACTTACCCCCACTTCTGCACTGAGTTTTTCATCTAAGCTGGTACGATCAAGTAACTTTTGCAAGCCTACTTTGGCCACATTGGCCACTAACCAACCAATAAAACCCACGGCAACCGCGGCCAATAATTGTGGTACAAACAATAAGAATTGCTGCACCATACTGCTAAATGGCCCACTCACACTATTCAGGTTAAGAGCATTCAAAGCGCCAATCACCGCAATAATCATCACGATCCAAAACACGATACGCGACACAATATTTTCAATATTGGAACGATGCCCTGTGGCATTGGATAGTTTTTGGTTGGTGCCGAGTTTTTGCAGCAGCTTTTTAATGCCAGCTGCCACCACCAAAGCAATAATCCAACCAATAATCAAAATGGCAATGGCGGCTAAAATTGGGTGAAATTGCTCCCAATAGTACATGGCATTTAGACCACCTCGACTGCGCTCAAAATAATCATTCATATTGTTATCCTTTATTGTTTGTTTATCGGGTTTTGGCCCAGCGTTTTCTCTTTATCACCTTAAATTTTGTCTATTTTTTATTCAACGCTTAGTGTTAAAACTACAACAAAAACCCACAATGCGCGAGTAAAAAAAGCCCTAGCGAGTTACAACTAGAGCTTTTTCAATATGTAGCAGCAAACTTAGCGATCATTTGTGCTGGTATCTGTAGCTGTTGCAGTCTGACTATTGGTCACGCCTGCAGGTTGGGCCGTTGGATTTGGATGGCCTGGAGGTGCCTCACTTGGCTTTGGTTTAACGTCTGCGGTCATGTAAAAAATTAAGGCCGCAAGAAACACCCCAACAATAATTAAGATATATACCGGCAAACGCTTTTTTTGTTGGGTTTCTGAAGCACTGGCGGCATGATGCGACTTATTGTGATCGTGTTGCATATTGCTCTCACCTTAGTTGTTTGTTTTTCATACTAACAAGTCTAAGTGTTGCATTGTGTGAAGAAGCATAGCAGGATGGTGAACGAATAGTCGCTCGCTGATGTGATTTTAGGCTATAATCAGCCACTCTTTTTTTGCTGTGTTTTTACTTTATGGCGTATCGTCAACAGAGTGTAACGCTTGATTTAGACACGGATGTCACGCATCAATGTACTTTACACCACACGCGTGATCAGCATTTGATTGGCATCATTGCATTTAATAAACCAAGCTTCCGACTAAAATGGGGTGATTTAGAGTATTTTCGCCGTCGTACCGAAGAATTTTCGGTCATGCCCTTCCCTGAATGCATTAATGCTATGGTCATTGATATTCGTAATGTGGCAGCATTTTTAGACAATGAAGTACCGATTATTCCATGGCGTTTATTAGAAGAGGAATGTCCTGTACGTTTGGTCGTGCCACAGGATCGTCTCGATCACTATGCGGGTTTATTTGAACCAACGTGGCTAAACACCGATGTAGAAACAGCCTTGCAAGAAATTCGTCAATTTGTTGATATGTTTGTGCACTAAAACATAAAAAAACCTCCCGATTGGAGGTTTTTTTACCTCATCTTGCCTTTTTCAAAGGCTCAGAAGCACGGCTTCGCAAGGGAGGGATTCGATTGTGAATAAATGTAGTCAATACAATCCACCCAAACCCCCTCCTTTTAAAAAGGAGGGGCTTCAAAGCAATTACCAATAATTTTCTACGGCAATATTGCCTTCCCCACGGCGGTTCATAGTTAATCCACGCGCTTTTAAGGCTTCTTTGGTGTCATCAACCATTTGCGGATTACCACACAGCATCACATGACTGGTTTCAGGATTTAACGGCATCCCTGCGGCTTGTTCGAGCTCACCGTTGGCAATGAGCACAGGTAAACGCTCATGTAATACTGCATTAGGGTCACGGGTAATAATCGGAATAAATTTAAAGCCTGTATGCCCTTCACCAAACGTAGCAGCAATCTCTTGAATGCGCTCGCTATAGGCCAGTTCTGCCGCTGTACGTACACTATAGACTAAATTAATTTTTTGATATTTTGACCAAGTTTCAAAATCTTGTAGCATCGATAAAAATGGCGCTAAACCTGTGCCTGTAGCCAATAACCATAAATCTTGTGGCAATGGTAACTGATAACGTGCCAGTGTTAAAAAGCCATAGGGAATTTTTTCAAGGTACAATTCATCGCCAACTTGCAAATGCTGCAAGTTAGAGGTAAATGCCCCATCTGGCACCACAATTGAGAAAAATTCTAAAGTTTCATCAAATGGCGATGACACGACTGAGTACGCCCGTACCACTAAATCATCACCCACTTTTAAACCAATACGGGCAAACTGACCTGCGGTAAATTTAAAACGTGCAGGACGCGTTAAGGTAAAACTAAACAGCGTATTGGTCCAACGATGTACAGATAAAACCTTTTCTTGTGTAAATTTCTCAATTGACATAATTTCAACGTGGCATCAAAGACTGCGCTCATGGTAGCATGAGACGATAATTTATGAATATTTTTTCAATGTTAAGGCTATATTCATGCGCATGACATTACGTCAGCTGGCTGTTTTTGTAGCAGTCGCTCAAGAGGGTACCGTCACCAAAGCCAGTGATGCGGTCAAGCTCACACAAAGTGCGGCAAGTATGGCTTTGGCCGACCTTGAAGATGGCTTAGGCGCTCCGCTATTTGATCGTTTAGGTAAACGCTTACAACTGAATGATTTAGGTCGTTTTTTGCTCCCACAAGCCTTAGAAATTTTAGGCCGCTGTGAAGCTTTTGAACAAGCAGCCAAAGGCGAATTACAAAGTATCGATCTACGTCTTGGGGCAACTTTAACCATTAGTGACTATTTAATGCCAGATTTGATGGCGAATTTTTTACAAATTCAGCCACAAGCGCATCTACAGTTACAAGTGGGTAATACTCGGCAAATGATTGAAGCAGTCAATCAATTTCAGCTTGATTTAGCACTCATTGAAGGCTCATGCCATTTACCGCAATTACAATGTATTCATTGGCGTGATGATGAGTTGGCGGTGTGCTGTGCGCCTAGCCATCCTTTAGCGCAATTACAACGTCCATTGACTGCGATGGACTTTGTCGAGGCTGATTGGATCTTACGTGAAGAAGGTTCAGGCACGCGTGAAGTGTTTGATAATGCCATCTTAAAAGATGTACCTGATGCCAATATTCGTTTGACGCTTGGTCATAACGAAGCCATTTTAAAAATTGTGGCGGGTGGCTTAGGCTTGTCGTGTATTTCTAAATTGGCCATTGAACCTTTATGTGAAAAAGGTCAATTGGTGATTTTAGATACGCCGTTTTGGCAACTCACCCGTCCTTTATTTATGCTGGTACATCGCCAAAAATATCAAGGTCCGGGGCTTAAAGCCTTTATGAAGTTTTGTGAAGCATAAAAAAAGCACCCTTGGGTGCTTTTTTGCAATTTTAAGGACTTGCTGTAGATTGCTCGACACAATAAATTCGCCCAGCACAATACAAAGATTGTCTGGGTTTTAACTTAAACTCATAATGCTTCACCCGACGCAGCTGTTGATATTGTTGCAGCTTCTGCTGATCTTGATCTGCTAAACGTACCAAAGGCTGACCTGTATGGCGGTTAAATTGATGATAACCTAACCCTAAAAATAACAGCAGTACAATAAAACCCATTAAGCCTTTGATCTGTTTGATTACAGTTAATTTTTTCATTGTCGTCACTTTGAATTCTTATCATGTCTATATCGCTGTCTTATGCAGCGTGCTCATCCCCTGTACCTGTGACTAGTGTAAACAAAAAATAGATGTTGTGCTGCCTATTATTAAGTTTTTGTAATAGTAGCGTAAGCATCCGCTGAACCCCATACCTATTTTTTAATTTTGGTCGGGTTGCCACCGGTGTGGCAGTAATTCTTCAATTTGGGTCACTTTGTGTGTCGGTAGCCTTTTCAGCACATCACTTAAATAGGCATACGGATCCAAGCCATTGAGCTTTGCTGACTGGATTAAAGTCATGATATTGGCAGCTCGTTGGCCACTGCGCAGCGAGCCAGCAAACAGCCAGTTCT
>NZ_PJRJ01000070.1 GCF_003711395.1 Acinetobacter sp. B51(2017)
CCTGTTAATAACTCATTTGACGAAAGTTAGGCATTTAATAAGACCTGATGAGTAAGCATCACAGTTGTGCTGGCGACAATAGCAAGAGTGAACCACCTGATCCCTTCCCGAACTCAGAAGTGAAACCTCTTAGCGCTGATGGTAGTGTGGGGTTACCCATGTGAGAGTAAGTCATCGCCAGCTCATTATTCTAAAAATCCCCCTGATCATTCATCAGGGGGATTTTTTTCGACTATAGAATTTGTATAAAAGCATTTATAGCGCCTATCATTACGCATAGATTCATCAGAATTGAGCTTAAATCTCTTGTTAGATCCTCTTTTTACGCTAATTTAGCGTGCCTAAACCTCTTCTATTCAACCTTAATCTACTTAGACTGTTGCAATTACTACATCTTACTGCTGTCATATTCAGCAAAACCACCTTTTCTATATGATGCTTAAATGACGCATCACATAGATTTAAAGCCATATATATGATGCTTAAATGACGCATCACATAGATTTAAAGCCATATATATGATGCTTAAATGACGCATCACATAAAAAAACATGTTTTTGACCTTTTTTTGACTAAAAAAGCTCATTATTTACTCATTAAAATAATTAACCAGTTAGATATCCATTTTCGTGTTTTTTTACCAAAATAGCCTAAGCAAATCTAAATATGAAATAGGGTGAATTAATCCGATTTTGTATCAAAAACAGGCTTATTATGTGAATAATCAACTAATATAGCTAAAAAATGAACAGCTGTTTTCCGGGTAAAAAAAGCTATTTTTTTATGTTTTTAAACATAGATATTTCTCATTGATTTGACAAAAATATTAATGACTATTTATAGCAAAAAAAAAATTCATAAAATTTGTGTTAAAAATAAGGAAAAAATGATTTGTTTTAAAAAAAGTATATAGCTGTTAAAATCAATTTTAAGCTTCTTGGTTGAGTTTTATTTATCAAAGCTACCCAACATCATTTTTCTTATTTTCATTCAATATAGAGCATTACAGAGCAATTTAAGACATGTTGAATTTAATGACTCAGATTTTTAGTAAAAAAAATGATGTTTTTGAGATAAAAAATGATGTTTATTTGATTGCAAATTTTTATCCTGAAATCTGATTTCTTACTCAATCATAAATTTTCTAAAAAAATTGTTTAGAACAGGAGGTCAGATTTCTGATTTTCGGATGAGATCAAAACCTGTGGATAAATATTAAAAAAAACCTCGTTTTTTATCAAAAAAAAACAGCGAAGCGGGTTTTTAATGTTTTTAAATGTTTTTAAATGCTTTTAGACATGCTGAAACCCTTGCTATATAAGGCTTTCAGAGCCTATATGACAACGTTTCCTCGGTTATATAGCAACGTTTCCTCGGTTATATAGCAACGTTTCCTCGGTTTAATGACAACGTTTCCTCGGTATTTGACAACATATATTTCTCATGTTGTTATAGCAACAAAATAATATTGTTGCTAAATGGGTAAAAATGACTGATTTAGTCGTAAAATCGAACAAACTTGTGCAAGCTTTGCAGACTCTCACCCTAAATGAGGCACGTTTGCTTCAACTTGCGATTGTCGATGCCCGTGAAACAGGTCAAGGGTTGTCTACAGACGAGCCTTTGGAACTAAATGCAGTCAGATATGCAAGAGCGTTTAATGTTTCAGCTGATGCTGCTTACTTAGCATTGAGTGAAGCAGAGGATTCTTTGTTTAAAAGACAGTTCACCATCACAAATGAAGATGGAACTTTGACAAAGAGCCGTTGGATTCAAGATGCCAACTATCGAAAAGGCGAAGGACGCATCCTAGTAACGTTGACGCGGGTCGTAATTGAGCACATTACGAAGATCGATGGCTTTGAGCAGTACTTCACAAGCTATCATCTAAAGAAAACGGCTGACTTTAAGAGTGTCTATGCAGTTCGACTTTATGAATTACTGATGCAATGGAAGTCTGTCGGCAAAACTCCAGCTTATGAGCTAGAGCGTTTACGTGGCCAATTAGGCATTGGTGTGAATGAATACACGCGTATGGAAGCGTTTAAACGTCGTGTGCTGGATATTGCTGTTGATCAAATTAACGAGCATTCGGATTTGATTATTAAATATGAACAGCATAAACGTGGGCGTTCTATTTCAGGTTTTTCTTTTAATTTCAAATACAAACGTTCAGCAATTCATGCTGCTAAAGAGGTTGATGTTAAGCAAGACAAGCAATCGGCTTTAACAGATGCACAGCGTTATATGTTTGCCAATAAGCTTTCAGATCTGCCTGAAATGAGCCGTTACTCCAAAGGAACAGAGAGTTATCAGGAATTTTCAGCCCGTATTGCGGAAATGTTGCAAACAGCTGCAGGTCTAGAAGAGCTATTACCGTTCCTTAAGCAAGTTGGCTTTAAGGCAGGGCGTTAATTTCACTGCAATACATCTCCTCTATGCCAATTACAGCACTGGCATTTCTATAAAACGGTACATAACAGTGTGAGATACGTGGTTTTCTAGGAAAATATCGCTAAAAACCGCGAAATTAGCGCTGTTATGGGCTTTTTTCGTAAAAAAATAGGCAAATTAGGCCTGTAGCAACGTTTTTTACTTAAATTGCTCTGCAATTTTGTAAAATAAATGAACAGTCAGACGGAATTCTGCGTAAATGGGGTTGCACAGCGCCTGAAATCCTGTAGAATGCACATCCATCAGCGATGATCTTGATTAAAAATTGTTGAAAAACAATGATTTAACAAATGAGCTGATTATCTTGCTTCTGACGAAGAAGTAAGAAAATCATTAAGAGATTATGAAGAACAACTTGTGTGGATTTTTACTGGTTGATCAATCGAATATATTTTCATTGATAATTGGTAAGAATTTCTCGAAGTTTATTTGAGCAAATTTTTTGTCAGTAATTG
>NZ_PJRJ01000071.1 GCF_003711395.1 Acinetobacter sp. B51(2017)
ATAATTCTTATATTTTCCCGGGTATAGGACTCGGCGTTATTGCTTCTGGAGCAAGAAGGGTGACAGAAAATATGCTAATGGCAGCAGCAAATGCTTTGGCTGACTGCTCACCAAAATTACAAAATCCAGAAGCGGATTTATTGCCTGATTTAAGTCAAATACAGCAGATTTCAAAAATTATTGCCTTGAAAGTTGCTCAAGCAGCAATGCATGATGAAATAGCACCGAAAATGAGCTTAATTGAGTTAGAACAAAAAATTGAAGATAACTTCTGGAAACCCGAGTATAGAACTTATAGTCGTATCGTTTAATTGATAAGAGTTAGTTGGTGAATATCAAGTTTATGAAATCATTTCTTATAAACTTTTTAGGAGATCTTCAGATCAGGAGCTGTTGGTGACATTGTAATATTGCTTAGAAAACAACCAGTAATAACTATTATTTTGGCATTCAGAAATATTCTGCGAATGATGAGTCAGCCTGAATGATGGAAAAGCGAAAGGAAATGCGTTGCTGTGTTTGATATTGACTATAAATTACTCACGATCTTTTATTATATCTATAAATTTAAGAGCGTATCACTGGCTGGCGAGCATCTGAATATGGGCCAGCCAACGGTAAGCAATCTGCTTAATAAAGTCCGTCAACATTATAATGACCCTTTGTTTTTGAGAATTGGCAATGAAATGCTGCCAACGGAATTGTCAAAACAGCTTTTTCCACTGGTAAGTGAAGCTCTAAGCAATGTCGAAGCAATTAATAATTTTAGTATTGATTTTGATCAAACAACTTCACAGCAACAGTTTACATTAGCTATGACTGATGTTTCGCACTTGGTATTTTTGCCTAAAATTTCTCAATATATTAAACAGCATGCCTCACGTATACGATTGAATGTACGACCAATTACATCAGAAACCAGTTATCAAATGGCCAATGGTGAAATTGATTTGGCATTTGGCTTTTTACCTAACCTAGAAAATGGTTTTTATCAGCAAAAACTATTTGAACAATATTATGTAGTTATTGCAGCAAAAGACCATCCACGTCTGACAGGCGATTGTTTAACGACTGAAGATTATTTACGCGAAACCCATATTGATATTGATGCAGGCATGGGGCATTACCATATTGAAAATGAATTGCTTAACTTAAATCTCAAGCGTGATATTCTGATGCGTTTGCCGAGTTATCTTGGGGTGGGTCTCGTAGTACAGGAAACAGATGCGATTGCTACAGTTCCTTATTATTTGAGCGAAGTATTGCTATCACGAGGCAACCTGAAAATTTTTGATGCACCGATTATTTTTCCGTCATATTCAGTCAAGCAATATTGGCACATGTCCTGTCATCATAAAATTAGTCATCAATGGCTACGCCATACCTTCTATGAAATTTTAAGAAAATAGCGAACAGATCATTATTTGCAAATTTTTCTTTTGAAAAGAGAAAAGCTACCTTAAAGGTGGCTATTCAGAAGCTGATTTTTTAGCAGTAATTCATCTGCCATTTTTTGAATACGGGCTTGGCCTCTGGAGAGCGACTAGCTAACAATTTTTGTAGAATCTTAGCCATTCGATTTATCTCCTAAGTAGTGAGATAAAGTTGGTATTTTTCATCTGCATGAATAACCACCAAAATTCTAGATATAAGACAAACCTATTCTTAAGATGACTGATTCGAATACAAGATATCTTGCAAGAGTCACTTATCGTATTTTATAAGCTTTAATGTATCTTTAAAGTATACCCTAAAATTACATTTTAAAAGTTCTTAAAAACATGTACCATTTAAATGTTTTTTAATCATAAGTAACATGTAACTTTGGTATTAAAGATTTATAATTTACGAAATTGTTCATTTTTATCCAATTGGGGCGTAAAAAGTGAAAGGCCAAAAAGTAGGCTATGTGCGAGTGAGTTCGGTCGAGCAAAATACGGGACGTCAACTTGAGGGAATTGAAGTCGACCGGATTTTTGTTGACCGTGCTTCAGGTAAAAATACCGACCGACCGAAATTTCAGGAAATGTTGAATTATGTCCGGGAAGGAGACCGGGTGATAGTACATTCCATGGATCGTTTTGCGCGAAGCTTAAAAGATTTGGTGACTGAAGTGGATAAACTGGTCAAACGAGGGATTGCCATCCAGTTTGTAAAAGAAAATATTACTTTTACGGCCCAATCCACCCCGATGGATAATTTGATGCTGCAACTGATGGGTGCTTTTGCACAGTTTGAACGTGAGATCATTTTAGAGCGGCAAAAGGAAGGAATTAAACTTGCCTCTTCTCAAGGGAAGTACAAAGGCCGGGTACATAAATTGAAACCTGATCAGGCTGAAGCTTTGCGACAAGACTGGAAGGAAGGGAAGTACCCTTCAAAAATGGCATTAGGCCAGGCATTTGGAATTAGTCGCCAAGCGGTATATCGGTATTTAAAAGCCGGGAAATAACTCAATTGAAATTGGCGACTATATTTAGTTTAGCTTATGAAAATCGTGAAACGTTGATTAAATAATAAGTGCAGAAAGCAAAGAGTTACTAATTTTATACAATATAAGTTTTTGATTTATAATTAATTAACTCGATTGCAATCTAGCTTTTTCAGCAACGATTTATCTTTTTTAAAATAGTATTAATTTATTTTTTTGAGAACAAACCTTAACAAAATTACAAGTTTGTAATTTTGTCGTCATTCGGATGTATATATTTACTCATTATTATAAGTAAAGATTTTTTTGGTCCAAGATATGATTAGATTCAATAATATG
>NZ_PJRJ01000072.1 GCF_003711395.1 Acinetobacter sp. B51(2017)
AGCGTATTGAGCGCCATAAATCTTTAAAACAAATTGCCACACGAGGTAGAAGCTCAATGGGTTGGTTCTATGGATGCAAATTGCATGTATTGGTGGATGCTCAGGGTCAATTTATTCAGACCCAACTGTCGAATGGTCATACTTCAGATATAAAGCTTCTACCGAAGCTCGCTCAAGGTTACATTGGTAAGATCTTCGGTGATCGTGGCTATATCAGTGAGATTCTAAGAGATAAGCTAGGAGCGCAAGGTGTTGAATTGATTACGTATCTTCGCAAGAACATGCGAAGAGTGCAGCTATCATCAAAGGATGAAATCATGCTGAGACAACGCAATAAAATAGAGACGATCTTTAGCTTATTGAAGCAACAATACAACTTAGTAAGCAGTTGCCATCGTTCCATTTCAGGTTATTTCGCTGGAATTTACGCATCCTTATGTGCTTATCAAATTTGTCATCAAAATAAACCTCAATTTATAAAGATGTAAAATCAGGCTTATCCATGATTCGGGTTATTATAGGACAAAACAGCCTCTCATGAGAGAGGCTGTTTCAATTAAGATGCTGCGCTGTGTTGTCTTTGCAACACATATTGATTCTCAGGTCGTTTTAAGCCTAAGTGTTCACGTAAGCTGTGACCCTCATATTGGGTACGATATAAACCACGGCGTTGTAACTCTGGCACAATTAAATCGACAAAATCATCTAAACCTGCTGGTGTCGTCGGTGGGAGCACGTTAAAACCGTCCGCCGCTTCATTTTCAAACCATTCTTGTAATTGATCAACGACTTGTTCGGGTGTGCCAATTAATGTCCAATGTCCACGTGCTGAAGCAATATATTGATAAAGCTCACGAATGCTAAATTGATGTTTACGCGCAATATCAATCATCATTTGCTGACGACTCGAAAAGTTAATTTCGGCATCTTTTAATTGTGGGAACGGTGCATCTAAATCATATTTACTTAAATCAATGCCACCTGAAAGCCCAGAGAGCAAACTTAAACCCACTTCAGGACGGATCAAGCTATTTAGTAGCGCATATTTTTCTTGCGCTTCTTGTTCGGTTTTCGCGACAAAAATAGACACCCCCGGCATAATTTTTAAGTCATCCGCCTGACGACCATATTTGAGTAGGCGGCTTTTAACATCACGATAAAATTCTTGCGCATCAGCTAAGTTTTGCTGTGCAGTAAAAATTACTTCGGCATATTTAGCGGCTAATTCACGCCCATCTTCGGATTGACCGGCTTGTACAATGACCGGATAACCTTGTGGTGGACGTGACACATTTAAGGCACCTTCCACTTTAAAATATTTGCCATGATGATTGGGTTCATGTAATTTTTCTGGCTCAAAGAATTGACCGGCTTGTTTGTCATAAATAAAGGCATCATCTTCCCAAGAATCCCAAAGTTTTTGGGTGACTTCAATAAATTCATCAGCACGCGCGTAACGTTCTTCTGCTTTAGGATGCTGTTGTAAGCCAAAATTACGTTCAGTTTCGCTTGCTGCGGTGGTCACCACATTCCATGCCGCACGCCCTTGGCTAATATGATCGAGTGAGGCAAATTTACGTGCTAACAGATAGGGGTCTTCGTAGGTCGTCGATGCTGTAGCAATAAAACCAATATGTTTGGTTATTGCAGATAAGGCTGCAAATAAAGTCACGGGTTCAAAACCAACACCTTTATCACCTGCACCTAAAGCAGCTTCCGCAGCCGAACCCCAACGTACCGATAAACCATCAGCAAGAAAATAAGCATCAAATAAGCCACGTTCTGCACTTTTTGCCAATTCAATAACATAGTCTAGACTTAAATGATCCTGTGGACGTGATTCAGGATGACGCCAGCCGGCAACATGTTGTGAAGTGGTTGGAATAAATGCCCCAAGTTTAATTTGACGTTTGCTCATACATAACCTGTCGTTAAAAATTATATTCGTTTTAACTATTTCAAAATGCATGCCAAAAAAAATCTGAATATAATTCAGTATTTTATAGTTTGTTATTGTTTGGCTGTGTTATTAGAGCGACAGATCAGACTGACACATGTATGGGCTGATTCAGATTAATATGGGATTAACTTAGCTTTAAAATGAAAAAACACAATCAAAAAATCCCCTCCTGAGAGAGGGGTTGTAAAATCAACAGCGTTTAGAAAGCTTTACTGACGGAAATATTCCAAATATCAGAAGTTTGTCGCTGTACCGCGTTAAGGTTTTCATGAATCGGTAACATATATTCATTTACAGGCTTATATACATTGGCATCAGCATTAAGCTTCACTGATCTATCTTAAAGTGAAAGAGGACTCCACCCGACAGTCAGGGTGGAGGTGAATTTCACAGATTTTAACCTTGTTGGTTTTGAATGTATTTTTTAATAATATCCAAAGGTGCGCCACCACAAGACCCTGC
>NZ_PJRJ01000073.1 GCF_003711395.1 Acinetobacter sp. B51(2017)
ATAAATCCATCTTTATTGTTAGGGGATACAAAATAAGCGAGGTCTTGCTCTACTTTCTTTAGGCTTACAGTTAAGTTTCTCATCATAAGTAGTTTGAAATTTAATACCCATATTGTATATGTATGTCAATATAATCATTTACTATTAATCACTCCCTCTTCTGTTCTTAAAAGCTTAAAGAATACAAAAGCAGCCACGGCGCCATTGTCAGATGTTTGGTTCTCTCCATATCTTAACGTGAAAGCGGACTCCACCCAAGACTCAAGGTGGAGATGAGTTGCATGAATTTTAAGCTTGCCAACATTCGCCATGACTAGTTGCACAAAGTTGCGATAACACTCAGTAAAAATCGTACACTGATCGTAGTTGAGGATTGAGAAGTCGCCAATATGTCGAAGTCAGCAGGTGGAATACCCAAAAAGCAAGCTAAGAAGGTGAAAATTAAGCTGAAATAAAATGTAGCACTAGAATAAGCCTCAATTTATAACTTGATAAAATTGGGCTTATCTAGGATGTGCTTTAAATTAATTAAAATTTAAAGCGAATGCCAGCACCATATAACCAGTCTTTCTCAGTACTAGATGATTTTTGCCATCTTGTTTCATCGTTGCCTTTTGAGTATTGGTAAACAACGTTGAGATAAGGCATAACTTTTTTGCTGATTTCATAACGAGTCTCAATCCCTGCCATGGCACGATTTAAACCTGTTTTTTTTGCATATTTGGTTTCATCATTAAAAATCAAATCCAATTCCAAATAAGGCTGAATCATTAGTTTTTGTGTCATCAGAAAATCACGTTCAGTTTTTAGACTAAAACCTATGTAGCGATCTTTCCCCACATACGCATAAGCATCAGTTTCAAAGAAGTATGGTGCCATACCATGTAAACCAATGACCGCATCAATATATTCTTCATTATCTTGATGATGATCATTTCCTTCAATATTCTCACTACGATAGCGTGTACCAAGCTGTGCATCCCAAAAGTCTAAAATCATACGGCTGTATAAAATTTTGGCATCATAATGTGCATTATGCGACTCTTGCTTATTAGCATGAACTTTAATAAACAATTTATTTTCATCTGTGCCAATACGAGTTTCAAACTCAGATTTTAATGCTTTTTCCCCCTCATTATTGACCAACCATTGATGATCCAAAGTAGTAACAGCATAAATTTGCGCACCATGCTCTTTTCGATGATCATGATGAGCACTATCATCCTGTGCAGACTCACCTGCATAGTGATCAATCTGTTTTGTCTGTTGCTGTGTATGATTAGCCTGTATCTGTTGATGTTCTTGTTCAGAATGTTGTGAGTGAGACATAGCGTGCTGCTGTATAAATGTTGCATCTTTTCCATCATGCTGTGTTGATGTATGATGCTCTGCGTTCGCCAAGCTTAAAGTACTTAAACTCAATAGCGTCACTGAAAAAGTGGCTTTCAATGCAAAATTAGTGATGTGCATGTTCTACTCCTTTTTCATCATCGACTTGGTTTGTTTGAGTCGAAGTTATTGCTTGAGTTGACGTGGTAGAGAGTTTTGTATCGCTGACCTTAGCCACGATTAACTTGTTCATCATCCCTGCACTCATGTGATACAACAAATGACAGTGGATTGCCCATTCACCTAATTCATCCGCGGTCAGTAAAGCGGTTACGGTTTTACCTGGTGGTACAATCAGTGTATGTTTATTCGGCATATCAACCGATTCTTGACCATTTTCCAATTGCATAAACATGCCATGTAAATGCATTGGGTGTGCCATCATGCTGTCATTAATAAACTTGATACGGATGCGTTCGCCATATTTCACTTCTAGCGGTACAGCATCACTAAATTTTTTACCGTTAATGGTCCAAATATAGCGCTCCATGGCTCCACCTAAGCGCATGACCAATTCGCTGCTTGCTTGACGCGTATCTTTTTGCGGTTTTAAGTAAGCGTCCGCTGAACACACCTTATGAATTCATCCTATAAGCCTTAATTTAGTCCCCACTTAAAAACAAGTGGGGACTAAAATTTATGACTATAAATCACCAGACATCCATCGCATCTCTTGCGAAAAAA
>NZ_PJRJ01000074.1 GCF_003711395.1 Acinetobacter sp. B51(2017)
GTAAAAATCAGCGTATTCAGCGCCATAAATCTTTAAAACAAATTGCCACACGAGGTAGAAGCTCAATGGGTTGGTTCTATGGATGCAAATTGCATGTATTGGTGGATGCTCAGGGTCAATTTATTCAGACCCAACTGTCGAATGGTCATACTTCAGATATCAAGCTTCTGCCAAGGCTTGCTCAAGGTTACATTGGTAAGATCTTTGGCGATCGCGGCTACATCAGTGAAATTGTAAAAGATAAATTAGCAAAGCAAGGTGTTGAATTGATTACATATCATCGCAAGAATATGCGACGAGTGCAGCTATCATCAAAGGATGAAATCATGCTGAGACAGCGCAATAAAATAGAGACGATCTTTAGCTTATTGAAGCAGCAATACAACCTAGTAAGCAGTCGCCATCGTTCTATTTCAGGTTATTTCGCAGGGATTTATGCATCACTCTGTGCTTATCAAATCTGTCATGAAAATAAGCCTCAATTTATAAAGATGTAAAATCAGGCTTATCCATGATTCGGGTTAATTAACCTCATATCAGAATATTCTAAAATTACAAGGCTTATGAAAATTCACGAAAACAAACTCAGGGATCTAATTTATACAAAATATGGAAAAAACTTTTTTGATCATATCAATACAAAACGCCAAAAAAGCAAAATCGATATGGAAGATTTATATGATTTCCCGCAAATCTTAAAAAAGCAAACTGAGGAAAAAATTAATTCTTTAATTCAAAAACTTGAGGATATAGAGTTTATGGGTCAGGAAATTCAACTTAAAAGAGAAGATGCTTCAACAACCCGAATTGACCTCATTGCTATGACTTTAGAACATGGTTTAGCAATTATTGAGTTAAAAAAATCGACTCAAACAGAAAGAGAAGCTTTCACAGAGTTATTAGCTTATTCACAATACTTTTGCAGCCTTTTCCATGGAGCATTAGAGACTACTTCTGTAATTTCTATTCTGATTGCTCCAATGCAAACAAGGATTGTACAGGATGCTTTCTTTCAAGAATTAATGTTAAACAACAAAAATATTATTGCTCTTATACCTAGACCAAATAGTACTGAAACTGATTTTCAATTTGACATCTACTACCCGTCAGATAATTTTTACACTACATTTACTAACTCTATATTCAATGATGCATCAATACATGTCTCCGCTTTAAGTTTTGAACTTGTGGATGGATGGATTGACTCATGGGAAAACAATAACAATACTAATAATGATTATGTCAAAGATGCTTTTAATACTATTAGCAGCAACATAGCATTTGAATTAGAAGCTAGAGGATATCATTCAATTGTATATGGTTCCCAACGTTGGAAAGAGCATCATGAATTATTCCCTTATCCTAATATAATTTACGTTGTGACACTTAATCCCTTTGCTTATGACATATGCGGAAAACATATTTGGTCACATGAAAGAGAATCAAGATTAAATAGCTTCGTACAGCAATTAAATTATTCAAATATAGATTTTTTGGGCTCTTCACGAACCCAATTTATTGAATCTTGTAATAGCGGTTTTGAAAATACTCTTTGGGGTGTCATTGCTCAGTCTTTTAGAAGTTCTTTCTTAAGCTCAAAAAAATCTGTTGATCATGAGTTTAGTAGTATAGGTTGGTCATATTACAAAAACTCAATGATAGAAAGTGTTTTTTTCCACCATTTTGATATTTTTCAAACAGGTATTTTCCGAAAAATCATCCTTGAATACATCCAGCAAATTGAATAGCCACCGATTTTGTAGACACCCTTTAGTTAGATAAAATGGCTAATTAACGAGGTGCTTATGAGCAGTAAACGATACCCTGAAGAATTCAAAATTGAAGCAGTAAAACAAGTCACTGAGAAA
>NZ_PJRJ01000075.1 GCF_003711395.1 Acinetobacter sp. B51(2017)
ACCTTTACCGCATCCACCCTCCACAGACAAAACGGTGTGTCCCACCGCCAAAATATTACGAGAAGCGTTTATATCCGCATTCTCGCTAAAGCTACACTCTACACAGCTAAATTTCGCCTGAGTGAGCCTATTTTCTTTTGCAACATGACCACATGAACTACAAGTCTGACTTGTATATTTAGGGTCAACTTTAACGAGTAAACCACCTCGCCATTGTTGCTTATACTCCAACATACCAACAAGCATTGACCACCCTTGATCTAGGATGGATTTGTTTAAGCCTGATTTGGCTTTCACATTCTTTCCTTTTTTCTCAATTGAGCCTTTTGCAGACTTCGACATATTGGCTACTTTTAAGTCCTCAACTACGATCATTGCGTGGTTTTTGCTGAGAGTTGTCGTGACTTTGTGCAAGTAGTCATGCCGAATATTGGCAATATGATGATGTAGCTTGTTAATTTTTAGGTTAAGTTTTTTCCAATTTTCACTGAATTTGGTTTTTTTCTTCAATTTGCGTTGAAGTCTAGCCAATTTCACTTGATTGGCTTTAAAACTATTGATCGGGTCAAATACCTGACCATCTGATGTTGTAATCAATTTCTTTATGCCAAGATCAACCCCAATGGCTGATTTCGATGGGTGGATTGGTGTTTCAATTGTGTTTTCAACACCAAAAGAGATATACCACTTGCCAACATGCTTTGAGATTGTGACGTTCTTAATCTCGCCTAAAATATCTTGTGATTTTCTAAATTTTACAACGCCAATATCACTAGGCAATTTAACTTGGTTGCCTTTAACCCAGCAATACCTATTAAATTGAACAATACGAATTGAATCATAACCATCTGATTTTTTCTTAAATCGTGGCATGAGTGGTCTAAGTTGAATTTCACTACCATCGGGTAGTTTAAAGAATTTTGGTTTCTTAGCCTTAAATGGTTTTTGCTTTAGTTTGGCTTGTTCTTTTTTATCGAAGAATTTACCCCAAGCATCACCAAGATCACGCACTTTCTGTTGAAGTGAAACACCATTAGAGCTGTTCTCTAAAAAAGCACACTCAGGTTTTTTGCGTAGTTCAGGAATTTTATTAACTAAATTAAATTTATTGATTCGCTCATTATTAGCAAGCATCTCGAATGATGTAGCTAATATTTGATTCCAAACAAAACGTGCAGAACCAAGCAGCTTGTTTAAAACAAGTTCCTGTTCTGCATTAGGCTCAAGCCTAAATTTGTACGCTTTGTTGATTTTTATAAATGAGTGCGTATGTTTTAATATGTATAAATACTAGCATTAAACAAGCAATTCAGCAATGACAGAGATATATAAAAACCGACATTCAGCCTTTAATTTGCATGTACATTTAGTATTTATTACCAAGTACAGAAAGAAAATTCTAGGTGAGTTGCATCATAAATATTTTACTGAGTGTGTATCTGAAATCTGCAAAGAGTTTGATGCGGAATTAAAGGAGTGTAATGGTGAGGCTGACCATATTCACATGCTTATTCAGTACCCACCGACAGTTCAACTCAGTAAATTGGTAAATAACTTAAAATCAGTAACAAGCAGAAGAATGAGAAATGAGTTTTTAGATTTACGTGGTAGCTATGCAAAACCTGTTTTGTGGTCACGCTCATATTTTGCAGGGTCTTGTGGTGGCGCACCTTTGGATATTATTAAAAAATACATTCAAAACCAACAAGGTTAAAATCTGTGAAATTCACCTCCACCCTGACTGTCGGGTGGAGTCCTCTTTCACTTTAAGATAG
>NZ_PJRJ01000076.1 GCF_003711395.1 Acinetobacter sp. B51(2017)
AAGAACAACTTGTTGTGGATTCTTACCGGTCGCCAATCTTTCGTTAAGGAGGTGATCCAGCCGCAGGTTCCCCTACGGCTACCTTGTTACGACTTCACCCCAGTCATCGGCCACACCGTGGTAAGCGTCCTCCTTACGGTTAGACTACCTACTTCTGGTGCAACAAACTCCCATGGTGTGACGGGCGGTGTGTACAAGGCCCGGGAACGTATTCACCGCGGCATTCTGATCCGCGATTACTAGCGATTCCGACTTCATGGAGTCGAGTTGCAGACTCCAATCCGGACTACGATCGGCTTTTTGAGATTAGCATCCTCTCGCGAGGTAGCAACCCTTTGTACCGACCATTGTAGCACGTGTGTAGCCCTGGTCGTAAGGGCCATGATGACTTGACGTCGTCCCCGCCTTCCTCCAGTTTGTCACTGGCAGTATCCTTAAAGTTCCCACCCGAAGTGCTGGCAAATAAGGAAAAGGGTTGCGCTCGTTGCGGGACTTAACCCAACATCTCACGACACGAGCTGACGACAGCCATGCAGCACCTGTATCAGAGTTCCCGAAGGCACCAATCCATCTCTGGAAAGTTCTCTGTATGTCAAGACCAGGTAAGGTTCTTCGCGTTGCATCGAATTAAACCACATGCTCCACCGCTTGTGCGGGCCCCCGTCAATTCATTTGAGTTTTAGTCTTGCGACCGTACTCCCCAGGCGGTCTACTTATCGCGTTAGCTGCGCCACTAAAGCCTCAAAGGCCCCAACGGCTAGTAGACATCGTTTACGGCATGGACTACCAGGGTATCTAATCCTGTTTGCTCCCCATGCTTTCGTACCTCAGCGTCAGTATTAGGCCAGATGGCTGCCTTCGCCATCGGTATTCCTCCAGATCTCTACGCATTTCACCGCTACACCTGGAATTCTACCATCCTCTCCCATACTCTAGCTTCCCAGTATCGAATGCAATTCCTAAGTTAAGCTCAGGGATTTCACATCCGACTTAAAAAGCCGCCTACGCACGCTTTACGCCCAGTAAATCCGATTAACGCTCGCACCCTCTGTATTACCGCGGCTGCTGGCACAGAGTTAGCCGGTGCTTATTCTGTGGGTAACGTCCACTATCCAAGAGTATTAATCTTGGTAGCCTCCTCCCCACTTAAAGTGCTTTACAACCAAAAGGCCTTCTTCACACACGCGGCATGGCTGGATCAGGCTTTCGCCCATTGTCCAATATTCCCCACTGCTGCCTCCCGTAGGAGTCTGGGCCGTGTCTCAGTCCCAGTGTGGCGGATCATCCTCTCAGACCCGCTACAGATCGTCGCCTTGGTAGGCCTTTACCCCACCAACTAGCTAATCCGACTTAGGCTCATCCATTAACGCAAGGTCCGAAGATCCCCTGCTTTCCCCCGTAGGGCGTATGCGGTATTAGCAGTCGTTTCCAACTGTTGTCCCCCATTAATGGGCAGATTCCTAAGCATTACTCACCCGTCCGCCGCTGAATCCAGTAGCAAGCTACCTTCATCCGCTCGACTTGCATGTGTTAAGCCTGCCGCCAGCGTTCAATCTGAGCCATGATCAAACTCTTCAGTTTAAAATCAATAGTGCCTATAGGGCACCAATCTTGGCTCATCAATTACTGACAAAAAATTTGCTCAAATAAACTTCGAGAAATTCTTACCAATTATCAATGAAAATATATTCGATTGATCAACCAGTAAAAATCCACACAAGTTGTTCTTCATAATCTCTTAATGATT
>NZ_PJRJ01000077.1 GCF_003711395.1 Acinetobacter sp. B51(2017)
AGCCTTTTCAGCACATCACTTAAATAGGCATACGGATCCAAGCCATTGAGCTTTGCTGACTGGATTAAAGTCATGATATTGGCAGCTCGTTGGCCACTGCGCAGCGAGCCAGCAAACAGCCAGTTCTTGCGTCCTAAGGCCCAAGGTCGCATCTGATTCTCTACCCAATTATTGCAAATCGGTAGATTGCCATCATCCAGATAGCGGCTTAAAGCTGGCCAACGCTTCAGCGTGTAATTGATGGCCTTGGCGGTGGGAGAACTCGATGGCACCGTCAGTTGATGTTGGTTGAGCCATTCATACAGTTGTTGCATCACCGGTTGACTATGCTGTTGTCGGTATTCGCGGCGCTGTTCTGCTGTACCATCGGTCTTTTTCCTGAGTTCTGCTTCTATGGCATACAGTTTCTGAATCAGCACTAATGCCTGTTCAGCGACCTGACTTTTTTTGGTCACATGCAGTTCATGGAATTTACGACGCGCATGCGCCATACAGCCCACCTCAACGACCTGGCCTGATTTAAAGCGTGCTTTATAACCACTGTAATCATCACAAACCAGATGACCCTGCCAGTCTTTCAGGAACGCTTCAGCATGCTGACCTGAACGACTATCCTGAAAGTCATAGATCACGGCTTGAACTGGATTGTACTGTGTGGTGGCATAGGCCCAGACATAACCTTTCTTCGGTTTTTTCTCATCATCACCCATCCGCATGATGGTGACTGGTGTTTCATCTGCATGCAGCACCCGCTGTTGCAGCACCACCTGTTTTAAGGCATTGGCCAGAGGTTCCAGTTCTACACCGCAGCGACCTATCCAGTCAGATAAAGTGGATCTGGACAGATCAATGCCAGCCCGCTGATAGATCAGACGTTGACGGTACAGCGGTAAATGATCGGCATACTTCGATACCAGCACATGGCTGAGCAGTTCAGGACTGGCAATACCTTTATCAATCACATAGGCGGGCATCGCTTGCTGAGTCAGGGTGTCACACTGATCACAGACCCATTTGCCACGGACATGCTGTTCCTTGTAGAACTGTGCCGGTCTGAAATGCAGTTTTTCACTGATATCTTCGCCGATACGACGTAACTGGCAGCCACAACTGCATTGGGTTGATGCAGGTTCATGCTCAATACGGATGGTGTGTAGATGATCTGGCAGCAGTCGACGTTTAGGTTTGTTGACTGTGGCTTTGTGTGTCGCTGCATCGGTTTTATCTGCATTTAATCGTTCTAATTCCAGATCAACGGCTGCGATATCTTCTTCGACCGCTTCGTCCCATAGATGGATTTGTTTTGCCGTTAAGTGTTCATTCTTTTGGGCGAATTTATGCTTTTTAAACAGCGCCAGTTCATGCTCGTATGTTTGATTGAGAATAGAAAGATGCTGAACTTTGGCATCCAATTGCTGGTTTGATTTTTCTAATTCTTGATTTGATTGTGCCAGAGACTGATGCTGCATTGCCAACTGCTGGGTAAATTCCAGCAGTTGTTCATGGGTCAGTTGGCTTAAGTCAGGCAGCGTATTCATGACCGCAGTATGCCTGAGGTCATGACGCAGAGGAAATAGAACGTTTGGAGAATAGCAGAATAACCGAGCTTGGTTTAGAGCATTGTGACCACTTGCTGTCGTCCAATGCGCTGCCAGGGCAAACCCTGGATTAATGCCTGTAACTGTTCCGGGTTGAGGGCCACGGTTTCACCTTGGTGAACTTGAGCCCAGTGGAATTTTCCCT
>NZ_PJRJ01000078.1 GCF_003711395.1 Acinetobacter sp. B51(2017)
GATTGGCTTCACGAATCCATTTGTCTAAAGTTGAATAACCCACACCTAATTTCTGGGCGATTGCAGCTATAGGTTCGTGGGAGTTTGAAAGTGCATAATCAATCGCTTGCTGTTTAAATTCAGGACTAAAACGTTTAGCCATTTCTTGAATCTCCAAAGATTAAAGTTACGTTATCTTTAGAGGGACGTGCTGTCCATTATTTTGGCTAGGATCATTCCGCATCCTCACATAATAAGGAGAGATGTAATAATTCTGAAGTTGTATCTATAAAACCAATTTTAATATCCTTTTCAGAGCCAACAGCAATGAGCTTATTTTTAAAATCAGTTTCACAACGATTCTGCTCAACTTCAATCAACCGACGAATTATGTTGAAAGTGGCTATCCAATCTTTTACATATTCATCGGCTTCAACTAATTGTTTTTCATATCTACGTTGAAGTGACTGTAATTCATTATGTTTTATGAATGGTTTATTATTTATTTCAGCTTCATATTTAAATTCCTCTAGTTTTTCTATTTCAGTTTCTAATTTTACAGCTAATTGAGCAGCTTCATGTGCCTTGTAGCTCATAAAGTTGAGGTGAGCATTAAGAGCAGGCAAGTATCGAGCATCTGTGATAAACCAACGACAACGTACACAGTTTTCTAAGCCATGAGGTACAGGGCTATATATACTATTTGCACTTCCCCTTGTAGCAACTAGTTCTCCGCCATTCCAACAACCTGCTAAAGTAGAACTTTCATCTGAACGTACAGTATTTCCTCCAGCTAAGCATAATCCATGATGACGATTTTCCCATCCTAATGGATTACTGTTAACCAATATATCTTCAATGGCTTGTTGATCGTTGTAGGCCATTTTTGACTGGATTTGGCGCAGTTCTGCATCTTTAAGAAAAGTTTGAATACTTTCCTGTGACTTGGCATCAAGTAAACTTTCAGCTTCTATCATCTTTTCTTTCATGACAGCGGGGGTTAGTTTTGTATAGTAGACCGTCATTAAGATCCGTGAATGACCAGCTAAAAGTTTTGAAACTATAGGTAGAGGCAACTTTGCATCCATGATATAGCAGGTAATCAAAGATACACGAAGGCTGTGTAAAGGGAACTCTGTCTTTTTCTTTGTAACCTTCTCATCCTCATAATGATGCACTAATCGGAGTGGAGTACCATCTGATAATGTGTCTCCTGATATTAAAAGATTATCTTCAAGTTGATTTAATAGTTTGTACCAAAGTGTAGAAATGGCTGTATCTTGAAGTGGTTTAGTTCGATCTGCTGCTTTACTTGCAGATGCATCACGAAACAAAAAGCAACTGTAACCCATTGCACTTAGATAAGCATGGGATTTTCTAGCTTTTGTGTGTTTAGCTTCTAGTGTAGTACAGTCTGTTGGCTTATTAATTGGATTATATTTTTCCTGCCAATTACGCAGTTTTTCAAGCCAATATAGTACATCTTCATTTTGCCAATGAATTTCATAACCACGTTCAAACTCTTCTTTGTTTTGGTCTGCGGTTTTATTAGTACTGATAGGCATTGTTGCACAAACCTATCTGTAAAGGCTTTTTCAGCGATATAATTTTCAAATGAAGAAGCCTACACACAAAATCTACCGCACAACCAATTGGCCCGCATATAACCGAGCACTCATGAATCGCG
>NZ_PJRJ01000079.1 GCF_003711395.1 Acinetobacter sp. B51(2017)
ATACTATTGATGATTGGGTGTCGGAAATTGGAAGTGGTTTGAATTATAAAAGAAAGAAATTCAATCAGCTTTTTCTTGATATTGAAATGGGTAAAGTTTCAATGCTTGTCATAGCTCACAAAGATCGTTTGGTACGTTTTGGTTTTGAGTGGTTTGAGTCTTTTGCTGAAAGGCATGGTTGTAAAATTATTATTATGAATCAAGAATCTCTCTCCCCAACGGAAGAAGTAACTCAAGACCTGTTAGCGATTATTCATTGTTTTTCTTCTCGTCTTTATGGATTGAGAAAATACAAAGAAAAAGTTAAAGAATTAGTGAACAGCAAGGAATAGCTTTTTTGAAATTAACACGCATCCATCACTGTAGAAACTTAAATGTACAAAAGTACAAACAACTTGAAAAACAAGCTGTTTTACTTGGTCGTGTTCGTAGTGAAGTATGGGCTAAATATGGTGCTATCTCAGGTTTGAATATCAGTGATAGAACTATTCGTGATGCGTGGATGAAAGAAGGTCGTGACTTTGGTGTTTCTGCAAATGCTTGGAAAGAAACGCTACGTGATTGTATAGGTGACATTAAAGCGCATCGAGAAGCATCAAAAGAAAAAGTAAAAAAAGCAATCAGAAAAAGAACGACATGCGATAAAGAATTAAAAAGACTATACACGCTGCTTAAAAAAGACGAGTGGACGACTGATAATTTCCTTCATCGTCAAATGCGTAAACACTTTAAACATGGTGTAAACCACACGCACAATCAAATTGTTGTTCGTGCGGATATGTGCAAAACCTTTGAGCTAAACGGTCAATGTTGGCTTAAAGTGCCGAGTTTAATTCCTCGACAAACTATTAAAATACCTCTGAACACAACTGCTGATTTTGCACCGCAAGGTACGCTTAGGATTATTCTAAAAAACGGCAATGTTGAAGTTCACTCAAGCTATGATGCAATTAAATCTCAAGATTGTGGACAAGAAACTGTAGGCGTTGATAAGGGTTACTCAGAAGCCTTTGTTGATTCTGACGGTGATGTATATGGGCAAGGCTTAGGTAAGCTGATCTCAAGTGAATCTGACTATCTGAATCAAAAGTACAAGCGTAGAAACAAGCTCAGAGCGATTGCCAAAGCTAAACCACACAAGAAACAGAAAATTGAGAAGAATAATCTAGGTCGCAAGAAGTTGAATAAGCGACAAGATATTCAGAAAGCAAAGCTCAAGACATTAATATTCACAGCAGTTCACAAGTTGGTTGATAAAGCCCAAGTAATTGTTGCGGAAGATTTAACATCTCCAATTCAAAATAAACGTAGCTATGGTAAGAATACCAATAGGCTTTTAAATACATGGGTTAAAGGCTTATTGGCCGATGCCCTAACTTCTGTATCTCATCGTAGAGGTTCTGCGGTGCATCTAGTCAATTCTGCATATACTTCGCAAAGTGATTCTTTCCTAAATGGGCTTTTAATAGGCACACGTAAGGGAGATCGCTTTCACCGTTTTAATGGGGAGGTTATTCAAGCTGATTGGAATGCTGCGAGAAACGTGCTTGCAAGATTAAATGACAATGAGATAAGTCGTTATACGCCTTACAAAACTGTAAAGTGCATATTGCAAGAACGGACTGA
>NZ_PJRJ01000007.1 GCF_003711395.1 Acinetobacter sp. B51(2017)
TTTTTTCGCAAGAGATGCGATGGATGTCTGGTGATTTATAGTCATAAATTTTAGTCCCCACTTGTTTTTAAGTGGGGACTAAATTAAGGCTTATAGGATGAATTCATAAGGTGTGTTCAGCGGACGCTTACAATAAAAAAACCATCCTATACGGATATAGGATGGTTGCGCGGAGAACAGGGTTAAGCCGAAGCTTTTATTTAAACCGCAGCTAACTCGGGAACTGTAGCAGCTTGTTGTTCAGCTTGAATGGCAGTTAAAGCAATGGTAAATACAATATCATCCACCAGTGCACCACGAGATAAGTCATTAACGGGTTTGTTTAGACCTTGCAGCATTGGACCAACACTGACTACATTAGCCGAGCGTTGTACTGCTTTATAAGTGGTATTACCTGTGTTTAAGTCTGGGAAGATAAACACATTAGCACGACCTGCAACATCGGAATTTGGTGCTTTAGAGCGACCTACGCTTTCAACCGAAGCTGCATCATATTGCAATGGGCCATCGATGAGTAAATCTGGACGACGCTCTTTTGCAATACGGGTGGCTTCTGCTACTTTTTCGACATCTGCGCCAGCGCCAGAGGTGCCTGTTGAGTAGGAAATCATGGCAATACGTGGGTCAATACCAAAGGCTTTAGCAGAATCAGCCGATTGAATCGCAATTTCTGCCAGTTGTTCTGCATTTGGATCTGGATTGATTGCACAGTCGCCATACACATAGACTTCATCCGGTAACAGCATAAAGAACACGGATGATACCAATGAATAATCAGGTGCCGTTTTAATCAGTTGGAACGCAGGGCGTACCGTGTTTGCCGTAGTATGTACTGCGCCTGAAACTAAACCATCCACATGATTGAGCGCAAGCATCATAGTGCCTAGCACCACAGTATCTTGTAGTTGCTCATCAGCCTGCAAAGCATCGAGTTTACCTTTGCGTAAGTTGACCATTTGCTCGACATAGTCAGCGCGAATATGATCTGGGTCAATAATTTCTAGACCTGCTGGTAATTCAACACCGCGTGCTTTGGCAACTTCAGCCACGGCTTCAGGTTTTGCGAGTAATACACACTGGGCAATCCCGCGTGCCTGACAAATGGCTGCGGCTTCAATAGTACGAGGTTCATCGCCTTCAGGCAGCACAATACGCTTTTTAGCTGCAATCGACTTTTGTACCAATTCATGACGGAAGGCAGAAGGTGATAAACGCGGCTTTTGCGTATTGCTCACTAACTGGTTAATCCAATCTGGATCTAAATGGCTGCCGACAAAATGCGTTACTTGTTCTGCACGGCTGGTGTCATCTTGTGGAATTTCATTACAGAAACTACGGATCTTTTGCACAGTTTCAAAGGCAGTTAAATCTGTGTGCAAAATAGCTAAGTCTGATTTATGACTTTGACAGAAATTTAAAATCTCTGTGTTGGGCGCGTTTTGCTCAGTTAATACCACACCAGCTAAAGGTGTCCCATTTTGATTGGCCAATTGGGCAGCAAGGAGGGCATCGACACGGTCTGCGGCACTAATGATCAGCTCGCCTGCGACAAATTTTTGTAGCTCATTGGCAATGTTGCCACCAATCAAACTGGTATTAAGGACACGACGTTGTTGATCGCCTTGATTGAGCCAAACCGCTTGAATATGCTGCGCTAAATCTGAAATACGCGGTACGCTCAAGGTATTGCTAAAAGGCACTAATCCAATGATTGGCAGGTTTTTGCTGCCAATATGGCTATGGCTGTTTTGTAAGGCTTGGGCAAAATGTGCAGTTTCTTCAACTAGACGTAAACTTGGATCTAAGGTCACAGGAATATGCGCATCATTTAAGCCTTTAGTGCGCATAAACAGCACACCAGCAGCACGATCTAAAGCAAAGTGGCGTAATTGGCTTTGAACTTGATCGGCACTGTGTTTGGCATTGTTGATGTCGGCTGTGCTCACAATTACCACTTTGGCATCTAAAGCTTGGGCCAGTTGTGCATTGAGTTGGCTGGCAAATGCATCACGTTGGGTTGGTACTAAACCTTCCACAATAATAATGTCGTGTTTCTTGCTAACTTCACGCTGTAAACGCACTGCATCTTCTAATAATTCATCGCTTTGAGCTAAAGCTAAACGTGAAGTCAGTGTTGCATAACTAATCGGCTCAACAGTTTCGCTTTGGCTAATATGACGATAAAGCGCAGTGCTGCTGTCGCTTTGTGCGCTGGCATCTTGTGAAAATGCTTTTAAGAAACCTGCTTTAATACCTTGGCATTCTAAAGCATAAACAAGACCTAAACAGGCTGAGGTTAAACCTACGCCTTCTGCGGTTGGAACCAGTAAAATCGTTTTCATCTTAGTATCTATCAATTATTCAGTCATGGCCAGATCCAGTAGGGCTTAAGCCACTACTGCATCTTGTTCAGTCTTTTTTGTTGTGGTCAACTCAGCAACAACATGCTCAGTTTCTTTGGCAATACGGCCTTCTTCGTCGGTTGGAACCACCCAAATTTGTGGCCCAGTACCCGCATCAATACGACCTTCTGTACCGCGTTTTAAATTGTTGTTGGCTTCTACACTTAAATTAAAGCCAAAGTGTGGTAAGTAGCCTAAAGTTTTTTCACGGATATAAGCTGAGTTTTCACCAATACCACCGGTGAAGAATAAGCCGTCTACGCGTGGTAAGCCACAGCTTAAGCTGGCTAATGATTTTGCTAAACGGTAGCAGAATACTTCAATCGCTAAAGTGGCATCTTCATTGCCTTGCTCAGAAGCTTCAATCAGTGTACGCATGTCATTAGATAGATTAGACAAGCCTAATAAACCTGATTGGCTATTGAGCATTTTGTCGATTTTGTAGATATCCCAACCTAAGTTAGCTTCTAAGAAACGGTGTAAACTTGGATCTACATCACCACTACGTGTACCCATCACCAAGCCTTCAAGTGGGGTTAAGCCCATAGAGGTATCTACAGATTGACCATTCCAAATCGCACAAGTTGAGCTACCATTGCCTAAATGAGCGGTTAACCAACCACCTTGTTTAAAGCTACCAGCAAGTTCTGAACCGCGATCTGATACATAGGCATGGCTTGTGCCGTGGAAGCCATAACGACGCACGTTATGTTCGGTGTATAAGAATTTTGGTACCGCATAGCGATAGGCATGTGCTGGCATAGTTTGGTGGAATGCCGTATCAAATACCGCTACTTGTGGTAAATCTGGGAATAAACGTTTGGTCGCTTCAATACCGACTAAATGCGCAGGATTATGTAATGGCGCAAGTGGTGTCGCTTGACGAATTTTGTCGATGATATCATCAGTAATTAGTTCAGCTTGAGTGAGTGTGCCACCGTGAACAATACGGTGCCCAATCGCATCTGGCTTATGATTGGCAAGACGCGATAAGCCCACTTCTAAAGCTTCTTTGTGGTCAGCATTTGGAATTTTGATGTCAACAGGTTCATTACCTAAAGTCACACCTTTAATACGCGCTTCAGGCGTACCTAAGTTTTCAGCAAGGCCATGAATTCGGAAATTTTGATCTTTAAGTAATAAAGCAAATTTAATTGAAGAAGATCCGCAATTGATGATAAGAACTGAGTTAGGCATGGCGTATTCCTTGACTTGCGATTTTAGTATTAGCTTGTTGTCATCCTAACGACCAAAAATGCTGCTTTCTTGATCGTGTTGATAGTTGTATCACGCTTGTTTTTAGACTCATAGATAGACTTTAGGTGATTAGACTTAAGGCTTATCGACGAGATGCTTAATCATAATTAATATTTATTAGTTAAAAGTTTTCATTTTCTTAGGAAATGAATAACCTGCTCTAAGGTGTATTTTGTCTACAAAGTAGGCAAAATACACCTATTTTTTTTGCTAAAAGCTATTTTTTAGCCGCTTCATTACGTTTAAGTAAAACATAAGCTAAGAGAGTGACCATAAAAAATACCAGCATCATCCATGCTAAGCCTTGTAAGGTTTCTACAATCGTACGATAAATTTCGAGTACCCAACGTTCTTGGGTCAGGCTCACAATAATGGGTTGTTTTTCTCCTGCATCGTGCTGTAAGGGGGTGATATATTTTTCCAAATCGTAAATACGAATACCGGATGAAGTGCCCACCACTAAGCCAGCAAAAAAGGTATATTTGCCCCATGCGCTATAAATTGGATCTTGGATAATGCGCGCTAAAATGGCGTCAATTGAGCTTTTAAACAGGTGCATTACGCTATAGGACAATCCCAGTGCCAATAAAAATGTCACTATGACGAGACTATAAAACATGACGCGTGCCTATTCTTTTATATTTATACCCATAGTTATGCCATAAAAACCGACATCTTGTTGTGTAAGAGAGGTAAAAAAACCCGCAATTGCGGGCTTTTTTTAATGGATTACTGACGAATTTGACCGTCACCAAACACCACCCATTTTTGTGAAGTTAAACCTTCAAGACCCACTGGGCCACGGGCATGGATTTTATCAGTGGAAATCCCAATTTCAGCACCTAAGCCATATTCAAAACCATCAGCAAAACGCGTTGAAGCGTTAATCATCACCGAACTTGAGTCGACACGGGCTAAGAATTGACGCGCAAGGCTAAAGTTTTCGGTGATAATCGAGTCGGTATGATGTGAGCCATATTTGTTAATATGATCAATTGCTTCATCCAAACCTGAAACCACTTTTACCGCTAAAATTGGCCCTAGATATTCTTCGTACCAATCTTCTTCTGTTGCAGCAATAACGCTGTCGCCTAAAATACAACGTGTGATCGGGCAACCGCGGAGTTCAACTTGTTTTTGAGCATACAGCTCTGCCACGCTTGGTAAAAATACCTCTGCTACTTTTTCATCGACCAACAAGGTTTCCATGGCATTACATACGCCATAACGATGGGTTTTGGCATTGAAGGCAATGGGTAGAGCTTTTTGTAAATCAGCTTGTGCTTCCACAAAAACATGGCAGTTACCATCTAAATGTTTAATCACAGGAATACGTGCATCGTTAGTAATGCGTTCAATTAAGCCTTTACCACCACGAGGTACGATGACATCGACATATTCAGTCAGTGTAATCAGTTGACCGACCGCAGCACGGTCAGTGGTATTAATCACTTGAACGGCATGTTCTGGTAAGCCTGCCGCTTTTAAACCATGTTGTACTGCACTGGCAATGGCTTGATTAGATTCGTGGGCTTCTGAACCGCCACGTAAAATAATCGCGTTGCCTGATTTTAATGCTAAAGATGCAGCCTCTAGGGTTACGTTTGGTCGTGACTCATAGATCATGCCCACCACGCCTAAAGGTACGCGCATTTTACCGAGTTGAATCCCTGACGGACGGAAAGCTAAATCGGTAATTTCGCCAATCGGGTCGGTTAAGTTAATCACATCTTTTAAACCCTGCAACATGCCGTCAAAGCGTGCGGGGGTAAGTTCTAAACGATCAAGTAGAGCACTATCTAAGTTATTGTTATGCGCTTTGGTCATATCAATGTGGTTGGCTGCTAAAATTGCGGCTTCATTGTTTTTTAGAGCCGTATAAATTGCAGATAACGCAGCGTTTTTGCTTTGGGTAGACGCACTCGCTAACATGCGTGATGCTTGGCGTGCTTGTTGTCCTACCGTTTGCATATAATGTTCAATAGAATCTTGCATAGCGGTTTGATCAGTTAAAAAATACCCACTGATAGTAGCAGGTCTATCTGACTAGATTGAAGTGTTTCATGAAAAATTATTGTCATCCATTGAGTTATAAAAAAAAGGAATAGCTGGGCTATTCCTCTTAAGATCAAATTGCTGCGTTTTTAAAGGCTGTAATACGCTCACGTACTTCGTGCCATGTGGTGCCTAATTCGAGTTCTGCAGCAATACTAAGCTTTGGAATATCACCACGCATCCGTTCTAAACGTGCTTGGTTAGGCAGAGCTAAGTCCTCAATGCCTTTTAAAGCAATGAGCTGCGCAGCGCGATCATTACACACTAAGCCCATATCACAACCTGCTTTAAGAGCGGCTTGAATACGCGCATCGGCACCACCTGCCACACACGCGGCTTGCATGCTTAAATCATCTGAGAATAGTACCCCGTCAAATTGTAGTTTTTCACGCAAGATACGTTGTAACCAAAATTCTGAGAAACCCGCAGGATGTGCATCGACTTTTGGATAAATCACATGCGCAGGCATTAAAGCATCGAGCTGACTTTGTAATTGGACAAAGCTTTGCATATCGTGTGCTTCAATTTCAGCGAAGCTGCGTTCATCAATCGCGGCAGCAATGTGTGAGTCGGCTTTAACTGAACCATGACCGGGGAAGTGTTTACCGGTCGTTGCCATGCCTGCGCGTTGCATCCCGCTTAAAAATGCTTGAGCCAGCGCAATAATATCTTGTGGGTTCTTGGCAAAGGCACGATCACCAATCACATCACTAATGTCGTTAATGTCTAAGACTGGCGCAAAACTAAAATCAATCCCGACAGCCAATACTTCAGTCGCCATCAGCCAACCACACTCTTCACAAAGGCTTAAAGCACGTTCAGGCTCGGTTTGATACAACTCACCAAAACGACCCATGGCAGGCAGTAAGGTAAAGCCTTGTTTTAGACGTTGTACGCGACCGCCTTCTTGATCGACGGCAATTAAAATATCAGGGCGAATTTGGCGCATATGATCGGTTAATGCTCGGACTTGAGCAGGTGACTCAATATTGCGTCCAAATAAAATCACTCCACCAACTTGTGGATGTTGTAACAGTTCAATATCTTGGGTATCTAAGGTTGTGCCTGCAATATCAAGCATTAAAGCGCCGATCATAGCGATGTCCGTGTTAGAATTTTCAAATAAATAGGGCTGCATTGTGCAATGATTTGCTACAGTTTGTCAGCACAGATTATGATAAAACTACACGATAAACATAGATTGAATCTCGTAGCATATGTTGTATTCGTGCGCAGTCATGCCTGATCCAAACGAAGGAAAACTTTATAAATTATGAAACTTCAAACCATCGCGTGTGCAGTTGCCGTTGCAACTGGTGGATTCTTCTTCACTCATGTGGTGAGTGAAGCGCTTGCAGCCAATGAAACGAATGTCAGCCAAGCGGCTAATCAAATTCAGCCCAATCAAGAACAAGCCTTAGTGACACGTCAATTGGCAACATTGGTCGATCGTCAACATTATTTAAATCAAAGACTTGATGCAGATACCTCAAAACGTATTTTCGATTTTTATATCGATAGCTTAGATGCCGATCATTCGTTATTTTTAAGCCCAGAGATTGCCCAATATAAACAAAAATATGGTGCAAATTTTGGCGCGGCATTAAAAGCCGGTGATTTAACCGGACCTTACCAAATTCATGCCTTGTATCGTGAACGTTTAACTGAGTTCTACCAATTTATGTTGGCAGAACTGAAAAAACCGCAAAATTTAAAACAAAAAGGCGTGTTTATTGATACTGATCGTGAAAAAGCAGCGTTCTTTAAAACCAAAGCCGAGCAACAAGATTATTGGCGTAAGATGTTGGTGTCACAACTGATTAACTTAACCTTAAGCCGTGAAGAAGAACAAGCTAAACAAAAAGCCTTAAAAGAAAATCCAAGTTTAGCCAATGGTCAGGATTTATCTGGCCCTGAAGACTTAAGCCCAGAGCAGACCTTAACCAAACGTTATACCCGTCAGCTAGAACGGGTCAGTCGTTTAAAAAGTGATGATGTGTTAGATAAAACACTCAATGCCATGACCTTAACCTATGACCCACATAGTAACTATTTCCCACCTGTAGATGCCATTGAGCTGAATCGTCAAACCTCATTGCAGCTGGAAGGGATTGGGGTGTCGATTCGTCCAGACCGTAGCAATGAAGACTACACCAAGATTGAAACTATTGTTGAAGGCGGGCCTGCGAGTAAATCAGGTCAGGTCAAATCCGGTGATCGCATTATTGGCGTGGGTCAAGAAGGTGAAAAAATCATTGATGTGATTGGTTGGCCAAGCAAAGAAGTGGTGGGCTTGATTCGTGGTAAGCGGGGCACTAAGGTCAATTTACGTTTATTAGGACCTGGCATGCCATTGAGTCAAGCGCGTGTAGTGACGCTCACGCGTGATGTGATTCAAGAAGAAGATGCGGGCGTACGTAGTCGTACTGTACAAATCAGCCGTGATGGCAAGCAATACACCTTTGGGGTGCTTGAGATTCCATCATTTTATTTAAACTATCGCGCGCGCCGTGCGGGAGATCAATATCGCTCAGTTTCTGAAGATACCAACAATGCTTTAAAGGCACTGGCGGCTCAAAACGTAGCGGGGATTATTATTGATTTACGTAATAACCCAGGCGGTTCACTAGAAGAAGTTGCTCGTATGTTGGGGCAAGTAATTAAGTCAGGGCCTGTCGTACAAATCCGTGATGGCAACGGCAACGTCAGCGTCTTTGAAGATAATGATGGTGGTCGTCAAACCTATGCAGGCCCACTGGCAGTTATGGTGAATTTGGCTTCGGCATCTGCCAGCGAAATTTACTCGGCTGCCATTCAAGATTATGAGCGTGGTATTGTGATTGGTAGTCCCACCACAGGTAAAGGTACGGCACAAGTACAATTGGAGACTCTCGCCTATGGCCAAGCCACACTCACCCAGCGTAAGTTTTACCGTATTACCGGCGGAAGTACCCAAAACAAAGGGGTGATTCCAGACATTAAACTGGTAGATATTTACAACGAAGAGTTTGGTGAGCGCAAAGCTAAAAACGCCTTAGAATGGGATACTATTGCCACTGCACCATTTAAACGTGAAGGCTCAGTGCAACCTTATGTAGCACAGTTGGCGAAAAGCTCGCAAATGCGCGTCAGCCTTGATCCACAGTTTAAATATCTAGAGCAACGTAAAGCTTTGGCTAAAAAAGCTGAAGAGAAAAAACGTGTGGTATTAGATTTAGATCAGCGTCGTGCTGAGCTGTTGGATTTAGAACAAAAAACCTTGGCTGCAGAAAATGCGCGCCGTAGCGTAACAGGGCAAAAACCGTATGCCAATTGGGAAAGTTATCAAGCTTCTATTGATGCTTTAGCTGAAGCACGCGCCAAAATGAAAGCGGCACAGCGACCTGCTTTACCTGAAGAAGAAGTGTTTGTAATTGAGTCGGCCAACGTCTTATTAGATTATGCCCAGCTACAGAAAAAAGCCGCGCTATAATCTGAATGCCTGATTTGATTATATAAAAAGTCGAGCTTGCTCGGCTTTTTTATTTTGGCAGCTCTTTTACAGCAATTGATTTATTTTGTTAAAAAAATAGCAACTTTATAAGCTGGCTAAACGCTTGCTACTTGACCTAAATGCGTAAGTGTTAGATTCTTTACACACTTATTTGTCTAACAAAAAACTTGTAGCAGAGTATCTGCATTTGGGGGAGTTTTTTGTGCAGTTTTTTTCACTGCAGCCTAGACAGATAAAGCCTATGGAAATACATGATGGTACATATCCATTACAATCTCAGCCTAGTAACAGGTTCAGCGATTGTGGCTTTAGCAGTTTGTTATTTTGCCATTTCGATTGAACAGTTACTTTTTAAAGGCTTACGTAAAGAGCTAGAAAAAATCGTTTTGCTGGTCAGCGGAGCAACTTTAGGTGCTGCAATTTGGTGTATGCATTTTATGGGTATGCTCGCCTGTCATTTTCCTGCGCCTTATCATCTTGATTATACCTTAACCACCTTATCTTATTTTATTGCCTTTGCCGCATCGACATTTGCGATTTGGCTCAACACGCGGCCACAGTTGTCGTGGGTGCGGTTAGTATTAGGCTCATTTGTCATGGGGTTAGCGATTACAGGCATGCACTATGTAGGTATGATGGGCTTGCTAGTCGAAGGGCATAAAGCCTATTACAATTTGCTGCTGGTATTGTTGTCAATCTTGATCGCCATTAGTGGTACAGGATTTACCTTTTGGCTGTCGTTTAAATATAAAAAAGTAGCTCAGCATAAAAAAATATTTCGTTTTACGCTGGCTTTACTGTTGGCGCTTTCTATTATTGGTATGCACTATGCAGGGATGGCCGCGGTCCAGTGGTATCCTGTCGAACATCATATCTTTAAAAGTTTGCTGGCCTCTGAGCAGGGCATCTTGCTATTTAGCGTTATTTTTATCACCAGCTTGATTTTATTTGCAGCTTTTGCGGTGGCGATTATGGATCAACGCCTAGAAGAGCGCAGCTTGCAATTATTTAAACTGAATCAACAGTTGGCTAATCAAGCTTTACTCGATAGCTTAACTCAGTTGCCAAACCGCTCATTTTTAAATGAATATGCCAAAACCTTATTTAGCTATCACCAGTATCATCATAAACTGGCTTTTTTATACATTGATTTAGATCAATTTAAAACCGTCAATGATGGCTTTGGGCATCATGTGGGCGATCAATTGTTAGTGCAAATGACCACGCGTATTCATCGCAAATTATCTGAAAATGAAAAATTGCTGAGGATTGGTGGTGATGAATTTTTGCTGATTATTGAACGTGCCAATATGGAGCATACCATTGAATTAGCTGAACAAATCTTAATGATCCTTCAAGAGCGCTTTTTAATCGCGTGGAAAGAAATTAATGTTTCAGCCAGTATTGGTATTGCCATGTATCCAGAACATGGGCAAAACTTGCAAGACCTGCTGATGAATGCAGATGCAGCCATGCTGACCTCCAAATTCCAAGGTCGTAATACCTACTCGGTTTATAACTATAGTCTTGATCAACAAGATGTAAAAAGCCAAAGTAAGCTGATTAATGATTTGTATAAAGCAGTCGAGGAGCAACAATTCGTACTGTTTTATCAACCTAAATTTACCTGTGCAGAGCAGCGTATTTGTGGGGTTGAAGCTTTAATTCGTTGGCAACACCCAAGCTTAGGTTTGCTTGGCCCAAATATGTTTATTAAAGGGGCTGAACAAACGGGTTTAATTATTCAAATGGGCTATTGGGTGATTGAAGAAGCCTTAAAACAAATCCAAAGTTGGGAAAAAATGGGGCGAGATTGCTTTCCGATTGCGGTGAATTTATCTGCAGTGCAGTTTGAGCATAAACATCTGTTTCGTACCTTGGAGCAATTATTCTATAAATATCCAGTCAATCCGCAGCATTTAATGCTTGAGGTAACTGAGTCGACTGCCATGCATCATATTGAAAGTAGTATCCAAAGCTTTAAGCGCCTACGTGCTATGGGGATTCAATTGTCGATTGATGACTTTGGTACTGGACATTCGAGCTTCTTATATCTTAAAAATCTACCTGTGAATGAACTCAAAATTGATCGTGGTTTTATTCTCGATTTAACCGAAAACTCCAAAGATGAAATGATTGTCGAAAGTATCATTCAACTGGCGCGTAAATTGGGTTTATTGGTGACAGTGGAAGGTGTTGAGCATCAGCAGCAAGCGGATATTTTAAGTCGTTTAGGTTGTCAGCAACTACAAGGGTATTTATTGGCGCACCCCATGCCAGTTGACCAATTAGAAAGCAGATTTTTGCTCGATCTTAGCTCATAAAAACAGAAACTGCCTAAAAAAAGCGCAGCCCTGCCAAGATTGTAATCGCTTAGATGCGCGATTTAGGTTCAGTGTGCTTGAGCAGTCATGATCTATCTAGCAGCGGGTTAAGCTGAGTTACCGCGATGGTTTGATTTAACCATATGGCGATTTTTTTATAATAAATATTTATTTTTCAAAATCTTAATTTAAAAATGATTTTAAATTTTGAGTTTGCTTTGTCACTTTGGCATAAAAATTGAATTGACCCATCTAGAGAAAAACCAATATCTAATGATGGGGATGGGTCATGTGGCATAAACAAGTAGCAGCAAAATCATTCATGGCAACAGCAATCGCTGGAGCAATGTTGATGACAGGTTGTTCTAAATCTGAAAATAATTCAACGCCGCCTGCTGACAGCAAAGTACCAGTCAGTGCAACAAGTGATGAGACGATTAAAGTCGGTATTTTGCATTCGCTGTCTGGCACGATGGCGATTTCAGAAACTTCACTCAAAGATACTGCATTAATGACCATTAATGAAATTAATGCCAATGGTGGGGTCTTAGGTAAAAAACTAGAACCTGTGATTGTAGACCCTGCTTCAGATTGGCCATTGTTTGCTGAACGCGCCCGTCAGTTGGTGACTCAAGATAAAGTGGCGGTGATTTTTGGCGCATGGACATCCGTATCGCGTAAATCTGTTTTACCTGTGCTAGAAGAGCTCAATGCTTTAATGTTCTATCCTGTGCAATATGAAGGACAAGAACAATCTAAAAATATTTTCTACACTGGCGCAGCACCTAATCAGCAAGCTATTCCTGCTGTGGAATATTTAATGAGTGATGAAGGTGGCAAAGCAGAGCGTTTTGTCTTGTTAGGCACAGATTATGTTTATCCACGTACCACCAATAAAATTTTACGTGCCTTCTTAACCTCTAAGGGCGTGGCTGATGCCGACATTATGGAAGAATACACCCCATTTGGGCATAGCAATTACCAAACTATTGTAGGCAATATTAAAAAATTCTCGGCAGCTAAAAAGACTGCGGTGATTTCCACCATTAATGGCGATTCTAACGTGCCATTTTACCGTGAGTTAGGGAATCAAGGCATTAAAGCGTCTGATCTTCCTGTGATGGCATTTTCGGTTGGCGAAGAAGAACTACGAGGGATTGATAGCAAACCATTGGTGGGGCATTTAGCGGCATGGAACTATTTTATGTCGGTCAAGAATCCTGCTAATACAGAATTTGTAAATAAATACAAACAATTTGCAGTGCAATATAAGCTGCCCAATGCCAATAAGGTTGTGACTAACGACCCAATGGAAGCCACTTATGTGGGTATTCATATGTGGAAGCAAGCAGTTGAAAAAGCAGGTTCAACACAGGTCGATCAAGTCCGTGACGCTATGAAGGGGCAAACTTTTGCAGCACCATCGGGTTATACCCTAAAAATGGATCAAGACAATCATCACCTGCATAAACCAGTGATGATTGGTGAAATTCGTGCCGATGGTCAATTTGATATTGTCTACAAAACGCCAAATACCATCGCTGCCGAGCCATGGAGTCCGTACATCCCAAAATAAGTTCAACCTCAGCTCATCGCCATGCCATGAGCTTTTTATACAGCATTTTTTAGAGGGGATTTGGGATGTTTAAACAGTATTTTTTCGCCTTTTTTTTAGCATTGAGTGGTGTTTTGAGTAGCCCAGTTTGGGCTGAAAAGAACAGCATACAAGCACAGGCGGCAGCTGACCCAATACAACAATTTGTACAGGCAGATTTTAATCAACGCCGTGCTTTACTTAATCAATGGCCAGGCAGTGTAGAACAGTTGGATCAACTGGTGAATTTTATTGAAAAAGATCAGTTATATAGCGATAGCCAAGGGCAAACTTATATTTTAGAGCATGAAGAAACGCTAAAAAATTATCCAAGTCAAAGCGTTGTTGCAACATGGCCAAGTGATTTAAGCCAAGTCACTTTAGTCAATACTTTACGTAAAGCCCTGAGCTTTGCGCAGGCACAAGTGAAATTAAAATCTACAGATGCCAAACAGCGTCTTGCTGCGATTGATATTTTAGAAAACAACTTAAATGAATTAGATGTTGCACAGATTAATGCCCTGTATTTACAAGAAAAAAATAATAAAGTCAAAGATCGTTTGGCGCAGCTGAAAGCCCGTTTGGATTTTAACCAAACTGATGTTTTGGCCAAGATTCAAGCCGTGAATGTATTAGCCGAATCGAGTCGTCCTGATGTATTGGCATTGATGGAGCAAGAATTACAACAAAGCCACTTACATCCAGAATTAGCAGCAGCCTTGAGTGCGGCACAAAGCAGTATTAAAACCCGTATTCAAGCTAGTGAATGGACAGGGCATATTTTCTCAGGTTTCAGTACCGCCAGTATTTTGCTGCTTGCCGCGTTAGGCTTGGCAATTACCTATGGTTTGCTTGGCGTGATTAATATGGCACATGGCGAGCTGATCATGATTGGTGCCTATACCACCTATGTAGTGCAAAGCCTGTTTAAAAGTTATTTGGGCAGTTATGTGGATTGGTATCTATTGGCTGCAATTCCAGCTGCATTTTTGGTGAGCTGTTTAATTGGCATGCTGATTGAACGTACCGTGATTCGACCTTTATATGGACGTCAATTAGAAACCTTATTGGCCACTTTTGGCGTGAGTTTAATTCTGATGCAATTGGTGCGCATGACTTTTGGCGCACAAAACGTCGAGGTATCCAATATTGCATGGCTGTCAGGCGGGATTGCACTGACCCCAAGTCTGATGCTGCCGTATAACCGGATTGCCATTATTGTATTTACTGTGGCGGTACTTTTATTGCTGGTTTATCTACTCCATAAAACCCGTTTTGGTCTATTTGTACGTGCTGTCACGCAAAACCGCCAAATGGCGCGCGCCGTGGGCATTCGTTCGAGCCGCATTGACATGATGGCCTTTGGTTTAGGCTCAGGCTTAGCCGGTCTTGCCGGCTGTGCCTTAGCGCAAGTCGGTAATGTCGGTCCGGATTTAGGTCAAAACTATATTATTGATGCCTTCCTTGTGGTGGTGGTTGGTGGTGTAGGACAAGTCTTAGGCGCGGTCTTGGCAGCATTGGGCTTAGGCATTAGTGGCACAGTTTTGGAAATTGGTATGGGCGCAGTGCTCGCTAAAATCTTATTACTGGTGTTGGTGATTTTATTTATTCAAAAACGTCCGCAAGGCTTGTTTGCGATTAAAGGTCGATTTGTGGAGTAACAAGCATGAAAACAGAAACTTTAACTCCACAACCACCATCTTTAGATTTAAACAGTCGACCACGCGGTATTTATGGTTTGCTCGGTAATCAACCAATCAGCGCTGCGGCAATTGCCGTGTGTTTTACCGTGTTGTTATTAATGCCGTGGCTACATTTATTACCGAGCGATTCAAGCTTTTACCTATCCGCCTATTGGGTCACTTTAATTGGCAAGATTATGTGCTTGGCATTGGTAGCCTTAGCCCTAGATTTAGTTTGGGGTTATGCCGGCATTTTAAGTTTAGGGCATGGCTTGTATTTTGCCTTAGGTGGTTATGCCTTTGGTATGTATTTAATGCGTGAATCGGCAGGCAATGATCTACCTGATTTTATGCGCTTTTTAAGTTGGAATGAGCTGCCATGGTATTGGGTTGGCACAGAATATATCGCTTGGGCTTTGTTGCTGGTGGTATTAGTACCAGGCTTAGTGGCCTTTATTTTTGGTTATTTTGCCTTTCGTTCCAAAATTAAAGGGGTGTACTTTTCTATTATTACCCAAGCCATGACCTTTGCAGCAGCATTACTGTTCTTTAGAAACGAAACTGGTTTTGGGGGCAATAATGGCTTTACAGGTTTTAGCACGATTTTAGGCATGGATATTAGCTCGGCTCCGATGCGCGCAAGCTTGTGCTTTTTAACAGCATTGTTGTTATTGCTGTGTTTTATTGGCTTACGGCATCTCATGAATCAACCCTATGGACGGGTGCTGGGTGCTATTCGTGACAGTGAAAACCGCCTGCAATATTTAGGCTACCGCACGCTTTGGTACAAATTATCTGCTTGGGTACTCTCGGCAGTGATTGCAGGCATAGCAGGCGCGTTATACGTGCCGCAAGCTGGCATTATTAACCCAAGTGAAATGAATCCAGTCAATTCTATTGAAATGGCAGTTTGGGTGGCAGCGGGTGGGCGCGGCACTTTAATTGGGCCAATTTTAGGTGCTGGTTTAATCAATGGCGTTAAGACCTATTTTACCGTGGCAGCACCAGAATTTTGGCTGCTGATTTTAGGTGCACTATTTATTGTGGTAACGCTATTTTTACCTAAAGGCGTGATTGGTTTATTGGATCGTTTTAAAAAGAATAAGGAAGATGTCTAATGTTGGCACAAGAACAACAACATGGTGGTCATGCAGCAGAAGGCTATGGTCGTCCTAAACCCCAAGGTGCGGACTTTAGTCATGGCGTAGCTTTATATTTAGAAAAAGTCAGTGTTTGGTTTGATTCCTTTCGGGCACTGAATGATTTGTCGCTTTATATTAATGAAGGCGAATTGCGCTGCATTATTGGCCCCAATGGCGCAGGTAAAACCACGCTGATGGATGTAATCACGGGTAAAACCCGTCCTACAGAAGGATCGGCATTTTTTGGGCAAAACTACGATTTAGCGAAAATGAGTACTGAGCAAATTGCTGAAGCGGGAGTTGGGCGAAAATTCCAAAAACCGACAGTATTTGAAAATTTTAGCGTAATGGAAAATTTACTTCTTGCTGCACCCAAAGATAAACGGGTGAAAAAAAGCTTGTTTAGCCGCTTAAGTAGTGAGGCACAAGCTGCTTTAGATGCTTCTCTCCAGCAAATTCGGCTACAAGAATTTGTCAATAAACCCGCAGGCTTACTGTCACATGGGCAAAAACAGTGGTTAGAAATTGGCATGTTGCTGATGCAGCAACCCCAACTCATTTTATTAGATGAGCCTGTAGCTGGAATGACCGATGCCGAAACCGAACGCACCGCAGAACTGTGTTTAGAGCTGAAAAAAAATCATACCTTAATTGTGGTGGAACATGACATGAGCTTTATTGACACCATTAGTGAAAAAGTCACCGTGTTAGCTCAAGGGGCAATTTTAGCCGAAGGTACTTTGGCAGAAGTGCAAGCCAATGAAGATGTCATTGAAAAATATTTAGGACGTTAAGGAGACAGTCATGTTAGAAGTCAAAGACGTCAATCAGTTTTATGGGGGGAGTCATATTTTACGTGATGTGTCATTGACTGCACCCATTGGTGAGTGTTCGGTAGTGCTTGGGCGCAATGGGGTAGGCAAAACCACCTTGCTTAAATGTTTAATGGGAATTTTACCGATTAAATCAGGGCAAATTTTGCTAGATGGACAAGATATTTCTAAACTCAGTCCTGAACAAAGAGTGCGTGCAGGCTTGGCTTATGTACCGCAAGGACGGGATATTTTTTCGACGCTCACAGTAGAAGAAAATATTTTAATTGGCATGGCCAAATTTAACAGTAAAAAAGCCAAGCAGGTGCCAAGTCATTTATACGAAATTTTTCCAATATTAGAAGAAATGAAATATCGCCGTGGTGGGGACTTGTCGGGTGGTCAGCAACAACAGCTGGCAATTGCGCGTGCTTTAGCCTCTGAACCCAAAGTTTTAATTTTAGATGAGCCGACAGAGGGGATTCAGCCGTCGATTATTAAAGATATTGGGCGTGTTATTGAATGTTTAACACAGAGTAGCAAAATGTCGATTATTTTAGTTGAACAATTTTACGATTTTGCGGAACAGTTGGCAGATAATTATACGGTTATGGAAAGAGGTCAAGTTGTTGATCAAGGTCAAGGGCGAGAAATGCCAAATAAAGGGATTCGTGATTTGGTGGCTATTTAGAATAATAAAAATACATATGATCGGTTTAAGCTGAAAAAACATACCAAATTGATGCTAATCTGAGCAGATTAGTTGGTTTTTTTATCTGTCGCCTTGTACCATTTATCGGGTGGAAGGCGATTTTTTATTTTATGTGGATAGCGATAATTAAAAAATGTGTGATGAGGTATACATTATTTAAAAAAATAGTGTAAATTTCAACTATTTTATTTGTGCTAATCTCTCGCCTTAAAGCATCAACCTCATTTATGAATTTAAGGTCGGCACATTTGAAGCAAGCTCTCTGCTCAGCACATAAAATCCGTGGATTTACCCTGATTGAGTTAATGGTAACATTAACTGTATTGGCAATTATTACCATGATTGCGACCCCGTCTTTGGCCAGTGCTTTAGAAAATCAAAAACTCAAACAGGCAGCGCTGGAGCTGAAAATTGCTTTGCAGCAAGCGCGTAGTCAAGCATTATTAACCAGTAGCGAACATGCACTGTGTCTTGATGTGGCGGGAATGACGCAGGCCAGTTGTGCCCAAGCCTTACAGCATGTACAAAATTTAAATAGCCTACAGCAAAACAATAAGACCACGTTGCTGGCGCTAGATTCTAAAGTTTCACTTAAAAATGCGAGTGCGACAGTTTTTGTCTTTAGTCCGCAAGGCTATACCATTGAGCAGAGCATAACCTTATGTGCGGGTGCACGTTCTTATACGATTCAGGTATATATGCCAGGTCATGTGGAGATGTTACAAGGGAATGCTTGTTCATGAGTTTAAGGCAACAACGTGGTGTGGGTTTAATCGAAGTGTTGGTGGCAATGCTGATTTTATCAGTGGCTATTTTAGGCTTTGTAGCATTACAAGTGCGTGCGACAGTGGCAACTGAAGAAGCGTTAAAACGTTCAGATGCATTGATTTTGCTCAATGGCTTAGCAGAAAAAATTCGTCTCAATAGTCAAGCTGACTATCGTGTTGCTATACCTAAAACCCAACCTCATTGTGCCACAACACATAACTGTCAACCGCATGAACAAGCCTTATTAGATTTATATCAGCAACAGCAACTCGCCAATAGTAAATTGATTCAATTGGGAGTGAGTGATTGTCCGAATACTTCCGTGCAGCAAAGCCGTTTATGCTTAATTGCTGCATGGAATGAAACCCAGCCGATTGTGGCAGCACGCCATGTAAGCCAGCGTTGTCTTAATGACAACGGCACTCAGCAAGACAGCATTGCGGCTGACGCAGGTAAATATGCAGATAATCCTGATTGTCTGGTGTTGGAGGCTTACTAATGCCAAAGCTGCAACAAGGTTTTACTTTAATCGAATTAATGGTGTCCATTGCCATTGGTTTGGTACTGGTTGCTGTAGCCGTCCAATTGTTTATCAGTGGTCAAGTCAATTATAAAATCCAACAAGCAGCATCTACAGTACAAGATAGTGGTGTCTTTGGTCTGACCGCTGTCACCAAAAACATTCGTCTGGCCAATCATGGTAATGCCGGTACCATGCATGATCAAAGCTTATATGGCGGCATCGTGCTATCGGGGCAATATGTTGATGCAGAGCAGAGTTTAGCGGGTAATTTACATGGTTTAAAACTGGCAAATCAGCCGATTGCTGGCAAAGATTATGTCTCCGCGGCCGCAGTCAATCCAAGTGCATTTTCCAGTTTAAACAGCGATCAATTGGTGATTATGTATCAAGCACCTGTAGATATGCGTACCTGTACGGGGCGTCAAGTGCGTGGTCCAAATCGTGGCTTAAGCACGATGCAAAAAGGCTGGTATGTGATTGAAAAGTATTATGTGAAAAAAAATGCGGATCAATCGGCCGATCTGTATTGCTCGGATAGTTTCTTTATTGCCAAAGGGGAAGCTGCACCGCAAAGCCTTGTTCAGGATGATGAAAACACCTTAACCATTGAGCAAAGCGAAACCTTAATGGGTGACTACGGTAAAAGTACAGGGCATTTGATTGCCCATAATGTTGAGTATATGCGTGTACAACTCTTACTGCGACAGCCAGATCAAAGTACCAGTACCTTAGATATAGCCGCTTATCAAGCATTGACTATGACAGATGCAACCCAAACGCGACCTGCCATTATTGGTATCAATTTAGCGTGGCTCGTACGTTCCAATGAAAAAGTGGCCAATACACGACAAAACACCTATCAAGTGTTAGACCGGAGCATTCGCGTGCCGGATGATCAATTTATGCGTCAAACCTACAGCACTACCATTGCCTTAAGAAATGGTGGTTTAGGGGATGTGAGCCAATGAAACAGCAACGTGGAGCGACCTTAATCGTCGTACTGATTTTATTGTTACTCATCAGCATTGTGGGGCTATATGCTATTCGGCACAGTATTTTTAATTTAAAACTTGCGACCAATGCCCAAGTACAAACGCTGCTGATGCAAACTTCAGATGTGGCTTTAGATCATTTAGAAAAAAATTTTAAAGCTCATGAAGCGCGTCATTTGGCCAGTACGCCAATAGGGCAAGTGTTGTTGGCGGGTAATCAAGGTAAAGAATTACAGTTTTGTTTTAAACCAACGCAGATTGGCGAACGTGCCGGCAAAGGTTTATTTTTTGATTTAGCTGAGTTTCGTATTGTCGAGCGCTTAAATATTAGTGAAAAAACGGGTGTCAGTGCAGCACTGTCTGGGGATGTAAAGGCAGTTTGTGACCCAAAAACTATGTTTTCCATTAGTCGTAAAGCAGTGGTCACACAAGTGGCAGTGGTCAGTCCTGATGACCCGACGGTAGAGATGGGGCGTTTTGATTTAGCAGCCAAAAATAGCGATCTCAAAGAAGCCAATATCGAAACCAAACGTGTGCGTGTGATTGTCACCTCATTTGCCCCCGCTTTAGCCACAGGCGCAGATGTCGATGACATCAAGACTTGCTTACAAGAGCGCATGATGGATGACACTTTACTCAATAACCGTGCCGATCCTGCGTTAAATCCATCACAGGTGAAAGTTGAAACCTTACACGAATGTTTAAATCAATTGGGCGTGCCACTGAATACACAGTTGGCTGAATATGTTGTGCGTTTGTCAGAAAGCAAACATTAACTCGCGCTTGGGAAGAAAATCATGCAATTAAAACCACTCGTGCAATTCATGGCGTTATTGCCCCTTGCGATTATGCCAAGCTATGCCAGCGACTTAAGTATTTATAAAGGCAATCAGCAGGGTAAAACTTCAATTTTCTTGATGCTCGACACCTCGGGCAGTATGGGGATTAGTTCATTAGTTCTGTCACGTAATAATCAATATGGTAGCCCAGGTGATGTAGATAGCCCTCTATGTGATCGCGTCTTGGTCGAAGAGTATTATTCTAACCGTTCAACTGCAAAAATGTGGGAATGGGCATATAACTTAAAAGACCCAAGCACCAATAAAACCGCAATTGCCAAAAGTGTAAAAATTGGTGAACAAACCATTCCATACTATGTTCGTGGTTGTAGCAAAAATGGTGTAACACAGTACGACCGTTTATCACGTCTAAAAGAAGCCATTTTACCCTTACTAGCAAGTGACAAACTTGATAATAGTGTAGTCATGGGGCTTGGGCATTTTTCTGCCAAAACGCCGCTAAATATTGGTACCGCGACGAATCAACTCGTCGATGGTCATTCGGGTCGTGTGCTGGTACCAGCCGCGCCTTTAAGTTTAGAGCAACGCCAAAAAATTGCGCTAGAAGTTGCCAATTTTAAATCCTTAGATACCACGACCAATGAAGATGGTAGCGCTAACCCTAATTTGAAATTATCAAGTAATAGTTATCCATCAGATGTTGTTAAAAGCTCTAGTGGTACGCCAACCGCACATGCTTATGCAGAAGCAGGGGCGTATATGATGGGTACGGGTACAGGTTATGACAGCACGCATAATAGCTTGAGTAAAATTAATTATATTTATGATGGTTACATGGTCAAACAAAGTAACAATGACGATGGTCAGGTTTATTTTATTTGTGTGGAACTCGGCAGTGGGCGTACTTCAGCTTTAGGTGCCACAGTCAAACAATGTCCAAGTGGTTGGCCAAGCTATAGCTCATCGAATAAATCTTTTTCTACAGGCAATAAAGTCTATCGACCAACCACTCAGGGGGGGTGGGAAGCTGTCACACCAAAGCAATTACGTGATCAAGTTGGTGATATGAATAAGCTTTGGGATGTATATAGCAAGCTACCCGTAGGCTGGCGTTTAGATGGGTGGATGAAAGTTGATCAAGAGCCAATGGATATCGAGCCGATTGTAGGTACGGTATGGGGCTATAACGATGGCGTACGTGGTTTGGTTTCGTATCGTACCAATCCATTTGCTTTAAGTGAAACTTCAACAGGCGTAACCGATAATTTGGTTGGTGGTTTTCGTTATTCTGTCGCAAGTGCCAAAAAAACAGATGGCAGTAATACCTATGTCGCGGGTGGCTCTAAAAATAGTTGTGATGGCAATGGCATTTACTTCTTAACCGATGGAGCGCCAAACTCAACCAAAGACGATATGGCCAAAGCCATTATGAATCATTCTTTGACCCCAGCACATGCCTTTCAAGTCAAACCCAATGGCACTGGGGTTTTAGTATCACCCAAGTTAAAATCTAATTTGTTTTCGGGTGAAACGGGGGGCTGGGAATATATTGGTGAGTATGCAAAAAAATTAAATAATCAAAGCAATAATCCTGCGGGTATGCGTATTAAAACCGCAGTAGTGGGCTTTGGTTCAACCTTTGAAGGGTTAAAACAAAAACCAGATGGCAGTTATGATTGTGATTCAACTGACAATTTAGATGTCAAAAATGCCTGTAAATGGGGCAGTAAAGGCCATGGTTATGGCGAAGGTGGGTTCTATCAAGCCACCAATTCCGATGATATTGCGGCCAGTATTGTTGACTTTGTGCAAAGCTTAAAAGTTGACTTTACTCCATCGAGTTTAGGTTCTATTGCAGTGCCGCGTGATCCGCTTGATCAAACTCAATTGATGACCTCGGGCTTTTTCCCTATGGTGATGCCACAAGAAGATCATACGCTACGCACTTGGGCAGGCAATTTAAAAAAATACCATATTATTGATGGCACCTTAAAAGACGCCAATCACAATGCCATTTATCACATCATTAATAATCAACAAGTGATAAACCCAAATGCCAAAGATTTATGGTCAAACGATGCGACTGGTATGGATCATAGCTTGGTGAATCAAGGTGGGGCATGGGCAAAAATTCCTGTGCCTTCACAGCAAGTCATTGCGAATGATCCAAGTTCAGCCAGTGCTGAACGCCGTGTGTTTATTATGGATGAAAACCGCTTAAAACGTGTCCATAAAGATAATTTGGCGACTGCGATGTTAGGCGAATCGATTAAAGATTTAAGCGTGCGTCAGCGTTATGCCTTATTAAATTATTTAGGCTATGCCACAGCTTTACCTGATGCTAATGTCACCAGTTTATCGGCAGCTGATTTAGCTAATATTACTCAAACGCCAAGCAGCCCTTATCGCTATTTGGGTGGCGTTGTGCATTCCACCCCTTTGTTAGTCACTCAACAAGCCAAGCTTGATCCAAATGGCAATACCCTGATCAATGCTCGTCATGAATATGTGGTCTATGGCTCAATGGAAGGCGGCCTACATATTGTGGATGCCAAAACTGGCCAAGAGAAATCGGTGTTTGTGCCTAAAGAAATTATCGATCATCAATATGATACATTGGCGCAACAACACTCTAAAGGCATTGTGGCAGAAAGCAAAATTGGCATGGCTTACGGTGTAGATGCGCCGTGGACAGCGGATAATACTTTTAAAGTCCAAGTCGTTAAAGATGCGAGCAATAAACAAAGCGTGCAGTACCAAGCCGACCGCCTTAATATTTATGGTGGCTTACGCATGGGCGGTGAAGCTTTATATGGTTTAAATATAGCAGATCCAAGCCAGCCAGAACTTCTCTTTCATTTACACCCAGGCTTAAAAGAATTTGCACGCATGGGGCAAATTTGGTCAAAACCAACAGTTGCGGAAATTCGTGTACAAGGTGAGCGCCGTAAAGTGCTAATTTTTGGTGGAGGTTATGATGCTGAGGTGTATGAGCAAGCCGCGGCAGATTTTAAAGAGCCTAGCTCAACTGCTACACGCGGTAATGCCTTATATATCGTTGATGCCACAACAGGTGAACTGATTTGGATGACCAGTGCCAATACCGCGGATATTGACCAAGCACATAAAAAAACCACGCAAGCACAACTGCTGTATAGTGTGGTCGGACAACCTGTGGTACGTGATTATGATGCCGACGGTCTGAGTGATATGATTTACTTTGCCGATTTAGGCGGACAAATTTTCCGTGTCGATCTTAATAATATTCAACAAGTCAGTCTTACTGAAAAACATAATTTAGCGGTACGCGTGCAGCGCATTGCTAATTTACGTGAAGCGAGCAGCAATAGTGAGCATGACCGTTTATATGACCCAAGCTTTGTGCCACGCTTTTATGACCGCTTAACCACAGCAGTATTTGATGCAGGGCAGTCACGTTTTGTGTTTATCAGCACAGGTTCAGGTAATCGTAGCTTTCCTTTAGAAAGTAGTACTCAGCGCAATAAAATTTATGGCATTTTTGACTACGATGCAGCGATGAATGGTTTAGAAAAACCAAGCTTTGCAAAAGAGGTGGGCTTAAGCGTGGAAGCAACCAGTGCCAACCTTGCAAAACGCGGTGAATTAGGTCGTGGGATGACCAGCTTGCATTGGGGTGGTGGTAGTTTAAACAACGATAAAATTCGTTTGAATATGGGGCGTGGCGCCGAGCAATATCGTGGTTGGGTATTTGATTTAAACTCAGTAGCCGATACCAACACACAAAAATTTGCTAAATCTTTTGAAGAGTCACAATTAATCGCCAGCGACTTATATATCAATTTATATGATCCAAAAGCCAGCTTAAATAATATTTCTAATAGCTGTGGCGGAGGTGTGCAGGGTTTATCCACCATTCATCGTGTTTGTGCACCTTTTGGCGATTGTGCAGCCTATGTCAAACAAGATTATCAAGGCATTACTGGACCAACATTGGGGGCAACGGCTGACAGTAACCGTACCTCAAGTTTGGTTGGCCCACTGGCTGCCACGGAAGAGGCCTGTGTAGGTAAATGTGACCAAGATCAAAGTGCTTTAAATACGCAACGTTTAAAGAAATACTCACAGGCGCGTGTGATTAAGCCGACCCGTTGGTTTGAACGCTAATGAATAAACGACATATACAAGGCTTTAGCTTACTTGAATTGATGGTGGTTGTGGTGATTGTGGCAATTTTTGCTGTGATTGCCATGCCTAGCTATGAACGCTATATCGCGCGTAATCAACAAGCCAAAGCCCAAGCAGAACTGTTAATGTTGTCTGAGCGCTTAGAAAATTATCGGGGGCGCCAGCTCAACTATGCCGATTTTGTGGCGCCTAATGAAACAGAGGCAGGTGTCATCTATTTACCTAAAGATGCCAATGCCGAAAAATATAGCTACAAAATTCAGATTTTGGATCTCAATAGCCATCGAGATTTACAACAATCGGTGATTGGGCAAGGCTATAAACTCATTGCGACACCGTATCAGCTAGGGCAGCGTTATTTACGCGAGTCACCTTCGTATTTTTTAAGTTCACGTAGTCAAAAATGTGCCAGCTTAGAATTATTAAGCGCTACAAGCACAGATTGTGGCGCAACAACACAGGAGTGGTAATAATGTCAGTACGTGGTTTTACCATTATCGAATTAATGCTTGCGGTTGCAGTCGTGGCAATTCTCGCGGCGATTGCGATTCCCAATTATCAGCAATATGTGAAAAAGAGTAAACGCGTGGAAGTACAAGCCCATTTAATGAGCTTGGCACAGCAATTGGCCAGTTATAAATTGGTCAATCAAAGCTTTGCAGGGATGAGTATAGCTCAGTTGGGTGGCGCGGATTATCCGCAATCCAATCCAAACTATCACTTAAGCTTAACCGATGCCTATGGTGTGCCACTAGATCAAGCCAACAGTCAAAACAGTACTTGGTTATTGGTTGCCACTCCAACAGCCAACTCGACGCAAGACGGAACAGGTAAAATTAGCTTAATTCATACAGGCGCGCAGTGTTGGTATGAAAATCAAGATGATGCAGTCCCTTATCTAAGTAAAGACTCAACTGGAAGTTTAACTTTACCCGCTTGTCCCGCAGCATGGCAGCAATAAAGCAACTGGCTTTTTGAATCTGCTTGTTTGCTTAGAGAAAAGACAATAGAAGAACGAGCCTGATTCCGCTACAATATCGGCAATTTTTATCTATTTGATCAAATCTGATCGTTGCACTGCAGCTCTTGCAGTAGGTGTATATTCCATGAGTTTTAAAGATGAATTAGCGGCACAAGTCGCTCAACGTCGTACTTTCGCGATTATTTCCCATCCCGATGCTGGTAAAACCACCATGACAGAAAAACTGCTGTTATGGGGTCAAGCGATTCAGGTGGCAGGTATGGTCAAAAGCCGTAAATCTGACCGTGGTGCGACATCGGATTGGATGGAAATGGAAAAAGAACGTGGCATCTCGATCACGACATCGGTCATGCAGTTCCCATTCAAAGACAAAATGATCAACCTACTCGACACCCCGGGACACGAAGACTTCTCGGAAGATACCTATCGTACCTTAACCGCAGTCGATTCTGCCTTAATGGTAATCGATGGTGCCAAGGGTGTCGAAGACCGTACCATTAAATTAATGGACGTGTGTCGTATGCGTGACACACCGATCATTTCTTTTGTCAACAAAATGGACCGTGAAATCCGCGAGCCATTAGAATTGTTAGATGAAATCGAAAACGTTTTAAAAATTAAATGTGTGCCGTTAACGTGGCCACTGGGCACAGGTCGTGACTTCGCAGGGGTATATAACCTGATCGAAGAAAAATTCTATGTGTATAAAGCGGGCTTTGGTTCAGTAATTACTGAGATTGAAGTGCGTGATGGCTATGATCATGCAGACTTACGTGAAAAAGTGGGTGAATTAGCATGGGCGGCATTTGAAGAGTCACTAGAACTGGTACAAATGGCCAATGAGCCATTAGACCGTGAAGAATTCTTAGCGGGTCGTCAAACACCTGTGCTATTTGGTACAGCATTGGGTAACTTTGGTGTCGATCATGTACTGGATGCATTTAGCCAATATGCCCCAGAGCCAAAAGCGCATCCGACCCAAGATCGTGTAGTTGATGCCAAAGAAGAAGGCTTTACAGGTTTTGTATTTAAAATCCAAGCCAATATGGATCCAAAACATCGTGACCGTATTGCCTTTATGCGTATTTGCTCAGGTAAATATGAAAAAGGCTTGAAAATGAAGCATGTGCGTATTGGTAAAGACGTGCGTATTTCAGATGCTTTGACTTTCCTTGCGGGTGACCGTCAGCATTTAGAAGAAGCATGGCCGGGTGATATCATTGGTTTGCATAACCACGGTACCATTCAAATTGGTGATACCTTTACTTCAGGTGAAAACTTACAGTTCACTGGTATTCCACACTTTGCACCAGAAATGTTCCGCCGTGTACGCTTAAAAGATCCTTTAAAATCTAAACAGTTGCAAAAAGGTCTAAAAGAGCTGTCTGAAGAAGGTGCAACACAGGTGTTTATGCCACAGCACAATAACGATTTAATCGTGGGTGCGGTGGGGGTACTTCAGTTTGAAGTGGTCGCGTATCGCTTAAAAGAAGAGTACAAAGTCGACTGCGTGTACGAGCCAGTGAGCATTAATACTGTACGTTGGGTGACCTGTGATGACGAGAAGAAATTCAACGAATTTAAGAAAAAAGCCCATGACCAATTGTCAGTCGATGGTGGTGGTCATTTAACTTATCTTGCGCCAAGCCGTGTCAACTTACAGCTGATGCAAGAACGTTATCCTGACATTGTGTTCCGTAACACCCGTGAGCACTAAGTTACCGAAATATAAAACAGTCTAAAGCAGACTGTTCTATGATAGGCCTAATCTTGTATTAGGCCTTTTTTATGTTTGCTGTTAGCAAGCCAGCGCTTTGTATCGCTTTGCTCGTCACTTTAACTGCTTGTAATGATGCAAAAGCACCTGTGGAAGCACCTGTTAAGGTCGAATCAGCGCCTCCTATTTCTCCTAAAGCTGTCACCACAGTTGAAGCTGCTCAAGTTCTACCTTATTTAGCTGCCCAATCAGCACCAGCGCAGTTTGTACTGCCTAAATGTGCTGATCAAAATTGCTTAGAGCTAAATATCAATAGCTTAACTACAGAAGACGCATGGTTTAATACGTGGTTAAACACACGTCAAGCTGAGGTTTTGATGCTGCAACTGCAACAAGATCCAGCCAATTTAACTTTACAACAAGCAGTCAATCGTTATGCAGCCGCTTCCAAAGAATGGCAACAACAATATCGCCAGCATCAAGCCTTTCAGCTAGACTTAGACACAGTGGTCGTTCATCAAAAAAATGGCATTGTCTTATTGCAAATACAGGTTAATAGCCATCAGGCCGAAACCAAAGTGCTAAATCGTTTATATTTCTTTGTGGCGGATCGCAATAAGCAGCAGCATTTGCCAGTGAAACAGGTTATTGCGCCTGATTATGCCAAAACCTTGCAAGATATTTTAAATCAACACTATAAAAAGTGGCTGAGCACACAAAGCGATGAAGTGAAAACTGCTGCGCCTTCGCAATTGGCGTGGCAACAAGGACAATGGTTTTATGACCAAGAGGGGATTGGTTTACACTTTCGTGCCGGTCAGATTAGCCCAACAGCCGAGCAATTGGATGTGTATTTAAACACTGCCCAAAGCAAACGTGTGCTCAAAGCAGAACTTTACCAGATTTTATTTCATTCTAAATCGACGCGAGAGGAACCTCATGAAAGCAAAAATCGCGCTGCTTAGTGTTTTAAGCATTGCTCTGTTGACTGCTTGTAATCCTAAGCCCGAAGCACCCCCACAAGCTCAAGCTACATCTGAAGCTGTAATGCCTGAAGCTGTATTGAGTTTAGACGGTGAAAATCAAGCGCTCGATTTAAGCCTACCTGAGTGTGATGCTAACAATTGCCCTGAAATTGATATAGAGCGTTTAAACAGTAATCAACCCTATATTGATGCATGGATAGATGCCGAAATTTTAAAACTGATGCAGCAAATTTTATCGATTGCGCCTAATTCTGAGCTTGAACAGAAGATTGCTTCACAAGCTCAATTAGCAGCATCACAAGCTTCGCCAGCATCAGAGGTAAAAGCCCCAGAACTCACAGCTAAAACAACTTTAGAGCAACAATTGCAACCTTATGTTGGTTCATTCTTATACTTAGATCAAGAGCTGAAGGACTTGAGTGCCAATCATCAAATTAGTGTGATGGTTAAGCCAAGGATTTTAAATAATCAAGCTCCATTAGCCACAGTAGTGTTAAATAGCAGTAGCTATTTGGGTGGGGCACATGGTTCATCGTCACAGCAATATGCCAACTTTGATTTAGAAAGCAAGCAACTGATTTCCCTCAAAGATATCGTATTGCCCAAGCAGCAGGCAGCCTTAGAAAAAGTGGCTTATGCTGTATTTAAACAATGGGTACTTGAGGCGAAATTGGCAGAAAATATTCGTGACTATGAACAGGCATGGAAATTTCATCTTTCAGATAATTTCTATTTAAGTCAGCAAGGTTTAATTTTGCAATATGCCGAATATGAAATTGGCCCCTATGTGGTGGGTTTACCCAAATTGGTCATTAACTATGAAGATCTAAACGGGATTTTAAAACCTGAATATTTACCTGCGCCTAAAGCTGCGATGCAAAACCCATGAGCATTACCTTATTTGATACTCACACCCATTTTGATGTGCCAGACTTTGATCAAGATCGGCTGCAACTGGCGGCATTGGCCAAAAAAATGGGCGTGGAGCATTTAGTATTAATTGGCTTTATTGCCGAGCGCTTTCAAAATTTAATTGCCTGTCAAAAGCAATTACAACAACAACCCGATGTACCAAAAGTGCATTTGGCTCCCGGTTTGCATCCTTTTTATATCGAACAACACCAAGCTGAACATTTGCAGCAAGTAGAACAATTTTTGCAGCGCGAAAACTGTGTTGCGATAGGTGAAATTGGTTTAGATACCTTTTTAAAAGTGCATAAACAACCTGATCTATTTGCCAAGCAACAGCATTATTTTGCAGTGCAGCTGGAACTGGCGCAGCAATATCAAAAACCAGTGCTATTACATATTCGTAAATCTCATGCCGAAGTATTAAAAATGTTAAAGCAACATCGCTTTAAGCACGGTGGGATTGCACACGCCTTTAGTGGTGGGGTCGAAGAAGCCAAAGCCTTTATTCAGTTGGGCTTTAAAATTGGTGTAACAGGGCAGATCAGTAACCCGAATGCCAAAAAATTGCATACTGTGGTGCAAACCATTGGCGCACAGCACCTCGTATTAGAAACTGATTGCCCTGATATGACGCCGCTATGCTGTCAATTAGACCAGCACAGCCGAACCCGTAATACCCCGGCCAATTTAATCTATGTGCTTGAAGCCTTAGCAAAAAGCTTGAATGTACAGCAACAGGATTTAGCCCAGATTCTATGGCGCAATAGCTTTGCAGCCTTAGCGCTCTAGCTCCCCACTGCTAAACACAGTAAAATAGCAGCACTTGTAACAATGTTGATTGCCCCATGACTGATGTATTAGATGACGAATATGAGCGCCGTTTTGCCGGGGTTGCCAAAATTTATGGTGAGGCTGAATTTGAGCATTATGCCAACAGCCATGTCATGGTCATTGGAATTGGCGGTGTAGGTTCTTGGGCGGTAGAAGCTTTAGCACGCACAGGCATTGGCGAGTTGACCTTAGTGGACATGGATGTGGTGGCTGCATCCAATATTAATCGTCAATTGCCAGCGATGACTACAACTTTAGGGCATGAAAAAATCGAAGTGATGGCAGAGCGCTGCCTTGCGATTAATCCACGAATTAAAATTAATTTAGTGGATGATTATCTAACGCCTGAAAATGTCAAACAGCTTTTACAAGATCCACCCGATTTAATCTTAGATTGTATTGATGATGTTAAAGCAAAATTTGCCTTAATGTTGCACTGTCGCTTTAACAAGATTCCATTAATTGTGTCAGGTGGCGCGGGCGGAAAATTAGATCCCTTAAAAATTCGTGTTGCAGATTTATCTAAGACAGAACAAGACCCAATGTTAGCCAAGTTACGTGCCCAATTACGCAGCAAAGGTATTTGTAAAAAGCCCAAAGAAAAATTTGGCATTACCTGCGTTTACTCCATCGATAATCCATTTTCAAGTGCTGATGTTTGCCCAAGTGCTGGCTTACGCTGTGGTGGCTATGGCTCTGCTGTAGTGGTCACTTCGAGTTTTGCGATGGTGGCGGTGGCAGAAGTGCTCAAAAAACTCGATCAGCTTAAACAACGTCAAGGATAGTTTTTGCCAATCCTTTGCCAGTTTTTTAAACAAAAAATCCCAAGTAAATCACTTGGGATTTTTTTATCAGGCTGCTTATTTATTCTAAAAAATTCAAATAAATTAAATATTCAGCATATAAAATGCTAAGTAAATCTACAAAAGTGTCAATTCAGTCTAGCTATAAAATCAATCTGCTATTTGGTTAATGTTTTTGTGAGCATGCTAAAAACTTAATAACAATCGAACAACAAAACCATGTTTTTAGTATGTTTTTTGAAAAATTTTGTTTTTAATTTGTCAGGTATGGTCAATCCTTATCCAGTCTGAATTGTCTAACATAAGCTTGGAAAATTGATATTGCCCTATCAATTCCCGACGTTGTTATTAATTTCTCTCCAAATCACGTCCTAGTGGGTTATAAATGAAAGACAATTTAGTGGAAAGCCGGCTGTTCCGCATAAAAACTAATTTTGACCAGCTTGTCATTGGTCAAGTGACTCAAATCAACGATCTGTTGCAAAGCAGTCAATTACTGTATACCAATTACCATAAGTGTGGCTACTTAAAACAAGGCACACCATTTTTATATTTACCGCAATATTGTCACAGTTCTAATTTTTTATTTACGGCTAAAGAAAATGACAGCATTGTGGGGACCATTGGGATTATTCAAGACCAATATTTACCTGCTTATGGGGCTTATCAAGCCGATATTGATGCCTTAAACATTAAAGCGGGTAAACGGATTGAATTGGCATCATTGGCGATTCGTGAAGATTATCAACATCAAAACCTTTTTTACGATTTATATTCAAGCGCCGTGTTGTTTGCTATTTTTAAAGTCCGCGCCAAGCATATCTTTATTCAGGTTGATAGTAAAAAAGCCTCATTTTACGAACGTCTATTCTTTAAAAAAGTCGGTGATAATCGGGTTTTAGATGAATATAACGGCGTTACCTCATCCTTATTGTATATGGATGTAGAACGCGCATGGAAATTGGTGCGTCGTCGTTGCCAAGGGCAAAGTAATATTGCTGTGGTACGTAATATGCTAAAAATGTTTGGGGTTTATGATCGTTATAAAGTGTTAAGCCCAGTGCAATTGCATGATATGTCTAAACAGTGGAGTGCCAATGACTTAGACTTTTATCAAAAAGCTTGTGGTCATATGTAAAAAAAAGCCCCCCCAATTGGGGGGCTTTTTTTTATTGTTGTGCTTGCTGCTCACGCAAATAATCTTCGGTGCGTTTAATCGCATCTTGCATATTTAAAATCGCATTTTCCACATCTTTTAAGGTTTTGGCATTGCCGCCACTTAAAGCCTGACGCCATTTACGTGCACCGGGTAAGTTTTGGAATAAACCTAAAATATGACGGGTGATAATCGACAGCGGTGCACCTTCTGCTAAACGTTTGGCAATATATGGCATCATTTCAGCCATAATCTCAAAACGATCCGGTGCTTCTAAATTCCAAAGCTGACCTAATTCTGCCAATAGGTATGGGTTGTGATACGCCTCACGACCAATCATGACCCCGTCGACATGCTTTAAATGTTGTTGAGTTTCAGCATAAGTTTTAATGCCGCCATTAATCTCAATGATTAAATCAGGACGATCTTGTTTTAAACGATAGACATCTTCATAACGTAGCGGTGGTACTTCACGGTTTTCTTTAGGTGATAAACCTTGTAGCAACGCAATACGTGCATGCACAATAAAATTGTTACAACCAGTTTTTGCTACGGTATCGACAAAATGCAGCATCTCTTCATACGAGTGCATGTCGTCAATCCCAATACGGTGCTTCACGCTCACAGGGATATCCACAGCATTACGCATTTCAGCGATACATTCTGCAACAAGGTCAGGCTCAGCCATCAGGCACGCGCCAATTTTATTGTTTTGTACGCGGTCACTTGGGCAACCCACATTCAGGTTGACTTCGTTATAACCCCAATCTTGTGCCATCTTGCTACACAGGGCTAAATCTTTGGCATTTGAACCACCCAGCTGTAACACAATAGGCTGTTCTTCTTGGTTAAAGTCTAAATGCCGTTTGGCATCACCATGAATAATGGCACCTGTAGTCACCATTTCGGTATATAAAATCACATTCGGATTAAATAAACGCGCGAAATAGCGGTAATCTTTAGTGGTCCAATCCATCATGGGCGCGACCGAAATACGAGGCTGTAAAGATTGCAGAGCAGACATAAGGACCTAAGACTTCAAACAACGAGAGCGCGGCATTATACGGCTTTTGGGTAAAAATCGACAGCCCTAAGCACTGTGTCGAAATTTTATATAGTGCTGATCCAGTAGCGCAAATAGCGCAGCACAGCCAACTAAGACTAAACCCGCGAGGCAGCTCATGTACCAACCACCATGTTGCCAAGAAAAGACTCCAAGCGCAGAGCCGCAAGCACCACCAATAAAATAGGTGGTCATATAAATCGAGTTAATTCGTGATTTGGCATCAGGGCGTAAACGAAACACAATGCCTTGATTGGCGGTGTGTACCATCGCTAAACCCAAGTTAATTAAGGCATAACCTAAAATATAACTCAGTAGTGAGACCGCACCGCCATATAACAATGCCCAACTGCTGGCTAAGGTTGTTAAGCCTAAAAGTGTGAGTAATTGTGTGCGACCACGGTCAGCAAAACGACCTAAATAACTACTCGAAAGTGCACCAAACACGCCCACCAAAGTAATTAAACCTACCCAAATATCGCTTAAATAAAAGGGCTTTTGTGTAAGTAGTAATGCAATGGTCGAAAACAAAATACTCATGGCAGCAAAGCAGCAACCCCCTATCAAAGAACGTAAAACTAAACGCGGTTCTTGTTGCAGTAAACTGCCCATGGAACGGAAAATATCCAGATAACTTAAGTTTAAACGGAGTAAATAAGGTAAACGCGATTTTAGTAAAAAGGCTAAAACCAACATGAGTGAGCCACTGAGCACGTAAATCATCTTCCAATGCCAAAGTTCTGATAAAACCCCAGCAATACTGGTGGATAATAAAATGCCCACCAATAAGCCACTCATTAAAAAGCCAATCACTTGACCAGTTTTTTCAGCTTTAACGGCCATCGTGGCAAATGGAATAAGGACTTGCGCAGCCACCGAAAATAAACTGGCCACGATAGTGCCAAACCACAGCAGATAAATATTGTTGGATAAAGCAGAGATAAATAAACCGACTGAAGCCAATAGCATCAACAGCGGAATAAATTTAGTTTTATTGACAATATCGCCAATCGGGACAATAAAAAGCAAACCCAAAGCATAAGCCACTTGCGCAAACGTTACGGTAAGCGCGACTTGTGATTCAGGGACTTGAAAATAAGCTTGAATAGAACTGACTAAGGGCTGGCAATAGTAGTTGGTGCCCGCACATAAACCACAGGCAATTGCCATTAGCCAAAGCAGTGCTTTATCTTGACTAATATCTAAATCTTTTTGCATTTAGGCTGTCTTTTTCGCAAGTGTAATCATGAGAACTCCCACAATATTTAAGGCGCAGCCCAACCATTGAATGGCATTCATATATTCGCCTAGAAAAATCGTGGCCAGAATAATGGTCAGAATGGGGCCAATCGAGGCAATCATGGCAGAATGTGCTGGCCCCAAACGCTGAATACTTTGTGCCATTAAAATCGTAGGTAATACGGTCACGAAAATTCCAAGCGCAATACCATAGTACAGCACTTGAGTGGGCAGTTGTGCCAGTAATTGTAATGGCGCAGGGGTAGCCAGTATAAAATGTACTAAAGTGCCTACACAGGCAATGCTCAGTACCAAAGCATTAAAATGCCATGAACCAAACTGCCGAATTAAACGTGGTGTCATCAGTAAGTAAGCGGCAAAACATACTGCACTGGCAAAGACCAAACTCGCGCCCAACCAAAAATCATGGTTATGTGGTGTATGGGCTTGCTCTTGCAGCATCACAATAACCGTACCACCATAACTTAAGGCCAAGGCAACGATGGTTTTTAAGCTCAGTTTTTGTTTGAATAAAACGCTAGAGGCAAGCACAGTTAAGGTGGGATATAAAAATAAAATAATCCGTTCTAATGAGGCGCTAATATACATCAGACCCATAAAATCGAGCCAACTCGAAAAATAATAACCCAACAACCCTGCTGCCCATAAAATCAGCCAATCCTGCCGACTAAGGCGCTGTTTTTGGTGACGACTCAGCCACGCGATGATTAAGAAAAACGGTAAGGCGCTTGCCATCCGTAATGCGACCAGAACCGTCCCATCCACCAAAGGCGAGAGTGCATAGGCTTGTTTAATAAAGATCGCTTTGCTGCTAAATAACAAAGCGGCACAAATGGCAAACAATGCACCAAATTGGCTCGAGCTGGGGCGAGGAATCATCATAGGTTTCAAATATATGGGCTAAAGAACAACATGAAGGACGAAGCATCTTATGTTTTGAGTTAGATTTTAAACTGCTACAGTTAAAATTTTAGGGCTACTTTATCATGCCTTGAGAAAGTGGTTTAGGTTGTTTGTATAAAGAAAAGTTAAATAATTCATAGGGTTTTTATATATGTATTGCTTTATTATGGTGCAAAAACACACAAATTAAGGCTAGAAATGAACTGGTAATATCACTGAAAAAAATATCGATCAAATTTTTTTTAAAGTATTTATGTCAGCAGCTGTGACTTTTTCCTGAGCGTCAGCATCAAAAAATTGAGAGCCTAGTCAGTGCAATAGGGCGAATGTGTGCGTGGGGCAGGCGAGGATGATGTGATCAAAAACTTAAGTTGCAATAATGAGAATATATCATCTTTCAATATACTAACTTGGTGAAAAAATAGCCTAAACCTGTACTTTACCGACAGATTAATACATTGTGCTTTGGATGTTAATTGACTGGATAAAAGCAGCTAAATACTGAGCCGATTGCACAGTACAGACACTTAAAAAAAGCTAAAAAGGGATAAATTGGCTTAAAAAAAGCAAAATCATTTGGTGATTTCACGATTTTTTATGAATCATCAGTTCATGTTTTGAACATTTATTAAATAAATACTAGGTAGAAATAGAAAAAATTTCAATTAGAATCCAAAAAATCAACAAAAAATAACCAGAGGGAAAACGCCAGTGATTTGGCGTTTGCTTGACAAAAACTAGCTTGAGGGACGCTCATGCAGATCGGAATCCCAACCGAGACAGTAGCCGGTGAACATCGTGTTGCTGCCACACCAGAAACAGTAAAAAAACTAGTCAATGCCGGTCATCAAGTGGTGATCGAACGCGGTGCTGGTATTCGTGCTGCCTATATTGACAGTAGTTATGAACAAGTCGGTGCTAAGCTCACCGAAGATGCCTATAGCGGCAGTGAAATTATTTTAAAAGTACGTGCGCCGAAAGCCGAAGAAATTCAAAAACTTCCGCAAGGCAGTCATGTGGTGGCGATGTTTGATCCCTACCGTAATCCTGAGCTAGAGCTGTTTGCCAAGCAAAATGTCACCGCATTTGCCCTTGAATTGTTACCGCGTACCTTATCGCGTGCGCAAAACATGGATGTGTTGTCGTCACAGGCCAATCTTGCCGGTTATAAGGCAGTGTTATTGGCATCTAATGAATATCAACGCATGTTCCCTATGCTCATGACTGCCGCAGGTACAGTAAAACCTGCGCGTGTAGTGGTGATGGGCGTAGGTGTAGCCGGTCTACAAGCGATTGCTACCGCCAAGCGTTTAGGCGCTGTGGTTGAAGCCACCGATTTACGTCCAACCGCAAAAGACCAAGTGGAATCTTTAGGCGGTAAATGGCTCGATGTGCCAATGTCCGAAGAAGAGAAAAACCGTGCTGCTGAAGCGGCAAAAAATGGTTATGGCTGGATGCCGGGCGAACAATATATCAAAGACCAAGCCGCAATTGTCGATAAAGCCGTTGCCAATGCCGATATCGTGATTACCACCGCATTATTACCGGGCCGTGATGCGCCGCGTTTAATTCAAGCGGACACAGTAGCCAAAATGAAACCGGGTTCGGTGATTTTGGATATGGCCGTTGAAACTGGTGGTAACGTGGCTGGCTCTAAATGCGGTGAAACCGTAGTCACAGCCAATGGCGTTAAGATTTTAGGCGTACCCAATATTCCGGCAACTGTAGCGACCGAAGCTTCGGCCCTGTATGCCCGCAATGTTTACAATTTTGTTGAAACGTTATTTGATGCAGATAAAAAACTGGCATTGAATCAAGAAGATGAAATTCAAAAAGCTTTAATGGTCGCACATGGCGGTCAAGTCCTACTCAAACGTGGTTAAGGAGCAAAAATCATGGTTGAAACGATTACAATTTTTGTCCTTGCCATCTTTGTAGGTTACTACGTGGTATGGGGCGTAACGCCGGCTTTACATACGCCATTAATGGCAGTGACGAACGCGCTTTCTTCAATCATCATTGTCGGAGCTATGATTCAAACTGTGGGTCTACCGATGGTTGGTGTCGAGGGCAGCGTTGATTTTCAAAGCATTAACGTCGTAAGTGTACTGGGTGCGATTGCCGTGTTTTTGGCCAGTATTAATATTTTTGGTGGCTTTGCAGTGACAGCACGTATGCTGGAAATGTTTAAACCAAAAGCTAAGAAAACAGAGGGTTAAATCATGGAATTTATTCGAGACTATGCGGATTGGTTCTATCTGATTGGCGCAGTACTGTTCATCTTAACGCTACGTGGTTTATCAGGTCCCAAAACGGCAATTACTGGTAACCGCTATGGCATGCTTGCCATGGGGATTGCGGTAGTGACCACTTTCTTCGTGGCTGAAAATCCAGTGGTTTGGATGATTTTAGCGGCAATGGCAGCCGGTGCGGTTGTGGGTATTGCCCGTGCGCGTACGGTGCCTATGACCCAAATGCCGGAAACTGTAGCACTGATGCACTCACTGGTGGGTTTAGCAGCAGTACTCATCGCCATTGCAGCGATTATTCACAATAATAAACTCATTGCCATTGGCCCTGATTTATTAGCAGCCAACGGTGTCAATTTCCACCAAATGAGCAGCGTGCATTTATTTGAATTGTTTGTAGGCTGCTTTGTTGGGGCAATTACCTTTACTGCATCTGTATTTGCTTACGGTAAATTAGCCGCTAAGAAATGGGCTAAAACCATTGCTGGTGCTTGGGTTAAACCTGTGCAAGCATTAATTTTCATTGCCATGCTCATCTGTGGTTTTACTTTCTTTACTACAGGCAGCATGCCAGCATTTTGGGCCATGACCGCTTTAGCATTAATCTTTGGTTGGGTATGGATTGCGCCAGTCGGTGGCGGTGATATGCCAGTGGTGGTTTCACTCCTCAACTCATTCTCAGGTTGGGCAGCAGCAGGGATTGGTTTTACTTTAGAAAATAACATGCTGATTGTGGCAGGTTCTTTGGTCGGCTCATCAGGTGCAATTTTGTCTTACATCATGTGTAAAGCCATGAACCGTTCAATTATCAATGTGTTATTTGGTGGTGCGATGGGTGGAGTAGCTGTGGCCAATGCTGATGCTGGTGAAAAAGTACAACGTAATTATCGTTCAGGTTCGGCCGATGATGCAGGCTTCTTAATGTCAAATGCCGATAGCGTGGTGATTGTACCGGGTTATGGTATGGCACAGGGTCGTGCGCAAAATGCAGTCAAGGAACTGGCTAATTTGCTCAAAGAACAAGGCGTGACAGTACGTTTTGCGATTCATCCAGTGGCAGGGCGTATGCCGGGTCATATGAACGTATTGCTTGCAGAAGCTGATGTACCCTATGAAGACATCTTGGAAATGGACGAGATTAACTCAGACTTTCCTGCAACCGATGTGGTATTGGTGATTGGTGCTAATGATGTGGTGAATCCTGCAGCTAAAGATGATCCAAGCTCACCAATTTATGGTATGCCAATTTTAGAAGCGCATAAAGCCCGTATCACTATGGTGATTAAGCGTTCAATGGCTACAGGTTATGCCGGTTTAGACAATGACTTGTTCTATAACGACAAAACCATGATGGTGTTTGGTGATGCTAAAAAAGTGGTTGAAGATATGACTAAAGCGATTAATGGTACAGGTCACTAAACTACAGCCATAAAAAAACCGCCTTAGGGCGGTTTTTTATAGCATGAAACAAGCGACCATCAAGGTCGCTTTATGCTTTTTAAGCCATAGTTTCTGGCTGGGTACGCCATAAACTTTCAAGATCGTAGAATTTACGCGCTGTAGGGAGCATTGCATGCACTACTACAAAACCTAGATCAATTAAGATCCATTCAGCATCTTGTTCGCCTTCAATACCAAGAGGGCGGAAGCCTGCTTTACGTGCTTCTTCAGCCACGTTATTGGCAAGCGCCTTCAAATGACGGGTTGATGTGCCGCTAGCAATGACAATAGCATCTGCAACGTTACTGATCGTGCTGACATCTAATGTCACGATATCTTTAGCTTTTACATCTTCTAAAGCTTCGCGTACAACATTTAAGCATGCTTGTACGTCTTTAGTTTGAGAATTCATTGCAAGATCGTGAGAATTAGAAGCGCTGGGCGATGGTTCTAAATTCATAAAGGTTAATATTTCCAGACAATAACTCACCTTCTAATATAGCGAATTTAGCGCTAAATTTCAAACCGCCACCCGATAAACTGCTTAACTACTTGGAAAATATTGTGCTTTCCACGCAAAGGACTGCTGAGACTGACTTTGCGGACGATATTCGGCAGCCACATAGCCTGAGTAGGGACTGTCTTTAAGATAAGCAAAAATCGCCTGATAGTCGATTTGACCGGTTGAGGGTTGATGGCGTCCTGGACAATCAGCAAATTGAATATGTCCAATATTTTCAATATTTTCTTGTAAGGCACCTAGTACATCTTCGCCCATCATGGCCATATGATAGCAATCATATTGCATTTTTAGGCAAGGATTATTCACCACCTCAAGCATCTCTTGGGCTTGCGCAATATTTTGTAGCAAAAAACGCGGCATATCTGTGCCATTAATCATTTCAAACACTGGTTGAATTTTAAAGTCACTCAGCATTTGGCAAGCCAATTTTAAGTTACTAGCAAGGGTGCGTAAGCAAGGCAATAGGTCAGCATCGAGCGGTTGTTTGCCGGCTAAAATATTAACGCTTGGCACATTTAAAGCAGTGGCATATTCAATAGCTTGTTCAACGGCATGTCGAAACGCAATTTCTTGACCCGGTACACCGGCCAAGCCGTTACCGCCTTGCATTAAGTCGCCAGCAGGGACATTAATTAAACATAAACTTAAGCTATGTTGCTGTAACTGGGCTTGAATCTCAGCAATCGATAATTCATAGGGAAATTGAATTTCGACATGCGAAAAACCGTATTGGCAGGCTAAAGCAAAGCGCTCAATCAAGGGCACTTCGGTAAAAATCATGGATAAATTAACAGCGAGTTTCATGATTTATTCCTGATTGGCTTCAAGCAAATGAATCACAGTGGCTAAATCTGCTTGAGCATAGCCCTGATTTTGATGGGTCGTGAGTTGCGATAAGGCTTGTTTTGCCACTGGAATATGCAAACCAAAGTCTTGTGCCAATTGCACAGCATTGTTTAAATCTTTGGCGAGGGTTTGTACTTTCCATTGTACAGGTTCAAATATATGGGTCGCCATCCGCGGGCTTAAAATTTGAAAGGGTTTTGAGTCGGCAAATCCACCGGCTAGGGCGGGCGCGAGTAAAGTAGTATCTACGCCTGCTTGATCTGCCAAAGCAACAGCCTCGGCAATTAAAGTGCTGTTGGCAGCGACAATCAATTGATTGCAAATTTTAGTGGCTTGACCTGTGCCGCTGTCGCCCATACGCGTAACACGCTGTGCTAGTACTTGATAAATTGGGCTTAAATCGGCAATCGTGGCTGCATCACCGCCTGCAAAAACCACTAAACTGCCTTGTTCGGCGCCTGTTGTGCCACCTGAAACTGGTGAGTCAATCCAAGTCACCTGCTTGGCGGCCGCAGCTTGGAACAAGCGCTGTGTAGCAGCAACAGATAAGCTGGAAAAATCCACAATGATTTGCTGTGCCTGTAGTTGGTTTTCAATTTGCGCATAAACGCTTTCAGCAGCTGTATCATCTGCCACACATAAAAGAATCACTGGATAAGTGCCAATATTGGCTAAATCAAGCGCATGTGCCCCTTGCTCAAGCAGTGCCGTACAGGCGCTGGCAGTACGGTTCCATACCGCTACTTCAAATTGGGCATTGATTAAACGGGTTGCCATTCGACTACCCATCAGTCCCATACCTAAAAAGGCGATTTTGCCATGTGCCAATTGCATCGTTCCCTCTATTAAAATTGTCGTGGTAAAAATTCAATCTGTGGGTTTTTATCTTTTTGTCGTGCTAAACGACTGTTTTTACCCAGTAATAATTTTAGTTGCCAAATTTTCTCTAGCCTTAAAGCTTTATGCGGGGCATGTTGCATGGCATCTAATACCCGTTTAGCTGCATAAATGGCATCAGGTGAGCGGCTACAGATTTCCTGTGCCAATTGCTTTGCTTGCTGTAAGGGCTGTTCAGATAGATGTGTGACTAAACCAATGTCTTTGGCATACTGCCCATCAAAAATACGCGCGGTTAAGGTGAGTTCTTTGGCTAAATCCAAAGGAATTAAACCTGAGAGTGAGCGCGATAGTCCCATGTCTGGTACCAAGCCCCAACGGCTTTCCATAATCGACATTTGTGTGTTGGGATGTGCAATGCGAATATCGGCTGCCAATGCCAATTGCATACCCGCACCAAAGCAATAACCTTCAATTGCGGCAATTACAGGTACAGGCAGTTGTTGCCAAATTAAAAAGGCTTTTTGAAATAGACTTTGCCCCGGTTTAATTAATTCCCATGTGGCAAAAGCACGATTTTTAGAATTATTTAAGTCGGCAAGGTCAATGCCAGCACTAAATACCTGTGCTTCGCCAGTGACAATGACTGCGCGTACTTGCCGATTTTTTTGTAATTGTTCGGCAGTTTTAACCAAGTCTTTGAGGAGGGAAAAGCTCATGGCATTGCGTTTTTCTGGACGATTTAAACGTACAATAGCAATACCATCTTGGTATTCGAGTTCGATATGGGCCATTTTATTCTCTTGTTATTGCTTTTGAGATAAGCATAACATGCGCGCGCCTTAAAACCTTAGTCGCTTTGGTTTTTTAACATATCTTGCGCTGCCAGCCGGACTTCATCAATACGACTATTTAAATCCTCAAAGCGGGTTTGAACTGCTGCAATAAAAGTCTCATCTGCAATACGCTGTTCCTTACGCAAAATAGAAACAAATTGTTCAAATTCACCCGTGACCTGTTGCAAACGCGGTGTACCCACATAGCGTGTTGCGCCATATAAGCGGTGTAGCACATGCTCTAATTGCGGAAAATCCTCCACTTCAATCAGCTCTTGCATTTCACTGAGTTCTTTATCAAAACTTTCTACCAGCATTTTGAGTAAATCTAAGGCTAAATCTTCTTTATTAGCAGCCAGTTGTAAACTTTGTTGCCAATTTAAGATTTCAGGATCAATCACGGTTGGTGGACTTGGGGTGTTCAGGCTTAGATTTTTGGCATTAAAGCTTTGTTTAGTCCATTGAGTTAAAATTTGAATAATTTGTTCAATTTGGATGGGCTTGGTGACATAGTCATCCATGCCATTTTGTAACAATTTTTGCTTTTCATCAGCTAAAGCATGCGCTGTTAAGGCAATAATTGGTAAGCGTTTATGGTGCTCAATGGTCGATTCGAGTGAACGAATGGCGCGGGTGGTATCGATTCCCGACATCACTGGCATTTGAATATCCATAAAGACCAAATCAAAGGCAGGCTGACCTTGTTGCAGTTGTTTTTCTAAAATGCCTAAGGCTTCTTGACCGCTTAAAGCACGGGTCATTTTGACATTCAGTTCGCCAAGTAGAGCTTCTAAGACAATTAAATTCGGTAAATGATCATCCACCGCCAAGACATGTAGACCTTGGCCGTTAAATTGTTCAAATTCTTCTTCTACAAAAACGTCTTGATTGCTAAGTAATTGAATTAAAGCGCTGCGGCTTAAAGGTTGATACAGTGGGCGCGCCTGATGTTCGTTTAAAAGCTGCGGTTCTAGCTGCATTTGGTAGCCATACACCGCTAAGTTACCGCGATAACGATGACGAATTTCACGTAATAGGGCTTCACTATCGCCACTATGATCAACAATGACCCAAGTGTTTTCATTGGCATCGACACGATTTAAATCACTAAATAATTCTAAAATCGAATTGGATTCGGTGTGTTGTACGCCATAGTTTTCTAAATAATGTCGTAATACATTGGCGGTGGCAGGATGTGCCAAATAAGACAACACCTGCATGTGGCTAAAGTCAGGATGTGGGGTGTAATCTTCTTCATTTATGGCAAACATGGCGGTAAACCAGAAAGTAGAGCCTTTTTCAGTTGGGGCGCGTTCTTGGTTGTCTTCAAAGCCAATATGCCCATGCATTAAATGCACCAGTTGTTTAGAAATGGCTAAACCTAAACCTGTACCGCCAAATTGACGCGTGACTGAAGCATCGCCTTGAGAGAAAGATTCAAATAGCTTTTTACGGTCGGTGCCGCTTAAACCAATGCCGCTGTCTTGTACGCTAAAGTGTAGTAAACATTGCCCAATATCATCGTGTTCCATGCGCACACGTACAATAATTTCACCATCTGGGGTAAATTTAATTGCGTTGGAAATCAAATTGGTTAGCACTTGTTTAAAGCGTAACGCATCGCCAATCACATCTTTAGGAATGTTGTCGGCATAATAAAAGGCCATAGCAATTTGTTTTTGCGCGGCAAGTGGTGACAGCATATCCATTACGTCAAAGATAGCTTCTTCTAAATCAAAGGGTGCAGTTTCTAGCTCCAATTTACCCGCATCAATTTTAGAAAAATCTAAAACATCGTTAATCAGCGCCAATAGATGTGCCGATGATTTACGAATGGTTTGTAAATAGAGATTTTGCTCGTTCGATAAATTACCCTGGCGTAGTAATAGGTGGATAAAGCCATCAATACTATTTAAAGGTGTACGTAATTCATGGCTAATATTGGCTAAAAATACCGACTTCGATTGGTTGGCTTGAATCGCCTGATCACGCGCTTGGCGATAGGTAATATTTTGCACTTCGAGTGTATCTAACGTGCGGCGTAAATCGTCTTCAGTTTGTTCGGTATGTTCTTTGAGTTCTAAAAAGCTGTAATGTAAACGTTTGACGACATTGGCAATATCACGCTGCAATAAACGCAGTTCACCGGTACTGTTAATCACCATATGTTGATCTAAGGTATCGGTATTCAGGCGTTGTAACTGCATACGCACTTCGTACATTGGGGCAATCCAGCGCCGTGAGTAGAAGTTTAAGCATAAAAGTAACAACAATAAGGTGAGTAAACCGGTGGCAATCAGCACAATGAGTACCCGATAACGGGCAATTTGTAGCGGTTGATTGTCGAGTTCAATCATTAACCATGCCACTTTATTGGGCGCTTGATGAATGGCCATACCGTAAATATGGCTGTCTTTATGTGCAATAGGGCCTAAAAAACTCGCATTGGGCGTTGCTTTAGGCCATGGATCAGCCGCTTGATCACCCAAACTTAAGCGGTTTTGTCCATTGGCATCAATAATTGCAGTACGAATCACATGTTTATTATTCATCATGGTTTGCATAAAGGTGCGACCATGATCGTAATGCAGGGGATAATAGTTAAGTAAAGTGATCGCTTGTTCGGCTTGGGTTTGAAAGCGGGTTAAAATCGCAATTGCCATTTGGCGTTGCTGCGCTTTGGCAGCATTGGAGGTTTCAATTAAAACTAAAGCTGCGCCCACACAGGCCAATACCATGATGGGCACAAAAATGAGCGCAATCAGTTGCCCGTAGGCATGGTTTAAATGTAAGCGCTTAAATAACTTTTTATTGATATTGGGCATAATTCAAAAGGCAGCTTTTGTTTGCCGACGAGTTTAGCATGCTTTTTTTTAATCTGATGAGGCTTTGAGCGAGTTAAAGAAAAAGCCTGCTAAACGGGTGCAGAATCAAGCATTTTTTCATACAATAGGCGCACCTCGATAAAGGTGCAAATAATGAGTACGACACCCCCTGATTTTCAAAAAGACGAATTTTTACTGGATCACTATGTGGGCAAAACCCCACTGGTGCGGTTACAGCGTCTGGCAAATCACACTCAAGCAACAGTATTGGCCAAATTGGAAGGCAATAACCCAGCAGGCTCAGTCAAAGATCGTCCTGCCTACAACATGATTATGCAAGCAGAAAAGCGTGGTCAGATTCAACCGGGTGATACGTTAATTGAAGCGACGAGCGGAAATACAGGCATTGCATTGGCAATGGTTGCAGCGATGCGCGGCTACAATATGAAACTCATCATGCCTGCCAATTCGAGTCAAGAACGTAAAGATGCGATGGCGGCTTATGGTGCGGAGCTTATTGAAGCCTCAGGCATGGAAGAAGCGCGTGATATGGCGCTACAAATGCAAGCTGATGGTGTAGGTTTAGTCCTTAACCAATTTGGTAATCCAGATAATGTTGAAGCACACTACCTGACCACAGGTCCTGAGATTTGGCAGCAAACGGGTGGCAAAATTACCCATTTTGTCAGCTCGATGGGCACTACCGGCACGATTATGGGGATTTCAAAATATCTCAAAGAGCAAAATCCAGACGTGCAAATTGTCGGTTTACAGCCAGCAGAAGGCTCTAATATTCCGGGCATCCGTCGTTGGCCGACCGAATATCTACCAACTATTTTTGATGCATCACGCGTTGATCGCATTATGGATATTCCACAAATTGAAGCGGAAAAAACCGCGCGTCAATTGGCACGTCGCGAAGGCATTAGCGCGGGCGTTTCTTCAGGTGGTGCGGTGTGGGCATCGATTAAATTGGCTGAAGAAAACCCAAATGCGGTGATCGTGTGTATTGTTTGCGACCGTGGCGATCGTTATTTATCTACTGGTTTGTTCTCAGTTCAAGACTAAACTTGAGCAACTTATATAGGGTCATATTATGCGTTTACCGGTGTTAGTTTTTGATATTGAAACCTTAACCGATCGAAAATCAGGTGCGCATTTATATGACCTTGATTTGCCAGAAGCTGATGTCGATGCTGCTTTAGCCAAGCTGCGTCGTCAGGAAGCAGGTAGCGATTTTCAGCGTTTACCCTTGCATGAAATTGTGTGTATTTCTGGACTTTGGCTGAATGAAAAAGGACAGATGAAACTGTTTTCGTTTAGCCAAGAGCAATATACTGAACGTGAAATTTTACAAAAATTTTTATCGATCTTTGATAAGCGTTATCCAACCCTAGTCAGTTGGAATGGTTCACAATTTGATTTACCTGTAATTTTATATCGCGCTATGTATCATGGTTTATCTGCGCCAAGTCTGTTTGATCAGGGCGAAATTGATAACCAAAAACGTTATAATAACTATCAGAACCGTTACCATCAGCGTCATGTTGATTTAATGGATGTTATGGCAATGTTTAATGGACGTAATTTCCAAAAGTTAGATGATATTGCGCATTTATTAGGTTTTCCGGGTAAACGTGGTTTACCAGGCTATCATATTCCCAAATATGTTGCCGAAGGGCAGTGGCTTGAGCTCACCAGCTATTGCGAAGGCGATGTATTAAATACGTGGTTGGTGTTCTTACGCTGGGTATTACTCAAAGGTTTAATTAGCCCGCAAGATCATCATTCTTGGATTCAACAAACCATTCATTATTTACAGAGTCAGCCGCAACATACCGAATTTTTACAGGTATGGTGTCAAAACTCACAGCATACTGCATTTACTGCACTTGATTTCTCCCCAGACAAAAATTAGGTATCCATGAAACACAAAGCTAAACCTCGTCCTATGCCACAACCCAAGTACATTTTTCAGGTTGAATCGCTATCACACGAAGGACGAGGGATAGCGCATTATGGCAGTCATCCCGATCATCCAAGTGATAAGCACGGCAAAAAAGTTTTTATTGAGGGCGCCTTGCCTGGCGAAACTGTGCTTGCAAAAATTACCAATGTGATTAAACGTTTAGAAGAAGCTGATTGTCTTGAATTACTCAGTGAGCCTTCAGCAATACGTGTAGAACCTGCCTGTTCACACTTTGATCGCTGTGGTGGTTGCAATATGCAGCACATTGCCAAAGATGAGCAAATTCGTTTAAAACAGGATGTCTTAAAATCTCATTTGACTCATTTTGCGGGTTTAGAGCCACAAAACTGGTTAGCGCCTCTTCGCTCTGAACGTGAAGATTATCGTCGTAAAGCGCGAATTGGGGTGCGTTATGTGCCAAGCAAAGACAAATTAGTGGTTGGATTTCGCGAGAAACAAAGCAATAAACTCACTTCTATTGATCGTTGCCTGATCTTGGATCAGCAATTTGGTTCGATTACCCGTTTAAAACAATTGCTACAAAGCTTAGATGCCAAAGCCCATATTGGGCATATAGAACTGGCGATGGGTGATCAAGAGATTGCGCTTGTAATACGTCATTTGCAGCCTTTAATTGCAGATGATGTCAACCGATTGCGTGAATTTGCGTTAAACAAGGGTTGGCAATTATATTTACAAGGCAATGATGAGCCAGACTTAGTTCGTATTGACCAAGCTCATGCTGCCCCCCGTTTACACTACAGTTTGCCTGATTTTGATGTGAATTTTGGCTTTCATCCGCATGACTTTACTCAAGTCAATTCAACAGTTAACCCCAAAATGGTGCAATTGGCATGTCAATTGCTAGAGTTGCAACCCGGTGAACGTGTTTTAGACCTGTTTTGTGGTTTAGGTAACTTTAGTTTGCCACTGGCACGCTGTGTAGGTGAAACTGGGCAAGTGATTGCGGTAGAAGGTAGTCAGGAAATGGTTGAACGCGGTACAGAAAATGCCAAGCTTAATCAGATTCAACAGCTACAGTTTTATTCACAAGATTTAACACAAGATTTTTCGCACCAATCTTGGGCAAAACAGGGTTTTGATGCATTATTGATTGATCCACCACGCGCTGGTGCTGAGCAAGTCATGCATTATGTGCCCAAATTTGGTGCAAAACGTGTGGTTTATGTCTCGTGTAATCCCGCTACATTGGCGCGTGATGCAAAAGTGTTAGCAGAACATGGATATCGCTTGATTCAAGCGGGTGTGATGGATATGTTTACACATACTGGCCATGTAGAATCAATTGCTTTATTTAAAAAACACGAAATAGACGACTTATAAATTTATAATATGATACAGCGTAACATAGAAGTAGGAGATAGGTATGGTCACAGTACGTGAACAGCTTCCAGGGCGATTAAATGAATTGTCTGAGGAAACGACTGTTGAGCATGCCGAACAAGCTCAGCATGATCTTGCCGAATGGTTGGATCGCGTCCGCGCTATTTTTGATGGTGCTGAACTCAAACAACTCGAAGAAGTTGCCCAACTGACTCTACAGCGTGAGCTACAAAGTACGGTCAATCATCGCTCTAATACCTTTTATACTGGTTTAGAGATGGCCAATATTTTGGCGCATCTGTATGTGGATGAAGATACTTTATCGGCTGCCATGTTGTACCGTGGGGTACGTGAAGGCGTGATTTCACTCGATGAAGTGCTCACCGCTTTTGGTGCTAACGTACATGGTTTGGTCACAGGCACTTTATCGATGGGTAAGTTGTCTGAGCTGATTGAAAAAAATAAACGCTTAGAAGATCACTTTAATAATAACCAACGTGAACATCTGACCGGCATTTATAAAATGCTGATTTCAGTAACCGAAGATGTACGCGTAGTTTTAATTAAACTGGCCGAACGTACTTATGCTTTACGTGAATTGGCAAAATCACCTAAAGATCGTCAAGAGCGTGTTGCACGCGAGATTCTCACCATTTACTCACCCTTAGCGCATCGTTTAGGCATTGCCCAGCTAAAATGGGAACTCGAAGATCTAGCCTTTCGTTATTTAGCCCCTGAGCGCTATAAAGAAATTGCCTCACTGCTCAATGAAAAGCGTTTAGAGCGTGAGCAATATATTCAGTTTGTGATTGATAAACTGCGTACCGCTTTGGCTGATTACGGAATAGAAGCGGAAATTAATGGTCGGGTAAAACATATTTACTCGATCTACCGCAAAATGAAGAGTAAAGATTTAAGCTTTGATCAGCTCTATGACATTCGTGCGTTACGGGTTTTGGTCAAATCTATTCCTGAGTGTTACCACACTTTGGGTATTGTGCATCAAATGTGGCGGCATATTCCGCATCAATTTGATGACTATATTACCAATCCTAAAGCCAATGGTTATCGCTCATTACATACTGCTGTCATCGCGGAAAATAAATCTTTAGAAGTGCAAATTCGTACCCTTGCCATGCATAATGAAGCAGAGCTTGGCGTGTGTTCGCACTTTAACTATAAAGAAGGCTCCAAAACCACCGATCACTCTTTTAATCATCGTTTACATTCTTTACGTGCAGTGCTTGAGCATTATCAAGAACGTAATGATGCCAGCGCACATAAAGAAGAAGACACTGAAGAAAACTTTGAACAAATCCAAGAGTTTGAGGATTTTGAAAAGATTTATGTGTTTAGTCGTGATGGTGATATCAAAGAGTTACCGCGTGGTTCTACGGTGTTAGACTTTGCCTACCATGTGCATACCGAAGTAGGTAATAAGTGTTATGCCGCGCGGGTTAACCAACGTTATGTGCCTTTAACCTACACCTTAAAAACTGGTGAGCAAGTTGAGATTTTAACCAAAAAGGATCGTGAACCGAACCGTGATTGGTTGGTCAACTCGCTAGGTTATATCAAGACTGCGCGTGCGCGTGATAAGTTACGTCACTGGTTCCGTCAGCAAGATCGTAGTAAAAACTTAGAAGTGGGGCGTGAAATTCTCAATAAAGAATTGTTACGTTTAGCCATTCATCCTAAAAGCATTGATTTAGCAGATTATTGCAATCACTTTAACGTGAAAAATGGCGAAGATATTTTAATCGCCTTGGTCAATGGTGATGTGAGCCTGCATGCTTTGATTAATCAGGTCAATCGTCATATGCACCTCGATCAGGATGAACCTGAGCTGGTGTTAAAACCGACCTTAAATCCGCGTGCCAGTCATACCTTGTCTGCACATGGTATTTTAATTGATGGTTTAGACAACGTAGAACTACATATTGCGCAGTGCTGTCAGCCTGTGCATGGTGAATCAATCGCGGGTTATATCACTTTAAATCGTGGGGTGAGCATTCATAAAGTGGCTTGTCCAGATTATCTACGTATGATTCAAAATGAGCCTGAACGTGCAGTCGAGGCCGACTGGGAGATGCAGCCAACGCGTGGGCAAAGTGTGCAAATTGTGGTGGAGGCTTATGACCGCCGTGGTTTACTTAAAGACTTAACCCAAGTGATTTTTTCAGATCAAATTAACATTCGTCAGGTCAATACCATTTCTGAATCAGATGGTATTGCCAATATGAAATTGTTGATTGAAGTGAAAGGCTTGGCGCAATTGTCACGCTTATTGGCGCGTTTAGAGCAACAACCGGGCATTATTAGTGCGCGTCGTTTGGTGCAAGGTAACTAAACCAACGCCACTGCCAAACCAGCAATTTTAATTGCTGGTTTTTTTATGGAAACAGCATGCAAATTTATTTAGATTGTCAGCCGATTCGACAAATTATACAACTAGATAGCAGCTTAAGCCGCCGTGATTATGTGTTAGCACAAAAACAGGCCTTACATGCGTATCGCTTAGCTTGTTTGAGTCAAAGTTTAGGGCGTGATGTGCAAGCAGCAGAGTTACGCAAAACTGAATACGGTAAGCCTTATTTACCAGAGCTCGCGTTTAACCATAGCCATAGTCAACAGCACTATGCTTTGGTGATGAGTGCTGAGGTACAAGATATTGGTGTAGATATCGAAGATTTAAGCCGTAAAATCCGTTTTGAGGCCTTGGCACAACATGCTTTTACACAGGCGGAATTACAGCGTTGGTATGTCAGTCAACAAAATCAATCCTATTGGTTGCAAATTTGGACTGCCAAAGAAGCGATTGTTAAAGCAGCAGGTTTAGGGATTCGTTTAAGCTTAAATACTTTAGAAACCAATGTTCACTTTGGCCAGATGCAGGGCAATATGCAGCATACGCAATTGGGCGAATTTAGTTATCAGCAATTGCAATTACATGAGGCCATAGTTACGGTCGCATGGCGTACCACAGCGCATTGTCCAATCATCCAACAGATATAAAAAAAGCCCATCAGTTGATGGGCTTTTTTTACGAGTAATGATTAACGCGGAGGTAACTGCTCATCGCCATGTTCTTCAAATTCAGGTTTAACCTGCACAATGAAGTCTTGACGATTCAAGCCACGCCATAAGGCAAAGGCTGTACCAATGTAAATAGATGAGTAAGTACCGACAAACACACCAATAAACATGGCAACAGAGAACCACTTCAGACCGTCACCGCCCATAAACATCATGGCAACCACCACAAGTAATAGGGTCATAGAGGTGTGAATAGTACGACGTAAGGTTTCGGTGAGAGCAATGTTGACCACCTCTAAAGGGGTTGCACCGCGAATCTTACGGAAATTTTCACGAATACGGTCGGAGACCACGATGTTATCGTTGAGTGAGAAACCAATAATCGCCAATAAGGCCGCAAGTACAGTTAAGTCAAATGGCCATTGCATAAAAGCAAAGAAGCCTAAGGTCACAATAATGTCGTGGAATAAAGACAATACGGCACCCATAGCAAGCTTAAACTCAAAGCGAATGGTGACATACACCAGCATGAGTAATAATGCTAAGCCAACTGCACCAGCAGAACGTACATATAGCTCATTACCGACCTGACCACCTACGACATCGAGTTTAGGGACTTCAGCTGCGTTGTTTGGCAACTGTACCGCAGCGCTAATTGCTTTACTTAAGTCTTCTGCTTCTACGCCTTCTTGTACAGGCATACGTACCATCAGGTCACGTTCTGAACCTAAGGTTTGCACCACAGCATCGCTAAAACCAGCTTGGCTTAACGCTTTTGTGACTTGCTCAGGTTGGACTGGATTGGTGTAATTCAGCTCAGCTGCAATACCGCCAGTAAAATCTAAGCCTAAGTTTAAGCCCTTGGTCGCAATAAAGAAGATACTGGCCACGGTTAAGAAAATCGATAGCAATGCCGCAGGCAGTGCGATTTTCATAAACGGGATAACACGTTCTTCTTCTGGGCGACCATAGTTTGGTTGAGAATTTTCAGTCATCAATGATCTCCTTAAATGCTCAACTTTTTCAGGTCGCGTTTTTTGCCATAAATGAGCTGCACAATCGCACGAGTTACTGTAATAGCAGTAAACATCGAGCAGACAATACCAATCATCAAGGTCACAGCGAAGCCTTTAATCGGGCCGGTACCAATGGCAAAGAGAATAAATGCCACCAAGAATGTGGTTAAGTTCGAGTCAAAAATGGTGTTATAAGCACGATCATAACCTGCCACAATCGCCTGTTTTGGCGAGGCACCCCATTTTATTTCCTCTCGAATTCGCTCACAAATCAGTACGTTGGCATCCACCGCCATACCAATGGTAATTACGATACCTGCAATACCTGGTAGGGTTAATGAAGCACCAATCCAAGACATGACGGTTAAAATCATGGCTAAGTTAAAGACCAGTGCAAAGTTGGCAATCACACCAAAAAGACGGAAGAACACCACCATCCAAATCGCTACCAATAAGAAGCCAATTTGGGTAGACAGTACACCTTTATCAATGTTTTCTTGACCCAGACTTGGACCAATGACCCGTTCTTCAACAAAGTACATTGGCGCAGCCAAAGCACCCGCACGTAACATTAACGCCAATTCAGAGGCTTCTTGCGGTGAATCTAGACCAGTAATACGGAACTGTGAACCTAATACTGCTTGAATGGTTGCAGCGTTAATCACGACAGATTCTGTATAAGGGGTACGAACTTCAGTTTGCGTGCCTGTTTCAGGATCTTGCACATAGCTAATTTTCTGTTTGTTCTCAATAAACAATACCGCCATGCGTTTGCCAACCGCGTTACGGGTCGCATCCGCCATGAGCTTACCACCCGCTGAATCGAGGGTAATGTTGACCTCAGCACCACCGGTATCTTGGCTAAAGCCAGATGAGGCATTTTGTACACGCTCACCTGTTAAGATGCGGTTGCGGTTGAGTAATAATTCACGGCCGCTATCTAAAGATTCAAAGGCAAATAGCTCAGTGCCTGGTGGAATCGGTTGACCATTAGATTTACCCAAATATGGGTCAATATATTGATCATTTAAATCAGACACTAAACGGAATTCTAAGTTGGCAGTACGACCTAAGACACGTTTAGCTTCGGCAGTATCTTGTACACCCGGCAGTTCAACCACAATACGGTTGCTACCTTGAGTTTGTACTAAAGCTTCTGCCACACCCAACTCATTAATACGGTTACGTAGAGTGGTTAAGTTTTGATTGACTGCATAGCTTTGAATTTCTTGGCGACGCGTATCGGTGTAGTTTAAACGTAGCGTTGCACCAGCCTCAGTTGCGAGAGCTTGTTGATTAAACTCGTTGCCGCTGCTACGTAAGAAGTCCATGGCTTGAGCACGGTCATCATTGTTGGCAAATTGAACAGTAATGGTATTGTTGGCTAAGCTTAAACTATTAAATTGAATTTTGTTATCACGTAGCTGACGACGCAAATCAGTCGCAGAGGTTTCCATACGCTGACTGATGGCTTTGTCCATATCCACTTCAAGTAAGAAGTGCACACCACCACGTAAGTCCAGACCAAGCTTCATTGGTTTAGCACCAATTTTTTGTAGCCATTCTGGTGTGGTTGGCGCTAGGTTTAAGGCCACAACATAATCATCACCTAAGCCTTGACGCAGTGCATCTTTAGCTTTGAGTTGGGCTTCAGATGAATCTAGACGCAACAAAGCTGCATTATTGCTAAAGCTATTGTCATGACTTTGGATATTTTGGCTTTTGAGGATTTGCTCTGCTTTTTGTACGATGCTTGCGTCAATTTGAGTACCAGCTTTGGCACCCGAAATTTGCACGGCAGGTTCATCTGGATACAAACTTGGCAGGGCATATAAAGTACTGACCACTAAAACAACGAGGATCAGTAGATATTTCCATGCAGGGTAACGCATTTAATTTTCTTCTTAAAATAAAAAGTCGTGCAACTTGCACGACTTAAATGGTGATTAAAGGTTATTCAAAGTGCCTTCAGGTAGAACCGAAATCACACTTGCACGTTGAATTTTCACTTCTACGCCACGATTCAATTCTACCACTGCAAAATCACCTTCAATTTTGGTGATGCGGCCCATAAGACCACCTGCAAAGACCACTTCGCTACCTACACCTAAGCTTTCAACTAAGTTACGGTGTTCTTTCGCGCGTTTTGCTTGAGGGCGCCAAATCAGGAAGTAGAAGATTGCAACGAATACAGCAATCATCAAAAGGTTGGCCATGAGGCTTGGTTGTTGGGCAGCTTCACCTGCTGCATGAGCAGTCGAAATAAAAAGGCTCATTTATAATTTCCTAAATACGAAGTAAAAAATGTCTTGAACAGCAATTTACCTTGTCTTTTTCTTTAGCGCAAATAGCAAAAAAGATTAATCTACAGGACAAGGTGGAACTTCTAAGCCACGGCGTGCATAGAAATCTGCAACAAATTCGTCAAATGTGCCATTATCTAAGGCATCACGCATCATTTCGGTTAAGCGCAGGTAGTAACGTAAGTTATGAATCGTACCAAGCATTGAACCTAACATTTCACCGCATTTTTCTAAATGGAATAAATACGAACGGGTGAAGTTAGTACAGGTGTAACAATCGCAATGTGGGTCGAGTGGCCCTTGGTCATGGCGATACTGGCTGTTACGAATACGCACTAAACCGTCAGTGACAAAGTAATGACCATTACGCGCATTACGAGTTGGCATTACACAGTCAAACATATCTACGCCGCGACGTACCGCTTCCACGATGTCTTCAGGTTTACCTACGCCCATGAGGTAACGTGGTTTATCAGCAGGCATTTTTTCAGGGAGATAATCTAAAACTTTGATCATCTCTTCTTTTGGTTCACCGACAGACAAGCCGCCAATCGCATAACCATCAAAGTCAATTTCAAGTAAGCCTTTGAGGGACTCTTCACGCAGGTCTTGGTACATACCACCTTGGATAATACCAAACAGGGCATTACGGTTTTTCAATACCTCATGATGCTGCGTCTTACAACGTTTCGCCCAACGTAAAGACAACTGCAATGATTTTTGCGCTTCTTCGTGAGTGGCAGGGTAAGGGGTACATTCATCAAAAATCATCACAATGTCAGAGTTCAAGGTATGTTGAATGTCCATTGAGATTTCAGGTGATAAAAATACTTTAGAACCATCAATTGGCGAACGGAAGGTCACGCCTTCTTCTTTAATCTTACGCATTGCGCCAAGACTAAACACTTGGAAGCCGCCTGAATCGGTTAAAATTGGGTTATTCCATTTCATGAACTGATGTAAACCGCCGTGTTCACGGATCACATCTAAACCTGGACGTAGGTACAAATGGAAGGTGTTGCCTAAAATCACTTGAGATTTAATCTCTTTGATATCACGAGGTAACACGCCTTTTACCGTACCATAAGTACCCACAGGCATAAACATAGGTGTTTCAACTACACCATGTTCTAGGGTTAAGCGACCACGACGGGCACGACCCGACTGTGCTAATTTTTCAAACTTCATACACGTTCCAACTCAAGGCGAAAAAACAGTTCGCTGATGGCTAAAAATAAAGGGGGCTATTTTCCTTGATTCTGTGCCTAAACGCTAGCGTTTGCCGAGTTGCTGTGTGTTTTTGTGTAATTAGCGTTGCTTAAGCACATTACTATAGAACTGATCAATCCGCTCTAAAATCTCTTCACGGGTTAAGGCAAATTGAGGATCAGTGTCCATCGCTGCAATGGTTTGCACTAAGTTTTGAATATAAGGATTGATATCTGTAAAGGTTGCATCTAGGGTCAAAATATAGGCCTGATTGGCAACTTGCATATAATCAAAGGGGTCGATACGCGCCAATTGCGCAATATCCACCAGCAGATCTTTATCGGCTTGGGTGAGTTTTTTTAAACGTGCAGGATCATGCGCCACGCGCTGATGCTGTCTGAGCTGCATAAACTCTTGTAATAATTGGCTTGATTCATTTAAAAAAGCAGCGGAGCTGGTCTCAATATTAGGCTGGGCAGGCAAATGCACAAAAAATAAAATCTGATCGACGTCTAAACCATACGATTCCACCAAAGCTTCTTTGGCTTGTTTATAAGCATTCAGCAATAGGTCTAAATTATTGAGTTGTTGTAAATTTTGTTGTTGTAGCGGAGTACCAAAAAAATGCCGACGCTGAAAATAATCTGCCAGCAAGGTTTTAAAGGCATTTAGGCGACTGTCATGTGGGTTAGAACGAAAACGCCATTTGCTGACATTCCATTTATCATCATGACTTAAAAACTGTGCATAGTCTTCAACATCAGAAAATAAGCTACGTTTGGTGGCAATGGTTAAATAGTCGAGCATCATATACTCATTAAATACCAAGGCGCAGCCATAAATTTCGTCTTCATAATAACGATCATAAAGCTGATAAAATTCATGAATTAACGCATCTTTTAAGACAGGGAGATGTTCTAACATGAGATCCTTGGTGATAGTAATGCCCGAGTGTGAGCAGTCATTATATTTAAAAATTTGGTCGATAATCAAAGTTTTGCGTCGTTGAAGCGTCACGGAAAACTCGAATCGGCTTTTTGCCTGTTGTTGCAGTATTAATCAAGTTATTTGGAAAGATTTGAATATAATTGTTAAAAACTTCGACATTACGGTTAAAAATCGTAATAGCAGCACCGACGTTTTCATTTTGCTCTTCAATTTCTTGCATCATTTTCAAATAAATTTGATTGGCTTTAAGCTCAGGATAATTTTCCACCACCACATTTAAGTGCTGCATAAATTGTTTGCTCAATGCTTCAATTTGCTGCAATCGTCCAATATCCGTACTATCTGTTTTGAGTTGCACCACATTTTGGCGTAGTTCAGTCACTTGTGCCAAAGTGCCTTGTTCAAATTGACTATACTCGGCGAGTACAGGTGCCAAGCCTTCTAAAATTTTAACTTTTTGTCGTTCAAAACTGGCTACATCAGCCCATGCACGAATACTGGCATTATGATAGCGCACAATATTGTTGCGAATGATAATCACGGTCATGATGAACAAAATCACCAAACCTAGAAAAATCATGAGTTGCATGCGCTAGTCCTTATTGTAGTAAGCAGAGGAGATCGTTTTTTAGACGTTCTAATAAGGGTAATTTAAAAGTCCGTAAGTGTCCACGTAATGCCGATATATCTTGAATTTTTTTATGATGTTGGCGTTGAATCTGCATCAAAGGGTCTTTGCCTAAATAACACAGCATATTTTGGTTGGGGTTAATATATAACTCACCTTCACGCTGGCGAAAAAACTCAGCGAGTTTTAAGGTCAATGCAGGGGTCATTTTTTTAGCTAATTCTAATGGATTTTCCCCACCAATATATAAACGTTGACGAATTTGAATATCACTACTGTGCCATTGTAGGTGATAAGGATAGGGCAGTTTTTTATGTTCGGTACTGGCGGCAAAGGTGGCAAAGTCATGCTCTAGGTTAAAGACAAATACCCCCCATAAGCTTTGATGGATTTCTTTAGGGCGAATATGTTTAGTGTTTGGGTCGGGGCTGGCAAATTGATTGACAAAATGATACTCAAAAATTAACACCTGATGGCTTTGACCGTTATCTTCTTGCCAAACACAACTGGCAAAAAATGGAATCTCGTTGCTGACACGACCGCGATTAAAAATTGGAAATTGTTGTTTGAGTTGTGAAATTAATAAAGTCGGTCTTAACGGGCGCCCTAAAGCTTCGGGAACTTTGTGGTAGTTTAACTGATATCTTTTTGCAATGATGCTGTCTTGCAAATAGACAATCACCTCATCAATTGGACGTTGAGGGGCATATAACAAATAACTTAAAAAGATCAAGCAGCCACCCACAAAAGCAATGCTTTGGCTAAGTAAGGCATAAGGTTGGAACAATAGCAGCAATAGCAATAGCGTACCCATACCCACCAGCATGAATGCCAAAGCATTATCAAATTTTAAGCGTCTAGATGCACCCCATGGATGCAATTGATCGAGAATATCCTGTGCGGAATGGCTATTGCGACCAATCTGCCATAGCCGAGCGAGATTGTCCTCTACCTCAGCATTTTGCTTACTGCGTAAATGTAAAATGCGTTGACTGGTCTCGATCGGCATGGGTCTTTATTATTTTGCGATGTTATCGATTAACATAGCATCACCATAGCTAAAGAAGCGATAGCGATTTGCAACCGCATGTTGGTAGGCACTTAAGATGTTGTCGCGATTAGACAGCGCTGAAACGAGCATTAATAAGGTGGATTCTGGTAAATGGAAGTTAGTAATTAAACGATCTACCACTTTAAACTCATAACCTGGGTAAATAAAGATTTGCGTATCACCTGTCCATGCTTTGAGTTCACCGCCATTGGCTTGCGCTGCACTTTCAGTCGCACGCGTTGCAGTCGTACCCACAGCAATGACGTGTTTGCCGCGTGCTTTAGTATCACGAATCTTTTGCATGGCTTCTTCAGATACTTGGCACCATTCGCTATGCATAATATGGTTTTCAATATCTGTGGTACGCACTGGTAAGAAGGTGCCTGCACCGACATGCAAGGTGACAAAAGTGGTTTGAATGCCTTTTTCGGCTAATTTTTGCAGTAATTCTTCATCAAAATGCAAGCTGGCGGTCGGTGCTGCCACACTGGCAATTTTAGTTGGGTCATTAAACACGGTTTGATAGCGTTCGGTATCAATGGCTTCAGCTTCACGGTTAAAGTAAGGCGGAATAGGCAAGGCACCATATTGATCTAACACATCTAAAATGGGCTGTGAAAATTCAACAATAAACAAGTTTTCATGACGACCTTGTACGGTCACTTTGACTTGGTCTGGCCCAATAAAAAGTTCTGCCCCTGCTTTTGGGGAATTGCTGGCTTTAATATGACAATGCGCAATAAATTGATCTTGCATACGTTCAACCAAGACTTCAACCGCACCGCCAGACGCACGTTTACCTTTTAGGCGTGCTTTCATGACTTTGGTATCATTTAACACCAATAAGTCACCTAGATTGAGTAGCTCTAAAATGTCGGTAAATTGATGATCATGATGCTGACCGTGTTTATCTAAATGTAGTAAACGTGAAGCGCTACGTGTTTCTAAAGGATAACGAGCAATGAGTTCATCAGGGAGATCAAAATTAAAATCAGACAGTTGCATGTTGAACATAAAGGCTTAAAAAAACTGGCATTAGTATATGCCTTTTTGCTTAAAATGGCAGAAATTGCTGATTTTAACGACAAAAAAAAGCGATCTGCTTTAATTTTAAACAAAAGCAAAGATAAAGCGTTGACAGCTTAGAAAATTAGTTTATTATGGCCCTCACAACATCTCTCCCGAGGTGGTGAAATTGGTAGACGCGGCGGATTCAAAATCCGCTGTCAGAGATGACGTGTCGGTTCGAGTCCGACCCTCGGGACCAAATTTTGAAGACCCCAAACTGGTATTAAAGGTTTGGGGTTTTTTTATGTCTGTGTTTAATGTAAATAAAATTTAAAATTTATTTTTATAAGTTTTTGATTCGCTTAATTTTATACCGATTGGTAAAATAAAACTTATATATTATGTTAAGATTTAGCTGTATTTTGTATGTTTTGTTATTGTCATTTTAATAAAGAGCGTGCTAAATAATGGGGATAAAGAAGCTAATTTTTTCTTTATATGAGAAATATGAGAAAGAATTACGAGGCTGAGAATATGGAACTCAAATTATTAGAAATTGGCTCAGAAACTGAGCAGCTCAGTGCCTGTAAACTATCATTATTACTTGGCGTATTTGGTCAAGATAATCGTATTGCAGATTTTTTAAAGTTTGCGCGTAGTATGCTGCAAACTGATTATGCCATTTTGGCGTTTAAAGATGAGCCATATATCTGGTTTTCATCAGATGAGGGCTGCCGCCCGTTTTTATCTGAAGCCGATGCACAGGTCAATGAATTTTTTAAAGAAAGCGATTTAATCACGCCCGATCACCCGATTTACCCGCAAGCTTCAGCTTATATGCAAAGCTTAGGCATGCATCATCGGCGTATGTTGGCCGTTGACTTATGTGATCGCGAAGATTCTGTGGGTCATGTGTATTTATTTGATCAAAAAGATACAGCTTTTGATGATAAAAGTATTGTCATTGTGCGCGAGTTTATTCAAAGCCTCATGGGGCTGATTCGTTTACGTTTAGAAAATGCCGAACTTAAAGAAGAGTTTGAACAACAAGCGGCACTCAATTTTAGTAAAACCAAATTTTTTCAAATTATTGCACATGACTTACGCGCCCCATTTCATGGTTTATTGGGGTTTTCAGAAATCTTGGCCAAAGAGCGTGACACACTCGATGAAAAGGGCATTCAAGATATTAGTGATTATGTGTTTGATACTGCGCAGTCGACTTATAATTTATTGGAAAACTTACTCAATTGGGCGATGGCAGAAGGTGGACGTTTTGTCTATCACCCGATTAATTTTGCGCTATCACAATCCACTAAAATTGTGACAGATGTATTAGGCAGTTTAGCGGTCAAAAAGAACATTCAACTGATTAATCAAGTTGAAGAGCAGATAAAGGTATACGCTGATATTAATATGATTACTTCAGTGATTCAGAATTTGGTTTCGAATGCACTGAAATTTACTCATACCGATGGCACAGGTAAAGTGATTTTACGTGCTGAAATGCAGCAAGAACAAGTTCATATCTATATTCAAGATACTGGCTTAGGCATGACCAAAAATCAAATAGAGACCTTATTTGAGCCAAAAATCACTTTTAGTCGTCAAGGTACCTTAGGTGAAAAAGGCACGGGTTTAGGTTTGGTGTTGTGTAAGCGCTTTATAGACCTCAACCAAGGGCAGATTAGTGTGCAGTCTAAAGAAGGTGAAGGCACTGTGTTTAAAGTTACTTTACCCGCTGCTAACAATAGTCATCAAGTGCTAGAGCAGCGGCAAAGTCAGGTATGCTGATAAAAAAGTTTTCTAAAGCCCAAGCTTACTGTTATAACAGATAAAAATAGGGCTTGAGAAGAGTTAGGAATGAATACCGCACAGTTACAAAAGACTTTACGTGCCAGTCAGTACGCAGAACAAGTGCTTAGCGTGCATCCTGAATTATTACAACAAGATTATGCAACAGATGCATTTTTAACATCTCTAAGCACGGCGCAAATTTATGCTTATGTGGATCAAGCCCTACATGATGTGACTGATGAAAGTGGTTGGATGCGTCAGATGCGTATTTTGCGCGCGCGCCTTATGTTTCGCTGGATTTGGCAAGATGCCAATCAACTCACCGATGTAGTGACACTGACTCGTGAACTGTCTGATTTTGCTGATGCTGCAATTTGTGCCGCCAAAGATTTTGCTTTAGCACCTTTAGTGGCTAAATATGGTCAACCCATGGGTTATAACGGCAAAGTCCAAGATTTAATTGTCATTGCCATGGGTAAACTCGGTGCGCAAGAGCTGAATTTATCCAGTGATATCGACCTGATTTTTGCCTTTGATGAACAAGGTGAAACCGAAGGTGGACGTAAATGCATAGATGTGCAGCAGTTTTGTATTTTATGGGGACAAAAACTCATCTACTTATTGGATCACATCACCGCAGATGGTTTTGTGTTCCGTGTCGATATGCGTCTGCGTCCGTGGGGCGATGGTTCAGCACTTGCGATTAGCCATGTCGCGTTAGAGAAATATTTGAGTCAGCATGGACGTGAATGGGAACGTTATGCATGGATTAAAGCGCGTATTGTCAATCCAAGCCCTGAGGGTGATGAATTATTAGAGATGACGCGCCCATTTGTGTTCCGTAAATACGTCGATTACACCGCCTTTGAAGCCATGCGTGAAATGAAAGCCATGATTGAACGCGAAGTGGCACGGCGTAATATCGAAGATGATATTAAATTAGGTGCAGGTGGTATTCGTGAAGTTGAATTTATCGTCCAAGTTTTTCAGCTGATCTATGGTGGTTACCGCCTAGAACTGCAAGATCGCCAGTGTTTAGTCAGCTTAAGTCATTTAGATGATGCTGAATTACTTGATGAACAAGCAGTTATTGATTTAGAAGACGCGTATTTATTCTTACGCCGTGTTGAACATGCTATTCAGGCTTTAAATGATCAACAAACCCAGTCTTTACCGACAGAACCCGAACTACGTGCCCGTATTTCAGACACGCTTGGTTTCGCTGATTGGCAAGCATTTTTACAGTGCTTAAATGCCAAACGCGCCAAAGTCATGTATCAATTTGAACATCTGATTAAAGAAAAGGATTTAGACAGTTCAGTTGAAAGCATGAGCCAACTCGAACAACGTTTACATGAAGTTTTAGATGAAAACGCGAAGAATTTAGTACATGAGTTTTGGCATGGACACGCCTTAAAAAAATTACCGGCTAAAGCCATTCAACGCCTTAAAACCTTTTGGCCGCATTTAATTGAAGCGGTGTTGCAATCTGATAACCCACAAATGGCTTTGGTACGTTTAATGCCTTTGGTGGAATCGGTGATGCGCCGTACCGTATATTTGGTCATGCTGATTGAAAGCAAAGGTGCTTTGCAGCGTTTAGTGAAAATGGCGACTGTTAGCCCATGGATTTGTGAAGAACTCACGCATTACCCAGTGTTACTGGATGAATTTTTATCTATGGATTTTGAATTACCTAAACGCCAAGATTTAGAGGATTCACTGCGTCAGCAATTATTGCGGATTGAGATTGATCAAGTTGAAGATCAAATGCGTGTGCTACGTTTGTTTAAAAAATCCAATGTATTGACTGTGGCGGCCAGTGACGTGCTTGCTGAAAGCCCACTCATGAAAGTTTCCGATGCCTTAACCGATATTGCCGAAGTTTCAGTGAAAGCCACTTTGCATTTGGCTTATCAAACGGTCGCTAAAAAACATGGTGATCCACTGGATTTAGAGGGGCAGCGTTGTTCGCTCGATCATATTGCCTTTAGTGTGATTGGTTATGGCAAAGTCGGTGGCATTGAACTGGGTTATGGGTCTGATTTAGATCTTGTGTTTATTCATGCTATGGATGAACAAGCTGATACCAATGGTAAAAAACCCATTAGCGGTTTTGAGTTTGCGATGCGCGTGGCACAAAAATTTATGTCCCTGATGACCACGCAAACCTTAGATGGCCGCGTCTATGAAATTGACACCCGTTTGCGTCCATCAGGTGAGGCAGGTTTACTGGTCACCAGCTTTAAAGCTTTTGAACAATATCAGTTTAAAAGTGCATGGGTGTGGGAACATCAAGCTTTAGTGCGGGCTCGTTCAATTGCAGGTGAGGCCAGCCTTTGCCAAAAATTTGAGGAGTTACGTTGCCTTATTTTGACTCAGCCTCGCGACGAAGCCAATGTTCGTACCGAAGTGCTGAAAATGCGCCAAAAAATGAAACAGCATTTAGGTTCATCAAAAGAGCAACAAAAAGATGGAATTTTTCATTTAAAACAGGATGCAGGTGGTATCGTTGATATCGAATTTATGGCACAGTATGCTGTATTAGCATGGAGTGGGTCGAATCCCGATCTCGCCCATTACTCTGACAACGTACGAATCCTTGAGGATGCCGCAAGAACGGAATGCTTATCCAGCGCCGACGCGACAGCATTGATTCAAGCTTATCTTCGTGAACGAGCCGAGAGCCATCGTCTAGCACTTGCAAATCAATCCATGCAAGTTTTGGCAGATGATTGGCACGATACCCGAGAGGTCGTTTGCAAGTTATGGCAAAGATTAATTGATCCAAGTGCAGTGTTTGCCTTGGATAAAAATGACTGTGTATAACAATTTGGAGTGTGTGTCATGAATTTGGCTGATCGTGATGGTTTTATTTGGCAAGATGGACAATTAGTTGATTGGCGTGAGGCAAAAACTCACGTACTTACACATACCTTGCATTACAGTATGGGTGTGTTTGAAGGTGTCCGTGCCTATGAAACCCCAAATGGAACGGCTATTTTCCGTTTAAAAGAACACACTAAGCGTCTTTTGAATTCTGCAAAAATCTATCAAATGAAAGTTCCATTTGATCAAGCAGCATTAGAGCAAGCTCAAATTGATGTGGTTCGTGAAAATAAATTAGCATCTTGCTACTTACGTCCAATTATCTTTATTGGTTCAGAAAAATTAGGTATTGCTGCAACAGACAATACCATTCATGCAGTGGTTGCGGCATGGAGCTGGGGTGCTTACCTTGGTGAAGAAGCGATGGCTAAAGGTATTCGCGTAAAAACTTCATCATTTACGCATCACCATCCAAACGTGACCATGTGTAAAGCCAAAGCATCGGGTAACTACACTTTATCGATTCTTGCGCATCAAGAAGTGGCTCACTCAGGTTATGACGAAGCAATGTTACTTGATCCACAAGGTTATGTATGCCAAGGTTCAGGCGAAAACGTATTCTTAGTGCGTGATGGCGTGATTCACACCCCTGATATCGCAGGTGGTGCGCTTGATGGTATTACACGTCAAACCATCATTACGATTGCTAAAGACTTAGGTTACGAAGTTGTAGAACGTCGTATCACGCGTGATGAATTCTACATTGCTGATGAAGCATTCTTCACAGGTACAGCGGCAGAAGTAACACCAATTCGTGAATACGATGACCGTCAAATTGGTGAAGGTGTACGTGGTCCAATCACAACTCAAATTCAAAAAGCATACTTTGATGCAGTACAAGGTAAAGATCCTAAATATGCACACTGGTTAACTTACGTAAAATAAGTCAATCGGGTAGTATGAGAGGCGAAACGAAAGTTTCGCCTTTTTTATTGTGGTTGAAGTAGGTTGATACATGCATATTGTTTATGTGACAGATGGAAAAGCAGGGCATCGTTCGCAGGCTTTGGGTTTATATAAAGCTATGCAGCGTTTAAGCACGCAGCAAGTGACCTTTGAAGAGGTGGCTGCTGAATCTCTATCTGCGTTTAACTTATTTTTAGCGCGTGGCAATCAGCAGCATCCATTGATCCAACAAACACCTGATTATATTTTTAGTGTGGGGAGTCAGACTCAACTTAAAGCGCTGCTTTTGGGGCAAGTTTTTCCAAAAGCCAAGACTTTGGTGTTGATGAAGCCCAAGTTTCCTTTGGCATGGTTTGACTATGTGGTTGTGCCAAAACACGATGGAATTACGGCAGAAAACAACGTGATTGTGACAGAAGGAGCTTTAAACCCGATTGTGAATGAAAAGCGCCATCAATCTAAACGGATTTTAATTGCTTTGGGTGGTGACTCTAAACGTCACAAATGGAACGACGCCAAGGTTTTAGCAGCCATTGAAAAAATTGTACAAGACAACAAAAAATCGGACATTATTTTAACCACCTCACGCCGCACCCCAAAACAATTCTTAACCCAACTCAACACACACAGCTTTGCAGCAAAATTACAGATTTTCCCTGTCGAAGATACGCCACAAGGCTGGATTTTTGAACAGATGCAATTGGCTGAAGCGGTTTGGGTCACAGAAGACAGCGTTTCCATGATTTATGAAGCCTTAACAGCAGGCTGTAAGGTGGGATTAATTGCCATTGATCGTTTAAAACAAGACCGGATTACACAATCAGTTGATTTTTTATTGCAACAAAAACAGGTCAGTCAGGTCACCTCAAGCCTGCATTTGCCAAAAGCCGCTCAATTTAAAGAAGCAGATCGTGTGGCAGCCATCTTGTTATGAAAATCCATTTTTCCAAGGCTGCATTGTCTTATAATGCGCAAGTCGTATAAAAGTTAGGTTAAATAATGGCAGAGCAACAAGTGCAGTGGTCAGCTGCAGATGTGATTGGTAAAGGTGCAAACCGTATTTGTGTACGCGATGTACAAGACCCTGCCATATGCCTCAAAATTGATTTACCTAAGCATCAGCGTAGCGTCAAAAATTTTCGCCAACGTATTCGCCGTGAATTGAGTGATCGCTTGAGTCTATTTAATGAAAATTATATCGAGTGGCAGGCCTATCAAAGTCTAGTCCAGCGTTTAGGTCACGACATTCTTGATCCTTATATGGCGCGTTGTATTAGTTTAGATGCCAGTGCCCAAGGCTTAATACTACGCTGTGAATTGGTACAAAGTGCCGATGGTCAAGTTGCAAAAAGCTTATTTCATTATATGCAGCATCCAGATGAGATGAACCCTGATGCGTTATGTGCAGCGCTCGATCAGTTCCAAGCTTGGTTGATTAAATATAATATTCCACTGTTTGATTTAAACTCAGGTAATTTAGTGGTGCAACGCCAAGGGCAACAGTTACAGCTCAAATGTATTGATGTAAAGTCGGTACTGCGTAGTAAAGAAATTATTCCAGTGTCTTATTGGTTTAAAAAGCTGATGCATAACAAGATTAAACGCCGTATTGCACGCTTAAAAGTTTTGATTCAACGTCATATTCAGAAGAAAGCCCCATGAAAATTGTACAAATTATGGCAACCAGTGGTGGTGGCTTAGGTGGTTTAGAACAACATACCTTTAACCTTGTTAATGCGCTAGCCCAAGAGCACGAAGTGCATTTTATTGCGCTAGATGTGTACGCTAAACAGGTACATAGCAAGGTACATTTCCATGCTTTTGATTTTGCGCGTAGTCGTTTAAATCCATTGTTGTGGTGGCAACTGGCGCGACTGATTCAGCAAATTCAACCCGATATTGTGCATGCGCAAGCGGGTAAAGCTGCTGAATTGATCAAACGTATTCGTAGCTATTTACCCAAAAAAGCTAAAGTCGTGACGACAGTGCATGGTACCAAAAAAAATAAAGCCATTTATGCACATGCCGATGCTGTAATTGCGGTGAGTTCTGCTTTAACTGCCGGCATTCCTGAGCATAAAGCGCATGTGATTTATAATGGAGTACATCCACAGCCCAGTTTAACGGCTACGCAAGCACAAGCATTAAAAGCACAAGTGCTAGCGCAGCATTCTGCCTTAGATCCAAGTCAAAAAACCGTGATATGTATTGGTCGCTTGGAACCTGTAAAAAATATTGCTTTGTTGATTCAAGCCATGCAGGGCATTCATGCAAATCTGTGGATTGTGGGAGATGGTTCATTACGTGCGGCACTTGAACAGCAAGTTAAAGACTTAAATATGAGCCAGCAAGTGGCGTTTTTAGGTTTTCGTAGCGATGCGCGTGATTTACTACAACTTGCGGATGTGGTTGCACTTTCCTCGGAACGTGAAGGTTTCCCATTGGTGATGGTTGAGGCTTTACAGGCAGAAAAAATTATGGTTTCTACTAAGGTCAATGGTGTAGTGGAATGGTTGCCTACTGAAGCCTTAGCAGATTTAAATGATATGCAGGGTTTACATCAAGCGCTAAAAACAGCTTTAGCCAGCAATCCACAGCAAGCACCACATTGGGCGACTTTATTTAAACGCGCGCAACAACAACTGACTGTGGGCAGTATGGCGCAGCAAACAGCAGCACTTTATCAACAATTATTGGTTCACTAAGATAGATTCAACATGCAAAATTCAAAACTTCGTTATGTTGCGCTTGGCGATTGCGTGACTTTAGGTGCACCCCTACAACAACAAAATGCCTATCCTGAACGGGTTGCCAAAGCGATGGGTTGGCAAGTGACCAACTATGGTCATACCATGTCGAGTACGCGTGAAGGTTTACAATATTTTAAAAAACCAGATGTACAAAGTGCAGATGTACTCTCCATTCAATACGGTATTTTAGATTCTTGGCAAACGTTTAAAGGTGCGCCCTTTGTCTTGTATTACCCAGATACCAAATGGCGTAAATTTTTGCGTAAGATCGTGAAAAAAATTAAAAAGTATGGTCGAAAATTGAATTTTCATGCTCTATTTGGTACACGCAATGTGGTACCCGTTGAAGAATATATCGCTAATATTCAATACATGATTGAGCATAGCCAAGCTCAATATATTTTATTGCCAGAAATTTATCCAAATCAGGACTTAAGCCGTGAACCACGTATTTAGGCTTATAACCAAGCTTTAGCTAAATTGCACGATGGCCAACGTGTGTTTGTGATCAAGCATTTTGACTTGTTAAAAGCTCATTTAAACAGTGATTATTATGATGATCCAACTCATTTGTCGGGCAAAGGACATCAAGCCGTGGCGGACAATATATTGGCTCACTTAAAACAGCATGGCATGACTTAAGACTAAAACCTTCAGCAATGAAGGTTTTTTAGCAATGAGCAGCTTAACAACCTTTATATAAATGTGGGTGACTTGGCATACGACGGAAGCGTTTATATGACCAAATATATTGTTCAGGTGCTTGGTTAATCATGTCCTGCATATCATGATTTAGGCAATCCACCGAGCGCTGTAAATCTTGGCCATTAATATCATCATGCATGCTTTGGCAAATGACTTTAAAGCCTGATTTTTCACGGATACAGCTTAAGCCTAGTACATTACATTGGGTTTTTTGCGCCAATTTAGACACCAAAGTAGTACAGAGTACATCTTGTGCAAAAAACTTGGCATAAATCCCACCGGAAGGTTTAGGTAAATGGTCGGGCAAAATCACAGTTAAGCCGCCTTGCTTTAAATGTTTAAAGATAGCACTGACGCCAGTTTTGTCGGTGGCGACTAGTGTGGCATTGAAATTTTCACGCGCTTTTAAAACAAAACGATCTACACTTTTGTTTTTATTGGGTTTGTACATAATCACAGGCATAGCATATTGACTCAGCCAAGCATTGAGTAATTCCCAACTGCCAAAATGGGTCACCACCACAATCACGCCTTTTCGATTGGCAATAGCATCTTCAAGCAAAGCTGCACCTTGTACATTACGGAGTAAATCTAAGCTATAGGCTTTGGGCATGCCCCAACATTTAATCGACTCAACATAGGTATAGCACTGACTTTTTAAGCTGCTTTTGAGGAGTTGGGTGTGCGCTTGATGAGACAGACTGGGATAAACCAACTTAAGATTGGCTTGGCTAATCTTTTTAAAAGAAGAGGGTAAAAAGTACAGCAATGAAGCTAAACAATGGGCAAGCGTATACAGCCAAGTCAAAGGCAAACGTGCTATGACTTTTAAAAAATAATAAAGCATAAAGATAAAAACAAAAAAAAGGCGGGAGAAGATTAAAGCCTTTAAAAATTAAAGGCTTTAAAGAAATTAATTCTTATATTTGTCTGGATTGCCCATCAAGACCATATAAATTAAGGCAATAAAAATTACAAATGCACCAGCAATACTACTCACGCAAAAATACAAAATTCGCTCATTAGTATCTAAGCTAAATAAGTTATTGGCTAAGATATAGCGCATAAATAACCATTGCACGACTGAAAATACAATCAGCATAATGCCTTTATTACGAACTGCAGGACGCATAGCCATCGCTTGCTTACCCAAAAATTAAACTAAGGCTATTATGCCACTGTTAGCAAGCAGGCTCAATGACACAAAAAAAGCCCTGCAAATGCAGGGCTTTTCGTTTTTATTCTCTCTTTGTATTTTTCTCAGCGGGAGAAAAAAGAGAGATTAAAAAATTACTTCGCTTCTTCAGCTTTTGGTTTTTCGCGTAAACGAATACCAAGGTCACGCAATTGATTGCTTTCAACTGGCGCAGGTGCTTGAGTCAATGGACATTCAGCAGTCTTGGTTTTCGGGAACGCAATCACGTCACGAATTGAAGATGCACCAGTCATCAACATCACAAGACGGTCAAGACCAAATGCTAAACCACCGTGCGGAGGCGCACCGTATTTAAGCGCGTTAAGTAAGAAGCTGAATTTCTCTTCTGCTTCTTCTTCAGAAATGCCAAGCGCTTCAAAGATGGCTTTTTGCATTTCTAGGTTGTAAATACGTAGAGAACCACCACCGATTTCAGTACCGTTTAATACCATATCGTAAGCAACAGACAACGCTTCACCTGGGTTATTCTTCACTTCTTCAACAGTTGATTTTGGAAGTGTGAATGGGTGATGCACAGATGTCCACTTACCATCATCCGTTTCTTCGAACATTGGGAAGTCAACCACCCAAAGCGGTGCCCACTCGCAAGTTGCAAGTTTCATGTCATGACCAATTTTCACACGAAGTGCGCCCATTGCATCATTGACGATTTTCGCTTTGTCTGCGCCGAAGAATACGATATCGCCGTTTTCAGCACCCACGCGTTTTAATAGATCAAGTACGATTGGCTCGATGAATTTAACGATTGGTGATTGAAGACCTTCAATACCTTTTTCGATGTCGTTAACTTTGATGTAAGCCAAACCGCGTGCACCGTAGATGCCCACAAATTTCGTGTATTCATCAATTGCAGAACGTGGTAGAGAACCCGCACCTGGTACGCGAAGCGCAACAATACGGCCTTTAGGATCTTTCGCAGGACCTGCGAATACTTTGAACTCAACGTCTTGCATCATGTCTGCAACGTCAACCAATTTCAAAGGAATACGCATATCTGGTTTGTCAGACGCATAATCACGCATTGCATCTGCATAGGTCATACGTGGGAATTTGTCGAACTCAACGTTTAGAAGTTCTTTGAACATCTTAACTGTTAAAGTTTCCATTAAATCCATGATGTCATCGTCACTCATGAACGATGTTTCAACGTCGATTTGGGTGAATTCAGGCTGACGGTCAGCACGTAAGTCTTCATCACGGAAACATTTAGCAATTTGGTAGTAACGATCAATACCGCCAACCATCAACAACTGTTTGAATAGCTGTGGAGATTGTGGTAGTGCGTAGAAGCTACCATTTGATACACGGCTTGGTACTAAATAGTCACGCGCGCCTTCAGGTGTTGCACGCGTTAAAATTGGTGTTTCAACGTCTAAGAAACCATTGTCTTCGAAGTAGTTACGAATCAAGTTAGTTAATTTAGAACGGAAACGTAAACGATCAAGCATTTCTGGACGACGGATGTCTAAGAAACGGTACTTTAAACGTACTTCTTCAGAAATATTGGTGTTTTCGTCATTCAATGGGAATGGCGGAGTTTCAGACGCCGCAAGTACTTCGATTTCTTTACCAAGTACTTCGATTTGACCACTGGTAATATTCGCGTTTTCAGTGCCTTCGTAACGACGACGTACGCGGCCTGTGATTTTTAATACGAATTCTGAACGCGCTTTATCCGCAGTTGCGAAAGCTTCTGGTGTATCTGGATCGATAACCACTTGCACAAGACCGTCACGGTCACGCATGTCAAGGAAGATTACACCACCGTGGTCACGGCGACGGTGTACCCAACCGCATAAAGTTACTGTTTGGTCGATTTGCGCTTCAGTTAAAGAACCGCAGTAATGAGTTCGCATCATGGCGTATAAAATCCAACTATATGGGTTACAAAAAAGCTACTACGTAAACAGCGTAAGCTTTTATTCAAAGTCTAGGATTATGCCTCTTTGAGTCATGCCTCACAAGAACTACAACAAAAAACAGCGCTAAATTGAGCTAAAGCTGATATTTATCGCGAAAAAGTTGCTGCCAAATGCTTAAAATCGTTAAAGCAAAGGTCGAAAGCAGTAAGAAAATTTGGCTAAACTCGTTAAAAGCTCGACCAATAAAATAATAGCGATGCTGTTGCAGGGCTTGGAGTGGGAACTGTGTCAAATAATCATAGCTCCAATAGGCAGCCAGCAACGTGGCAAGTGCAAAAATTGCTGCAATGACCGCACGTAGGGTAAAGCTGTGCAAATCTGAGACGTGATAGCGCTGAATATAGCGCATGATCCAATAGCCCAAGAGAGGTAGCGCAGCCACAGAACTGGTGATTTGCAAGATAAAATGTAGCGGATAACCAGAGCCAAACCAATGTACAGGCTGACTTAAAAAATCGTGTAAAATCAGGGTGCGAAAATCTACATGGGTTAAGCCATCCCATAAAATATGAGTGGCATTGCCGACAAGTAACGCAATTAACATACAAACAATAAACTTGAACGCACTAAATAAATTATAAATTTGAATAGGGTCGATTAAATTGAATAACCGATACAACATTGGGCGATAAATTAAATACCACAGTGCACAAAAGCCCAAACCAATGAATAAATTAGGATAAATTTGCCCCGACCAACTATGCGCAATGCGTCCAGCATCAGTCACAAATAAGCGGTATAAATCAGGCAGCATGCAACCAATCGCCAGTGCTGCAAGCGGCAGGGTTTGTTTGCTCACACGGGCTAATATTGGCGCAAGTACAGCATGCGATAAAGTAAACGGCATTCCAACTCAGTTTAATTGAGATTTTGCTTTTAGCTTAACTGAACTTGCCAAACAGCACTGTTTTTTATTGCAAAAATAATGAAATGTTATATTATAACATTATTCTGATTTTACCGACTTTGAGCCTTAAGTCATGTCCCTACATAAGAACCTGATTACACTTGCAATTTTTGCCTCAGTGGCGCCACTGAGTCTTGCTGACCAAGCAACTGCAACTTTAGATACCATTCAATTGACCGCGCATCCATTGGTACAAACAGCGGCTGATTTTGCCGTGGCGGATCATGTGATTGATCAAAAACAGCTGAGCCAACGTGCAGCCACTATTGGTGATGCTTTGGCTGGTGAGTTGGGGGTATATTCGAATCAATATGGTTCAGGCTCAAGTCGTCCTGTGATTCGTGGTCAAGATGGCGCACGCGTTAAAGTATTACAACATGCCTCAGAACCGGCGGATGCATCAAGCTTATCGCCTGACCATGCAGTCACAGTAGATCCTTTACTGGCCAAGCAAGTCGAAGTGATTCGTGGCCCGTCAACACTCCTGTATGCAGCAGGCACGGTAGGTGGCTTGGTGAATGTCACAGATCAAAAAATTCCAACCCAAATGCCTGAAGAAGGTTTAGAGGGCACAGTAGGTCTACGCTATAACTCAGGAAGTGACGAAAAACTGGCCAGTGCTGGTGTGACAGCTGCTTTAGGTGATCAGTTTGCTTTACGTGTAGAAGGCTTAAAGCGTAAAGCCAATGACTATATTGCACCGGATTATTTCCATGAGCATGATGGTGAACTCGAGAAAGAGCGCCGTGTCGGTAATACTTTTGCTGAAGGACAAACGGTAAATATTGGGGGTTCTTGGATTCATGAGCGTGGCTTTGTCGGGCTGGCCTATAGCAATCGTCAAGACCAATATGGTTTGCCGGGGCACAGCCATGAATACGAAAGCTGTCATCCACATGGTGATCATCTACACTGTGCTGGCAATGATCACGGCCATGGTCATGACGATCATGATCACGACGACCATGATGAGCATGGACACGACGATCACGAGCATGCACATGCCGGCCCATGGGTCGACCTCAAATCAGAGCGTTATGATTTACGTGCTGAATTAGAACAGCCCTTTAAAGGCTTTGACAAGTTACGTGCCCACGCCAGCTACACCGACTATAAACATGACGAAATTGAAGGCGGCGAAGTCTTAACTAACTTTAAAAATCAGGGTTATGACGGTCGTTTAGAGTTAGTCCACCAACCGATAAAAGGTTGGGAAGGTGTGATTGGTACGCAATATAGTCAGCAAGATCTAGAAATTACCGGTACAGAAACCTTGTTGGCACCAAGTAAAACTAAAAAATGGAGCATCTTTGGCTTAGAACATAAGCAAGTGGGTGATGTACATTTAGAAGTTGGTGCGCGTGTGGATCAGCAAAAGATTGCAATTGATTCAACACAAAAAGATCATGACGACACGGCTTTCTCAGGCTCTATGGCAGCCAATTGGGAATTTGCACCAAGTTATAAACTTTCTGTAGTGGGTTCACATCAACAACGTCTGCCTTTGGCACAAGAGCTATATGCCGATGGTAAACACTTTGCCACCAACACTTACGAGTTAGGCAATCAGAATCTAGATGTCGAAAAATCTAATAACTTAGAAGTGGGACTGCATTACCAAGGGGATCAGTTAGATTATCACGTGCATGTTTACCACAATTGGTTTGATAACTACATTTACGGTGCAACTTTAGATCGCTTTGAGAACTTCCGCCTAGTTGAATATACTCAGGATAAAGCTAAATTTTACGGTACAGAAGCACAAGCAGGTTATAAACTCAATGACACCTATCATCTGAGTGTATTTGGTGACTATGTGCGTGGAAAAATTGATGGCGATAATGCACCGCGTGTTCCTGCTGGTCGTTTAGGCACCAAAGTCAATGCTCAATTTGATGATCAGTGGTCGGGTAGTGCAGAGTATTATCATGTGTTTAAACAAGATAAATTTGCTGATTTTGAACAACAAACCCAAGGCTACAATATGGTCAATGTGGGCTTAAATTACAGCGGTCGTTATGGCAATGATCAAGACTACCGTGTGTATTTAAAAGCCAACAATTTATTGGATGATCAAGTCTATTCTCATGCCTCGTTCTTATCCAATATTCCACAGGTGGGACGTAACTTTACTGTAGGCCTAGAGTTTGACTTCTAAGCCAAATACACAGAAAAGCCCTTGAAAATTCATACAATAAAACCTAGTCTGAGCGCATTGGACTAGGTTTTTTGTTATGCGTATCTTCCAGAGAATTCACACCAAGTTAAATTGGTCACTTCGTCGTTATATTGCTGTGGTGATTGCGATTTTATTGCTCAGCCTTGTAGCATCCGGTGTTTATCATATCTATAAACCCTTGCCTGAAGGTCTCAATTACACCGGCAAATTACGTCATGCCGAAGTGGAATTTCTAAGTGATCAAACTTATGTTGATCAACATGGTAAGCCACACACGCAGCAGATGATTTTTGAGCGTATGCTGAAAATGATTGATGATGCACAAAGCTTGATTGTGCTGGATATGTTTTTATTGAATGCGGAAACTGGCGAGTCGAAGCTTGAGCATCGACCATTAACCCAGCAGCTTACTCAAGCCTTAATTCAAAAGCGTTACCTCAATCCAAATATCGAAATTAAAGTGATTACTGATCCAATTAACTCAGTTTATGGTGGTGTGCAGCCTGAGCATTATCGACAAATGCGCCAAGCCGGTATTGATGTGATTGAAACCGATTTAACCCCGTTACGTGCCTCTAATCCAACATGGTCAAGTTTTTGGTATTTATGTTGCCAAGGTATTCAAAATAACGCGCAAGGCGGTTGGTTACCCAATCCTGTTGGCGCAGGCAAAGTCACTTTACGTAGCTATTTAAATCTAGCCAACTTTAAAGCCAATCATCGTAAAGTTTTGGTGGTGGACTCAGCAACCGGTTGGCAAAGTTTAGTCACCTCCATGAATACCCATGATGGTAGCTCACGTCATTCTAATGTCGCGTTATGGGTCAAAGGGCATACCGCAATTGATGTGCTGAATACTGAACACAGCGTAGGGCAGATGTCCAAAGCCAATATGCCGATGGTGATTGTGGGTGATTTTGAAGCCGAAAAAACTCAGCCCCAAGTACAATTACTGACTGAAAAAGCCATTTATGATGCGGTTTTACAGAGTATTGCCAGTAGCAAAAAAGCTGGTGTAGAACTGGATTTAGCGATGTTTTATTTATCTGATCGCCGTGTGATTGAAGAGCTGATTGCAGCCCATGCGCGTGGGGTGAAAATTCGGGTTTTATTAGATCCGAATAAAGATGCGTTTGGTCGCACTAAAAATGGTATTCCGAATCGTCCTGTGGCAGCAGAATTACATAAAGCGGGTATTGATGTACGTTGGTGTAATACCCAAGGTGAACAATGTCATAGCAAAATGCTAATTAAACGCGATGCTTACAATACAGAGATCATTTTAGGTTCAGCGAATTACACGGCACGTAATTTAAAAAATTATAATTTAGAAAGTAATTTACGTGTAATTGGCGGTCGTGATGCACAGGTCTTTAAAGATGCAGCGCAGTATTTTAACACGGCTTGGTCAAATTTAGACGGCAAGCAAATCAGTGTCGACTATGCCAAATATGCTGATGAGTCTACATTAAAATATGCGCTCTATCGCTTGATGGAATGGAGTGGGATCGGGACGTTTTAATTTAAATCCCTCCTAACCTCCCTTTAAAAAAGGGAGGAAACATCACTCTAAATAAAGAGAGAATATTTCCCTCTCCTTTGAGGAGAGGGCAAGGGAGAGGTGTTGATTTTATGGCTGTGGATTTGGCGGTACGATCTGATCGAGTTCTTTATCGGTCATTTGATCAAGCTCTTCAATTTTGGTTTTAATTTTCCATTTCTCTGCATCATCTACAGGATTGGGTAAACGTGCTTCTAACCAATCACACACCACATCTGGTGGGAAATCAGCATGGTTACATTGAATTACCCAACATAAGAAATCTTTCGCTTCACCATTCATATAGGGTGGTGGCGAAACCGGTAAAAATTGCGTCGGTAAGCGTTCATTTTTAGAAATATAGTTTAAAACGTGTCCCAATTCTTGCACAGTTTGCCATGCCAATGGATGTTCAACATTAATTTGAAACTTAAACCACCATGCATGCTGACCATCGGTGCCATAGCTTTCGATTAACGCCTTACGCACACTTGGTACTTTGCAGAAATACTCATAGAGACGGTCGAAACTTAATTGTTCAGCCACAATACTTCACTCAGCCAGAAAAAAAGCTATCTTAACATAAACTTGGTTTTGCTTTAAAAGCCAAGTTGTTATGCTAGGGTCAAAGCAAATAAGGAGCATTACATGCGTCAATTTCTGACTTATACGCTATTACTTGCCTTGATGACTCCGCAAGTCTGGGCAGAGAGTCCTTGGGCAGGCTACCGTGGTGTAGAGAAAAAAGTGCAGCGCCCGATGCGCCCTAAACCACCACATCCAGCGCAGTGGCCACGTCCACAGCCGCATGTTTCTATTCAATATCAAGGCCCCACGACTGTTACTCAAAATAGCCAAAGTTATAGCTTTGTAAATGGTCAGCCAGCCACGTCTTATATCCAAAGTTCCAACTATGTTTTTATTTCCGATTGGCAGCGTTTGGGCTTACCTACGCCACCAAGCGGTATGTATTGGATTTATGAAAATGGGCGTTATGCTTTAGTGCCGCAGCGTTAAGCCAATTCATCATCTTCAGGGCGTGGATTTTTAGCTTGTGCTAACGGCCGATCTTGTCGTTTGCTGCGCATGACCGAAGGTTAATAGCATAAAGCAAAGCGCACCCTTTGCGGATTTGGCCATGATTTTATCTCTTAATTGCCGGATAGCTTTATAAGAAAAATCATGCAATTTTGATGCATATTATGCTAAAAAAATACCTGCTCAAGGCAGGTATTTTAGAGATATAAACTTTAAGCCTGACGAGTAAAGTATTCAGGGCTAAAGCTCATAATCACATCTGCGCCAGATTTAATTTTGTTGATGCGCATCGCCAGTTCCGGCAAAATGCGTTGTACAAAGTAAATCGCTAGGGTGAGTTTATCTTGATAAAAATCACCAGTTTTGCCTTGTGCTGCATGGGCAATACGCGCCAACATATAGCTAAAGCTCAGTAAGCCTACGGCATGTAAATAATCCACCGCCACGGCATTGGCAAAGTTTGGATTTTCTTCGGCAGCCTCTAAAATAAATTGCGTCACCGATTCTAGTTCTGTGGCGGCATCTAAGGTCGCATCTTTAATAAAATTCAGTTCTGCATCGAGTTGATTGGCAAAATCACGTATTTCATCAATATAGGCAGTTAAGAATTTGCCTTGGCATTTAATGGTTTTACGGCCAATTAAATCTTGCGATTGAATGCCATTGGTGCCTTCATAAATTTGCGCAATACGTAAATCGCGTACGCATTGTTCCATGCCCCATTCACGGATATAACCATGTCCGCCAAAACACATTTGTGCATCTAAAACGGCTTGAAAAGCGGTATCGGTTAAATAGGCTTTGGCAATGGGTGTCAACAGGGCAACACGCTCGTTGGCGGCTTTGACTGCTTCTGGGTCGTTAGAAAATTTAGTGATGTCCAGTTGCTGCGCCACATATACTGCAAAGGCACGCGAAGCTTCATTATTAACGCGCGTATTCAGCAACATACGACGTACATCGGCATGCACTAAAATGGAATCAGCAGCTTTGTCAGGAGATTGAACCCCTTCGGCACTGCGGCCTTGCAAACGATCGGTGGCATATTGTGCGGCATTTTGGTAAGCAAATTCAGATGCGCCTAAACCTTGAATACCCATCGATAAGCGTTCGTAATTCATCATCACAAACATTGCTGCCAAGCCTTCATTTTCTTGACCGACAATAAAACCTTTGGCGCCATCAAAATTCATCACGCAAGTCGCAGAACCTTTAATCCCCATTTTATGTTCAATCGAACCTGCTGCGACATGATTGCGCTCCCCTAAGGAGCCATCCTCATTGACTAAAATTTTAGGCACAATAAATAGCGAAATACCACGCGAACCTGCTGGGGCATCAGGCGTTTTAGCCAAAACCAGATGAATAATGTTTTCAGTTAAATCGTGATCACCGCCAGTAATGAAAATTTTAGTGCCAGTAATATTGTAAGAGCTGTCTGGATTTTTCTCGGCTTTAGTTTTAATGATGCCCAAATCGGTGCCGGCATGAGGTTCGGTTAGGCACATAGTGCCGGCCCATTCGCCGCTATACATTTTAGGTAAATAGGTTTGTTTTTGTTGTTGTGAGGCATAACTATCTAAGGCTAAACCTGCACCAACAGAAAGTAGTGAATACAAGGTAAAGGCGGGATTGGTGGCAAACAGCATTTCATCGCTAAGCACGGTCAGCATTTTAGGCATGCCTTGTCCACCCCATTGTTCATCGGCACCTAAACCTAGCCAACCACCTTGCGCATATTGTTCAAAAGCGGCCTTAAATCCCTCAGGTGTCGTCACCACACCATCTTTAATTTGTGCACCTTGTTCATCGCCTGTACGGTTTAACGGCAATGTGACATTTTGGCTAAATTTAGCCATCTCTTCTAAAATGGCTTCTGCGGTTGCAGCATCCACATGGGAAAGTTTTGGAGTGGCTTGCCAAAAAGAAGGCGCATGAAAAACATCATTGAGAATAAATTTCATATCCGCAAGTGGTGCATTATAGATTGGCATTATTGACTCACCTCGTTGTTGTATTTAATTGGTTTTGTGCTTTTTATAAACAAAAGGGACGCTCATTGCAATGAGTGTCCCTAGAACTGTGAAGGAAAATCAGTTAAAACGCAAAATGTTCGGCATCTAACTGCATTAATGACTCAGCACCGGTTTCAATCACGGCAATGTGGGCGCATACCCGTGGTAGCAGTTTATTAAAGTAGAACTGCGCTGTGCTCATTTTGGCTTGGTAGAAAGCAGTTTCGCTGGTGCCTGCCGCCAAGGCTTGCTGTGCGGTAAATGCCATACGCGCCCAATAATAAGCCAGAGTGACATAACCGGCAAAGTGTAGGTAATCAACGGCTGCTGCACCCACTTCCTCAGGATTTTGCTGCGCATGTTCGGCAATTTCTTGCGTGATTTGAGCTAACTTTTGTGCCCATTTGGCCAATGGTGTGGTAAAGGCTTGCATCGCAGCATCATCTTGATGGCTATGAATAAACTCTTCAATGATGCTGGCAAAATCCTTCAGCAATTTACCTTTAGAACCTAAAACTTTGCGTCCTAATAAATCAATCGCTTGAATTTCTGTGGTGCCTTCATATAAACATGAGATTCGTGTGTCACGCACAATTTGTTCCATGCCATGTTCAGCAATAAAGCCATGCCCACCAAATACTTGTACACCTTTGTTGGCAGCTTCATAACCAGTTTCGGTTAAAAATGCCTTGGCAATTGGGGTGAGTAGCGACAAAATATTGTCGGCTTTTTCACGCGTTGCTGTATCTGCTGATTTTTCCACTACATCGGCATATTGGGCTAAATCATAAATTAAAGCACGACCACCTTCAGCAAAGGCCTTTTGCGTAAGCAGCATATTACGTACCGCAGGATGCACAATAATAGGATCGGCATCTTTTTCTGGGGCTTTAATCCCAGACAGTGAGCGCATGGCTAAACGGTCTTTGGCATAGGCCAATGCACCTTGGAATGAACTTTCTGCGGCTGACAAACCTTGTACCGCTGTACCAATACGTGCCGTATTCATAAAGGTAAACATGCAGTTTAAACCGCGGTTTTCGGGGCCAATTAAGTAGCCTTTGGCGCCATCAAAGTTAATCACACAAGTGGCATTACCATGAATACCCATTTTATGTTCAATCGAGCCACAGCGTACGCCATTGGCCTGACCATCAATCAGTTTAGGCACAATAAAGAGTGAAATGCCTTTGGTGCCTTTTGGAGCGCCGGGTAAGCGTGCTAACACAATATGAATAATATTCTCTGCCATGTCATGTTCACCAGCAGAAATAAAGATTTTCTCACCGCTAATCGCATAGCTGCCGTCTGAGAGAGGTTCAGCTTTGGTACGGATAATACCTAAATCAGAACCTGCATGTGCTTCAGTCAAGCACATCGTCCCAGTCCATTCACCAGAAACTAATTTAGGTAAATACGTGGCTTTTTGTTCATCCGAACCATGATGTTCTAGGGTACGTACTGCACCGTGTGACAAACCTGGATACATCCCCCACGCCCAGTTGGCTGTACCCACCATTTCAGAAATGGTAATACCTAAAGAATTGGGTAAACCTTGACCGCCAAATTCAGGGTCAGCAGAAAGCGAAGGGAAACCCAGCTCGATATATTTTTGATAGGCTGCTTTAAAACCGCTTGGTGTTGTCACCACACCATCTTTCCATGTGCAACCTTCTTGGTCACCCACTTGGTTTAATGGGGATAATTCATTTTCACAAAAATCCGCAGCAGCTTGTAAATATTGGTCAATCAATTCACGACTGACCGTATCCTGAAAGGCAGGCAAAGCAGCATAGTGTTGCTCAGCATTTAATACTTCATGCAGTACAAATTGCATATCACGTAATGGCGCTTTGTATTGTGGCATATGATTATTCTCCCTTGATCAGGACCATCACTGGTGCTGAGTTATGTACTTATACACATATTGAAATTTGATTCTTTTATATACTGAGATGAAAAAGTTGATCCAGTTGAAAGCATGACTTTAAAGTCAAAGAAAAAATTTGCAGCACTTCTAAGTATTTTAATTTATAAAAATTTTAAGCTAAAAAAACAGCCCTTATAGTCAATTTAAGTGGCAATTATGTAAAAAAAAAGACGCGGCAGGCACGTCTTTTGATCTAAGTTTAAAGCATTAAGCTGCTTTGCTTTGAAGATTAGGCTTAAATTTGAGTTGGCATTGACCCTTGATGCTCTGTTCAGCAAATTTAATGTGTACGGCTTTACCTGTGGTTTGACCTTGGCACGCAGTTTGAATGGCTTTTTGTTTGGCTTGACGTTCGGCTAAACGTAAATCAAATTGTTTCACCATTTCGGCACGTTGTGCATCTGTTAACACGGCATCACGTTTTAGCGGTGCGGCACGCTCTGACATTTTATAGTTTGATTTTAAAGCATGTTGACCACGTTCTGGCATAAACACCATTTCACAGCTACCGTTAATACTACGTTGACCAGCGCTAATGCTCACATTTTCACCCGCCTTTTTACCGTCACAGGCTTGATTAATCGCTTGATGCATACCGCGCATATGCTGTTTGGCCATACGTCCGTCTTGATGATGTTTCATCATACGTTCGTGTTTTGGCTGTTGTACTTGTGTCTGTGATTGACAGGCAGTGAGTGCCAATGCACCTGCGATAACCGTTGTTGCAATTGCTAACTTTTTCATTGTGTTGCCCCTAAAACCCAATTTTTGTGCGTTCAAGATTAAATAATAAAGATGAAGAAACAATGGAGAGTTTTTTATTATGCTGTTGGGTACAATAGCTCTCTCCAGTTTAGAGAGCCTCCTGTGAACATTCGTCGCGTTCCAATTGCCTTGCGCTTATTTTTGACCGTCTTATTTGCATCCTTGCTGATTACTACAGTGAGTTTAGGCGTGTTGCATTGGACCATGCAAAAAAACTTTGCGCGTTATGTCGCAGATGTAGAGATGCAAAAGCTTGATTTATTAGTCAATAATTTAAGTGGTGTCTACAGTATGCACCATGATTGGGGCAATGCCATTCAAGCACAAATTCTTCAAATTGAAGGCGAAGCAGGGCCAGAGGACTATGATCGTTTGTCACGTTGGTGGTTAAGGCGTCAGTATGATATTGCCCAGCAGCAACGCTATTTTGAAGAACACCGCTTAATGAATGTCGCAGCTGCGGTAAATAGCAACAGCCAAACTCAAAGTGTAATTGACCCAGAAGAGCTACGCCATATTGAGCTGAATTTGCCTTCAGAATATGTGCCTTTTGAGGGTTTAAACTTTCCACTCAATATGAGTAGTTTTCGTAGCGATCAAAAACAAAACAATGATGGCAAAAAACAGTTTATTTCCATGCCTGACCGTTTAGGTTTGGGAACGCGTTTAGGTTTATACGATGCTAAAAAACAATTTATTGTCGGTGAACCATCGCCCGCACAAACCTCATGGCGACCGATTGTTGTAGATCAAAAAGTGGTGGGTTATTTAGCCTTAAAACCTGTCTTAGAACAAGACGATGCCTTAAGTATTAATTTCTTTAGTAATCAAAAACGCTATTTATTTTTAATCTATGGCTTAAGTTTCCTAGCCAGTTTAATTGTGGCGCTGTTATTAGCCACTTATTTTAAAAAGCCGATTCAACGTTTGTTAAATGGCACACGCGAATTAACCAAAGGCAACTATCAGCATCAAGTGATGGTGAATCGTAATGATGAACTGGGTGATTTATCGCAGCAACTTAATCAATTGGCGTCTATTTTAGACCAACATGAAACCTCACGTCGTCAGTGGGTCGCAGATACTTCACATGAGCTCAAAACCCCGCTTGCGGTATTACAAGCGCAAATTGAAGCGATGCAAGATGGGATTCGTAAAGCCACACCAGAACATTTAGGTGCCATGTTGCGTCAAGTGACAAGTTTAAAGAAACTCACCAAAGATTTAGCCGATTTAGCCCAAGCTGATGCGCAGCAACTGAGTTGTTACTTTACCAGTGTTAATCCTTGGCAAGTGATTCAGCAAGAAGTTGAAAACTTTAAGCCAAGTTTTGCACAGGCTAATATTCAACTCAGTGCGACAGGGCAAGATGCTACGTTACAATTAGATGTCGACCGCTTTAAGCAAATTATGGTCAACTTAATTGGCAATAGCTTGCGTTATACCGATGCCGAAGGCCAAGTGCAGATTCACACGCATGAAAGCGCTGATGAATGGACAGTATATGTCGATGATAGTCCGCTTGGTCTGAGTGATGAACAATTAGTGCGTTTGGGTGAGCGTTTCTATCGCGTGGATGATTCACGCACGCGTGCCACAGGCGGTACGGGCTTAGGTTTGGCATTATCACGCCAAATTGCACAGGCCCTAGGGGGTACATTAAGTTTTGAACATTCTCCTTTAGGTGGTTTGCGTTGCAAATTGACCTTTCCAAAAACATTGCAAAATCAAGGATAACTCAACATGAAACATATTATGCTGGTGGAAGATGAGGTTGAACTCGCCCAGTTGGTACGTGACTATTTAGAAGCAGCCGGCTTAGAGGTCAGTATGTTTCATGATGGTCAAGAAGCTTACGATAGCTTCTTACAACGTAAACCGAATTTAATGATTTTAGATCTGATGGTGCCACGCATGGATGGCCTAACCATTTGCCGTAAAGTGCGTGAACAGTCGGATTTACCGATTATCATGACCACAGCACGTACCGAAGAAATTGACCGTGTACTGGGTTTAAACATGGGTGCCGATGATTACGTGTGTAAGCCATTTAGCCCGAAAGAATTGGTGGCGCGCGTGCAAGCAGTGTTGCGTCGTTTAGACCGTAAAGCGGAACCAGAACAAAACAGCTTATTCCGCATGGACAAAGGTCAGCAGCGTATTTGGTATCAACAAAAGCCACTGAACTTAACGCCAACCGAATTCCGTTTATTGGAACTGTTTTTAGAGCATGTCGGACAAGTCTATTCGCGTGCCCAATTGCTAGATCATATTAATCCAGACAGTTTTGATGTGGCAGACCGCGTGATTGATAGTCATATCAAAAACTTACGCCGTAAAATTTCTGATGCTGCCGAAACAGGCAACCGTCATGAATGGATTCAAGCGGTGTATGGCGTGGGCTACCGTTTTGAATATCCTGAAGACTAAACTTTAAGTCTGCATATAAAAAGCGAACTGATTCACTGGTTCGCTTTTTTATTTATCTTTAAAAAAATTATAAATAATAATCAAAGAATTAATTTGCTTTTCAGCATGACCACTCAACACATGAGCGATGGGCGCTAGGTGAATAGAAGCACAGGCTTTACAATTTAGGTTTTTAACCTTGAGAGTGTGTTTTGGACAGCGAGACGCCAAAGCTGCAGCGCCGTTTAAAGAACCGTCATATCCAACTCATCGCCATGGGTGGGGCAATTGGTACGGGGCTTTTTTTAGGTTCAGCACATATTATCCAATCAGCAGGTCCATCGATTATTTTGGGCTACATGATTGGTGGTTTAATTGCCTTTTTAATTATGCGTCAATTGGGCGAAATGATCGTACATGAACCCGTGACTGGTTCATTTAGTTATTTTGCCTTTAAATATTGGGGTAAATTTTCAGGCTTTTTAACTGGTTGGAACTACTGGATTTTATATATTTTAGTCGCCATGACGGAACTGACCGCCATTGGTAAATATATCAATTATTGGTGGCCAGAAATTCCAGCGTGGGCGTCGGTGTTGTTTTTCTTTGTCTTAGTGACAGTGATGAACTTAGCCAATGTCAAAATTTACGGAGAATCCGAATTTTGGCTCTCTCTGATTAAAGTCCTCGCGATTGTGATGATGATTTTGTTTGGGGTGTATTTGCTCTTTACTGCCGATGTCAACTCAAGCGCATCGATCAGTAATTTGTGGGCACATGGCGGCTTTTTCCCTAATGGCTTCGAAGGGCTATTTTATATGTTGGCCTTTATGATGTTTGCTTTTGGCGGCATCGAGCTAATTAGTATGGCCGCAGCAGAAACCGAAAATCCAGATCACAATATTCCTAAAGCAGTTAATCAAACTGTGATTCGGGTGTTCTTATTCTATATTTGCTCGTTGGCGATCTTACTGTCGTTAGTGCCTTGGAATCAGCTGAATTTAGGTGACTTAGAACATAGTCCGTTTGTAATGATTTTTAATCTGATGGGCATTGATTGGGCAGCACATTTACTCAACTTTATTATTTTAACCGCATCACTTTCGGTATGTAACAGTGGCATGTATGCCAATAGCCGTATGCTGTTGGGACTCGCAGAACAAGGCAATGCGCCTAAACTCTTTAAACAGGTCAATAGCAAAGGGATTCCAGTACCAGCGGTCCTGTTTTCTGCCTTACTGATTTTTGGTTGCGTGTTACTCAACTACTTTGTGCCAGAAAAAGCCTTAAGTTATTTAATTTATATTGTAGTGGCAGCGGCTGTGCTGAATTGGGTGATGATTAGTCTAATTCATCTCAAATTTAGACAAGCGATGCGCAAGCAGGGAATTCAATCTAAGTTTCCGGCATTATTTGCGCCGTTCACGAACTATTTAGTTTTAGCTTTTATGGCGGTGATTTTATATGTGATGTGGATGCAAGGTTTTATGCTCTCTGTACTGATGCTACCTGTGTGGATAGGGATTTTATTTATCTTATTTAAACTGCTAAATCAGCAAAAAGCGTAATAAAAAATGGACTCCATAGAGTCCATTTTTTTATCTTTAAACCTAGCTAGAACAACTGACCACTAATTCAGGTTGATCACTCGGTAGAGGTGCTAAATCTTCGGCGCGTTCTAATTCAGGCTGTTGGCTAAATGGTGTGCTGAGTAACTTAAACAGACGTTCGACTTCAGAAAAATCATTACCTTCCGCCAGTTCAATTGCTTTTTGCGCCATATGGTTGCGCAAAATATAGTGTGGATTGACTTCAGTCATACGCTGATTTAAAGCCTCAATATCTTGATGTTCACGAATACTGTGATATTGGCTTAAGAAACTTTCAAATTGACGACGATCTAGACAATCATCAAGCAGCGCCGTGTAGTCTTGGTTTTGCAAGCGAATAAAGCTTTGCGTGTAATCAAGCTGCTCGCTTTGCAAAATACGTAAAAATGCCATGGCGCAATCAAAGCTGTCTTTATGGAAACTTGGCAAGCCCATTTTTTCCGCTAAGCCAAACTTATAATGTTCTAAGAAAGTGGGTTCAAAGTGTTCTAAACAGGCAGCTAAATCTTGTTTCCACTGCTCTTTATCATAGCCTTCAGGACACAAAGGTACCAGATTATTCAGCCATTGCCAAAGATTCCAATGTCCCATACTCGGTTGATTTTGATACGCGTAACGCCCTTGATGGTCAGAATGATTGTTAATCCAATGAGGACGGAAGCGTTCCATAAAACCAAATGGGCCAAAATCAAGCGTTGAACCAGTGATATTTAAGTTATCGGTATTCATCACGCCATGTGCAAAACCGACCAATTGCCAGTGACTAATCATCACCGCAGTACGCTGAATCACACGAGTAGCAAAAGCTAAAATCGGCTGTTCTGCACTTAAGCATTCAGGATAATGCCATTCGATACATTTTTGTGTGAATTCAGGCAGTAAATCAGCTTGATACTGATTAATCCATTCAAAATGGCCTAAACGAATATGGCAATCTGAGGTGCGTAGCAACATCGCGCCACGTTCTAATTTTTCGCGTTGCACACCTTGATCTGATGAGGTGAACCCGACCGCATTACTTGCAGGAATCCCTAAACTATTTAAGGCATGACCGGCTAAATATTCACGAATGGTCGAGCGTAGTACAGCACGGCCATCGCCCATACGTGAATAAGGGGTTAAACCGGCACCTTTTAAATGTAGGTCAATGGTTTGATTATTTTTATCTAGGATTTGCGCGATGAGTAGCCCACGACCATCGCCTAATTGTCCGGCCCACTGACCAAATTGGTGACCCGCATAGACCATGGCTAAAGGGGGAAACTCAGCAAAGGTTTTTTGCCCGCTACAAATCTCTACCCATGCTGCTTGATCTTGTTCTGACCAATTTAGTTGTTCAGCCAAAGCCTGATTAAAGTGTCCCGCTTTGGCACCGTGCAAAGGGCTAGGGTCTTGCTGATGGTACAGTTTAGGATTGAGAGTTGGATAACGGGAATTAAATTGCATAAAGTAAAATACTCATAAATTTAAGCGCCACTATAACAAACAAAGCCCCGATTTCGGGGCTTATGCAATTAGGCTGCGCTATTCTTTTTTAAGCTACGCATGACGTGATTTAATGCTTCACGATGCTGTGCCAAGCGTTGTTCCACTTGGTGGAATTCAGCTTTCAGTTTGTCATCCATTTGGTGAATTTTTTCCGCCACAGCCGCTTTTTTATGTTGAATTTCTTGCTCTTTGAGCTTAGCCCAATCATTTAAAGTTTGGCTAAAGGCTTCGTATTCTTGCGAAATACGTTGCTTGGCTTGGGCAATATCATCTGTCACATTGTGACCGTAGACCGCTAAATCTTGCTCGGCATATTTAAACTTCATCGCCAGTTCAGCTTTTTTAATATTAAAGCTTGGAATACGACGTAAGTTTTTGGCTAAACCGAGTTTCGAGCAGCTCCAAATCAACCATTTAGTTGGGTCATATTGCCACCATTTTACCCCGTTACGATAATCGTATTGGAAGATATGGTGATAGTTATGATAACCCTCGCCCCATGTTGCCACAGCTAAGAAGAAGTTATCGCGTGCGGTATTTTCGTCGGTATAAGGACGTGTACCCCACATATGACACAATGAGTTAATAAAGAACGTGACATGATGGCTTAAAATCAAACGTACTAAACCACCCAACAACACTACGCCCCATACATCACCGACTGCCCAACCAAGCGGCAGTAAAATCGCAGCATGTACGGCAATCACTAAAGGCACATAGTATTTATGTTGGAACATCACGATTTTATCGTTTTGTAAATCAGGTGCATTTTTATAGTTTGGCTCTGCCGCAGGATAGTCGCGTAACATCCAACCTAAGTGTGCATACCAAAAGCCGTTATTAATTGAATACGGGTCTTTTTCGATATCATCGACATGACGGTGATGAGTACGGTGTCCTGAACCCCAATACAAAATACTATTTTGTACCGCAAAGGTTCCCATCAGCATTAAAATAATCTTTAATGGTGTAGTGGCTTCATAAGCACGATGTGCCCATAAACGGTGGTAACCTGCTGTAATCCCTAAACTGCTGACGCCTAAAAGCACAACCATACTGATCCAAGCTGCAAGGCTAAAATCATGGTTCATGGCATATAAAGGAATGGCAATGACGGCAACAATAGGTAAAAAGACTAAAGCAAAAACGGCAACCCAGTTAATCGGGGCTTGGGGTAGGGGAGGATTCATCTCCAACAACGCTCCTAGGACCAGCGGCTCACCTAAATCGGTGCAGATGCTAAGCATATTAGCATGAGCCAAGAGCTAGACTCTAGTATTATTATACGTTTGTATTGTAGGAAACAGTAACAGAATATCCACCCTCATCTATGTCAGTAAAAGCATAGCCTTGCAGGGACAGATAAAAAAAGGATGAACGTCGTATGTTGCAATCTAAGTTTTTAAAAGTAAATGGTTTTTTGTGTTTAGGTCTGATTTTGGTTGCTTGTCAAAGTAGCCCCCCAACAACCCAAAAAAACACCACATATCGCAGCAGCCAAGAGCGACCATTAAACGTGATTCGTAGTAGCGATGGCTTACAAGACATTGCTTGGCAAATTAAGCAAATTCACGGTAAGCCTGCGCGTTTTTACGGACAAATGCCAAGCTTAAAGCTCAATTCACAATTGGGAGTATTACAAGGGCATACGGGCTGTAATAGTATTCATGGGCGCTATGTCTTACAAACAGCACAAAAAAGTCTGTCTTTAGAGGCCAAAGCTGGACATTACAGTTGTGATCAAGCCTTAGCACAGGAGGCAGAATTAGCAGATGCTTTAGCCAGTGTGCGACGCTATCAAGTCAGTGGTCAGCAATTAATTTTATTGGATCAACGTGGTCGTAGCGTGATTGTGGCGCAAAAGCCCTAAGCATAAAGCGCGATGCATCAGGGCTTTTTTAGGTTTTAGAGCTGCTCTAACATCAGCTTTGGGTAGTCAGTAATTAAGCCCTGTACGCCAAGGTCGCGCAATTTTTTCGCACGTTCAGGTTCATTTACTGTCCAAACACTGATATTGAGTTTGGCATCATGCGTGGCTTGAATGAGCTCATCAGTGGCTAGTTCATTCATCCAACCAATTTGGCAACATCCTAAAGCTAAAGCATCTTCAATGGCTTGTGCGCCACGGGTATCTTCAATCAGTAAACCGCGTTTAAAATTTGAATTTTGTTGTTGTAGAGCAGTATGAATTTTAGGGTCAAAACTGGTAATGATTGCGCTTTGTTCAAAACCGCGCAATTGCTGTTGTAGGGTTTGAGTGAGTTGAAAAGCATGTTGTTCTGAAGCCACAGCTTTCACTTCGACTTCAATATGATCAAAGTTATAAATCACTTTTAGGGTTTGTTGTAACAGTGGTGTAGGCTCAAACTGATTCCATGTCGACCATGTTACGGCATGGTTATATTGGGCTAAATCGGTGGCATCGCATTCGTATAATTGTTTCTCTTGTCCTGTGGTACGTAGCATTTGATCATCGTGCATAACAATCAAGGCATGATCTTTGAGTTGTCTTACATCAAATTCTACGCCACGAATGCCTAAATCTTGAATATATTGAAAGCCGCCGAGCGTGTTTTCTGGTGCTTCACCACGCGCACCGCGATGACCAATTATGCGCATGTTAAACCTATACGTAACGGTGAAAAGGACATATTAAACAAGACAAATGACAAAAAAGTGACGCTATTTTGATCCAATCATGGGGAATTGCAAGCATGATCGGATGAAATGTCATCTATGTTGAGGGGCTAAATTTAGATGCTTTGGTTAATATTTTTTTGCCATAGCACTTCGTTGCCACCGCTTTGCAGTTGTAGCGTGCGCGATGCGACAAATAACCAATCTGATAAACGATTGAGTAGTTGTAAAGATGGCGCTTGAATATTTTGATCGCGTGTATGGACTGCCATTAAACGACGTTCGGCACGGCGACAGACACTACGGGCTTGATGTGCAAAACTACAGGCTAAACTTCCCGCAGGTAAAATGAAGTCTTTGAGCATTGGTAGGGCTTCATTCATGTCATCAATATCATTTTCTAGATATTCAATTGAAATTGGCTGCACCAAATGAAAGTTTGGAATACAGACTTCACCGCCTAAATCAAATAACCAATGTTGAATTAAGCTTAATGATTTATCCCATTTGGCTTTTTGCGCTTCTGTTAAATCACTCAGGCTAATGTGTGAACGCAAGATGCCAATGCTTGAGTTAAGCTCATCAACATCGCCTAGCGCTTCAATGCGTAAATCATCTTTGGCCACGCGTGAGCCATCGCCTAAACCTGTGGTACCTGCATCACCTGTACGGGTATAAATTTTACTTAAACGGTGTCCCATGTGAGTTCCTTAAAATTTCAAATGCTGAATATGAAAAGAATCATGCCATAGCCATGACATGATTCTCAAAGGTATTTATCAAAAGACTGAGCTTAGTATTTAAAGGTGACACCAGCAGAGGCAAGGCGACCACCGTTGACATAGTATTGAGCACCACTGCTATGTACAGTTTTGTATTGCACATCAGCAATATTTTCGATGTTACTAAACAATTTCACATGAGGGTGAATATTCCAATATGCATTTAAATCAATACGTGCATAGCCTGGAATATCTTGGCTGAAATCTTTGGCTTTAGATTTTGCTGTCAATGTTGCGCTAATACCGTAATCGGCATTTTCTAGACCAGTGGATAGACTCAGGGACTGACGTGGGCGACGCAGTAATTCAGTGCCTTTGTCTTGATCTTCAGTTTTCACATAGCTATAGCCTGTAGAAAGAAAATAGTCTTCATGTGTCCACTTTGCGGTCAGTTCAGCACCTTGCATGGATGCTTGATCGATATTTTTATTTTGATATACAGGGAAAGTATTCTCCCAATCGCCATCACATATGCTAACGCAGGTTGAATTAATCATATTGTCCACTTCGGTATAAAAGATCGATGCGCCAACCAATAGATTTGCTGTAATACGTTGATCTATCCCGATTTCATAAGAAATACTTTCTTCAGGATCAAGCAAATCATTGCCACCCCAAGCGTACATATCATTTAAAGTCGGTGCTTTAAATGCTGTGCCGATATTGGTGTAAATACTGGTGTTAGGGAGGAGTTGATAACGTACCCCACCTTGTACGACACTGTGCGTGCCAAATTTTTCGTTATCTTCTAGGCGTACCCCGAGTTGTGTACTTAAACCATTGGCTTGGTACTGGTGTTGTAAGTAATAACCTGTGGATTGAATATCTTCATTCAGCGCATTGGTTTTGGCAGCAGTGCTCCGTGTAGTCACTCCAGCTAAAATATTTTGTACTTGGCTGATTTGCCATTTGCTATATAACTCGGCTTCTTGTGTTGTGCTATGTACGTTGCTGTTTGCGGTCGTTGTTTGGTCTAAATTATCTTTAAACTGTGAAAGACGTGTATGGATTTCAAGAGTTTTGGTTGGATTGACACGCATTTTAAAATTAACGACTTCGTTTTCGAAGTCTTGACTCATAAATGTGCCCCAACTGTTGTACTGGTTATTGCCTTGATTTTGGCTGTAATCAAGTGATGCTGCATATTGCTCACGATCAACACCAAATTTTGCGCTATAACCTTTTTGATCAAAACTATAGTTGCGATGGTCATTCAGGTTAAATACCGAAGTGCCATCACTTTCTAAAATTTGACCACGTACTTGAGCATAGATGCCATTTTCGGCAAGGTCGGCACCGACTAAGGATTTATAAGTCTTACTCTCGCCAATTTCACTTGTGACAAAGGCAGCGCTTTTCTGAGGTGTCTTCGTCACAAATTGAACCACACCACCAATAGCATCTGTACCGTAGAGGACAGAAGCAGGTCCTTTTAAGACTTCAATTTGTTGAATGTCGGTCGTATCTAGAAATGGAATGGATGCTGCACCAGTCGTCGCGCTATTGAGGCGAACACCATCACGTAAAACTAAGGTTTGAGTAGAGTTTGTACCACGTAAGAAGAGAGAAGTTTGCTGTCCATAACCACCAGATTGAACCACATTGATACTAGGATCAATTTTCAGTAAATCGGGAAGGGCAGTAATAGCAGATTGTTCAAGAATACGCGGCTCAATAATCGAAATACGTGCAGGCACATGTTCAATTTTTTCTTCAGAACGCGTCGCCGTGATGACTAAGGTATCCAGTGTTGCTGTGGTGGCTGCTACATCATTGGCAGATACAGAAAAACTGCTGGCGAGAGCAATAGCACCCGCAAGTGCTGCAGGCTGAAAGTTTGACATAAAAGGCTCCATACATTCACTTCCCCGTGAATGATTGAGTTGTGGGGCACAGGCGAGGTATCCGGACTTAAATGTGCGTATGCTACATATCCACCTTCCCACATCAGATGCAGTGGTGTAAATCGTGTTGATTTATAAAGATATGCTTTTCATTTTACCGTTGCGGGGGCAGTGTTGGTTTCGCACCAACTTCCCTAACCAATGTGCAAGTGCGGCAGAGTATACGGTCTGCCTATTGCTTAAACAATGCGCGTGAATAATTATCTGGATGAACTTTACGCAACATCGCAAAATTGCTTTACAATGCGGATTGTTAGAATTTATAGATTGGCTATAAATCAGGATGAGTTAAAGCCAGAACCAGATATGCGAACGCGTGCCAAAATCTGTGGTATTACCAGAAGTCAAGACATTCAAGCCGTTGTTGATAGCGGTGCTGATGCCATTGGTTTGGTATTTTATCCACCGAGTCCTCGAAGTGTGACTATTGCCCAAGCTGCTGAATTAGCAAAACATATTCCTGCTTATGTACAACTAGTAGGTTTGTTTGTAAATGCCTCGCTTGAAGAGATTCAAGCCACTTTACAACAAGTTCCACTCGATGTATTACAGTTTCATGGCGATGAAAGCCCTGCACAATGTCAAGCGATTGCCAAAGCGACAGGGCGACGTTGGTATAAAGCCATTCAGGTTAAATCTGATATGAATATAGAGGTTGTGATAAAAAGTTATCAAGCAGCAGGTGCAAGTGCGATGTTACTTGATGCATGGCATCCCACCTTAAAAGGTGGTACAGGGCATGCCTTTGACTGGACAAAATTCCCAAAACTCGATATTCCTTTAATTTTGGCAGGGGGTTTAAGCCCTGACAATGTTGCACACGCTATTGATATCACCCGTGCTTATGCGGTGGATGTTAGCGGAGGCGTAGAGTCCGCAAAAGGTATTAAAGACCGACAACTCATTGAACACTTTATGCAAGGAGTCCAACGTGGATCAGCAAAATAATGTGATTGACTATACCCAATTCCCCGACGCGCGTGGGCATTTCGGTATCCATGGCGGACGTTTTGTGTCAGAAACTCTAATGGCAGCCTTACAGGATTTAGAGCAACTCTATTTCCGTATGAAAGATGATGCTCAGTTTTTGGCAGAATTCGACCGTGATCTCGCCTACTATGTAGGTCGTCCTAGTCCTTTATATTATGCTGAGCGATGGTCGAAGCACCTTGGCGGTGCGCAAATTTACCTCAAACGTGAAGACTTAAACCATACTGGCTCACATAAAGTGAATAACACTATTGGTCAGGCTTTATTGGCTAAACTTTCAGGTAAAAAGCGTATTATCGCCGAAACTGGCGCGGGTCAACATGGGGTCGCAACCGCAACCATCGCTGCACGTTTAGGTTTAGAATGCGTGGTATATATGGGCGCGGATGACGTCAAACGTCAAGCCATGAACGTGTACCGTATGCGTTTATTGGGCGCAACTGTTGTACCGGTGGAAAGTGGTTCTAAAACCTTAAAAGATGCCATGAACGAAGCGATGCGTGATTGGGTCACCAATGTTGATAGCACTTACTATGTGATTGGTACCGTGGCAGGCCCACATCCATATCCGCAATTGGTACGTGACTTCCAATCGATCATTGGTCGTGAAGCACGTCAACAAATTCAAACCCAAGCAGGTCGTTTACCAGATGCATTGGTGGCTTGTGTGGGTGGTGGTTCAAATGCGATGGGCTTGTTCTATCCATTCTTAAACCATCAAGATGTGAAAATGTATGGCGTAGAAGCTGCAGGTCATGGTATTGAAACAGGTAAACACTCAGCACCTTTAAATGCAGGTCATGTGGGTGTCTTACACGGTAACCGTACTTATTTAATGTCGGATGAGCAAGGTCAAATCATTGAAACGCATTCGATTTCTGCTGGTCTAGACTATCCGGGGGTGGGTCCTGAACACAGTTTCTTAAAAGATATGAACCGTGTGGAATATGTGCCAATTAATGATACTGAAGCTTTACAAGGTTTCCGTGATTTAACCCAAATTGAAGGCATTATTCCTGCGCTTGAAAGCTCACACGCCATGGCGTATGTGACCAAACTTGCGCCAACCATGTCTAAAGATCAAATTATTATTGCCACTGTTTCAGGTCGTGGTGATAAAGATTTAATGACCGTTGCGCATATTGATGGCGTAGAAATGGTTGAGATGTAAATGCTCTTAAGTCCTCTCCTAATAGGAGAGGGTTTGGGAGAGGTTAAAACTTAAAAAATCGCATTCAAGCAATTGAGTGCGATTTTTTATTTATAAAAATAAAGTCGTAAAAAGCTGAAGTGTTTAGACGACAGTTGGCTTATATCTCGTTATGATGATCTTAACTCGCTCAAAGGATTGCTTATGCCAAGTTTATTTATTGTGATGTTAGGTGGTCGCCATGCGCGTGCCAATACCGAAGTGCATGATGTGGTCTTAGCGGTCGGTGAAGACTTAAAAGAGACCTACCCACAACTCAAAAATGCATGGTTTGGTGAACAAAAAGGTTTACATATTGATTCATGGGCACAAATTAATGGCATTGAGTTTGAAGGACAATCTTATCAAATCCAATTTACCGATGCTGCGCCTAAGCAAAGTGACGATAAACTGTATTTAATTAATTTAGGTGGTTATAGCCCGCGTGAATTTGGCGAATTACATCGTTATGTATTGGTGGTGGCACAAAATGCCATGGTGGCCAAGCAACGTGGCAAAAATTATTTTGCAGCAAGTTGGCAAAAACAACACACCGATCGTGTGTTAGATATTGATGATTGTATTGCCATTGATCATGTGCATGGACGCTATGTACAATTGGTGGCTGGTGAGTTTAGTTCTAATCGCTGGGAAAATACCTATTTGCCTTTAAGTGTTGATTAGTATTGCATCAAATAAAAAATGGACAACCTCTATGCAGGTTAAGTTTTATTGGCATAATATACTTTAAGATAATGCGTCTTTAAATGAGTGGGGATAAATGGATCTAATTCAGTCCAATGGACAGCCACAGTACGGCCGTTTTAATACGATTCCCACTCGAATCAATTATCAGCTGTTTCAATATAAAACTGAGCAGGGGATTGAATTGCTCGGTTGGCGTAAACGATTAAAATATAAAAAATTTAAATTTTGTAGCATTCAGCATCAACATTACAGTATTGGTCTTGCAATTGCGGACTTAGCGTGGGCTGGCTATGGTTTAATTTATATTTATGATCATGAAAGCGGTGAAGTTTTAGAGTGGCAGGGCTCTACTTTATTGGCGCGCAATACTGAGCTTGATGAACAGCCCTTGTTTAATCATAGTAATTTCCAAAAATCACCTTTTGAATTGACTATTGATCATGCCCATGGGGTACGTTATTTACGTGCCACCAAATACGGTGAGGTGAAGCTCAGTGCGCGAATTTTTTGTGCTGGCACAGATCCTCTAAGTAGCTGTGTTCCTGTGGGTAAAAATGGTTGGATTTATAGCCAAAAGCTCACGACATTGGGTTGTGAAGGTTATTTTATTAATAAAAAAGGTCAAACGATTCAGTTTAATGCTAAGAGCTTTGCCAGCCTTGATGATACCTGTGGTTTTTTTAAACCTGAAAGCACATGGTATTGGTTAAGCTGTAATTTTTGGCTACAGGGTCAGCATCGGGTTGGTTTAAATCTAGCTGCAGGTGATCATCGTCAAGCAGAAAATAGCCTATGGCTTGATGGAGTCATTTATGCTTTAGGTGACGTTATCTTTGAACACATTGAGGCACAGCAATGGCGTGTACGTTCTTTAGATGGTCATATTGACTTAACGATCTGTCCACAATGGTCACGCGCAGAAAAAGTTAATTTCCGTTTTAGTGGCAGTCAATTCCAGCAGTATTTGAGTAAAATTTCTGGCACGATCCGTTTAGCAGAGCGCTGTATTCAACTGAATGCTGAATATGGTAGCTTTGAACGACACGCACGAAAATTATAATCGCCATAAAAAAAGCGACCTTGAAGTCGCTTTTTGAATAGGCTTTGTTTAGCTTGCTTAGACTGTGCGAATACGCGGATAGCGCAGTACAATTGCGATAATTGCCATGAGTGCCAACACCCAACAATAATACACGCTACTAATCAGCTCGACTGGTGACATTTTGGCAATTGAGCAAGCTAATAATAATTGCGCACCATAAGGGATTAAACCTTGAATCACGCAGGAGAAAATATCCATTAATGCCGCAGCACGTTTAGGATCAACCCCATATTCTTTTGCGACTTCACGCGCCATATCACCTGATAAAATAATCGCCACGGTATTATTGGCCACAAATAAATTCGAGAAAACCACTAAGAAGCTAATGCCAATTTCACCGGCACGTTGCCGTCCTACTTTAAATAAACGGGTAATGCTATAAATGCGTTCAATCAACCATTGCAAGCCGCCTTCACGCTGCATAATTGCCGATAAGCCACCTAAGAACATCGACAATAAAGCCACTTCCAGCATCCCAACAAAGCCATCATAGATTGCTGTATTGATTTTAAGTAGATTAAATTCTGGATTTGCCCATAATCCCATTAATGCTGATAGTAATACACCTATAGTCAAAACAGCCAAGACATGTAAACGACTAAAAGCTAAAATAAAAACTGCCACATAAGGCAGAATAAGCCACGCATTAAACGCTTGAGAGCTGATCGCTTGAGATGAATTGGTCAGTAAAAAATAAATCACCACCGTAGCGAACGCTGCAGGCACTGCAATCCACACATTGACGCGAAATTTGTCGCGTAGTTGTACTTTTTGACTGCTGGTCGCGGCAATGGTGGTGTCTGAGATCATAGATAAATTGTCGCCAAACATGGCACCGCCAACGACTGCCCCAATAGCATACACTGCTGCAATATCAGTCGCTTGCGAAAAGCCAAAAGCGATTGGGGCACATGCTGCAATGGTGCCCATTGAGGTGCCCATCGCTGTGGCAATAAAAGCTGAAATCAAAAACAGCATCGGCAACACTAAGCTAGGTGGAATCACCGATAAACCCAGTTGTACCGTGGCATCCACGCTGCCAATGGTGGAGCTAACGCTGGCAAAAGCACCTGCCAGCATAAACACCATAAACATTAAAATGAGATTGGGATGGCTAGCACCTTTTAAAAAGGCATCAATACCATCATTCAGTTTGCCGCGATACAGCAATACTGCACAAATAACAGCAGGAATTGCAGCGACAGGCGCTTTCATTTGATAAAAGGCAAACTCAGTGCCAATAAGAGTATGATAGATGCCGCTGCCTAAAAAAATGGCTAAAAAAACAATAAGCGGCAACAGCGCAAGCATACGGGCTTGCACTTTCTGAGCTGCATCAAAAGTCATAGGGAGATAAAAAATATACAAGAATATGCCTAGTATAATGCAGCTTTTGCAATTTAGGCCAAGTTTAAATGTAAATGCTAACTTGGCTTTTTATATCAAATTTTTAAAATTTAAACTAAGTTGGTCTAATTCAAGGCAATTTTTTTAAAGCTAAAATTAGGAATCTTTGATCATTGAGAAAAAAAAGCAAATATTAGTAAATGTAGGGCATAGGTTTGTTCTGATTTAAACCCGCAAACAGACCCAACAAAGTTGCTTGATTTGTACTCTATCCAATGAGTAAAAAATAGCGTTACAATGCTTGGGTCTTGTATTGATACAAAACTAACGTCTCCGTTTTAATATTCAAGGAAAGTGCAACCCTATGTCACGTTTAGCCAGCCGATTTGCCCAGCTTAAGTCACAACAGCAAAAAGCCTTAGTTTCTTATGTTATGGCAGGAGATCCGCATCCTCAAGTCACGGTTGATTTATTACATCAAATGGTGGCTGCTGGGGTGGATGTGATTGAGCTAGGCTTGCCATTTTCCGACCCTATGGCAGATGGTCCAGTGATTGCTTTAGCTGCAGAACGCGCTTTAGCAGGGGGCACCAATACTTTGGATGCTTTAAACATGGTCAAAGCGTTTCGTGAGCAAGATACAACCACGCCAGTGGTGTTAATGGGCTACTTAAATCCTGTTGAAGTCATTGGTTACGAAAAATTTGTATCTATTGCCAACGAATGTGGTGTAGATGGTGTGTTGTTGGTGGATTTACCACCAGAAGAAGCTAGCGATTTTAATGCAGTATTGAAAAAATACGACATGGATCAAATCTTCTTACTTGCACCGACTTCAACCGACGCACGTATTGAGCATGTCGCCAAGCAAGCGCGTGGCTTTATTTACTATGTGTCGTTAAAAGGGGTAACGGGTGCGGCAACTTTAGATGTTTCTGAAGCGGCACAACGTATCCAAAAAATTAAAGCAGTAACAGATGTACCTGTAGGCGTTGGTTTTGGTATCAGCGATGCCGCCTCTGCCAAAGCGATGGGTGTAGCAGCTGATGCTGTGATTGTGGGTAGTGCATTTGTTAAACAATTTGCCACTTTAGCACCAGAACAAGCCGTGATTGAAACGGTTAATAAAGTCAAGGAGCTTCGAGCTGCGCTCGATGAGTTAGTATGAATCAACAAGTGAAAGCAGGGAAAGTTCTGAGCCCATCGACGCCGTGGACCGAGCGCGGCGTACCAGGTATCCAAGTTCCCGATGAACAACAAACATTAAAAGCGACTTCAACTGAACCTACAGTTGAATGTACCGAATGTCATGCTTTGGTCACACGTACTGCAATGAGCTTTAATGCTTATGTGTGTCCACAATGTGATGAACATTTACGCATGAAAGCGCGTGATCGTTTAACTTGGTTCTTTGATCAAGTGCAAACTGAACTGGGTCAAGAATTCCAAGCCAAAGATCCACTCAATTTTGTGGATAGCAAAGCGTATCCAGAGCGTATGGCTGAAGCACAAAAGAAAACTGGTGAAACTGAAGCTTTAGTGGTGATGCAAGGTTTATTAAAAGACCTACCATTAATCGCATGTGCCTTTGAGTTTGACTTTATGGGCGGCTCAATGGGTACGGTTGTTGGTGACCGTTTTGTGCAAGCGGCTGAAAAAGCCATTCAAGAGCGTCAACCATTAGTATGCTTTGCCGCATCAGGTGGTGCACGTATGCAAGAAGGTATGTTGTCGTTAATGCAAATGGCACGTACTTCAGCAGCGATTCAACGCATGAAAGATGCGGGTTTACCGTATATCGTGGTGTTAACGCATCCAGTTTACGGTGGTGTAACTGCATCGCTTGCCATGATTGGTGATGTACATATTGCTGAACCTAAAGCCATGATTGGTTTTGCTGGTAAGCGTGTGATTGAACAAACTGTGCGTGAAAAGTTAGAAGAACCGTTCCAACGTGCGGAATACTTACTTGAGCATGGTGTAGTCGATCAAATTGTTCATCGTCATGCATTACGTGATACTGTATATCGCATCATCACCAAGTTAATGAATTTACCTTGAACACACAAGCTCCACTTGCAACAGATTCTTTAGCAACATGGCTCGATTATTGGGGCCATGTTCACGTTACAGGCATTGATTTAGGTTTAGAACGTGTCATTCCAGTGGCTGAAAAACTGGGTGTTACCCATCCTCAAGCCAAAGTCTTTACTGTCGCGGGCACCAATGGGAAGGGTTCTACCACCACCACCTTAGCCGCCATTTTAAATGCCGCTGGCTATCATGTCGGTTTATATCAATCTCCGCATATTTACCGTTTTAACGAGCGCGTAAAAATTGCGGGGCTTGAGGTAGATGACCAAAGCTTAATTGATGCGTTTGTACAAGTGGATCAAGCACGCCGCGAATGTGGTTTAAGCCTCTCGTTTTTTGAGGCCACTACACTTGCGGCATTTGTGATTTTTAAGCACAAACATTGCGATGTTTGGGTGTTAGAAGTTGGCTTAGGTGGACGTTTGGATGTGGTCAATGTGGTCAATCCAGATATTGCAGTAGTTACCAATATTGGACTGGATCATACCGATTGGTTAGGCGATAGCATTGAAAAGATTGCTTTTGAAAAAGCAGGAATTATTCGCCCCAATATTCCAGTAATTTTTGGCGGGCAACAACAACTACCCCAAGCTATTGCCCATAAAGTAGCTGAGTGCAATGCTAAACTTTATGCTTTAAATCATGATTATTTTTACCAAATTGATAACAACGGTCAAACATGGAATTTTGCTTCTAGTGCCACGACCTTAAAACTCCCGACAGGCAGTTTAGCTTTAGACAATATTTCAACCGCAGTAGCTGCTGTATTGGTGAGTGATTTACAGATTAGCCAATTAGCTCTAAGTCAAGGGATTCAAAATGCCAAATTACAGGGTCGTTTTGAAATCCGTCAAATTCAAGATAAAACCGTCATTTTTGATGCGGGACATAATCCACATGGCGTGGAATTTTTACTCAAGCAGCTACAACAATACTTAAGCCATCATCCGCAATACACAGAAGTGGTCACAGTTTTTTCAATGTTGACCGATAAAGACATTAAATCTGTCTGTGATATGTTGAAAGATCATATCGCTTTGTGGAAAATTGCAGCACTTGATGTACCGCGTGCTGCACCCCTTACGCAGCTCGATGTCGCATTGGGTAATCAGAACGTGCAGCATTTTGACAGTGTAAAACTCGCTTTTAAATCAGCGCTCGATGAAACAAACAATAATCAGCTGATTTTGGTATGTGGCTCGTTTCATACCTTAGAAGCGGTATGGGAGTATTTGGAAGCATGTTAATGAATAGCAAACAACGTTGGATGGGTGGTGTTGTTTTATTAGGTGGTGGGGTATTACTTGCTGCGCTATTACTTAAAGGTAAAGAAGAAATTCACCAAAATAACATTCGTAGTTCGGATTTAGTGGAGCAAGTGCAACAGCAAAAGAAAAATCCACAACCCGAAGCTGAACCTGTAATGCAACTGCAACCGCTCACGGTCGATGTTGCCACGGAACAACGTTTATTAGAAGAACAACGCCGTGCCCGTGAAAAGGCAGTAGCTGAACAAGAAGCGCGTGCCGCAGAATTTTTAGCCATGCAGCAACAAGCTGAGGCAGAAGCAGCACGTAAAGCAGCTGAAGAATATGCGGCTTTAAATGCGCACCGTGCTAGTCAGCAAAGCTCTGACAACATTCCACCTGAATTAGTGGAAGATGAAAAAGCCAAACAAAAACGTTTAGCCGATGACGCAAAAAAGGCTGAAGCTGAGAAAAAAGCTGCTGAGCAAAAGAAAGCTGAAGACGCCAAGAAAGCTGAGGAAAAACGTAAATTAGAAGCTGAGAAGAAAGCTGCCGAACAGAAAAAAGCCGAAGAGAAACGCAAAGCCGAAGAAGCTAAAAAAGCTGAGGAAAAACGTAAATTAGAGGCTGAAAAGAAAAAAGCCGAAGAAGCCAAGGCTGAAGTGAAAAAAGAAGGCAAACCAAATGGACAATGGATGGTACAAGTAGCTTTAGCTGCTAACCAAGCCAATGCCGATTCAATCGCGGCTAAACTACGTTCCCAAGGCTATAAGGTCACCAAGAGTCCAACTTCTAAAGGGGTACGGATTATGGTTGGACCTGCCAAGAGCCGCGAAGCTGCTGACGATCTACGTAAAAAAGTCAATTCTGATCCAAGCTTAAATACCAAGTCAGCATGGGTAATTGATTGGGTACCTTTAGATAAACGCTAATCTGATTCATCAAAAGAATAATGGATGCTAAACAGGCATCCATTTTTTATGCAGCTTGCATTAGTTCATAAAAAAGGCCCATCCAAAGATGAGCTGAACGTAAAGCGTTATGGTTATATTTTTAGTCTTTGGAGTGATTGTTTTTATTTGTCGTGTACAAAACTTGCTAGCCATCGCATAGCTACGCGCTGCGCTTATCCTTACATTTACAGTTTAGCTGTGAATCTTGTGCACGAACCAAGCAGAGTTTTGCTTATATCACTACGCGCTGCGCTTGTCTTGCGCCAAACTAAGACAGTGCTTTGGGTTTTGCCACTCGAAGCATAGCTTCTCGTCTTGCACAAGGGCGAAGCAGTGCTTCCCTTATCCTTATATTCACAGCTAAGCTGTGAATCTTGCGCTCGGACGGAACGATGTTCCGTTTTATCCTCGCTCAGGCTGTGGCGTCAGGCGTAAATAGGGAGTCAGCGCTTTATAGCCTTTAGGGAAGCGTTGTTTGATTTCATCTTCATCTTGTAATGAAGGCACAATCACTACATCATCACCATGTTGCCAGTTGGCAGGCGTGGCCACTTTATAGTTATCAGTGAGTTGCAGTGAATCTACCACACGTAACACTTCATCAAAATTACGTCCTGTAGACGCAGGGTAAGTAATAATTAAACGCACTTTTTTATTGGGATCAATAATCAGCAAAGAACGCACCGTGAGGGTTTCGCTGGCATTGGGATGAATAAAGTCATACAAGGTCGACACTTTACGATCTTCATCAGCAATAATGGGGAAATTCACCGTGGTATTTTGCGTAGCATTAATATCTTCAATCCAACCATGGTGAGAATCCACATCATCCACCGACAGTGCGATGGCTTTTACGTTGCGTTTTTCAAACTCGCTCTTGAGTTTGGCAGTAAAGCCAAGTTCTGTGGTGCAGACAGGGGTGTAATCGGCAGGATGTGAAAATAAAATTCCCCAGCTATCGCCTAAAAACTCGTAAAAATCAATTAAACCAGCACTCGATTGTTGTTGGAAATTAGGGGCGATATCACCTAAACGTAAACTCATACTCACCTCAATAAATTTTAATCTTGTTGTCTATACCAATGACTATGCCGCAGTTTTTATATAATTAAAAATAGTGTTTTAAGATGTTTTTATGAGTAAAAATGCTAAATGATTGGGCGTAAGATGATAGCTGTCGCTCAATAGCTTACCAGTGCCACACGGCTTGAGAATGACTTTTTTTTACAGTGAACTGCTTAAAAGCCTTGTACTTGAAATTTCTAGCACCATAATAACAACCAAGAACAAATTTTTTCTTTTGACAAGCAAGATTTAGAGAGTCTATTCATGTTGGCAAGTCTGATCGGAGGAATCTTCGGTACCAAAAATGAGCGTGAACTCAAACGCATGCGTAAAATCGTAGATAAGATTAATGCGCTCGAGCCGACGATATCTGCCTTAAACGATGCAGACTTATCTGCAAAAACCCAAGAATTCAAACAACGTTATAACAATGGTGAAAGCCTAGACCAACTCTTGCCTGAAGCTTTTGCGGTGTGCCGTGAAGCAGGTAAACGTATTATGGGCATGCGTCATTATGATGTACAGCTCATTGGTGGTATTACCTTGCACGAAGGTAAAATCGCAGAAATGCGTACCGGTGAAGGTAAAACTTTAATGGGTACTTTAGCATCTTATTTAAATGCTTTAAGTGGTCAAGGTGTACATGTCATTACCGTCAATGATTATTTGGCACAGCGTGATGCTGAGTTAAACCGTCCATTATTTGAATTTTTAGGTTTGAGCATTGGCGTGATTTACTCCATGCAAGATCCAACCGAAAAGTCAGAAGCATATCGTGCCGACATCACTTATGGTACCAATAACGAATTTGGTTTTGACTATCTTCGTGACAACATGGTGTTTTCTTTAGAAGAGAAAAAACAACGTGGTTTAACTTATGCCATTATTGATGAGGTCGATTCGATCTTAATTGATGAAGCGCGTACGCCATTGATTATTTCAGGGCAATCGGATGATTCATCGCAGCTTTATGCAGCAATCAATACTATTCCACCAAAATTGACTCCGCAAAAAGAAGAAAAAGTCGCAGATGGCGGACATTTTTGGATTGATGAAAAACAACGCTCAGTAGAAATGACCGAAATTGGTTATGAAACGGTTGAGCAAGAATTGATTGCCATGGGTTTATTGGCTGAAGGCGAAAGCTTATATTCGGCAGCTAATTTAAATCTGGTACATCATGTTTCGGCAGCGATTCGTGCGCATTTCTTATATCAACGCAATGTGCATTACATCATTCATGAGGGTGAAATCATCATTGTGGATGAAAACACCGGTCGTACCATGCCAGGTCGCCGTTGGTCAGAGGGTTTACATCAAGCGGTAGAAGCCAAAGAAGGTTTAGAGATTCAGCCTGAAAATCAAACACTGGCAACCACGACTTTCCAAAACTATTTCCGTTTATATAAAAAGCTCTCGGGTATGACGGGTACTGCCGATACCGAAGCTGCGGAAATGAAAGAAATTTATGGTTTAGATGTTGTTTTAATTCCAACGCATCGCCCAATGGTACGTAAAGACCATGACGATTTAATTTATTTAAATCGCGAAGGCAAATATAACGCTATTATTCAAGAAATTCAGCGCGTGCATGAGTCTGGTGTCGCGCCAATTCTAATTGGTACAGCAACCATTGATGCCTCAGAAATTTTATCTGAAAAATTAAAAGCGGCAGGTATTCATCATGAAGTACTCAACGCTAAACAACACGAACGTGAAGCCGATATTATTGCACAAGCAGGTGCACCGCGAGCTGTGACCATCGCCACCAACATGGCAGGTCGTGGTACCGACATTCTATTGGGCGGTAACTGGAAAGCATTACTGGCTAAAATTGAAAATCCAACAGCAGATGACGAAGCACGTTTAAAAGCCGAGTGGGAGAAAAACCACGAAGCGGTATTGGCATCGGGTGGTTTACACATTATTGGTTCAGAACGTCACGAATCACGTCGTATTGATAACCAATTGCGTGGTCGTGCCGGTCGTCAAGGTGACCCAGGTGTATCACGTTTCTACCTGTCACTTGAAGATGATTTAATGCGTATCTTCGCGGGTGACCGTGTTGTCAATATGATGAAAGCGATGGGGCTTTCTGAAGATGAAGCGATCGAACACAAAATGGTGTCACGCTCAATTGAAAATGCACAGCGTAAAGTTGAAGCACGTAACTTTGATATTCGTAAAAACTTGTTGAAATACGATGACGTCAACAACGAACAACGTAAGATCATTTATTCACAACGTGATGATATTTTAGCCGAAAGCTCACTACACGATTATTTAGAAGAAATGCATCGTGAAGTGATGAAAGGCGTGATTGAAACCTATATTCCACCTGAGTCGATTCATGACCAATGGGATGTGCCAGGTTTAGAAGCAGCATTACGTGAAGAATTTTCGATTGATTTACCGATTCATGCATGGTTAGAGCAAGACCGTCGTTTAGATGAAGAAGGCTTAGCGCGTCGTATTACGGATGAAGTGGTCGGTCGTTATAATGCACGCCGTGAACAAATGGGCAGTGAATCGGCAGCCATGCTAGAGCGTCACTTTACTTTAAGTTCGCTTGATCGCCATTGGAAAGAACATTTGGCTGCCATGGATTACCTACGCCAAGGTATTCACTTGCGTGGTTATGCGCAGAAAAACCCTGAGCAAGAATACAAAAAAGAAGCCTTTAACTTATTTGTCAACATGCTTGCGGTGATTAAATCGGATGTGGTGACGGATCTATCACGGATCCATGTTCCAACGCCAGAAGAAATCGCAGAAATGGAAGCGCAAAAACAAGCGCAAGCTGAGGCACAAGCGCAAGCATTACAGCTGAATTTAGCTGAAGTACAACAAGCACCTGTGGTTGAGGCTCAGTTTGATGCTGTGCAGCCAACAGCTGAGTTTGAGCCACCTGCGAGTCGTAACGCACCGTGCCCATGTGGTTCGGGGCTTAAATACAAGCAATGTCACGGTAAAATCTAAGTTTTACTCAAGCCTAAGCCACTCGATTGAGTGGCTTTTTTATTGTTGTGTGAATAGTATTTGCAGTTGTTGCTATTCAATGTTATTTAGTTGCTCATCAAGAAATTTATGGACAACACAATGAAAAAAGCATTACAAATTGGTTTGGTAGCCTTAAGCACAGTATCTACATTCGCGATGGCAGAGCAACTCACCACCACACCAGAAAAAGTAAAAGCCGCGCTTGGCCCACAAACAGCTCAAGCAATTGTTAAAGATAATCTAGTAACGGTGATTAGCCCGCGTACTGGTATTAGCTATACCTTTAATAATGAAAATAAACCCATTGTGCTACAAACACAGGCGATTGTAGCTGCTAACAGTGCCAATGCAGAGCGTATTGTGGCAGCCAATCCTGCAGTTTCAGCAGAAAGCCAACAAAAAGCCAAACAAGCTTTATTAGAGGCAGCCAAATAACGGCTAACTTTCTGAGTAAAACCAGTCTGTTGACTGGTTTTTTTGTCTTTGGATAAAAACTTAGCATTTTGCCTTTTAGGCTCGATTTTTTTATCAATATCTAATAAGCTGTTCTTTTATATAAAATCAAATTGGAAGTTTAAAAATGGCAGTTGGTGACGTAACGATGCCACAGATGCATGTGGTACAAGGGGTGAAAATTGGTTCAGCTGAAGCGTATGTGCGCTATCAGAATCGACGTGACCTTGTCATTTTTGAATTTAGCCCGGGAACGAATGTTGCGGGTGTATTTACCCAAAATGCATTTTGCGCTGCCCCTGTGCATATTTCTAAAGCGCATTTAAAGTTAGGTAATCCTCGTTATCTGGTGATTAATACCGGCAATGCCAACGCAGGCACAGGTAAAATCGGTATGGCGAATGCCGAAGCAACTTGCGAAAAATTAGCTGAATTAGCAGGCGTGAGCAAAGCAGAAATTTTACCATTCTCGACTGGGGTCATTGGTGAGCAACTGCCAATGCCGCGTTTATTGTCAGGCTTACAACCCGCGCTAGACAGCTTAAGCAATGATGCTTGGGTCGATGCAGCCACAGGTATTATGACCACAGATACCACCCCAAAAGGTGCTTCTGAGCAGTTTGAGCTTGATGGTGTGACCTATACCATGACGGGTATTTCCAAAGGCGCAGGCATGATTCGTCCGAATATGGCAACCATGCTCGGCTTTGTTGCAACCGATGCGCCAATTGCGCGTGAACTTGTGCAGCAAATGTTATCGACTGCTGTAAATCAGTCTTTTAACCGCATCACCATTGATGGTGATACTTCCACCAATGATTCATGTATCTTTGCCGCGACTGGTCAAGCGGGCGGTGCAGAAATCACATCTACTGAAGATCCACGTTTTGCCCAAGTGGCTGAAGTCTTGACTCGCGTCATGAAGCGTTTAGCACAGCTAATCGTGCGTGATGGTGAAGGTGCCACTAAATTTATTACCGTTGCCGTAGAAGGCGGTGCCAATACGCAAGAATGTTGTGATATTGCCTATAGCATTGCGCATTCACCATTGGTCAAAACAGCACTCTTTGCTTCAGATCCAAACTGGGGACGTATCTTAGCTGCGATTGGTTATGCGGGTGTTAAAGACTTAGATGTGGAAAAAATCCAAGTGTGGTTAGATGATGTACAAATCTGTAAAGATGGCGGTGCAGCAGAAGATTACACCGAAGAAGCAGGTGCCCGCGTGATGGCACAAACCGAAATTACCATTCGTGTAGCGCTTGGACGTGGTGATGCTAAAGATACGGTCTATACTTGTGACTTATCTTATGACTATGTCAAGATTAATGCTGACTATCGTTCATAATTCAAGATTTTTTTGTAAAGCCTCATTCGTGAGGCTTTTTTGTAAGTATTGTTTTTTTACTTTCTGGTCAAAAAAGCACAACGCCATTTTGATCAGATACTGCAAGTGGATGTAGGGAATACACAATGAATAATGCGACTAATTTAATTGCCAATGAAGCGAAAAGTATCGTACAGGCACATTTAGATCGTTTAGGAGAGCAAAAAACTGCACACATGTCTGAATCAGTGAAGCAAGAAAAATTTGCACAGATCTTAGCTGAGCTGAAAAAGCGCGATGCAGTGTTAGTGGCACATTATTATTGTGATCCTGAAGTGCAAGAGTTAGCAGAACTGAGCGGTGGTTGCGTATCTGACTCTTTAGAGATGGCACGTTTTGGTCGTGATCATGCTGCACAAACTCTGGTAGTGGCTGGGGTTAAATTTATGGGCGAAACCTCAAAAATTTTATCGCCTGAAAAAACGATTTTAATGCCCACTTTGGAAGCTACCTGTTCTTTGGACTTAGGTTGCCCAGAAAAAGAGTTTGCTGAATTTTGTGATGCGCATCCTGATCATACCGTTGTGGTCTATGCCAATACCTCGGCTGCAGTGAAGGCGCGTGCCGATTGGGTCGTGACTTCAAGCTGTGCAGTAGAAATTATTGAACATCTTGATAGTCTGGGTGAAAAAATTATTTGGGCACCAGATCAACATTTAGGTCGTTATATTCAGCATAAAACTGGTGCAGATATGCTGCTTTGGGATGGCGCTTGTATTGTGCATGAAGAATTCCGTGCCCGTGGCATCGAAAATATGAAAGCGCTTTATCCAGATGCGGCAGTTTTAGTCCATCCTGAGTCGCCACTTTCTGTAGTAGAAGTTGCCGATGCTGTAGGCAGTACCTCACAACTGATTAAAGCTGCACAAACTTTGCCACATGAACGTCTGATCGTAGCCACTGATCGTGGCATCTTCTATAAAATGCAACAAGCTGTGCCCAACAAAATTTTAATTGAGGCACCAACTGCAGGTGAGGGCGCAACTTGTCGTTCATGTGCACATTGTCCTTGGATGGCAATGAACGAACTTGATGGAATTTTAGAGGTTTTACAACGAGGCGACCAAGAAATTCATGTAGATCCTGCTTTAGCAGAGCGCGCTAAGCTACCCCTTGATCGAATGTTGGCCTTTAGTGCTCAGTTAAAACGTTGAAAATTAGACAAAAATGCTTAAAAAATAGTATAAATGATGTTTATTTATACGTTTGATGCGTTTTTTTAACTTTTTTTAAATATAGGTGTTGACGTACCTGTGCGTCACGCCTAAAATGCACACCGTACCGAACGATAAGTTCGATACAAAAGCTGAGATGAATCGGAGCATAGCACAGCCTGGTAGTGCACCTGGTTTGGGACCAGGGGGTCGTAGGTTCGAATCCTACTGCTCCGACCAATTCTTCAAGGCCAAATGATGGTAACATCAGTTAAGCGCTTGTAGCTCAGTTGGATAGAGCATCCGCCTTCTAAGCGGATGGTCACAGGTTCGAATCCTGTCAGGCGCGCCATTTGGTCGCTCGATGTATAGAATCTGAAAGCTTTTATGACGGTGGATGTAGCTCAGTTGGTAGAGCCCCGGATTGTGATTCCGGTTGTCGTGGGTTCGAATCCCATCATTCACCCCAACTTTTAAAGTTGAAGAACGGAGCATAGCACAGCCTGGTAGTGCACCTGGTTTGGGACCAGGGGGTCGTAGGTTCGAATCCTACTGCTCCGACCACTCTTAAAAAGTGGTGGATAAAAGATACCGCATAGAGCGGTTTTTTTATGTCTTAAAAGTAAATAGCATCACATGATGGTGGATGTAGCTCAGTTGGTAGAGCCCCGGATTGTGATTCCGGTTGTCGTGGGTTCGAATCCCATCATTCACCCCAACTTTTAAAGTTGAAAAACGGAGCATAGCACAGCCTGGTAGTGCACCTGGTTTGGGACCAGGGGGTCGTAGGTTCGAATCCTACTGCTCCGACCATTTACTTTAATGGTCAGAATAAAAGATACCGCGTTAAGCGGTTTTTTTATGCCTAAAATTTAATGAAACCTGTTTGCATTACTTTTCTACTTTTCTACTTTTCTACTTTTCTACTTTTCTACTTTTCTACTTTTCTACTTTTCTACTTTTCTACTTTTCATAAGTACTATGAGTAAGATATTTACAATTTTTAGCCTTAAAAAATCGAAAAAACGCTAAATTGATTAATAATTAATCACTCATTCGTGTTTTAGTGATTATTTTTGTGTGCGTGTCTTGCAAGCTCCTTAAATCTCTCTATAATGCTCATCCATCGGTAGGAACGAGATTTGCTAACCGTCTTACTTCTGACGAAGAAGTAAGAAAATCATTAAGAGATTATGAAGAACAACTTGTGTGGATTTTTACTGGTTGATCAATCGAATATATTTTCATTGATAATTGGTAAGAATTTCTCGAAGTTTATTTGAGCAAATTTTTTGTCAGTAATTG
>NZ_PJRJ01000080.1 GCF_003711395.1 Acinetobacter sp. B51(2017)
TATTTACTCCTTTGGAGACGTTAGCAATGTTAGATCAAAATACACAAGCGCAATTAAAAGCTTTATTAGAACGCCTAGAAGGCCCAATTGAATTGGTTGCAGCCCTAGATGATTCAGATAAATCAACCAAAATCAAAGAATTGGTTGAAGAAGTTGCTGCGCTTTCACACTTAGTGACTGCACGTTTTGATGGTCAAAACAAACGTGTCCCAAGCTTTGGTATTGCCAAAGCAGGTGAAGCACCGCGTGTATTCTTTGCCGGTCTTCCAATGGGTCATGAGTTCACTTCTTTGATTTTGGCATTGCTACAAACTTCTGGTTATGCACCAAAAGTATCGGACGAAGTTTTAGCATCAATTAAAGGTCTAGGAATCAAATCTGACTTTGACGTGTTTGTATCGTTAAGCTGTCATAACTGCCCAGATGTGGTTCAAGCACTTAACTTGATCGCAATTAACAACCCAGGCACAACAGCCACCATGATTGATGGTGCATTCTTCCAAGACGAAGTTGAAGAACGCAAAATCATGGCAGTTCCAATGGTGTTCCAAGACAACCAACACATCGGTCAAGGTCGTATGACTTTGGAAGAAATTGTAGCCAAACTAGATACCAACTCTGCTGCTAAAGATGCTGAAAAGCTCAATGCAAAAGATGCATTTGATGTACTTGTGATTGGTGGCGGTCCTGCAGGTAACACCTCTGCAATCTATGCAGCGCGTAAAGGCATCCGTACTGGTATCGTGGCTGAACGCATGGGTGGTCAGGTCATGGATACCATGGACATCGAAAACTACACTTCGATTCAAAAAACGCAAGGTCCTAAATTTGCGGCGGAAATGGAAGCACACGTACGTGAATACGGTGTGGACATCATGAATCTACAACGTGTATCTGATATCAAAGGTGCGGATGAAACTGCTAACGGTTTGGTTGAAGTGACTTTAGAAAATGGTGCCAAACTTGAATCGAAAACAGTGATCCTGTCTACAGGTGCACGTTGGAGAGAAATGAATGTCCCAGGTGAGCAAGAATACAAAACCCGTGGTGTTGCGTACTGCCCACACTGTGATGGCCCACTGTTTAAAGGCAAGCGTGTTGCAGTAATTGGTGGTGGTAACTCAGGTGTGGAAGCTGCAATTGACCTTGCGGGTATTGTTGAGCATGTAACCTTAGTTGAGTTTGATACTAAACTGCGTGCGGATCAAGTGCTTCAAGATAAGTTAAACAGCTTGCCAAACACCACTGTAATCAAAAATGCACTCTCAACTGAGGTTGTCGGTGATGGTTCTCAAGTGACTGCACTGAAGTACAAAGATCGTGCAACAGACGTTGAACACACTGTTGAACTTGCTGGGATCTTTGTACAAATTGGTTTGTTACCAAACACTGATTTCTTAAAAGAAACCGCAGTTGAACTGACCAATCGTGGCGAGATCGTGATTAACGAACGCAACGAAACTAACGTGAAAGGTGTATTTGCTGCTGGTGACTGTACCACAGTACCCTACAAACAAATCATCATTGCCACAGGTGAAGG
>NZ_PJRJ01000081.1 GCF_003711395.1 Acinetobacter sp. B51(2017)
TTGAGAAAAAGTACAATAAACTGATTGGAAAAATACGAGTTGTGATCGAACACATCAATAGTCAATTGAAAACATTTAGAATATTAAGTGAACGCTATCGAAATAGACGGAAAAGATTCGGTTTACGTATTAACTTAATTGCTGCACTGGTAAACCGAATAAACTTGCAATAACCACTTTCGCAAGAGGTCTAATGTTAAGGAAATAAAGTAATGAGTAAAGAAAATATAAAAGAAATATATTACGTTTTTAAGTCTTCAATTAATGCGCAACAAGGAGAAGTTTTGGTTTTTAGTCAGGAAAAATTTGACTCAATCGGGGCTTGGAAAAAAATTGATTCTTTAAAAAAACCATTAATTAATGTGGGTACTTGCATCGTTACTGATACGGGTAAAAAAATCATAGACGAATCGGGTACTGTCTCAGTGTTACCTAACCATAAAAATTTAATTATTATATTTGATAACAATAACAAGAAATTTTTGTGTCCAAACAATGCTGCGATTTATAATTCTGATGGAACTTTAAAACATCAATTATTATTACCTGAAGAAGGTTTTTGGACTCCTGATGCTGAAGGTTGGTATATACATTCAACTTATTATGCAGATTTTCCAAATTTAAAAGGGTGGGGGGTAATGGTCACTAATAATCATAAGTGGCCAGATTTATGTTTTTGTTTATACGATGGCACACCAAATTTGATTTGGACAAAATATAGTCAAGAACGACGGTGACATCATGTGTGCTGAAATAGTACACAAGAGAAAGATCAACTTAACACATACAATGAAAAGGTTGATAACTATCAAAAGCTTGGTGTGCTGCTCGATACAATTTCAACAGGATTGTCAGCACCAACGAGTTCAGGTTTAGGCATAGTGGCAGCTACATTAAGCCCTGCGGCAAGTTACGAGATTGGTCAATACTTTAAATCTAATGATGCGGAAGGAAGTACAGCGCATATTTTAGCGCACACTGTATTGGGTGCGGCTGTAGCAGCAGCAGGTGGAAATGATGCTTTAACGGCAGGCTTGGCCGCAGGTGGAGCAGAAGCATCCTCACTGCTATTTGCTAAATACTTATATGGTAAAGAAGCAAAAGACTTAACCGCAGATGAAAAATCTACTATTAGTTCAATCACTGGTTTAGTTGCATCTGGTGTAGGTGCAAGTACTGGTGATGTGGCTTCGACTGTGCAAAGTGGTCAAGTTGATCCTAGCCAAAATAATGGACAGCACGTCCCTCTAAAGATAACGTAACTTTAATCTTTGGAGATTCAAGAAATGGCTAAACGTTTTAGTCCTGAATTTAAACAGCAAGCGATTGATTATGCACTTTCAAACTCCCACGAACCTATAGTTGCAATCGCCCAGAAATTAGGTGTGGGTTATTCAACTTTAGACAAATGGATTCGTGAGGCCAATC
>NZ_PJRJ01000082.1 GCF_003711395.1 Acinetobacter sp. B51(2017)
GATTGGCCTCACGAATCCATTTGTCTAAAGTTGAATAACCCACACCTAATTTCTGGGCGATTGCAACTATAGGTTCGTGGGAGTTTGAAAGTGCATAATCAATCGCTTGCTGTTTAAATTCAGGACTAAAACGTTTAGCCATTTCTTGAATCTCCAAAGATTAAAGTTACGTTATCTTTAGAGGGACGTGCTGTCCATTATTTTGGCTAGGATCAAAGATACTATCGTTGGTATTTATGAATTCGCTAAGAATCCTATTGATAATACAAAGGAGTTAATTAACTCGACGATAGAAGCCGCTAAAAATCCAGTACAGACAGTAAAAAATGTATCTGAAAGCATGGATCAAGGGTTAGAAAAATATAACACCACCATAGATTTGTACAAAATGCAAAAAGATGAAGGAGCGGAAGCAGAATATAAAGCAAATATTGCAGGTCAGATTGTTGGTGCTGGTGGAGTGGGTGGTGCAGATAAAAAAGGTGCAGAAGCGACAGTTGATGCTGTTAAGAAAGCGCAACAGGTAGCGAAAGAAGCAGAGATTGCAGTAGATTTACGGAAAAAGCAAAGTATAGAGAATAATGCGAATACGGAAAATCCAAGCTTTATGGATTCGGCAGTTCGAGATTTCCAACTAGGTACAACTCATAGGTCTGAAAACATTAATGCGGGGCAAGTTACGGATCGGGATGGATTAACGCGTATTAATGAAGAGGTATCAATTAAAAAGCCAAGTAAAGTAAAAACAGAAAATGATAATCAGATAAAAGAAATAATAGGGAAAGATAATCTCGAATATCATGCTACAGGCTATCCTGCATGGAAATCTGGTACTGTTGTAATAGATAGAGTTCTTAGTCAACCTGAAGTAATGCGTATGGTAATTGACGAATCACAATTTTTAGAGATGAAGAGATTAGAGGCAATGGGAGATAATCCTGCATCAAAATTAGGAGGATGGGCAACAAAAGATCAAGTTAATTCAATTGAAGATATGCGTAATAATTTAGCTGTTACAGAGGAATTTAAACAAAAAATTTAATAGCGATAAAAAAGCTAATAAATTTTATGTGGTTGAATTTGAAGTGCAGCCAGGGGTGGGGTTAAGAGAGGGGTATGCTGGTTCAATGTATGATTATAAAACTGGTAAAGTTTTACCAGGTAACGCCCATCAAGTAAATTTTATGTCGAATACAGCAAGGAGTAATCCAGAGTTATTCAAATTAGATTTGAATAATAGACCTCTTGCGAAAGTAAAAATCACCTCCATATAAATTTCATGAGATATCAGAAATTAAACCGTTTTTCAGATTCTGAATTCAAACGCTTGGTTGGCGTACCTCGACAAGTTTTTACTGAAATGG
>NZ_PJRJ01000083.1 GCF_003711395.1 Acinetobacter sp. B51(2017)
AAAACGCCCAAGTGACTGAAAACGGTCAAGTTGCGCTTGATTTCAATGAAGATCTCGACGCAGCAAACCCACCAAGCACAGATGACTTCACTTTAACGGTTGATGGTAAAGACGTTGAGATTGCTGAAGTGATCGTTGACGGTGACCAAGTGACTCTAGTGCCGGTGAATCCAATCTTGCCGGGTCAAGAGGTTGAAGTGTCTTATCAAGATCCATCGGATCAAGATGACAATAACGCGCTACAAGACGCAGCGGGTAATGACGTTGCGGACTTTACCACAGGTCCAGTTCAAAACAACTCAACAGTGGATGCTGTTGCGCCACAGCTTGAAAACGCCCAAGTGACTGAAAATGGTCAAGTTGCGCTTGATTTCAATGAAGATCTAGATGCAGCAAACCCGCCAAGCACAGATGACTTCACTTTAACGGTTGACGGCAAAGACGTTGAGATTGCTGAGGTGATCATTGACGGTGACCAAGTGACTCTAGTGCCGGTGAATCCAATCTTGCCGGGTCAAGAGGTTGAAGTGTCTTATCAAGATCCATCGGATCAAGATGACGACAACGCGCTACAAGACGCAGCGGGTAATGACGTTGCGGACTTCAGCGAACAAGGCATTAGCAATAACTCGACTGTAGATGATGAGTCTGACTCGGACAGCGATTCAGATTCGGACAGCGATTCGGACTCAGACAGTGACTCGGATTCTGACTCTGACTCGGATTCGGACAGCGACTCTGACTCGGACAGCGACTCGGATTCGGACAGCGACTCAGACTCGGATAGCGATTCAGACTCTGACAGCGACTCGGATTCGGACAGCGAATCTGACTCAGACAGCGACTCTGACTCGGACAGCGATTCTGACTCGGACAGCGACTCCGACTCGGACAGCGACTCTGACTCGGACAGCGATTCTGACTCGGACTGCGACTCTGACTCGGATTCGGACAGCGACTCAGATTCAGATAGCGATTCGGATTCAGATAGCGACTCTGATTCGGACAGCGATTCAGATTCGGACAGCGATTCTGACTCAGATAGCTACTCAGATTCGGACAGCGACTCTGACTCGGACAGCGATTCTGACTCTGACAGCGATTCTGACTCTGACAGCGACTCTGACTCGGACAGCGACTCTGACTCTGACAGCGACTCTGATTCCGATAGACCTCACGCTCTTGCCGACGACGATGACCCTTACACTCACAACGCGTCACCATCATACCGTGCTCACAACCACCACTCCACCCAACACACCTCTCCGCTACGCACAGAACCCACACCCCAACA
>NZ_PJRJ01000084.1 GCF_003711395.1 Acinetobacter sp. B51(2017)
TGAATAGCCACCAAAATTCTAGACACACGTAACCATCTTTTGATGGGCCTTTTCATAATCTAATGGAGAACGCTGACCATTGGAACCATGCCTGCGTTTTGTATTGTAGAACATCTCAATATATTCAAAGATATCAGACCTAGCCTCAGTTCTTGATGCATATATTTTCTTTTTGATCCTCTCGCGTTTTAACAGTTGAAAAAAGCTCTCGGCAACAGCATTGTCATGGCAATTTCCTCGTCTACTCATACTACTTTCAAGATTATGATGCTTGAGAAATGTCTGCCATTCATGACTGGTGTATTGGCTGCCTTGGTCAGAATGGATCAGCACTTTGTTCTTTGGATTCCTTCGCCACAAAGCCATCAGTAGTGCATCTAAAACTAGATCTGTTGTGATTCTAGATTTCATTGACCAGCCAACAACAAGACGTGAAAACAAGTCAATCACAACTGCAAGATATAACCATCCTTCATGAGTACGGACATAAGTGATGTCAGTCACCCACAGTTGATTGGGATGAGTTGGATTAAACTGTCGGTCTAAAGTGTTTGCGGCAATGACAGATGGCGTACCAGCATGAGCTCTAGGTTTACGATAGCCACGCTGCGATTTAAGACCATTCGCCTTCATGAGTCGATGTACTCGATTAATCCCACAACTTTCGCCAACATCTTTCAAATCACAGTGAATCTTGCGATAGCCGTAAACCCACCAGATTCCAGCCAGAATTGTTTAATCAATCCTGAAAGCTGTTGCCGTTTCTTGGCAGTTTTACTGGTAGGTTGCTTTAGCCATGCATAGTAACCACTGTGATGAACATCCAGAGCTGAACATAAACGACGGATAGGCCATATGTTCTGATTGTCCTGAATAAAAGCGTACCTCATTTGGACTGGCTTGCGAAGTACACCGCGGCCTTTTTTAGAATATCCCTTTCTTCAGTGACCCTTTGCAGCTCTTTTTTTAATTTCGCTAATTCTGTACTTGGATCACTAGATTCTATTGTTTTTGGTTGCTGTGGATCATAACGTTTAATCCAAGCATACAGACTATGAGTGGTGGTTCCTAAACGTGCAGCAACTTCAGCCACACTATGACCTTTCTCAGTGACTTGTTTTACTGCTTCAATTTTGAATTCTTCAGGGTATCGTTTACTGCTCATAAGCACCTCGTTAATTAGCCATTTTATCTAACTAAAGGGTGTCTACAAAATCGGTGGCTATTCA
>NZ_PJRJ01000085.1 GCF_003711395.1 Acinetobacter sp. B51(2017)
TTAAAGATATTCGGCGATTGGCAACGTGTACAAAGATAAGTAGTGGTTTCGATGATCATATTGGATATTTTTTACTTGTTTTAGTGATAATTTATTCTACAAAAACACGTTAGATTTTGACACTACCAAAATCTTTATGTTAGTCATAAATACCAAAAGATTTACGCCATGCCTGTGGACTGGTGTTGTATTTTTCACGAAACTTTGTTCGAAAGGACACTGTATTATTAAATCCAGCAAGTTCACTGACTTTTTCAATGGATAGACGGGTTGTTTCTAACAACTGTGCTGCAAAACGGATACGTTCAACTGTCAACCAATCCATTAAGGTCATGCCAGTTGCTTTTTTAAAGTGACGCGTAAAGGTACGACGTGTCATGTGAGTGTGTTCGGCTAGGTGCTCAATACGATGTTGTACATTAAGGTTCTGTCTCAGGAAATCGAGTAAGAGACTGATCTGAGCATCTTGACTCGATTCTGCCAAGGGCTGTTCAATAAACTGTGCCTGTCCGCCTTCACGATGCGGTGGAATCACCATAATTCTCGAGATTTTATTGGCAATGCTAGTGTTGTAGCACTCACGAATTAAATATAAACAACAGTCTAATGCAGTTCCCGTACCAGCGGACGTGATCACACGCTGATCATCAACATATAATGAATTACGGTCAAACTGAACATGTGGGAAGCGCTGGCTAAAATCTTGTTCAGCCAACCAGTGTGTGGTGGCTTTTTTATGATCGAGTAAATCTGCATAAGCCAGTGCATAGGTACCATAACATATGGCATATGCTTGCTGTAAACCTGTAATGAACTTCGGGTCAGGCACATGATTAAAATCGTCCCAACCCGGGATTATAATCATATCGAATTGATCCATTTGCTCAATATGGGTATCGGGCACAATCATCATAGAATGCTCGGTCTGAACCACCTGCCCATCCACTGAGAAGATTTTTAAATCAAATAAAGGTTGATCGTCAATCCGAAGATTAAAGATCATATTGGGAATCGAGAAGTGAAAGGGGTTAATCTTGGGGAAAACAAATAATCCAATGACAGGCACTGACATCACATCACGCTCAGGAAAAATCTGACTATCTTAAAGTGAAAGAGGACTCCACCCGACAGTCAGGGTGGAGGTGAATTTCACAGATTTTAACCTTGTTGGTTTTGAATGTATTTTTTAATAATATCCAAAGGTGCGCCACCACAAGACCCTGC
>NZ_PJRJ01000086.1 GCF_003711395.1 Acinetobacter sp. B51(2017)
AGTCCTGAATTTAAACAGCAAGCGATTGATTATGCACTTTCAAACTCCCACGAACCTATAGCTGCAATCGCCCAGAAATTAGGTGTGGGTTATTCAACTTTAGACAAATGGATTCGTGAAGCCAATCCAGTGGGTTCAAGCAAACGTCAACTTTCACCAGAACAACAGCGGATCTTAGAATTAGAGAAAGAAGTCAAACAGCTCAGGGAAGCCAATGACATCTTAAAAAAAGCGCATGTGTACTTTCTGACAGATCATGCCAAGAAAAGTACACGGTAATTCAAGATCTGGATGTGAATGAAGTCACTGTATCTTCTGCCTGTCAATGCCTGGGTGTCAGCACTTCAGGCTATTATGCCTGGCGAAAACGCCAGACCAATCCAGCGCAGAAATATAATGATTTAAAAGCCGTATATTGGCAGCATCATGCACGATTGGGTGCACCTTTATTGGTACATGACATGCATGATTTAGGTTACAGCATGAGCGAACGAACCGTTGGAAGAATGCTTAAAAAGCTTGGTTTACGTAGCAGGATTGCACGTAAATACAAGCATACGACTGATTCAAACCATCGTTTGCCTACAGCGCCTAACTTGTTGGACCGTCAATTTACGGTCAATGAACCCAATAAGATCTGGACAACGGATATTACCTATATCCGTACTAAGCAAGGTTGGCTGTATTTATGTGTGATGCTGGATCTATTCAGCCGTCGTATTGTCGGCTGGCAAACCAGCCATCGAATAGACCGTCAATTGGTGTGTGATGCGTTTCATTATGCAATGGCTCGTCAGGGGTATCCAATGGGTGTCATGGTGCATTCGGACCAAGGCTCACAGTACTGTAGTCGTGATTTTAGGGCGCTATTATTGACGAATAACTGCGTTCAAAGTATGTCACGCAGGGGAAACTGTTGGGATAATGCAGTGACCGAAAGCTTCTTTCATACATTGAAAGGTCATGTGGTCCATGGCAGTGTGTTTGCCACTCGAAAAGAAGCGAATACAGTCTTGTTTAACTATATTGAGATTTATTACAATCGGGTCAGAAGGCATTCCGCAAACGGCTGGTTAAGCCCAGAAGCCTTTGAACAGAAATATTTTAAGAATTTAGAGGGATTTGTTGTCCACGATACTGTCTAGGATCA
>NZ_PJRJ01000087.1 GCF_003711395.1 Acinetobacter sp. B51(2017)
TCTACTGACATTTCTACGTTGTCACCAGGCATAACCATTTCAACGCCGTCTTGAAGAGAGATTGCGCCAGTTACGTCAGTTGTACGGAAGTAGAACTGTGGACGGTAACCGTTAAGGAATGGAGTGTGACGACCACCTTCTTCTTTAGAAAGTACGTATACTTCTGCGTCGAATTTAGTGTGTGGCTTGATCGCACCTGGTTTAGTCAATACTTGACCACGTTGAACGTCTTCACGCTTAGTACCACGTAGAAGAACACCACAGTTCTCGCCCGCACGACCTTCGTCAAGAAGTTTACGGAACATTTCTACGCCAGTTACAGTTGTTTTAACTGTATCTTTGATACCAACGATTTCAACTTCTTCGCCTACTTTCACGATACCTGATTCTACACGGCCAGTTACTACTGTACCACGACCAGAAATAGAGAATACGTCTTCGATTGGCATTAAGAATGCTTTATCGATTGCACGTTCTGGTTCTGGGATATAAGAGTCAAGCGCGTCAACAAGTGCAACAACAGCGTCTTCGCCGTATTGACCAGCTTCACCGTTAAGTGCAGAAAGCGCAGAACCACGGATCACTGGAGTGTCATCGCCTGGGAAGTCATAAGTAGAAAGAAGTTCACGAACTTCCATTTCTACTAATTCAAGAAGCTCTTCGTCATCTACAAGGTCGCATTTGTTTAAGAATACAACGATGTAAGGTACACCTACCTGACGAGAAAGAAGGATGTGTTCACGAGTTTGTGGCATTGGACCATCAGTCGCAGCACATACAAGGATCGCGCCGTCCATTTGAGCAGCACCAGTAATCATGTTTTTAACATAATCGGCGTGGCCCGGGCAGTCTACGTGAGCGTAGTGACGAGTTGGAGAATCGTATTCTACGTGTGAAGTATTAATTGTAATACCACGTGCTTTTTCTTCTGGTGCTGAGTCGATCGCAGCGTAGTCACGTGCTTCACCACCGAATTTCTTCGCACATACAGTTGCAATCGCAGCTGTTAAAGTTGTTTTACCATGGTCGACGTGACCAATTGT
>NZ_PJRJ01000088.1 GCF_003711395.1 Acinetobacter sp. B51(2017)
GGCTTTGTTGCACAAAGATTTGAAATACAAAGCCCCCTAATTGAGCCAAATTTAAGGCGTAACTTGGGTAAGTGGTCGACCTAATTTCGTAAATCTGTTGAGGACTGCTACACGTGCATGAATTTCATTCACCTGACTAGAAAAGCTTCTTGCCATTAATTTATCGCCTAATAATTTGATGCAATGCATCTTGGTTTCCACCAAACTGCGGCGATGATAGCCTGACCATTTTTTCCATAATGTCCTGCCTAAACGTTTAACTGTTCGAAGTCATTCATTTCGCGCTAGCGAGCTGATCTTTGTATCTTTCCATGGTTTCGCATTTTTTCTAGGTGGAATCACCGCATGCGCTTGCCGATCTGCAATGACCTGACGGCATTGCTTGGTGTCATAAGCCCCATCGGTATAAACAGAGTCAATCTGCTCATCTTGTGGAATCTGATCGAGTAAATCACCAAGCACTTGTGAATCACTCACATTATTTGTAGTGAGTTGAATGGCGCGTATTTGAAGGGTTTTAGCATCTATACCAATATGAAGTTTACGCCATTGGCGACGATATTCAGGTCCATGTTTCTTGCGTTTCCATTCGCCCTCACCTAGAAACTTCATGCCTGTAGAGTCTATGAGTAGATGCAGCCCATCGCTACTTTTTTGGTAGCTGATAGCAATATCAATATGCTTTTGTCTTCTACAAAGCGTACTGTAATCTGGTGCGGTCCAATTTAATCCACAAAGTTTAATCAGACTTTGCACAAAGCCAGTGACCATACGTAAAGATAGACGGAATAAGGATTTAATCATTAAGCAGCATTGGATAGCTGCGTCGGAGTAGGTTTGTTTTCGCCCTTGTTTGCCTTTTGATGGAGCATACCATTGCGTAGCAGGATCAAACCAAATGGCAATATTTCCGCGACTCATGAGTGCTCGGTTATATGCGGGCCAATTGGTTGTGCGGTAGATTTTGTGTGTAGGCTTCTTCATTTGAAAATTATATCGCTGAAAAAGCCTTTACAGATAGGTTTGTGCAACAATGCC
>NZ_PJRJ01000089.1 GCF_003711395.1 Acinetobacter sp. B51(2017)
GGTGGTTCACCCACAACAAAAGTCAGATCATCACCATCTGGATCTGTCGCTGGTACAGTGCCAGTAATTGGCGTATCTTCCGGAGTTTCAATCTGATCGTCTTCAGAAACTGGCGCATCATTCACTGCAGTCACTGTGATGTTGACTTGTGCAGTTTCAGCGACACCTTCATCTGTAACTGCTGTGTATTCAAATTCTACTAGACCTGCATAGTTAGGCGCAGGTTGGAACACAAGTTTGCCATCCGTTAATGTCACGTCACCATTGTCAACAGCTACTGTGTTGCCTTCAGTGATAGGCTGACCATTGACATGAGTGATTACTGGATTGGTGCCTTCGAATGCATCGTTAGCTAATACATCAAGAGTGATTGGTGTATCTTCTTCGGTGCTATCTACATCATCAAATGCATCTTGCTCAGGCTCTACAGTCACATTGACAGGAATGTCTGTGGTGAAGCCTTGATCATCTGTAACCGTGACCGTAAAGCTGTCTGTACCATGCCAATCTGGTTTTGGAGTATAGCTCCATTCGCCCGTTGCTGGATCAATGCTCACTGTACCATTCTGTGGCGGCATATTTAAGGTGAAGTTTGGATTGTTAATGCCATCTGGATCGACAACATCTAAATCACCTGTAATTACTGTATCTTCTGGACCTGTGCCAGCGTCATTACCTTGCGTCGGTTTGTTTGGATCAGGCTGTGCTGGACCGTCATCTTCTGGAGTCACTGTGATGTTGACTTGTGCAGTTTCGGCGACACCTTCATCTGTAACTGCTGTGTATTCAAATTCTACTAGACCTGCATAGTTAGGCGCAGGTTGGAACACAAGTTTGCCATCCGTTAATGTCACGTCACCATTGTCAACAGCTACTGTGTTGCCTTCAGTGATAGGCTGACCGTTGACATGAGTGATTACTGGATTGGTGCCTTCGAATGCATCGTTAGCTAATACATCAAGAGTGATTGGTGTATCTTCTTCGGTGCTATCTACATCATCAAATGCATCTTGCTCAGG
>NZ_PJRJ01000008.1 GCF_003711395.1 Acinetobacter sp. B51(2017)
TTTTTTCGCAAGAGATGCGATGGATGTCTGGTGATTTATAGTCATAAATTTTAGTCCCCACTTGTTTTTAAGTGGGGACTAAATTAAGGCTTATAGGATGAATTCATAAGGTGTGTTCAGCGGACGCTTACGCAGAAACTTAGGCTATTTAGTGCCTATTTCAGTTATGATAAATTTATTTCACCTTTGGATGCCGCTATGACCACTTTACTCAATCAAACTTTTGCAACAACTCACGGCGAAATTAACTTAAGCCAAGTCGATTCAGCTTGGTTGATTGTGTATTTTTACCCTAAAGATTCAACTCCAGGTTGTACCACCCAAGCAGTGAGCTTTTCCTGTTTAAAAGATCAATTTGATGCGTTAGGTGCCACTATTTTTGGCGTGTCGCGTGATTCTGTTAAAGCGCATCAAAATTTCACTGCTAAACAAGAGTTAACAATTGATTTAATTAGCGATAAAGAAGAAGTGTTATGCAAACACTTTGATGTAATTAAAGAAAAAAATATGTATGGCAAACAAGTCATGGGTATTGAACGCTCTACCTTTATTTTCCATAACGGTACCTTGGTAAAAGAGTATCGCAAAGTCAAAGCTGCTGGTCATGCTGAGCAAGTGCTTGAAGACCTTAAAGCATTACAAAGTGCTTAAATGCGATTTAAGCAGCTTAGGCATTCATATGAATGCCTTTTTTATGTCACTAGTGAATAAGAAATACATCACATGATGAGTGCAATCATGCCATCTAAAATTTGCCATGCACAAGGCCAAATAAAATAGGCTGCAACAAAAAAGCCCATGATTGGGCTTTTTAAAATCGCTCTTTTATAAATTGCTTTTATCTTGTTGCTGATACTTGGCTTGTAGCTTTGGATAAATCTCGCTGCTTTGGAATTTTTGTAAAAACTCGATTGTACCTTGTGGCAAAAATTCAGTTTGAATTTCACCACGATAATAGGCTTCACGTAATGGCGTTGCTGAAATTGAGCCGACTAAACTATCCAATTCCAGCATTTCCCATTCAGGAAACAGCTGTAAATAATAAGAAGATTCATCTTTAAAATGTCCAATTAAACCGACTTTATCGCTTGCTTGGGTCACTGCTGCCACCAAGTCTTTGACCAGTTTGACCCATTTAACATCGTTATATACATCAATGACATGCACAAATTGAATACGCGCTTGATCCGCCGCTGAGAAATTAGACAGAATCATCTGTTCACGCTCTTGGGCTAAAAATGGATTTTTAAGATTGCGTTCGTTTTGTGCCGAACCTAAAGCCAAAATCACCTTTTGACTATGCTGTAATGCAATTTGAATCGTTTGCAAATGTGCCAGATGAAAAGGTTGAAAGCGGCCAATAAACACTAAATAGTCAAACGCGTATGCTGTCATATCTTCACTTTGATGGAGCAAGTTATTGTGTCGGCAGAGAAAATATGCGACATAATGACTTGTGATCCATTTAATAAAATCTAAAGCAAGGATAGTACGATGACATTAAGCTGTATTCAACATGCACAACCACATTTACAAGCAAAATTACACGATGGTGTTTTAACCCTTGCCATTGACCGTAGTGAGGCAAAAAATGCCTTATATGGCGATTTATATTTAAATATTGCCCATGCTTTAGATGAAGCAGACCAAAGCACCTTGGTACGGGTCGTGATTTTACGTGGTATTGATGCAGACTTTACTGCCGGCAATGACATGAAAGATTTTTTAAAATTCACACAAACGCCACTCACAGTCAAAGCTGGTTTTACTCCGCCTTTTGTGCTATTAAAAGCCGCTGCGCGTTTCTCTAAGCCGCTCATTTGTGCTGTTCGTGGGGTTGCCATTGGCATTGGCGTGACGATTTTATTACATGCAGATTTGGTCTATACAGATAATAGCGCATTGTTTCAAATTCCGTTTGTGAGTCTTGGTTTATCACCTGAAGGCGCTTCAAGTAAGCTGTTAGTACAGCAAGCCGGCTATCATAAAGCCGCTGAATATTTGTTAACTGCGAAAAAATTTAACAGTCAAACTGCTTTAGAGATGAACTTGATCAATGGTATTTATGACAATGTCTATGAGCATGCACACCAACAAGCACAGCATTTAGCTGCCTTGCCTTTAGCATCACTCAAACAAACCAAAGCCTTAATGAAACATAATCTGAAAGAGATTATTGAGTGTATTGACCATGAAGCCGAAATTTTTATGAAACGCGTGGCAGCGCCAGAAATGGCTGAAGCAGTCGCGGCTTTTATACAAAAACGCCAACCGGATTTTAGCCAATTTAACTAACCTAAGATTGTAAAATTTATGTCAAATTCATCTGAAAAAAAACGTTATTTTGAAGCAGCGCCGACGGATATTGATGTCGAGAATTTCCGTAAAGTGCTCGAAAGCCGTCGTTCGGTACGTAAATTTACCGACACGCCTATTCCTGCTGAGATTTTGGATGCTTGCTTAGATTTAGCATTACTTGCACCCAATTCCTCTAATTTACAGCCATGGACTTTTTATGTGGTACAAGACCCTACTAAGAAAAAGCAATTGGTGAAAGCCTGCCTAAGTCAATTGGCGGCTAAAACCGCCTCAGAATTAATTGTCTGTGTTGCGCGTACCGACCGTATTGACGAAATGGCGAAACGTAATTTAAGCGAATTTCCATTTCCTGAAGCGCCTAAAGCCGTGCAGAAATATTACAAGTTTATTCCTTATAACTATAAGACAGGCGTTTTAAATAGCTTAGGTCATGCACGTAAAATTGCCTTTGGTGTGGCACGTAAATTTGACAAGCAATTGCCAGTTTCTGCCTTTAATCCAAGTGATGCCAAACTTTGGGCCAGTAAAACCACTGCCCTCGCCTGTGAAAACTTGGTCCTCGCGCTACGTGCCTACGGTTTTGACAGTTGTATGATGGAAGGTTTTGATGAACCTTTAGTACGTAAGATTCTCAATTTAAATAGCCAGCAATATCCCGTGATGGTGATTGGTGCAGGTGAACGTGCAGCGGATGGTGTGTTTTTCCCGCAATACCGTTTTGACCGTGACCTGTTTATTCAAAAGGTTTAAGTCTATAACGCGTCTAGATCTAGAATTTGCATAAACTCAAAGGCAGGTTCTTCATAAGGATGCGCCTGTTGTAAAGCCTGTGCCACGGCACGGGCTTTTGCTTCAGGTACAATAGTTTCTACGCGCCATTCGGGTATTTTTTCTAGCGTATCTAGTTCACCAATAAAAGGATTTGCACCCTTTACAGGTTTAAATTGTCCTGTACCTAAGACTTGCCAAGCGCAATGTTCATAGTTCCCTATCCCACCCGCGCCTGCATTAAAAATTGCGGTTTTAGTGCTTTCTAAATGGCTTTCAGGGACGTAATAAATCAGTTTTAGCATATTTTCAATCAACTATTTTTCGGCATTTAAATATTATATTTCAAACAAATAGCTTATAGCGTATAAAGTATTTATCTATTCTCTAAGCGTGCTCCTTTCATTTTATATGAGTCAAAAACGTATTTTTCCAAGACTTATAATCAGTGGTATCATCTTGTTTTCATTGGGTTTAGCTATGTATATTGCTACGCTTGAATATTTTGAACCTGATGTAAATACTAAAGCTTCTTTGGTTTTTACTGCTTTGGGATTTTGTGCCACTCTTTATGCACCTGTAGCTGCCTTTATTCTTTATGATAGTTGGAAATCACAGACCAAATTCAACCGTGTAACTCATAATATTATTGAATTACAAAAAACGCTTCATGAATATGTTTCTGCTTTGAGATTACTACGACAGCGTATTATTTTTCCTTATTCAAGAAAGAAATTTAATAATGACGAAGAAGAATACAGGGATAATTTAAAAAGACTTTTTGATCAGAAAGTCTGCGAGATCAATGCCGCACACAAATTTAGATATGAAGCATTTAAAATTTTAAATATAACTAAAACAGATACTTATATACAAGCTAATCTTTTAGAGCAACTTTATCATGATCTGAATCAGTTAATTGATGACATTCATCAGGAGCTCGATCAGTTCAATAAGACGTATTGTATTTTTATTAAGTCATATTACAAAGAAGAAAACGATCTTCGAGCTTATTTAAAATCGGAAGACTATAAAAAGCTCACTTATCAACTTTCAATCAATCGTGAATTCGATAACTTGTATAAGACTAAACAGCAATTACCCATTTCATTGAGCACTAATCCGACACAACCAATATTTAGTAGGAATATTGACACATTTATCGAACGCACTGATATTCTGTGCAAAAGACTACTAGAAACCTACGAGAAGATTTCGTAATTTTAATAAAAAGCCACCTTGCGGTGGCTTTTTAACTGACTGTTTTATTGCATAAAATATGCAATGCACATAAAGGAGATCTGTAGAAATAATACTAAATAAAAAAGTTTCCAGCCTTTTTGACGCAGGCTTACTTTATCTAATAATGTGAGCGTTTTTGCCATGTCATCACCTCATACCTGAGAATTGATACTGTTCTTCAATTGTTGTTTTGCCCGTAAAACACGTACCTGTCAGCACGGTGTTTCTTTCACTATAGAAGCAAAATCTAAACCAAGTCCAGTGGGAGAAATAAAAGTTTACTGTGCAAATACCGCACAACAAAAAACCACCCGCAGGTGGTCAAGTGCTTTTATTCTACACAATTTTTAAATTTTTTCCAATTGGTTGATTTCTTCACGCTAATCCATTGAGTCTTAAGCTTGCTATATAAAGGTGTGTAAATGGCTTGATCTTTTCAGCAATTTTTAATAACTGCCCTACTTTACTTATCCTAATAGCAATAAAAAAAGCCCCTCAGTTGAGGAGCTTTTTTTTATGGTTTGAATTAACCAATAAATTTACGTGCATTACGGAACATACGTAACCATGCACCATCTTGATCCCACTCTTCTGGTTTCCAAGAATGTTGTAGCGCACGGAAGTTACGTTCTGGATGCGGCATCATAATCGTTGCACGACCATCAACAGACGTTACACCCGAAATTGCTTCTGGTGAACCATTCGGGTTCATTGGGTAATGCTGCGTTGGGTTGCCATGGCTATCTACATAACGTAGTAACACTTGGTTAGCTGCGTTTAATGCAGCAAAGTTGTCGCTAGATGCAACCGCACGACCTTCACCATGCGCAACTGCGATTGGTAAAATCGAACCTTCCATCCCTTCTAACAATACAGAGTTTGATTTTTCCACACGTACGTTCACTGCACGCGCTTCAAACATCTCAGATGTATTGCGATGGAAACGTGGCCAGTTGTCGGCACCCGGAATCAGTGGCGCAAGTTGTGACAACATTTGGCAACCATTACAAATCCCTAAAGAGAAAGTTTCTTGACGGTTAAAGAATTTCTCAAATTGGTCACGTAGTTTCGGGTTAAACAATACTGATTTTGCCCAACCACCACCTGCGCCGAGTACGTCACCATAAGAGAAGCCACCACATGCCACTAAACCTTCAAATTCATCAAGGCTAATGCGACCTGCAAGTAAATCGCTCATGTGTACGTCAACCGTATTAAAGCCGACTTTATCAAACGCTGCTGCCATTTCGACATGACCGTTTACGCCTTGTTCACGTAAAATCATCATGTTTGGACGACGTAGGTTGATATACGGTGCTTCAATCTCTTCATTTAAATCAAATGTAGGCGCAGCGATTAAACCTTTATGGTTTTTATCAGTAATTAACGCAAACTCTTGATCCGCAGTTTCTACGTTGTCACGTAAACGTTGGATTTGATGCGACACTTCAGTCCAAGCCACTTGTAAGTCAGAACGTTCAAGCACTAAACCATTCACAGTTAATTGGTCAGTGTTGTTCACAGTACCTACAACTGTAATGGCATCTTTTAAGCTTGATGCAGCAACTTCAGCTTGTAGCGCGTCCCAATCTGCTTTGGCAATTTGCAGTACAGCACCAATTTCTTCAGCAAAAAGACTTGCAACTGATTGATCTTCAAGTGCTACACCTAAACGTGAAGCGAACATCATTTCTGCAACAGTTGCCAGTAAACCACCATCACCTAAGTCATGGTAAGCCTTAATAAGACCGCGTTCGTTCCAATCTTGTACTAAAGCAAAGAAGGCTTTGAAATCTTCAAAGTTATCGACATCAGGTGTTACCGAACCAATCGCTTTATATACTTGCGCTAAGATCGAACCGCCTAAACGGAATTGACCTTTAGAAAGATCAATACGAACTAATACAGATTCGATATTTTTCAATTCAGGTGTTAATGTTTTACGAACATCGGTCACAGGTGCAAATGCAGTGATGACACCTGACATTGGCGAAGTTACTGATTTATCAACGCCTTCGTCATTCCAAGTAGTACGCATAGACAATGAGTCTTTACCAACAGGAATCGCGATACCCAGTGCAGGACACATTTCCATACCGATGGCTTTTACACCTTCAAATAAGGCTTGGTCTTCACCAACCTGACCTGCTGCTGCCATCCAGTTAGCTGACAATTTAATGTCGCTGATTTTGGCAATCTTGGCAGACATAATATTAGAAATTGATTCAGCAACCGATAAACGCGCAGAAGCCGCTGGGTTTAACAATGCTACAGGTGGACGTTCACCCATTGCCATGGCTTCACCGGTAAAGCCTTGTAAGCTGGTGGTCGTGACCGCAGCATCCGCTACAGGCACCTGCCAAGGGCCAACAAACTGATCACGCGCTACCATACCAGTAATCGAACGGTCACCAATGGTGATTAAGAACGATTTAGAGGCAACAGTTGGGTTTTTAAGAACACGATAAATCGCATCTTTCAGATCAGTCACTTGATCTGCTGTGAAGTCATCGCCCTTGCGTTCAATCGACGCATAAGAACGGCTCATACGTGGTGTACCACCTAGCATCACTTGCATTGGCATATCCACAGCTTTGTTTTCAAACAGTGGATCTTCAACCGTTAAGTGACGTGCTTCAGTCGCTTCACCCAATACCGCAAACGGACAACGTTCACGCGCACAGATCGATTCAAATAATTCTAAAGAAGATGGACGGATCGCCAATACATAACGCTCTTGCGCTTCGTTTGACCAAATTTCCATTGGCGACATGCCAGGCTCAAGCGACGGAATCTTACGTAAGTTTAGAATCGCACCCAGCTCATGGTCATTTACAAGCTCAGGCATCGCATTTGAGATACCGCCCGCACCTACGTCGTGTACAGACACGATTGGGTTGCTGTCTTCCATGCGCCAGCAGGTATCAATCACTTCTTGGCAACGACGTTCCATTTCAGGGTTTTCACGTTGTACCGAAGCAAAGTCTAAGCTCTCGCCCATGGTACCGCTGTCTACAGAAGACGCAGCACCACCGCCTAAGCCAATCAGCATGGCAGGGCCACCAAGGACAATGAGTAAATCACCTGGAATAATTGGGTCTTTTTCGACATGATCGGCACGGATGTTACCGTAACCACCGGCAATCATAATTGGCTTATGGAAGCCTTTGACTTCGCCATTCACGTTTTGTTCAAAAGTACGGAAGTAACCATTTAACGCAGGACGACCAAATTCGTTGTTAAACGCTGCACCACCCAATGGTCCTTCAATCATAATTTGAAGTGGTGATGCCATACGTGATGGTTTACCGTAGTTTTCTTCCCACGGTTGTTCAAAGCCCGGAATATTTAAGTTAGACACCGTAAAGCCAGTTAAACCTGCTTTTGGCTTACCACCACGACCAGTTGCGCCTTCATCACGGATTTCACCGCCTGAACCAGTTGCTGCACCGGCAAATGGCGCAATCGCAGTTGGGTGGTTATGCGTCTCTACCTTCATTAAGATATGCGCAGCTTGGTTTTTGTATTTATAAACGTGGTGACCGTTTTCTTCTTGCGTTGGATAGAAACGGTGTGTGTCAAAGCCCACAATCACGGAAGCGTTGTCTTTATAGGCAGACAGCACGTCTGTTGGTGATTCTTTATAGGTGTTTTTAATCATTTGGAACAATGATAATGGTTGAACTTCACCATCAATTGTCCACTCAGAACCGAAGATTTTATGACGGCAATGCTCAGAGTTGGCTTGCGCAAACATCATCAATTCGATGTCATTTGGATTACGACCCATTTTGGTAAATGCATCCGTTAAGTAGTCGATTTCTTCCATCGACAAAGCAAAACCAAACTCATTGTTGGCTTGCACTAATGCTTCTTTACCTTGACCTAAAATATCAATTGAATTTAAAGGTTTTGGCGCAGTTTCGACAAACAATGCTGCTGCATCTTCAAGCGCGTTAAATACGCTTTCAGTCATACGGTCATGTAAGGCCTGTTTAACCGCATCCGATACTGAGCTAAGGCCTTTTAAAGTAAATAACACCCCACGTTCTAAACGATGGACTGGCGTATTACAGTTGGCGAAAATATCGGTCGCTTTTGATGACCACGGCGAAATCGTGCCGACACGTGGAGTCACAAGAATTTGAACTTCATCGCTTGCAGCTTGACGTAAAGTAAATGCTTGGCCGTCGTTTAAAAGCTGTAAAGCGGATTGCTGTTGTTGCTCGCTCAGCGCTTGGTCAAATAGGTAGACCCATTGGCTTTCAATTGATTGAACAGAACTAATTGACGATAAACGCGATAATAGTTGAGTTTTCTTAAAAGAAGAGTGTGCAGGTGCACCGGCAACGATAAACATGCTGATTTTGGCTCCACGGGCAGGTCGAAAACCTTGCCACAACGTGACTTGAGAGAGCGCATATTCTACTGTGAAATGAATAAATCAGCTAGAGAAGAAATGGGAAATCTGACAGCTAAACGAGCAGACTTTTTAAAATAATATGTTTATTTTCAGTTAACAAAATTGAACGTAGTCGCGTAGGTTATCACATTTTGTAGCATAAAAAACAAATCTTACAAAGATTTCTCTGTGCTATTAAAATTGTATTATTTTTCAACAACAAACTACCCTAAGCAAAATATGCCTTTATGGCAACACAGCTAAGCCTGTTGCCATTACCACTTTATTGCTTGGCTTGATCTCATTGGCGAATCAGCTATTACACCGCTTCTGCCACAAGTTGCATTGAGTTGATCACATTGAGCTTTTGGACAAATATTTGCTTGCGCCACGTCAAATATTAATCAATATATGTACTTTTAAGCCTGCTGCCTTGAGTGCCCATAGCATGACTAGCGCCTATGCTTGTGGCAATCTTTCCCATGATCTGTCAATGTGCTCTTCACCGCGTAACATCTACAGCTACTGCCATGCAGTGCGTACTATTGGACATAAGCCCTAGGCTATGCATAATCGTAACTCGCCCTTATTTTCCTACTTGTTTGCAAATGAGCTTCGCCTTACTTGCTCATATTTATCGATTTACTTGCTGGTCGCATTCAACATAGTGACTAAACTCAGCGCCGCTTCACCTGCAATCTGCATAGATTTTGGGTCAATTAGATCAAGCGTGTCACAGGCTTTGTGATAACACGGCGCAAATTCGAGTTCATCACCTTTCATTTGTTGATTAAAGAAAATAACCGATGTGACAGGGACTTTGCCTAAAAAAGGTGCACTATCACTTGCGGTCAAAGTCGAGACGTCATCTTTGACCTTAATATTGCGGGCTGTAAAGAAATGACGTAAATGTTGCTCAAGCACAACATCTTGAGGGTGATGAGGAATCTTAGCTAAGCTGTCCGTTATAGGTTTATAATCGTTTTCAGCCATGCCCCGCGCTTTGAGCATATTCTCCATCTCAGCAATCGAAGATCGATCACCGTCAGCAATCTGAATAGTTGAGTCTTTGGTGCCGACCATATCTAAGTTGATATAAGCTTGAATACCCTCAAGTTGCTTGCTTGTCATGGCGTTTACAAAATGCTGTGCACCACCGATACCATCTTCCTCAGAATCCCAAAAAGCAAAGTACAGCGTGTGTTTTGGAGGCTGTGGTTGCTGTTTTAGCTGCCGAATCAATTCGAGTAATACTGCCACACCTGAGCCATTGTCATTTATGCCTGGCCCCATTGGCACAGAATCATGATGGGCGCCAATAATAATTGCAGTGTCTTTCGATTGCCCTTGAATTTCGACAATCACATTTTCGCCAACCAATTGATGACGATTTTTAAATACCATGCCTGCAGGTTCAAGCCCCATATTTTTGATGGTTTGCCGAATATATTGCACCGTTTGCCGTCCACCTTCTGTGCCAATCGCACGGTTATGAGCATGAGTTTGGGCAATCTTTTGTAGCGCGTGTAAATGTTGCAGCATATTGGCGCTGCTTAAAGTCAGTGTCTGAGCTGGTGCAGCAGGCTGAAGCTGTGTAGTACCACAACCCATAAGACTAAAACTCAGCAGCCCACTTAGGGCTAAGGCGACAGGGGTCGGCAGATGCATATATTCAACTCGATATTTTTATATGAGTCATAGTATAGACCCAGCCTCAGCACTGCACGAATAGAGTTGAGTAAGTAGCTACTCAATCGCTTAAGCTGCATCTATACCATAGTGATGTTCAATCGCAGATGCTCTCAGACTTTGCTGTGTAAATATAATCATCGGCTTATATCTTCAATGCCACACCTCTGTCGCAAAGCTCGCATGATGACCATTTTTACCACATCTGCAGTGAGACATTAAGCGCATACAGTGCCACCATCAGCAAGACAAGTTATGTCGCATAGCTCTAGGCGTAGCACGTTTTTTTTGGCATGATCAGACTGATCCAAATTTCATAAGATCGAGATGGCATGACACAAATGCGTTGGTTACAATTACTCTCCACAGTTCGAATGGGCAGTAAGACCCAAAGTTCCGAACAAGCCCGTAGCCCATTTCATAAAGATTATGATCGGATTATTTTTTCGCAAAGTTTCCGTCAGCTTAACCGTAAAACCCAAGTGCATCCCATGGCACAGCATGACGGTATTCATACCCGTCTGACCCATTCTTTAGAAGTATCTTGCATTGGGCGTTCCTTAGGGATGCTCACGGCGGAAAAAATTAAAGACCAACTGCCACCTTGGATCAACGCTGCCGATGTTGGTGCGATTATTCAAGCGGCCTGTTTAGCCCACGATATTGGCAATCCACCATTTGGGCATGCTGGTGAATATGCCATTCGTGAATGGTTTGATGATGCTGCACATAATAATTTTTTAAGCGCGCTCTCGCCTGCCGAACAAGCCGATGTACGCCAGTTTGAAGGCAATGCCCAAGGCTTACGACTGCTCACCAAAATTGATGATCATCCGAATGATGGCGGTATGCGCCTGACTTATGCCACTTTAGGTGCCTATTTAAAATATCCGTGGTTATCTAAAACCATTGAAGAACAAGGAGCTATTAGCGCCAGTCAACGGGCTAAATTTGGTTGCTACCAAGCCGAAAAACAAATTTTGCAGCACATTGCCGAACAACTCGGTTTAATTCAACTCGGTGAGTTGCATTATTGCCGCCATCCGCTGACCTATTTATTAGAAGCTGCCGATGATATTTGCTATGCCTTAATTGATTTAGAAGATGGCATTGTGTTGAACATGCTGTCTTATGAACAAGTTGAGCCGATTTTCCTCAATCTACTCGGTGAATATGCACGTCCGCAAGAATTGGCCATGCCGTTTAGCACATGGCAACAAAAAATTGCCGCGCTGCGTGGTCGTGTTATGAAACGCTTGGTCGAAGAAGTATCTAACGCTTTTGCCCGTCATCACGATCAAATCTTGATGGGTCAATTGCAAGGTTCATTATTACAATATTGCGCGAGTGATATTGCGCCCGGTATTCAGGCGGCTAAAAACTTAGCGCGTGATCAAATTTTTGAGCATCCGCAAAAAGCCGGTCTTGAAATTATCGCCCATCAAAGTCTGCAAAATATTTTAGATGCCTTTGTACCGCTCACCACACCGCATAAAAGCTTAAGTTTTAAAGAGCAGCGTTTAATGGCGATGCTACAACGTTCAGGTGCGCAATTTACTGACCATCATTACAGCAATATTATGCAAGTGTTAGATATTATCTCGAAATTTTCTGATCATCAGGCTTATCAATTGGCGCAGCAACTACAAGGCAATAAAGTTGGCTTAATTTAAGCAATTTTTTGCCTTTTGTGCTTCGCCTCTCTACTATGTGAGCCAGTAAAAATAGAGTGAATCAAAACAAATGATTGGATGTTTAATTGGTGAAGTGTTTGCCTTAGAAGCCCCAACTGTGGTGCTCAATGTCAATGGTGTGGGCTATGAAGTAGATACTTCGCTATCGACCTTTTGCCAACTGCAAAAAGGCCAAAAAGTCACCCTATGGACGCATTTGGTGGTACGTGAAGATGCACAGCAACTCTATGGTTTTTTAACCCAGCAAGATAAAACCATTTTCCGCACTTTACTCAAAGTTAATGGCGTTGGCCCGAAAATGGCGCTTGGGATTTTATCGACCTTAAGTGTAGAGATGCTGATTCACACTGTAGAGCATGAAGATGTCAACACCTTGGTCAAAGTCCCGGGCGTGGGTAAAAAGACCGCTGAACGTCTGATGATTGAATTGCGTGATCGCTTTAAAGCCTTGGCTGCTGCACCAAGCACTACCAATGCCACCACGACACAAATTCAGTTTGATTCGCATTCTGCGGTGGCAGAAGCCGAAGCTGCGTTGCAATCCTTAGGTTATAAACCTGCTGAGGCACAAAAGCTCATTAACGCGGTTAAAGCTGATTACACTGAAGCCAGCGATATTATTCGTGCTGCGCTAAAGTCCTTAAACAAATAAGTTGAGATTATGCAAGATCGTTTAATTAGTGGGTCTGAAAAACCCGAAGATCATTTTGATCGTGCCATTCGTCCCACTTCACTAGAAGACTATATTGGTCAACCGGTGGTACGTGAGCAAATGGAAATCTTTATTGGTGCTGCGCGTGGGCGTGGTGAAGCGCTGGATCACACCTTAATTTTTGGCCCACCGGGATTGGGTAAAACTACCCTTGCCAATATTATCGCGCGTGAAATGGGCGGTAGCTTAAAATCCACTTCTGGCCCTGTACTTGAACGTGCCGGTGATTTGGCTGCTATGCTGACCAATTTAGAAGAAGGCGACGTGTTATTTATCGATGAAATTCATCGTCTTTCACCTGTCATTGAAGAGATTCTCTATCCTGCCATGGAAGATTATCAACTTGATATTATGATTGGTGAAGGCCCTGCCGCACGTTCTATTAAACTCGATTTACCACCGTTTACTTTAGTGGCTGCCACTACGCGAGCAGGTTTACTGACTTCTCCATTACGTGACCGTTTTGGGATTGTGCAGCGTTTAGAATTTTATTCGGTTGAAGACTTAACCCATATTGTCAAACGTTCTGCCAGTTTAATGGACGTACCCATGACGGACGAAGGTGCGGTGGAAATTGCCCGTCGTGCCCGTGGTACACCGCGTATTGCCAACCGTTTATTACGTCGTGTCCGTGATTATGCGCAAGTCAAAGGTACAGGCGAAGTCACTGAAGTGATGGCGCAGCGTGCTTTGGATATGCTCAATGTAGATAAAGCCGGTTTAGATACCCTAGACCGCCGTTATTTAAGTATGTTACTTGAGCGTTTTGATGGTGGCCCTGCCGGTGTTGAAGCTTTAGCTGCGGCAATGGCAGAAGATTCAGGTACTTTAGAAGATGTGATTGAGCCGTATTTGATTCAGCAAGGTTATGTAATGCGAACTGCACGAGGACGTATTGCCACCAATATGGCATATATGCAGTTTGGGATGACACCACCTGAACCGAAAGACAAATGATTTAAAGAAGCAGCTTAGGCTGCTTTTTGTTTAAGCAGATTATGTATTTTATCAATAAAATCCTTAGTTAAACCTATTAAATCTAACAACTCGGTATCTTTTCTTCCCTCATTGTTGAGCATGACTAAAATTTTATCTATTTTATTATGCACAGTTAAACCATCTTGCTTAATATCCGTAACTTTGTATGCTTTCACAAAATGAGTAATATTAATAATATGTAGTCTTAAGCTATTCATTGCTTTCAATGTGTTTTCTCCATCCTCCAGACTTAGACTCTGCAATCCATCACTATCGCTGGCTTTTTTTAACACAATCTGAATATTGGTTATAGAATTTTCTATTGCACACAGTTCATGAATAATTTGTAGATTTCTAGATTCCTCTATTTCCATCAATTTAATTTTCTGCTGACTTGCACACAAATTGTTATTTGATTCAATCTGACTTTGCGTAGATTTTCTAACCACATAAACCGTTAATAAGAAGCCAAAAAAACTTAGTAAAACTGAAGCTGCAACCACCCAATCCGTTGAATGCGCTAAGTCTACATAAATTTTATTTTTTTCAGGATTCTCTACAGTGACAGCTTGTGTCATTGCATCAACTGTCCACGGTAAAAAGACAATATTTTCTGCATTTTCTTGTTCTGCCATTTTCCCCTCTTAAAAATCGCAACAATATAAAGTCGCTATGCTATAAGCAAAAACTCACAACACCAACCCTTTAAAACACACTAAAAAAACACGCTAAAAATTTGGCATCATTTCCTAAAGCCAATCCAACCATTACACCCTCACACTGGACAAACTCGCCATTTAAATTATGGCTAAAACTTTAACCCCATAAACAAACTTGCCAAACACAGCCACCTAGTCAAACCCTTAACTCCACTGCCTACAAAATAGAGCCAACATAAGCCTATGCACCGAAATATTACACTTAGCAAAATTCTTAAAAACCCAGCAAACGTCCTACATAGCTATATAAAAGCAAGGCTTAGAGGATACTTTTTGCCAATACAGCTTTTTTATAATTGGTGACTTCAGCCATAGGCGAGCAAATTCATTCTGCTAAACTGCCCATAATCCTAACGCCTGCTTGATCTGCCACATATAGCAGACAATTATTAGATTTCATACTGGAACGCACTTATGAGCAATAGATTTGAATTCCCTATTCGTATTTATATTGAAGATACTGATGCTGGCGGTATTGTTTATCATGCGAACCATATTCGCTTTATGGAACGTACCCGTACCGAATGGTTACGTGCTTGCGGGATCGAACACTATTGGCACCAACAAGACTATAACTTTGTCGTACACAAAATTAGCCTAAAATATATGCGTCCAATCTTAATGGATGACCTAATTACGGTAACAGCAACTGTTGTTTCTTGTAAATCAACCTCATTTGTATTGCAACAGAATATTTATCGTGGTGAAATCATGCTAGCTTCAGGTGAGGTCGAGTTGGCATGTATTGATGCGAATATGAAACCTCGCCGACTTCCTGATGAAATGCGTGAACTTATACGCACAACCATGGAAGCGGATTAAAAAAAATGAATTGGCACATGTAACTATGGCAACACAAATCGAATCTTCCCTAAATATCTCAGATCTTATTTTACAAGCGAGTCCAGTGGTACAACTGGTGATGCTCATTTTACTATTGGCATCTATCTACAGTTGGTATTTGATTGCTAAGTTACATTTGACCTATAAAAAAGCCAGCCGTGATGATGAACATTTTCAAAAAATGTTCTGGTCTGGCGCAGAACTGTCTACCCTGTATAACAATGCACAGCTCAACACCAAACGTACTGGTCTTGAAGATATTTTCTATCAAGGCCAAGGCGAATTTTTAAAGCTACAAAAACGCCAAGCACCTGTGGCGCAAACGATTGATAGCACAGAACGTATTTTACGCGTAGGTCTAAGCCGCGATCAGGCAAATTTAGAACAAGGTTTAGGTATTTTAGCCAGCATTGGCTCAGTCGCGCCTTATATTGGTTTATTTGGTACGGTATGGGGCATTATGAATGCCTTTATTGGTTTGGCCGATGTCGAACAAGTCAGCCTTGCCACCGTCGCGCCCGGCATTGCCGAAGCCTTAATTGCGACCGCGATTGGTTTATTTGCCGCGATTCCTGCTGTACTTGCCTTTAACCACTTTACCAGCCAAGGCGATAGCATTTATAGCGATCGCGCCTTATTTGCCGAAGAGATGGTGGCATTGCTGCAAGCACAGTCTGTAGGTAAAACACAGGACGATGCCTAATGCGACATTCAGGCCGTTTTAACCGGATTAAAAAACCACTCAATAGTGATATGAACGTGGTGCCTTACATTGACGTCATGTTGGTGCTATTGGTGATTTTTATGGTCACCGCACCCATGATCACCAGTGGCATTCAGGTAGATTTACCTAAAGCCAATGCGACAGCGCTGGAAAATAAATCGCCTCCTGCCATCGTAACTTTGGATCAAAATGGTCAATATTTACTTAAATATAAAGACTATAACAATGATCAAGCCTTAACTTTGGCAGAGCTTGAAAGCATCTTACAAGATGCGCAGAACCAACAACAGCAGCAGAATAACGAGTTGACTGTGGTGATTAATGGTGAACAATCACGCCCTTATGGTGAAGTGATTAGCCTGATGAATCAGTTGCAAAATGCTGGTTTAAATAAAGTTGCCTTGCTGACTGAGCCGGTATCTTAAGCGATGAAGAATTTTCAAAAGCCCCCATTTGCACAAAAGAAAGTCGCGCTGGCCTTTACAGCTGGCGTGCATGTGCTTGCGATTGTGGGTTTGCTGTATTTAGGCGTGAGTAAGCCATTACAGCCACCTAAACCTTTAGAAACTGTGTTGATCCGTCCTGAAGATTTAGTGCCTGAACCACCTGAACCTATACTAACCGAAAAGGCGCCTGCGCTTATAGAAGAAGCCGAAAGCGTAGATACAAACGTAGCGAATCAAATCACCCAAACCGCAGCACCTACTGCTAATGCGCCTGTGATTCCTGTGCCTGTACCAATTCCTAGCCCTAAAGTACAGCCCGATACGACTCAACTGAATGCACAAAAAGCAGTAGAGCAAGCCAAACGCGCTGAACAACAAGCGGCACAAGATGCTGCTAAAGCTCAAGCACAAAATAAAGCCGCAGAAACTGCACGTTTAAAAGCCCAAGCTGAAGCCGATGCGGCTAAACAAGCGGCTGCCAAGGCCAAAGCCGATGCGGCTAAAGCCAGTGCCGCAGAAAAAGCCCGCGCTGAAGCGGCTGCACAAAAGGCAGAAGCCGCGGCAAAAGCTAAAGCAGATGCCGCTGCTAAAGCCAAAGCAGACGCTGCGGCAAAAGCCAAAGCAGACGCTGCGGCAAAAGCTAAAGCGGATGCCGCTGAAAAAGCTAAAGCCGATGCCGCTGCAAAAGCTAAAGCCGATGCCGCTGCAAAAGCTAAAGCAGATGCCGCAGCTAAAGCCAAAGCAGATGCCGCTGCAAAAGCCAAAGCAGATGCCGCAGCTAAAGCCAAAGCTGAGGCAGCTGAAAAAGCTAAAGCGGATGCCGCAGCTAAAGCCAAAGCCGAGGCGGCTGCTAAAGAACGTGCCGAAGCTGCAGAACGTGAAGCGGCTGCTGCTGCCAAAGCCTCTGCTGCTGCCAAAGCCAAAGAAGAAGCTGCCGCTAAAAAAGCAGAAGCGAAAAAAATTGCTTCTACTGCCAAACGCGATTTTGAAAGCAAAATTCGTCGTGCTTGGGATATTCCAAGCGGTGCTACTGGGCAAAGCGCGACAGCGCGTGTCACATTAAGCGATAGTGGTTCAGTATTGTCTGTCGTGGTGAGCTCTAGCAATCCTGACCTCAAAGCCAGTATTGAAGCTGCGGTACGCGCTGCTGCACCGTATCCAATGCCGTCTGACCCAGAAGCACGCAGTCAGGCACGTAGCTTTACTTCGAGTTTTACTGCCCGATAAATCAAAAGCGCTATTTAATCTTTAAATAGCGCTTTTTTTCGACACAAAATTACAAACTTTGTCTAATAAAGCCTAGACCAAGGGCTTTTTTATTACAGAATATCTGTCATGATAACCGACAAAATTGTCACAAAAAATCAAATCTTTTGAGTATTTAAACGGACTAAGGATATGACGCGTAAACATTTACTCGGCTTAGCATTAATGAGCGCCTTAGGCGCAGGGCTCAGCAGCCAAACCTTTGCACAACTACATCTAGAAATTGTAAAAACTGCCGCAGAAAACCCGAAAATTGCCATTGTTCCGTTTAGCAGCGATTCTAGTATTTATCCTATTGTTGAAAATGACTTAAATCGTTCAGGTAAATTTTCGAGTGCCTCAAAAAACTTACCTGCCACAGCAGCCAATGACCAACCCAACGCGGGCGCTTGGAAAGCCGCAGGTATTCCTTATGTCGTCACTGGATCCAGCAGCACCAACCCAGATGGCAGTATTGCCATTCATTATCAGCTTTACGATGTCGAAAAAGCCACTTATCTCCTCAATGAAATGCTGACCGTGCCTGCATCACGCAGTCGGCAAGCAGCACATATGATGAGTGACACCATCTTCCAAGCCTTAACGGGTATTGCGGGTGATTTTAGTGGTCGTATTGCCTATGTATTACGTAATGCAGCCACGCCAGAACAACGCTATACCTTACAAATTGCCGACACCGATGGTGAACAGCCACGCACAATTTTAAGCTCTCGTGATCCAATTTTATCGCCTGCTTGGACACCCGATGCCAAAAGCATTGCCTATGTGTCATTTGAAACTAAACGCCCTGCGATTTACCTCCAAAACCTCGCCACTGGGACACGTGAAAAACTCACCAGCTTCCGTGGTTTAAATGGCGCACCAAGCTTCTCACCAGATGGTAAAAACATGCTATTTACTGCTTCTATGCATGGCAATCCAGAAATCTACCAAATGGATCTCAGCACACGCGCCTTACAACGCATGACCAATAATAGTGCCATTGATACCGAAGCGCGTTATACCCCAGATGGTAAAGGCTTTATCTTTACTTCTGATCGCGGCGGTTCGGCACAAATTTATCGACATGACTTTGACTCAGGTGAAACCAAACGTCTAACTTTCCGCGGTGCCTTTAATGCTCGTGGCACCTTAAGCGCTGATGGTAAAAAAATTGCCCTGGTGCATCGTCCAAGTGGCAGCAACTATAAAGTTGCCATTCAAGACATCAATAGCGGCGTGACCAATGTGCTTACCCCAACCAGCTTAGATGAATCACCAAGTTTTTCACCCAATGGACAAATGGTGGTTTATGCCACACGCGAAGCCAATCGTGGTCTATTGTCGATTATGTCACTTGATGGGCGTTTCCGTATGAACTTGCCAAGTGAAGTGGGTGAAGTACGCGAACCTGCTTGGGCTCCTAAATAAGCATCACACTCAATAAGGATGATTCACATGAAAAAAATGCCACTTCTGCTACCAGTTTTAGCCACTGCCTTAATCATGACTGGTTGTGCCAGCCGCAAACCCGTTAATCCAGTGATTACAGATAATGGTCTAAGTAACACCACCCCAAGTGTGAGCGTTGACACTCAAGGTTTAAGTGAAGATGCTGCCCTGGCCGCTCAAAACTTAGCAGGTGCTTCAGCCAAAGGCGTAACCGAAGCCAACAAAGCCTTTTTGGCCAAACGTGTGGTGCACTTTGATTATGACAGCAGTGAGCTTTCGAGTACGGACGTACAAACCTTGCAAGCTCACGCCCAGTTTTTAATCGCCAATGCCAATTCGCGTGTCGCATTAACTGGCCATACCGATGAACGCGGTACGCGTGAATACAATATGGCACTCGGTGAGCGTCGTGCTAAAGCGGTAGAAAGCTTTTTAGTCAGCAGCGGAGTCAGTGCCACGCAGCTTGAAGCGGTCAGCTATGGTAAAGAAATGCCCGTGGCTACAGGCAATAATGAAGCAGCATGGAAAGAAAATCGCCGCGTAGAAATTAACTACGAAGCTGTGCCACCATTACTCAAATAATCTAATATAAAAAAAGCGCTCATGAGAGCGCTTTTTTTATGACGGCTGTTGCTCGTCTGACTTAGCTTGCAAAGATTCAATTAAATCGTGTTTATTAAACTCTTTATATTCAGGTTTAGCCGCATAATCTTGCCACGCTTGTTTAATGTTGTCGGCAGAAATATCGTCCAAACTAATCCCTTCACTTGGAGTTGGGGTGGCATCAAACTTATGTGTGCTCATTGCGATCCTCCTCGCCTTGTTTTTATCCTTTCAATCAACATAGCAGCTTTTAATCAACTTGCAAGGGTAAAATCATAGCAAAAGGTCGAGTTTAATTTTTCTTTTTGTTGGTTCTCATCTAAAATAGTCGCTATCTTTTCTCATTATCTATGTGTTTATTAGCACTGTGGAGTTTTCCAGCAATGGCATATCTTACGCTTTCCCAATTTTTACAACAACAAAGCGGGAACTTAACACCTGAACTCGCGCAAGTGATTGAAACGATTGCCAACACTTGTAAACGTATTGATGTTTTATTACAAAAAGGCGCGCTTGCTGGCGTTTTAGGTAGTGCTGAGCATGAAAACGTGCAAGGCGAAGAACAAAAGAAACTCGACGTTATCTCTAACGATTATTTAATTGATGCCTTAAAAGTGCATCCACACGTAGGTGGTTTAGCTTCTGAAGAATTAGATGAATTTACCCCTGCCCAAGAAAATGGTGAGTTCTTGGTGTTATTTGATCCATTAGATGGTTCAAGCAACATCGACATTAATATGTGCGTGGGTACAATTTTCTCAATTTTACCCGCTAAAAATGCTGTAACCCAAGCTGCTGACTTTATGCAGGCAGGTAAACACCAAGTTGCTGCAGGTTATGTACTTTACGGCCCATCTACCATGATGGCACTTACTGTAGGTGCGGGTACTGTATTCTTTACTTATGACTTAGACAGCCAAGAATTCTTGTTAACAACACAAGACATCACGGTTGCCGCAGATACCAAAGAATATGCGATTAATGCATCTAACCAACGTCATTGGGAAGAGCCTGTGAAGCGTTATGTAGATGAATTATTGGCAGGTAAAACAGGCCCGCGTGAAAAAGACTTTAACATGCGTTGGGTCGCGTGCATGGTGGGTGATATTCACCGTATTCTGTGCCGTTCTGGTATCTTCATGTATCCATATGACTTAAAAGACCCGACCAAAGCAGGTCGTTTACGTTTAATGTATGAAGCAAACCCAATGAGTATGCTCATGGAACAAGCAGGTGGTGCATCAACCACAGGCCGTGTGCGTATTTTAGATATCGAACCAAACGACTTACACCAACGTGTCCCTGTCATTATTGGTTCAAAAAATGAAGTTGATCTTGTGACCAACTACCACTCTTAATTTTTCATAATGGAAGTAAGGTAAAACCTTACTTCCATGGATAACGCTGCTATGCCTGCTTTTTTTCTCGATTCCAAAGATAATCCTAAGATTAAACATTTACGTGCTTTGATTGAGCAAAACTCATACCGTAAAAAGAATCGTCAAACTGTACTTGAAGGGACGCATTTAAGCCTTGCTTGGTTAGAGCAAAAACGTACCATTACCTCAATTTTTACCACTGAAGCGGCCTATAGCCATCCAGATTTGGAAAAAATCGTTTCTTTATATGACGGTAATATCTTTGTCTTAAGTGAATCTTTATATAAAGATTTAAGTACGCTCGGTACATCTTTGGCATGTCTTGCTGTGGTCGATCTGCCGACCTCTCGTGAAGCATTAAACTTCCAAGAAGACACCTTAATTTTAGAAAACATTCAAGACCCAGGCAATGTAGGCACCCTACTGCGTTCGGCTGCTGCTGCTGGAATTGAACAAATTGTGTGTACCAAAGGTTCAGCTTCTATTTGGTCACCACGGGTGTTACGTGCAGGTATGGGCGCACATTTTTCATTAAATATCTACGAAAATGTAGCCTTAGAAGACATTCTAGACCAATTTAAAATTCCAGTGTATGTGACCAGCTCACATCAATCGGAAAGTCTTTATAGCAAAAATCTCAGAAAACAATGTGTTTGGATTTTAGGTAATGAAGGTCAAGGTGCTTCTGATTATGCATTACAACATGCGCAAGCTGTGACCATCCCTCAACCAGGTGGGCAAGAATCTCTCAATGTTGCCATTGCTGGTTCAGTTTGTTTCTTTGAAATGGTGCGCCAACGTCTGTAATTGTGTGATTTGTTTTAACGCTGACACATGACTTTAAAATTTACAGTACACTAGAAAAATAATTAAAGAATTGTCAACCAAATCATTATTTCCAGCGTTATAGCTCTATGACAATGGAAATAATGGTGGGTATCCAATGACAGGATTTTCCATCTCTATGGATTTAGCACCCAAACAGTCTCAAAGCCAAGATGCCAGTATTCTCAAGAGTACGGCCGAGCAACGCCTTAAGCTTTTTATGCAAGAGGTAACTGGGCGTGCCTTAGTCATGATGGAAAGTGCCACCCAAGGTCAACATGGGATTGCCATGGATTTGGTGCAAGAGGCGTTTATCTCCTTGCATAAATCGTATAGCGACCGTCCCAATGATGAATGGTATCCGCTGTTTTACACCATTTTAAACAATAAATTACAAGATTGGCGCCGCAGAGAAGCGCGTCGTGCCAATCCGTTTTCATTTTTTAAGAAAGTCAGCTTAGATGATGAAGATCTAGAGCTACAGGATATTGTCGACGAAAATGCCCTGAATCCCGCTGATTTTCTTGATCAAGATGTGACGGCTGAAGAAATTCAAAATGCGATTCAACAATTACCACTGCGTCAACAACAAGCCTTTATGTTGCGTGCTTGGGAAGGTTTTGATACACAAACCACCGCACAAATTATGAATTGCTCTGAAGGTAGTGTAAAAACTCATTATCACCGTGCGATTCAGGGGCTTCGCGCCACACTCGCACATTTAAATCCACATCTGGGAGGGTCATCAACATGAAACATGATGATTACTTAAAACAAGTCACTTCCAAACTCGATCACTTGGCTGACCGTCCCCACGACAAAGCCCAAGTGATCAATCATGTCTTTGAACGTATTCAACACAACAAGACATCACGTTACGGTTTATGGAAAATGTCAGGTTTTGCCTTAGCGGCTGCCATTACTGGCATCGCGATTTTACCGCATTCAACTGAAATAACTGAACCACCTGTCAATCAAGCCGTAGTTTCACCCAAACTCTCTCCACAAATGGTGGAGGATCTGGAGATGCTCATGGTATTAGGGGAAGACCGAGGTCCACATGGCAGCTAAAAAACTGGTTTTAGCCTTGTGTGCCATTGGTTTTTTACAAACCAGTTTTGCGGGCTTTGAACGCTTTTGGTTATTTTCTAAAGATGCCAATAGCCAAGTCGATAGTTGGGAAAGCATGTCAGAAGCTGAGCAAATCGCTGCCATTAAACGCTATCAAAGCCTAAAAGAACTACCTCAAGAACAAAGCAGGAGCTTGCAACAGCGCATTGACTGGTTTACGCAATTGCCTGAGCAAGAAAAACAAAAGATGCGTGAGGTGTGGCAAAAAATGAGTAGCACGGAACGTCGTGAATTAGGGCAACGCTTAGAACAAGCCCCTCCTGAACAACGTAGTGCTATTCGTGATGAATATATCGTTAAATATAGTCAAACCCAACTCAATGCAGAATAAAAAAAGCCTCATCAGAGGCTTTTTTTATTCTTGATATTCATCGATCAGGGCAAAAATTTGTCTTAAAGTGGCACCGCTTAACTTGGTTTTTTCACCTTTTAACAATTGAATCAATTGTTCTAAGCTTTGTAATAAAATCGAGGCTTGATGTGGACCATGATTGAGCAAATAGTCAATAATTTGTTGATCGATATGAATACCACGGCGATCTAGGACTGAATTGACCAAAGCATAACGGTCGGCATATAAACTGCCATTGGGTACGCGCACACTCACCGCTTGGGTTAAACGTGACTGTAAATCAGGCAATTCTAGTTTAAGCTCTATCGGTGCCATACGCGATGAAAACACCAATTGCCCACCCTCTTGATTATTATAGTTAATCAAATGAAAGACAGCTTTTTGCCAATGCGGTACGCCACTAATCGCTTCTATATCATCTAGTGCGACGAGATCATAGCGTTCAAGCGAAGTAATCGCTTCTGTAGGCGCATCCAATAACTCTAATAAAGACACTTGAATGGCAGATTTACCTACATCTAAATACGAGTCGCAAATGGCAGACAACAGATGACTTTTGCCTGTTCCTGCCCCGCCATAGACATAAAAACGACTGACTAAACCCGCATGAAGCTGACGGACTGCATCAATCACGTGTCCCCATCCTGGACCCGAAAAATCGCTAATTCGAGCGTCGAGTTGAGGTTCAATGTCTAATTGCAGTTGGCGCATATATGTCGTATAGCCTTTTCACTTACATGTTATTGTCAGGTCAATCCATCTTACTCGATTTTTCATTGAGTTGCTGTGTTTTTAAGTCAGGATTTTTCATTTCTACATGAATATCAACTTGCTCTGTTGCAATATTTACCGAACCATCATCACTGGTATTGATGCTCAGTTGCGGCTGGGCTTGATAGAGCTGACTGGTTTCGTAAAATTCGCGTACATGACGCAGTAATACCACAATCACTGCAGCCACAGGTAAGGCTATTAGCATGCCTAAAAAACCTGCCAACTGTGCACCAGCAAGTACTGCAAAGACCACTGCCACAGGCGACAGACCAATTTTATCACCAAGTAAAAACGGTTGTAAGATATAACCTTCTACCGCTTGACCGACCATAAACACCACAAAGACTAAAACCAGCTGCATCCAGTCCAAGCCAAATTGGAACAGACTGGCAATCACAGCGGCAATAATCCCTACTGCAAAACCTAAATATGGAATGATACTGGCCAAGCCCGCAACCATGCCAATAATCAAACCGACTTCTAAACCAATTAACTGTAGACCTACGGCATAGACCACACCCAACAGCACCATCACCAACAATTGACCTTTTACAAATGCGCCTAATACGCTGTGGCATTCACCTACCACATGCAAAGTATTGGCTTCATAACGACGTGGGATTAAACGACGTAAACCATCCAACATACGATCCCAATCTAACAAGAAGTAAAAGGCAATAATCGGAATTAAAACCACAGTACCGCCAATCTGAATAAAGTTAAGCCCTGATTGCGCCAGCTTTAAGAGCATAGCCTGTACACTGTCGGCACTGTAGTTGGTTTGTACATAATCCATGATGACCGTGGAGAACTGTTGGGTATCAATTTCCATTTGATCGACATTGAATGTTTCAGACACCCACGGCAAAAAGGTATAATTAACCCAATGAATCCCCGCAGGAATACTGTCTCTTGCGTATTTTAACTGCTCCCAAATGAGCGGTACTAAATACCACACAGCAAGGGTCATCACCACCGCTATACCCACAAAAACTAAAGTAATGGATAGCCAACGCGGCAGCCCATAATCATGCAGTTTATCAACCAATGGACTTAACAAATAGGCGATTAAAAACGCACCGACAAAGGGAATGACAACCGGTTTTAATAAATAGAGAATCCAGATAATAAGAGCGATGCCTGCCAATATAAAAATACGACGCAAGGTTTTGTCACCCATAAATTCGCCTTTTTCCTTGTTATTGGTTATGAAAGTTAAAATATTTCAATAAAGATAGCATTTTGCCTCATAAATAACATAAGAGTTTCGTATATTCAGGTTATAATCGCCGCGCGAATGCGGAGACTTCAATTATGAGCAACTCAACTTCTACCCCAAACACCGGTTTAAGCTACAAAGACGCGGGTGTCGACATTGAAGCGGGCGACGCGTTAGTCGATCGTATCAAATCAGTCGCAAAACGCACATCACGTCCAGAAGTGATGGGAGGCCTTGGTGGCTTCGGCGCTCTTTGTAAAATTCCTAAAGGTTATGAAGAACCTGTTCTCGTATCAGGCACAGATGGTGTTGGTACAAAATTACGTTTAGCACTTAATTTAAACCGTCATGACACAATTGGTCAGGACTTGGTTGCAATGTGTGTAAACGACCTTCTTGTCTGCGGTGCTGAGCCGTTATTCTTCCTTGATTATTATGCAACAGGTCACTTAAATGTAGACGTAGCAGCCAATGTTGTTACAGGTATTGGTGCAGGTTGTGAACTTGCAGGCTGTGCATTAGTGGGCGGTGAAACTGCGGAAATGCCAGGCATGTATGAAGGTGAAGACTATGACCTTGCAGGCTTCTGCGTAGGTGTGGTGGAACACAGCAAAATCATTGATGGCTCTAAAGTAAAAGCGGGCGACGTGTTAATTGGCGTGGCATCAAGCGGTGCGCACTCAAACGGTTACTCTTTACTTCGTAAAATTTTAGACGTAAAAAATGTTGATTTAACCCAGCTTGTAGACGGTCGCCCACTCGCAGATGCTGCGATGGAACCAACCCGTATTTACGTCAAACCAATTCTTGAATTACTTAAATCTGTAGATGTACATGCCATGGCACACATCACAGGTGGCGGTTTACCAGGTAACTTACCACGCGTATTACCAAATGGCGCACAGGCAATTGTCAACGAAGGCTCATGGGAGTGGCCTGAATTGTTTAAATTGCTACAACGCGAAGGCGGTGTAGAACAGTTTGAAATGTACCGTACATTTAACTGTGGCGTCGGTATGGTGTTAGTGGTTGACGCAGCCGATGCAGATAAAACTGTTGAACTTTTAAATGGCCTAGGCGAAAAAGCATGGGCAATGGGTTCAATTGTTGACAATGCTGAATCAGTGGCTGGCGCAGACGAAAAAATCCGCGTTGTATTCGCTTAATCAGTTTATTACTTAAACATGATTAAAATTGCAGTATTAGTTTCAGGTAGCGGTTCTAACCTCCAAGCCTTGATTGATGCCAATCTATCGGGGCAAATTGTTGGGGTCATTTCGAATAAACCTGAAGCCTATGCATTACAGCGTGCCCAAAGAGCTGGTATTGCCACGGCTGTGATTGAACATAAACAATATCCAAATCGTGAGAGTTTTGATGCTGTGATGCACCAACAACTCCTCGATTGGGATGTTGATTTAGTGATCTTGGCTGGCTTTATGCGTATTTTAAGCGCAGGCTTTGTACAAAGTTGGCAAGGTAAGATGATTAACATTCATCCCTCACTTTTGCCACATTACAAAGGGATGCATACCCATCAACGCGTACTGCGTACTGGTGATGCCTATCATGGCTGTACGGTACATTATGTAACGGCTGAACTGGATGCAGGTCAGGCCTTAGCACAAGGTTTGTTACGTGTGGCCACACATGATAACGAAAGCAGCCTTGCCGAGCGTGTACATGCACTCGAACACTTGATTTACCCGCAAGTCGCGGAGTGGATTTGTAATGGTACGCTAGTGCATACACCACAAGGTGTGTTGTACCGTGGTCAACCTTTGACAGAACCTGTGCAATTTGCCAAATTATAAGCATTAAAAACGCAGCCTAGGCTGCGTTTTTTTAAATCAATTTCTTTAAATAGTGCACTAGCTCAACTGGATGTTCGAGTGGGAACATATGCCCGCCTTTAAACACGCTATAAGGAATACCGAGTTTTTGCTGAATTAATTTAGGAAAACCTTTTTCATTAAAAATACTGTTTTCTCCTACCACTAAATGCATCGGCACACTTGGCTCAGGTATAGGCTGCCAATACGTTGAGGGATTGGTTCTAAAAATATTCACTTCATCCATTTTAGGAATGGTTAAAGTCACCCCACCACGTATAGGGTCATCCGTTAAAGCATAGTCAAGATAGGCTTGAAAGCAATCTTCATCAAAATCTTGATAAAAACCTTTAGGGCGTAAACTCAGCGCTGCTTGCTCACGACTGTCCCAATGATCACGGCGTTTTTTAGATAAACCTGCTGGACTCAATTGATCCAGCTTTTTCGGCTGTAAACGTTTGATGAAGGCTAAAGCCAAGGCAGTTTTACCCACCAATAACGGTGGGTCGAGCAAAATCACTTGATTAAATAATTCAGGTCGCGCATAGGCTGCTTGTAAAGTTAAGACTGAACCCAATGAATGGCCAATCCCAATCACAGGCCGCCCTGCCGCCTGACGTACAATGCTATCAATCACTTGTTGGGTTAGGCTTTTCCACCCTTCATCAATGGGGTAACGTTTATCCGTACCTAAAGGCTCGGTATATACCACATCATACTCATCGGAGAGTAAATCAAAGAGCTTTTGATAGACTTGGCTTGGTACGCCGTTGGCATGCGCAAAATGAATTAAAGGTTTCATCTGAGTGTTGGGTCTTGTTCTGTTTGCAATTGTTGTTGCACAGATGATGCTATACCTTGACCAATTTCGCTACCCATACGCCCTAAAATCGAATCTAACGGATTATGCTCAATGGTGTAATTAACCGTTTTATCCAATTTAAGTTCACGTTTTAAGCTCTGCATACTACCTAATTGATCGGCAATTCCTAATTTTACTGCTTGATCCCCTGTCCAGAATAAACCTGAGAAAATCGCAGGATCATTAGATTTAAGTTTATCGCCACGTCCATCTTTCACCGCTTGAATGAAGTGACTATGTACGTTGTTTAAAACACCTTGTACATGCGCTTGTTGAGCAGGATCAATCGGTTGGGTCATTGACAATAAGGCTTTGTTATCACCTGCGGTCATGGTGCGATCTTGTACGCCTAACTTTTGCATTAAACCATTAATGCCATAGTTAGGCATAATTACACCAATAGAACCCACCAAGCTCGATGGATTGACAATAATTTTATCGGCAGCAGAAGCAATATAGTAAGCACCTGAAGCACCCGTATCACCAATCACCGCATAGAGTTTTTTCTGTTGATGCTGCTGTTTTAAATAGCGAATTTCTTGCCAAATTTCATCGGATTGCACGGGTGAACCGCCCGGTGAGTTAATATTTAACACCACGGCTTTGGCTTGGCTATTGTTAAAGGCTTTATTTAGGGCTTTGATGGTATTTTCGCTATTGACGCTTTGTTTATCTGCGCCAATGGTGCCAATTACATCCACCACAGCTATATGCGCTGAACTACTGCCTGCGACACTGTCGGTTTTACTGGCACTCGAGCAACCTCTGCCCATCACTAAGACGATAAACAGTAAATACGCAAATGTTAAACATTTAAAGAAAATTCCCCAACGACGCGCACGGCGCTGCTCTTCAACCGAAGCCAATACAGCTTTTTCAAGGATTTTCCATTCCTGCCCTGTGGGTGGTATCGGCTGTGGGGTACTTTGATCTTGTGGTTTTGGTGGCCAATCGGACATAAAAATGACCCAATGTAATTAAAATTGCCCTCATTATATACAATGATTGTGCTTGCACTGTCTAATGCACTTGGTTTTCGCCTATAATAATTTTCTTTTTTGGCGAAATCTTATTCCTCCATGACTCAGCCCATTCAACAGACTTCGACCTATCGTTTGCTCAACTTTGTTAGCCGCCAACCGATACAGTTATCACGCTTTGTTGCCAAAATGTTAGCTGGTTTGGTGAATAACTTTAAGATTTCTAAAACCTCAAAAACCATTCAGCTGAATTTACAAATCGCTTTTCCAGATATGAGCCAACAACAACGCGACCGTATTTGTCGTGCTGCCATTAAAAATGAGCTGTGTTCATATTTTGAGTTTTTTAGTATTTGGGGCTCAAGTAACGAAAAGAATATCAGCCGTATTCACCATATTCATGGTCGTGAAATTTTAGATGCCGCTTTGGCGGAGCAAAAAGGGGTTGTCTTGGTAGTACCCCATTTTGGTACATGGGAGGTCATGAATGCATGGGTCGCGCAGCATACCGCTATGACCATTATGTATAAGCCAGTCAAAAATCCTGCGGCAGATCAATTTGTACGTAATGCACGTAGCCGTGAACAGGCCAATTTAGTGCCGACTGATGAATCTGGGGTACGGCAAATTTTTAAAGCCTTAAAACAAGGCGGTACCACGGTGATTTTACCAGATCACACCCCAAATCAAGGCGGTGATATGGTGCCGTATTTTGGTGTGCCTTTAGCGTCAAGTAACTTAAGTGCCAAATTGATTCAAAAAACCAAGGCCAAGGCGATTTTACTATATGCACTGCGTAACGACAGCGATGGCTTTGATATGCATATCGAAGCCATTGACGAAGCCATTTATCAAGGCACTGCCAATCAAGGCACTGAAATTATTCATCATGCGCTTGAAGATTTAATTCGTCGCTACCCAGAACATTATCACTGGAGCTATAAACGTTTTAAGGCCAATCCTGCTTTAGGCGGTTTATATAATGCACCAACGGCTGAGGCGCTGGATCGTATTGCCCAGCTTCGCGCTGCAACCAAAGCCGAGCGTGACGCTGAGCTTGCAGCAGCAGCTGATCTTGATGATCCACAGTAAAGGTTAAACTGCCCTGCTCAATGGTGCTGAGTAAAGGAATCTGTAGCGCCTTAAGCCGTGCTTGAACTTCTACCGTGGGATGCGCATAACGATTGGCAAATCCCGCGGAAGCAATTGCCACTTGAGGTTGATAATGCTGCAAAAAACCATAAGCAGAACTATGTTTACTGCCATGGTGCCCCAGCAGCAAAACATCAACCTTTAAATGTGGATAATGCAATAACAGTTGATGTTCGGTCGGCCAACCTACATCCCCCATCAATAAAAAATGGGTGTTTGCACTTTTACCATGATAAGTCACATACAGTACACAAGAAGTCTCATTTCTGGCATTTTGAGCCTGTGCCAATGCCGTTTTGGGCGGTGATAATACCTGAAAACTGACCCGCTGCCAGTGCCATTGTTGCCCACTGTAGCAGTATTCAAATGTGGGGGGCGCTTGGGCAAGTGACTCATTACTCATGACTCGCCCCATGTCTATTTTCTGACTCAAGGCAGGATAAGCACCACTATGATCATGGTCTAAATGGCTTAAGATCACTTGATCGAGCTGTTGAATGCCACTGCGCAATAAAAACGGTAAAATTACATTTTCGCCCAAGCTAAAACGGCGTTCATCTGGACTGCCCCCCACATCTACCATGAGTGCTTGCCCTTGATCACGAATCAAAATCGCCTGACCTTGCCCCACATCTAATACATGCAATTCAAAGGGTTGACGGTTATGATCATCAAAAAATATTGGGATTAAACAGACGAGTGCCCAAAATTTAGGGATTAAACCACGCGGTAAAAACACGATCACTAGGGCTAATATCAGCGCTAGCAATTGCCATGTACTCATCGCCCAAGGAATGAGTTGCGGTTGTAAGCCCTGATCTAAAGCGTACAACATCACGAGCAGCAGTCCCAATAGATGATCATTGAGTTGCCATAACACTGCGCCTAACGGTTCAAACAGCAGCCATGCCACGCCTGCTACAATATCTAATGGCACCACCACCAAACCCAAATAAGGAATGGCAATTAAATTACTCATAGGACTAATCCATGCCACTTGCTTAAAAAAGATGAGCATTAAAGGCAACAGCGCTAAAAAGATTTTCCACTGTGATTCGACCAATAAAACTAATGCCTGTTGTAAACGCTGTACTGAAGCAAAGCCACTCTGATCGTTGCGCTGTATCGTTTGATAAATACGTAGCAAAATAAAACATGCGCCATACGACAACCAAAAGGCTGCAGATAACACACTAAAAGGATCAAACAACAACAGTAAGGCCGCGCTATAAGCCAATAATTTTAAAGGTTGTAAGGCTTGACCAAACAGCAACAGCACACAACTTAAACTTACGATCAGTAGCGTGCGTAATGCTGGAATTTCAAACCCCACAAAAGCACAATACAAGGCCACAGCCACTACAAAGGGCCCAATCAAGACATAGGTTTTGGGCAGTTTTAAATAGAGCTTGGGCTGATACCTACGAATGAGTTGCTGCAAGCCCCAACACAACATAGCAGCAAAAATCAGTACATGTGGCCCAGAAATCGCCAATAAATGACTGATACCCAAACGGCGAAAATCGTCTTCCGTCTCGGAGGCTAATAAACTGCGATCCCCAGTCAACAAACCCAGTAATAGCCCTTTGTGCTGAATGGGTTGCTGGATCATAAATTCACGTACAGCCAAACGCTTTTTTTCAATGCTCAGCCGTAGTTTTTGAGCCAAGCCAAGTGGATAACGTTGTTGTAATTGCTGCACTTCACTGGCAGACAAAGGCCGAAGCTGCTCAATACGCAGCGTCGCCATAATATTTTGTTGTACATACCATTTTTCTTGATCAAAAGCCCCACGCGTGGCATAGCCATGTGCAGGTCGCACTTGCCCCTGAATCTGATAATACTGCCCCAGTTGTAAAACGGGCGTTTTGGCTTGCCCTGTTTTTTCATGAATCGCAGTATAACTGAGCCAAGTGACGGGCTCAGGCTTAAAGCCCAACACTTGCACGGCTTGTGCAATGCTGCGCTCACTGGGTTGATTAAGTCGCTCGACATAAACCACCACATCTACCGTTGCAATTTGCGTTTCGCGCAAGGCCAATCTTTGTTCTAATACCGACTGGGCATAGCTATACCCGAGTATAAATGCCACCCACATACCAAACATCACATTGCCAAGACGTAACCACACCTGTTGCAATTGATGCTGTAAATACAGTTGCAGAAGCAAAAGTAGCAGCAACAGTAGCGCCAACGCAAAGCCGATCCGAGGCAGACCCGAAATCTGCTGCCCTATTAATGCAATGCCTGTTAACCATGCCAAAGCTAAACCAATATGCATGCTGCAACCATCCCGTGTCAGCGCTTACAGACATGATAAAGCCCACCGAAGTGGGCTTCAATCAAAACGCGATAACAGGTGTTCTAGTCGACCCAAACCCCATCTTGCATATGCAAAATCGAATCGGCTGATTTTGCCAGTTCTTCATCATGGGTCACAATCAGCATCGCCATATTAAATTCTTGGCGCAAGTCCGTGAGTAGCTCAAAAATTTTCACTGCGGTTTTTCGGTCTAGATTACCGGTCGGTTCATCTGCGAGCATCAGGGCCGGTTTGGCCACCAAGGCGCGTGCCATCGCCACACGCTGACGCTCACCACCTGACAATTCACCCGGTTGATGACTTAAACGATGTGATAGACCAACACGCTCAAGTAAATACTCAGCTTGTTGTTTTACCTGTTTAAAATGGCTGCCTTGACGCAACATTAACGGCATCGCGACATTTTCTAGCGCGGTAAATTCTGGTAATAAATGATGAAATTGATAAACAAAACCTAAATGCTGATTACGTAAAAAACCACGTTCTGCTTCACCTAAAGTATCAAAGCGTTTGCCTTGTAAATACACTTCACCACTGGTCGGGCAATCAAGTCCACCCAAAACATGCAATAACGTACTTTTACCTGAACCACTTGAACCGACAATCGAGACAAATTCACCCGGTTTAACCCCAAGCGATAAATCTTGAATCACTTCTACATGGTTTTTACCATCATTAAAGGTCTTGTTGATGTGACGCGCTTCTAAAACAAAGTTACTCATAGCGTAACGCCTCCGCAGGTTGAATTTTTGCAGCGCGTAAAGCCGGATAAATCGTCGCTAAGAAACTTAATACCAAAGACAAGCTCACAATAATCACGACATCTTGCCACCTTAAATACGATGGTAAGTAGTTAATAAAATAAGCATCAAACAGATTTAGACCTAAGCTGGTGTTTAACCAGCCAATCAGGCTACTAATACTGCTAGCAAAGGCCACGCCAAGAATCGCCCCTGCAACTGTACCAATCACGCCAATAATGGTGCCTTGCACCATAAAGATTTTGGTAATCGTGGCAGGTGAGGCACCCAAAGTACGTAAAATCGCAATATCCGCTTTTTTATCCGTCACTACCATCACGAGACTCGATACAATATTAAAGGCAGCAACTAAGACAATTAAGAACAGCAATAAGCTCACCATGGCCTTCTCCATTTGAATGGCACTAAATAAGTTACCATGGGTATAGGTCCAATCCGACGCGTAGAAATCACCTGGTAAATCACGGACAATTTCATTGGCGACGGTAGGTGCAGCAAAAATATCATCTAACTTCATACGTACACCTTGTGCACCATCGGGTAGACGTAATAAGGTTGAGGCATCATTTAACGCGATATAGCCCATCATCGAATCAACTTCAGCACCAATACTAAAGATTCCGACAATTTTAAAGCGTTTAAAACGCGGGACCACCCCAGCAGGTGAAGGCGTGGCTTCTGGCAGCACCAAAGTAATATTATCACCAATACCCAAGCCAAGTGCATCGGTCATTTGCTTACCTAAAACAATGCCAAACTCACCCTTTTTTAAGTCGTCTAAATTACCCGCCACCATATGATCTTGAATAATGGAGACTTTGCGTTCGTATTTGGGTTCGATGCCCGTGACCATAATGCCAGAGACTTGACCATGTGCGGTCAGCATACCTTGGAGCTGGGTAAATGGCGCTGCCCCAACAACATGTTTATTTTGCTCTACTTTTTTGGCAAGTTCTGGCCAATCTGTTAAAATTTGTGTAGATGAAACTGTGGCTTGTGGCACCATTCCTAGGACACGATTTTTAAGTTCACGGTCAAAACCATTCATGACCGATAGCACTGTAATCAAGACCGCCACCCCAAGGGTGAGTCCGATCATAGAGACCAGCGCAATAAAAGAAATAAAGTGGTTACTCCGCCGTGCGCGAGTATATCTCAACCCTATATACAGCGAGATTGGTTTAAACATACCATCTAGTCCGAGGTAATAATCATGGAAAATATTCAGCCTCAACACGAGCGCACTGAGCGTCGCGTGATGTCTCGTATTGATGCCGCTTTAAGAATAAATTATCAGTTAATTTCTGAAGCTTCTGCCTTAGCTGATCCCTATGCTGCCCATTTCATTTTACCGCGTTACTTTTTGCTGCAAGCTGAATTGGATCAGTTTGATCATGCGTTGACATTTGAGCTGAGTAAATTAACTGAAAAAGATCAACAAATTGCTAAAATATTATCCTTATTCAATCAAAAATTAAACTTATTTACAGGCGCATTATACGATTCTATTGTACAAAGCATGTTACCTAGCCCTGAGCGAGTGAATTTTTCGGAAACTGGCTTAAGCTTTTATAGCCGTGAAGAAATTAGCAAAGGCAGCTATTTGCATGTCACCTTAAGTCATGCTGAGAATTTTTTTCATATTGCCGCCAGCGTGCAAGTGATCTATAGCCAATTGCAAGCCGATGGACAATATCGCAATGGTGCCTATTTTGTTACTATTTCAGCGCAAGATCGGGCTAAACTCGCTGAATGTATTGAAAAAAATTTAGCCGACTTTTCGCTGTAAATTACGACTGATTTTAAAATCACGATAGAAATATACTGCCAAACCAAACAGTAATACCCCAGCACCAACAAACACCATCAAGGAGAGTTTCTCTTGATTCAGCCATGCACCAAAAAAAATAGCCAACATTGGCGTCATGACCGTGGTCAGTGATAAGGTGGTGGCTTTAATATTTTTCACCAATTTAAAGTAGCAAAACATGGCAATTAAAGATGCCATAATCACGGTATATAACAAAGCGCTTATGCTTTTTAAACTTGGCATAGACGTGGGTGCATATTGCCAAATAAACGGCAGCACACACATTGCCATCAAAGTTGAAACTAAAATTGAGCCTGTTGCTTGTGCCACAGGTGCTACATGCGTGGCATTCACTTTTTTCACCCAAAAGATCGAGGCCGCATAGCTCAGTACACTCATCAGCATTAAAGCAATACCAATCGGATTGACATGCTGATTTTCACCGGCAAAGCAAATCAGTCCTAAACCGCATAATGCAATCAGCATACCGAGCCATTGCAAAACATGCAGTTTTTGCTTAAAAAAGCTGAGTCCGATCAGACCTGCCATAATCGGTGCTAAGCCAAACATCAAGGCAATAATCCCTGAGCTTAAATAAGCCGTCGCAATATAAGTAAAAAATTGTGAGCCAATTAAACTAAATGCACCGGCTAAATAGCTATGTAGCGCGACTTTATTGAGGGGAAAATTTTGCCTGAGGAGCAGCATTAATACAGCAGCTAAAGGCAAGGCAATAAAAAAGCGCAGCACCAAAGCCCATAACGGATGCAGATCATCCACACTCCAGACAATCGCTAAAGGCGTGGTGGACCAAATAAAGACCAATAAGGCATAGGTTAAGATTAAATTACTTTTACTTAAACTGGCCATTACTGCGCGGTCTTACGTTTTTGTTTAAAAATCGTTTGATCTAAACTATTGGAAAATTCACGTTTATCACGTTCTGATAAGGGCGGTGGCCCACCGGTTTGTACCCCTGCACCGCGTAAGGTTTCCATAAAATCACGTAAATGCAAGCGTGCTTTAACATTGGCCTCAGTATAAATTTCACCGCGCGGATGGATCGCAATCCCACCCTTTTCAATCACTTGTGCCGCAAGTGGAATATCTTGAGTCATGACAATGTCATGTTGTTTCATGCGCTCAATAATTTCTTTATCGGCTTGGTCGACACCGCTCATCACTTGAATAGAATTAATTCGTAGTGACGGACGAATTCCGACATTTTGGTTGGCCACAAAGGTCACTTCAAGCTGGTGACGATCTGAGGCACGCATAATCACATCACGTAAAATTTTAGGTAATGCATCTGCGTCAACCCACAATTTAAATGGCAGCACGGCCGCATCCTAAACTTAAAAACTCAAAGCTTAGTGTAGCAAAATTGTGGCCGTCGCGCTGAGCCAAGCTGAGCTTAAGCCAGATTTTCAGAGATGATGTTTTAGATTTTTTGTATAGTAATGCGCTAGGCATTTGTATTTATTTGCCTAAATTTGAGGCATGTCCCTTGAAAAAATTAAATCATCCTCGATTAAATAACTAAACCACTCAAAGTTCTATTGTGCATATGAAAAATCAAAATAGACCAGAAATGATCACTATTGAAGATCAAAACTTTGGCAGCCATGTTGAGCATTGGAGTTTACTCACCGAAGATCCAAGCAGCGATGTGCCCAAATGGATGGGGCTTGCGCTTGACGCGCCTGTGATGCCGATGGGTCTATGCACGCAAGAGTGTGATATGGATGCCAATATTTGGTTGATTCAAGGGCCAAAACAATCGCATATCTTGATCAATCAAGTGATTGATGTTGAAAATAATCGTCCTAAAAAAGTGAAAACTGCCTTTCCTAGTTTTTCAAGCCCGTATAAAGTGCATGCACAAGTGGAACGCATTATTAGCTGTAAAACCAATACGCAAGCGGTGCTACGTTTAAACTTGGGCAATAATAATATTGTCTATGCCTTTGATAGTTTATACAGCGTCAATCATCATCGTTATGATGCAAAGCAACAATACATTGCCGAATTGAATGCTTGGGCCTACGAATTAGAAGCTGTCGGTGAGCATGAACAACTGATTGTGGATGATCCTGCATCAATTAAACATCACCGCGCGTTAAATGATATTTTAGCAGCCAATGACGGTGTTGCGCCTGCGGACTTACATCAACAGATTCATGCATGGCAGCCTAAATCTGAAGAAGATAAAGAACCTGTTACGGTTGATTTCTCTAAGATGGTGGCCTATTTATACGGCGAAACCTTAGGCCAAGAAGACGAAGCGTGGTTCCAAGGTCAAGTGGTGGGTAAAACCAGCATGCAATTTATGCAGCAAGATTACACTTTGTATGATGTGACCTTATTACGTGAAGATAATGCTGAAGCGACTTTAATTCGCATTGCCACCCGTGATCCGCAATACAGCAAGTTTAATGTGGGGCAATATATTCGCGGTAATATTTGGCTGCAAGTTAATATTCAACAACCCGCATAAAAAAAGCCCAAGTTAAAACTTGGGCTTTTTGACTTTAAGGCTTAAGCATTGCGTTTAGCAAAGTCATCCATAAAGTTAACTAAAGCTTGTACACCTTCAAGTGGTACAGCGTTATAGATACTTGCGCGCATACCACCCACTGAACGGTGACCAGCAAGATTAAGTAGGTTGTTGGCTTCAGCTTCTGCCAAGAACTGTTTTTCAAGCTCAGGTTTTGCCAAGGTAAATGGTACGTTCATGATTGAACGGTATTCTTTCGCAATTGGGTTAGCATAGAAATCGCTGGCATCAATATAACCATAAAGCAATTCAGCTTTGGCTAAGTTGACCTTATGAATCGCCTCTACACCACCTTGCTCAAGTAACCATTCAAATACCAAGCCTGATAAATACCATGCATAAGTCGATGGTGTATTCACCATGGAATCATTTTTGGCTTGTGCTGAATATTTTAAAATACTTGGAATACTGTCCACTGCTTGATCAAGTAGATCATCACGAATAATGACTAAAGTTAAACCTGCAGGGCCAATATTCTTTTGCGCACCGGCATAAATTAAACCAAATTTAGATACATCAATCGGCGCAGATAAAATGCTTGATGATAAATCTGCAACCAATGGTTTATCAGTTTCAGGAATATGTTTAAACTGCAGACCACCAATGGTTTCGTTGTCAGCATAATGTACATATGCTGCATCAGCAGATAGGTTCCAAGTATCTTGCTCAGAAATGGCTAAGTTGCCAGCGCTATCTTTAATACCGGCTTCAATCACGTTAATGTCGCCATAACGTTTCGCTTCTTTTAAGGCTTTTTCTGACCAAATACCAGTATGGATATAATCCGCTTTGTTATTTTTACCTAACAAGTTTAAAGGAATCGCTGAGAATTGTAGCGAAGCACCACCTTGTAAGAATAAAACTTTATAGTTTTCAGGAATGTTCATCAGCTTACGTAAATCTGCTGCAGCTTTTGCGGCTACAGCCACATAATCTGCGCTACGATGGCTCATTTCCATAATAGATAAACCTTTGCCTTGCCAATCCAGCATTTCAGCTTGGGCTTTTTCTAAAACGGCAGTCGGTAATGCAGCAGGACCAGCACAGAAATTATACGCGCGCATGATTTTTCCTTGTCAATGTGAAACACAATAGAAATGGCATTTAAGCATATCTTGTGGCATCTTGCATAAAATTATTTCAATCTAATTTTTGAAATAGAATTAAAAAATCAATATACATTCAAGAGATAATTTGAATAGAAAAGAGCTGTGTTTATTTGAAGCAATTATCTTGATGTCTTTCAGTGACACTTTTTTCACACTATTGGCGCAACATTTGAGTATAAAACCGCCATGCGCCATACAGTAAAAACAACATGAAGAGTTCAGCAAAAAATAAGTCTGCACATTCTTCGCCTAGATCATACTGTCCTGTGAGGCGACCTCGTGGAAAACTCATGGCGATATCTAATAGACTCAGCGTCAAAGCCCATCGCGCAAAACGAGCATACGAACGCTGTGCATCTTAATGATTTTGATCACCTGTATTTTTATACCACAGTTCACAAAAAAAATGTGCCGTCAGTGCCAATCCTGTAATACTCAATGCCTGATACAGCACATCCGTATGAGGAATCTCCCAGTAACGAATACCTTTGCCTATCAGCCAAGCCCCCACCATGACACAGCTAAAAATTGTGATGCTACTACCGATTAATTTTATCCAAAACAAAGTTTGCCGTTGTGGTCGCGGATTCATATTGATGCGGCTATTTTATAATGACAATAAAAAACGAGATGTATTCATGGCGCAGTAGCATGCTTATTTTTTGTGGATATGATGTAGTATGAAATATCGTAGCCCCCAATATCCTACGCACATGCCTACACTTAAAATGATGGTCGACATATGCCACTGCGCTGACACTTTAGCATCAACAGCATAAGCACTCGTAGATAAATCCGCCACGACAACCAAAAGTGCATAGGGCCAAAGCCTGACAATGGGTTCGGGCAGCTGCCGCATTCGTTTAGCGTATAGGCCAAACCCCAAACTTAAACTGAATAAACTTAAAGCCAATTTACCCAATGCTGTCATCGCAATACCTAGTTGGGCAAGCGCATAAAATCCCAGATAGTTTAGACTGACCATACATAACAATGCCAAACATACGGTGACTGCTTGTCGTACAGGCAACTGAATCTGCATAAAAAAAGGTCAAATCACAAAAGTATTTGACCTTAACATCTTTATAAATGACACGCAAATGCGGCTGGATTTATTCACCAAACACTTGAATATTAATATTGGTAATTTTTGCGCTGCCATTAGGTTTATCAAAACTCACATCGTATTGCACTAAGTTTTTAGGGTACGCGATCTCATAGCTGACCTTATATTCAGTTGCGCTCGGCATCTGTTTGCTCATTAAAGTTTTAGATTTCATGTCATCTTTAGGAATTGAACTGGCGAATTTCTTTAAGAGTTTTGGATTTTCTGCAAAATGTGCTTGTAGTTTAGGGTCCAAATGCTGCACAAATTGCTCAAAATCACGCTGTTTTAAATCTTGATAAGCCACATCTGCCGCTTGTATTTGCGCTGCACTTGGATCGGGTAAATCCTGCTGATTGCCACAACCCACTACACTAAAAACCACAGCACATGCCAATAATTGAGTCTTCATCGGTTTATCCTAAAAAAATTAAAGAAAAAAGGACGCCGAAGCGCCCTTTTTTAATTCAAGTACTTAGTCTTGAACCACATCTTCTGTCACAACTACGCTTTCTGTTGTTTCAACATCAGCAACAATTTCAAAATCGTCTTCTTCTACCGCTTCAATTGCTTCAACGCCCACTAAGGTCTCGTCTTCCGCTAAGCGAATTAAACGTACACCTTGCGCGTTACGACCTGTTTGCGCCACTTCTGAAGCACGAGTACGCACCAGTGTACCGCCATCAGAAATCAGCATTAACTCTTTGCTTTGATCAATGGCAACTGCACCAACCAACTCACCGTTACGTTCTGAAGTTTTAATGGCAATTACGCCTTTACCACCACGTTTTTTGGTTGGGAAGTCATCCACTGGGGTACGTTTACCGTAACCATTGGCAGAAGCACAGAGTACTTCACCAGTTTCTGGCACAACCACAAGCGATACAATACGGCTGATGAATGCACTTTCGCTATCTTCATCATCGTTTTCGGTATCGTCTTCAACGTCTTCTACAGCCGCACCAATGGTCACACGCATACCGCGTACACCTTTAGCCGAACGACCCATGGCACGTACATCAGTTTCTGCAAAACGAATAGCTTTACCTTCGTTAGAGAACAACATAATTTGCTGTTCGCCATCGGTAATCGCAACACCAATTAAGGTGTCTTCTTCGTTCAGTTCAATAGCACGTAAACCATTTGAACGCACGTTACTAAATTGATCGAGCTCAACACGTTTAACTGTACCAGAAGCCGTTGCCATAAACACAAAGTAGTTTTTGCGTAGGCTAATGGTTTCAGCGGCAAATTCAGCTAATAACGCATCGTCAAATTCAGCAACTTCTGCATCAAGTTCAGTGCTGAGTTTTTTCAAGACTAAACGTAAGTCATCTGACAATTCATCGCTGTTGTCATCAAAATCGGTCAGTGCTTGACTTAAATCTGCAAAGTGCGCTGCAACCACAGCATTTTGCTGTAATTTCGCGGCGTTATTGGCCACAAGCGCTTTAAAGTCCGCAACACGTACTTTAAATTTCTTCGGCGCATCAATCACCGGTAAAATTGCGGTGATGCTTTCATCTGCCTCAAGTGGAAGCAAGTTCACCATTGGGCGACCTTTAGCACCACGTGATGCTTGTGGCACTTCAAATACACGTAAACGATAGACTTTACCCACGTTGGTAAAGCACAGCACGGTTGCATGGTTTGAGGTCACAATCAAATGACGGATGTAATCATCTTCTTTCATTGAGGTTGCCGATTTACCACGACCACCACGACGCTGCGCTTGATAGTCAGATAATGGCTGAGTTTTTGCATAACCTGATTGAGAAACTGTGAGTACTACTTGTTCTTCAGGAATTAAATCTTCACGAGAGAAGTCAACACGCGATTCTACAATTTCAGTGCGACGTGCATCGCCATATTGTTGTAAAACAAGTGCTAATTCTTCACGAATCACCGTCATTAAACGACTAAAGTCATTTAAGATGTCGGTTAAATCGGCAATTTGTGCCAAGATTTCAGAATATTCTGCTTGTAACTTGTCTTGCTCAAGACCGGTTAAACGGTGCAAACGTAACTCTAAAATAGCCGCCACTTGCGCTGGTGACAAACGGTAAACTTGTGCATTTAAACCAAATGGACGCTGTGGGTCTTCGCCTTCAATTTCGTCAGGACGAATCGATACAGAACCTGCCGCATCAAGGAGTGCTTGTACACCTCCAGCTTGCCATTCACCCGCTTGTAACAATTCGCGTGCTTCAGCAGGGTTAGCTGAAGAACGAATGGTTTCAATAATGGCATCAATGTTGGCCAGTGCCACGGTTAAACCTTCTAAGATATGCCCACGTTCACGCGCTTTACGCAGTTCGAACATGGTACGGCGGGTCACCACTTCTTGGCGGTGACGGATAAATGCCGCAATAATATCTTTTAAGTTCATCAATTTAGGTTGGCCGTTGTCTAGGCACACCATATTGATACTAAATGAGTTTTCTAACTGGGTATTTAAGAATAAGTTATTGACCACAACTTCAGCATTTTCACCACGCTTTAAGTCAATGGCAATACGCATACCTTCTTTATCTGACTCATCACGTAATTCTGAAATACCTTCCAGTTTTTTCTCTTTAACGAGTTCAGCAATACGCTCGATGGTTTTGGCTTTGTTGACTTGATACGGAATTTCAGTAAAGACGATGGTGGTACGACCCGTTTTAGCATCTTCTTCAAAATGGTATTTACCACGAATATGCAAACGGCCTTTACCAGTACGGTAGGCATCAACAATGCCTGATTTACCATAAATGATACCACCTGTCGGGAAATCTGGGCCTGAAATATGTTCCATTAAACCTTCAATGGAAATATTCGGGTTATCAGCATAAGCAAGACATGCATGAATGACTTCTGTCATGTTATGCGGTGCCATGTTGGTGGCCATACCCACCGCAATACCCGTTACCCCGTTAATGAGTAAGTTAGGTACACGCGTTGGCATAACTTGAGGAATACGCTCAGAGCCATCGTAGTTATCTTCCCACTCCACCGTGTCTTTTTCTAAATCAGACAACAATTCATGGGTGAGCTTTTGCATACGCACTTCGGTATAACGCATTGCCGCAGCAGAGTCGCCATCGACCGAACCGAAGTTACCTTGGCCATCGACCAACTGGTAACGTAAACTAAACTCTTGTGCCATACGAACAATCGTTTCGTATACAGCAGAATCACCATGCGGGTGATATTTACCGATCACATCGCCGACAACACGGGCAGATTTTTTATACGCTTTGTTATAATCATTGCCTAATTCGTGCATAGCGAACAGCACACGACGATGCACAGGCTTTAGACCATCTCGAACGTCTGGTAATGCACGAGATACAATCACACTCATAGCATAATCGAGATATGAACTCTTCAGTTCATCCTCAATGGCAATCGGTCTAATTTCCGATACGCTCATGCATACTCCTTATTCTATAAGCCCAAATTAGACTTATATTCATCTCTTAAATCTTGCAAACTTTTAGCTTAAAAATACTAAGCTAAAATCTAAAAATCAGCCGTAAATTATAGCATAAAAATGCTCTCTTGCGCCGATTGTCATGCGCTTAATTTGAGTTAATTTTCTCTATTTTTTATGACGATTTTAGTGAACTAAGCTTGTATTTTTAGCCTGCTTAATCGTATTGATTGAAGGATGCAGACAAGCAGAGCGGCATTAAAAAAGCCCCTGTAGAGACAGAGGCTTTTTTTACGCTGGGTACGAATTAGATTTTAGATACTAATTCAGGTACTACAGTGTTTAAGTCACCCACTAACCAGTAGTCAGCCACTGCGTTAATTGGCGCTTCTTCGTCTTTATTGATCGCAACGATCACTTTAGAGTCTTTCATACCTGCCAAGTGCTGAATCGCACCCGAGATACCTACAGCGATATAAAGATCAGGCGCAACGATTTTACCTGTTTGACCGACTTGCATATCATTTGGTACGAAGCCTGCATCTACAGCCGCACGAGATGCACCTTGCGCTGCACCTAATTTGTCTGCTAACGGATCTAAAATCGTGTGGTAGTTCTCACCAGAACCCACACCGCGACCACCTGATACTACAATACGTGCAGCAGCAAGTTCAGGACGCTCAGATTTCACGATTTCTTCGTTGATAAAGGTAGAAACACCTGCATCACCTTGCGATGCAACCGCTTCAACTGCTGCAGAACCACCTGTTGCCGCTACTGGATCAAACGCTGTACCACGTACCGTACCCACAACGATAGATTCAGAAGATTCTACAGTTGCAATCGCGTTACCTGCGTAAATTGGACGCTTGAAGGTATTTGCAGATTCAACAGCAATGATGTCTGTGATCATGCTCACGTCAAGTAAAGCCGCTGCGCGTGGCAATACGTTTTTACCTGTAGTTGTAGATGCTGCTAAAACATGTGAATAACCTTGTGCCACTTGAGCCACAAGTTTCGCTACGTTTTCAGCCAATTGGTTTGCATACGCTGCGTCGTCAGCAAGTAGTACTTTGCTTACGCCTGCCACTTGTGCTGCTTGGTCTGCAACCGCTTGCGCGCCTGAACCTGCAACCAATACTGTGATATCACCACCGATTTTTTGTGCTGCAGCAACAACGTTTAAAGTCGCAGCGTTTAACGCTTTGTTGTCGTGTTCAGCAATAACTAAAATAGCCATGAGTTCAGTCCTGCCTTAGATCACTTTCGCTTCGTTTTTAAGTTTTTCTACAAGCTCATCTACAGACTTCACTTGTACGCCCGCTTTACGTTCTGCTGGTGCTTCAACTTTCACTGTTTTCAGTTTAGTGGTTGCAGTTACGCCATAATCTGCAGGTGACTTAGTTTCAAGCGGCTTTTTACGCGCTTTCATGATGTTTGGTAGGGCTGCATAACGCGGCTCATTCAAACGTAAGTCAGTCGTGATAATTGCAGGTAAGCTTAATTCAACAGTTTGTAAACCACCGTCGATTTCACGCGTCACTTGCACTTTAGCGCCGTCTACTTTTACTTCTGAAGCAAAAGTACCTTGACCTGCGTTAAGTAATGCGCCAAGCATCTGACCGACTTGGTTTGAGTCATCATCAATGGCTTGTTTACCTAAAAGGATCAATTCTGGTTGTTCAGCTGCAACCACACCTTTTAAGATTTTTGCCACTTCTAATGCACCAATGTCATCAGCAGTTTCAACTAAAATACCACGGTCTGCACCAAGCGCCATTGCTGAACGAAGTTGTTCTTGCGCTTCTTTAGGACCCACTGAAACCACGATGATTTCAGAAACTGTTCCCTTTTCTTTTAGACGAACCGCTTCTTCCACTGCGATTTCACAGAACGGGTTAATGGACATTTTAACGTTAGTAAGGTCAACCCCACTGTTGTCCGGTTTAACACGAACTTTAACGTTGGCATCTACCACACGTTTTACTGCAACAAGAGCCTTCATGTAATCCTCGGCTGTTTTAGCAAATTAAATATTGAAAAAAGTTAAAAACTTTTCACTTAAAATTTTTTAGGTACCCTATCTTGCAATGCGCACGGCATTTCGGTCAAGCACCATTTAAGTAAAGCTGACTAAAAAGATGCTTTTTTTACTGAACGATGCGTTCATGTTTTTTTTAACTGGATAAATTGACAGCATCTTGTGCAATTTTTGTTATTTTTTAATATTTGATTTATATTATTTTTTTCTCTGATTTTAAAAATCAGCTTCGCTGATTAAAAAAAACATAGGCTTTAAAAGCCTAGAACAAAGACTGAGTTTTAGACAAAAAATATAAAACTGATGCGTAAAAATCGCATGCTTTTTAGTCAATTTACAGGCTTTTTATCTTATCAAGTCCTCAGACTTTGCCATAAAAAAGCATGCCCTATACAGCATGCTTTTTAAAGCTGTTAATTGATAATCAACCATGTTGCAGCCAGTGCCAACAAACCACCCGAACCCGCATCAATCCATTTTTGTTTACGTGCATCGATTTGCGCGTTTTGACTGATCTTGGCAAAAACTAAACTTAAACTGCAATACACCACAAAAATTAAGCCAATAAAGATCAAAGATAAAATTAGACCTTGCGTTACAGTGTTAGCAGATTGATCGATAAACTGCGGTAAAATTGCAAAATAAATCAGCATGCCTTTCGGATTTAACAGCGCGGTAAAAAAGCCTTTTTTAATAGGGCTGGCAACCGCTTGTTTTTCAATGCTTAAATCTTTGTTTTTGAACACAGACTTTAATAAGCTGAAGGATAAATACAACAAATACGCAATCCCTAACCAGCGAATGCTTTCAAATAAAATCGGGAAAGATACGATAATCGCGGCAAGCCCCAAGGCCACTAAAATAGAATGCACCAAATAACCACAACATACGCCAAGGGTTGCCATCATGCCCGCTTTTGCATCTTTACCTAGCACTTGCGACAAGATAAACAGCATATCTGGTCCAGGTGTAAAAATTAGAGGAATTACCGTTAAGGCAAATAACGCAAATACAGACATGTCCTTCTTCCTATCTGTGTTTAAAAAACAAAAATAGTATCTGCGAATTACTACAAAATAGGCTTGCAATTATTCTATAATAGGACTTATTTTTCGAATTTTCTTCTACTTTATGAAGCTTTCTCCTAAACATATTTCAGTAAAGCTAGATAGGATCGACAAAACCATCATTCAAGCTTTACAAAACAATGGTCGTATTCAAAACAACGATTTAGCCCGTGAAATTGGACTGTCACCTTCGTCTTGCCTACGTCGTGTTAAACTCTTAGAAGAAGCCGGCGTGATTCAAAGCTATACCACAGTCGTCGATCCACAAAAGGTCGGTTTACAACTGATTTTGTTTTCACGAATTTGGTTGGTCGGTCAAGATGCCGAAACCATTGATACTTTTATTGAAGCGATGCGTGAATTACCGCAAGTGATGGAATGTTATATTATTTTGGGTGAATGTGATGCCATGCTCAAAGTGGTAGTGCCCGATTTAGAAAGTTACCGTAAATTCCAATCGACCCATTTGACCAAGAAAAATGGCATTACCAGTGTGAAGACGGATTTACCAAGTCAAATTATTAAACAAAGTTTCCAATTGCCTTTGGATTAAGTACTTATATGAATATGCCCTCGAACCTGAGGGCATTTTTTTAAGCTTGCTGGGCATTTAAAAAATCACGATGGATTTGACTTAAATCAATAAGATCATAGCTGCTTAAGTTAAAAATTTGCCACACTGCCAAAAAATCTTCTTTTAAATCAATTTCACCTTTGACCACAGGACGTGCTTGCCATTGCTGATCAGAAATCCATAAAAAGGTTTGACCAGTAACATCAATCGCCTGAGCCTTACCTTCAACATTGACGCCTTGCACTTGGGCAGACTCAGGTAGTGCCGCCTCAAGCTTTGGAAGACTAATTTCAACAAAATGTTTGATTTGACGTAAACCATAGCCAGCAAAAATTTCTTTTTGTCTTGGGCTAAGTTGTTGATATTTTTGTTCAATGTCCGCAATCATACTGCTTGCCTATACACACTTTAAATAATCTTAAATTCTACTGCCCTTTATAGCTTAAATTGTGCTGTTTTATTATTCGACAATAGTTTAAAAAATAATCTTGACTTTAATGCAACGACACCCAAGTACGGTTTAGTTTTTATGTTGCTGGGCGCGCGGATGTGCCTGATCATACACTTGCGCTAAACGATCAAAATCAACATGGGTATAAATTTGTGTGGTGCTTAAATTGCTGTGGCCTAGCATCTCTTGTACTGCGCGTAAATCACCACTATTAGAGAGTAAATGACTGGCAAAACAATGTCTTAATAAATGTGGATGTAAATCAATATTCACACCAGCTCTTTGTGCTTGATATTTAACACGGTTTTCAATTTGTCGCGCACTTAGACGACCACCGCGCTGACTCACAAAGACTGGAGCATCTGGGGTTAATGTGGTTTGAAACAACGGATAAATCTTTAACCATGCATATAAACTGTCTTTGGCTTTTGCACCAAAGGGTACAATACGGGTTTTATTGCCTTTACCAGTAATTCTTAATAATTGGCGTTTAAAATCGAGATCTTTAATATTGAGATATTGAATTTCTGCCAACCGTAAACCGCTGGAATACAACAGCTCTAATAAGGCTTTGTCGCGTAGCCACAATTGGGCTTGCTTGGTATCGGCAGGTGGCGCTTGATCTAAAATTAAGTTGACACTTTCAATATCCAACATACCAGGTAGTGCGCGCGGCTGGCGTTTGATTTGAAAATCTGCCGCTGGATTGTGCTGTAAATGATTCCCCTCAACCGCCCATTTCATAAATTGACGAATCGCAGAGAGTAGACGTTGGATACTGTTACTACTTAAGTGCTTTTGTTCAATGTTATTCGCAACATATTCACGTAAGTCACTGCTTTCTAAATCGACGAGGCTTAAGTTTTTTTGCTGACAAAACGCTAAAAAATCACTGACATCACGCTGATAGGCCAATAAGGTATGCGCAGATTGTTGTTGTACTTCACGGGTGGTGAGCCATAGACTCAGCAATTGGGTATGATCCAAAATAATACCTCAAAAAAGTGAAGCCGGTAAACTTACCGGCCTGACACAATTAACCTTGAAAATAACTAAGATCAAGCCGACCTTCATAGACATTAGCGGTTGGGCCTGTCATCCAAACCACATCACCCTCTTGCCATTCAATCAGTAGCTTGCCGCCAGCCAATTCAATTTCTACTGAATTGGCAAGTAAGCCACGGCGCATGCCAGAAACTGCGGCGGCACATGCGCCTGTACCACACGCCAAAGTTTCCCCAACACCACGCTCAAAGACGCGTAAGCGTGCGGTTTTTTCATTCATAATCTGCATAAAACCCGCATTTACGCGTTGCGGGAAGCGTGCATGTGCTTCCACTTGCGGCCCCAAACGTGCAACATCCGCTTTAAGCACATCAGGCACAATGGTCACAGCATGCGGGTTACCCATATTGACTACATCAATGCTAAGTTGCTCATTGTTAGCCAGTTGAATGTCATACAAGCTATCTGGTTCATCTGCAAGGAATGGAATTTCTTGCGGTAGGAATTTTGGATAGCCCATATTGACGCGTACCCAACCATTGGCACCAAGCTCTGGCTCAACAATACCCGCTTTGGTTTGCACTTTGATTTTGGTTTTGTTGGTGAGCTGACGTTCATGCACAAAACGTGCAAAGCAGCGCACGCCATTACCACATTGTTCGACTTCTGAACCATCGGCATTAAAAATCCGATATTTAAAATCAACATTCGGTAAATCAGGTGGTTCAACTACCAAGAGCTGATCAAAACCAATGCCAAAGTGACGATCAGCAAGACGCTGAATGGTGAGCGTATCTAAATAAGCGCGCTGGCTAATCAGATCCACCACCATAAAGTCATTGCCTAGACCATGCATTTTGGTAAATTCTAATAACATCTTGTTTTATCCTTTAAGGCAACAGACGTTCACGTTCCCAAAGCGATTCAATCGTTTCACGCTCACGAATCACATAGGCTTGCTCGCCATCGACCATGACTTCGGCAGCACGGCCACGGCTGTTATAGTTTGAGCTCATCACAAAACCATAGGCACCTGCACCCATCACCGCAAGTACATCATTTTCTTGAATGGCAAGCTCACGCTGTTTACCCAAGAAATCACCAGTTTCACAAATTGCACCTACAACATCCCACTCTTTGCTTGGTACATCTGTACGTGGTGTCACGGCTTGAATATCCATCCATGCTTCATATAAAGCTGGACGAATTAAGTCATTCATCGCTGCATCAATAATGGCAAAGTTACGATGTTGGGTCGGTTTAAGTAAATCAACTTGAGTCAGTAAGACACCCGCATTAGCAGAAATACTGCGGCCTGGTTCCATATACACTTTAAGACCTAGCTTTTCTAAAGCTGGGCGTAAGGCATTGGCATATTCTGTGACAGTTGGCGGTGTTTCGTCTTTATAGGTCACGCCTAAACCACCACCAATATCAATGTGTTTTAATTCAATACCCATCTCTTTAAGCTTATCGATCATGACGATGACACGATCTAAGGCATCTACAAAAGGCTGAGTTTCGGTGAGCTGTGAGCCAATATGACAGTCAATCCCCACAATTTCTAAATGTGGCAAAGATGCAGCATAAGCATAGGTTTCAAATACGCTATCCGATGGAATACCAAATTTATTTTCTTTTAAGCCTGTTGAGATATAGGGATGAGTTTTCGCATCTACATCTGGATTGACACGTAATGAGATCGGCGCTTTTTTACCAACACGCGCAGCAACTTTTTCAATTCGGTCTAGCTCTGCATAGGATTCAACGTTAAAGCAAGCAATCCCCACTTCTAGGGCTTTTTGAATATCTGCTTCTGATTTACCCAAACCAGAGAAGACTATTTTACTTGGCTCACCGCCTGCTTTAAGTACACGCGCCAATTCGCCACCTGTCACAATGTCAAAACCAGCACCTTGCTTGGCCAATACATTGAGTACGGCAAGATTCGAGTTTGATTTTACCGCAAAACAGATCTGATGATCGATAAACTCAAAGGCACGATCCATATCTGCATAATGCTTTTCAAAGGTTGCCTTTGAATATACATATAACGGTGTACCATGTTGTTCAGCCAATGCTTGTAATGAACATTGCTCGGCGTGCAACACCCCATCAATACGGGTAAAACTCATGAATCTATCCTTTTTCAATATACGCTAAGATGTAGCTACAACAATTTATGGTGCAGTTACAGGTTGTGACTGGCTCGCGGCTGGTGCTGGGTAAAGCAAATATTTGGCACGGTGGTCATAGTCAGGATCACTTGGCAATTGCAAAGCACCCGTTTGACCACAGGCAGATAAAGCAAGACTTAAGCAACAGACACTTAAGACACAAAAGGCTTTTAACATCACGATTATCTCTGGATAATTTTGATGCAGTATAACGCGATCATTTCGCTGACCCAAGAGATTACCCATAGATAAAAAAAAACGCCAGCACTCGCTGACGTTTTTTTAATTCAAATTAATTATTTGTTTTTGGGCTTATAAAAACCAAAATAACCTAAAGCTAAGATCACCAACCAAATTGGGCTGACCATTAACGCTTGACGGGTATCTTCTTCTAAAGCCAAAACCATAATCATACTCAAGAAGAATACAATCACCACCGCACAAGTGAACAAACCACCTGGCAATTTAAAGCTAGATTTGGCATGTAGCTCAGGACGAGTTTTGTAATACACGATATAGCTCCACATGATAATAATCCACACGCAGATAAATAAAATCGTAGAGAGTGTCGTCGCTAAGGTAAAGGCACGTACCGTATCTGGCACAAAGTATTGTAATGCTGCACCAAGTAATAAACATACCGCAGAGAAATACAACGCATTGGCAGGAACAGCGCGTTTATTTAGTTTGGCAAACGATTGTGGGGCTTGTTGTTCACGCGACAAACCAAACAACATACGTGAAGTCGAGAATACACCACTGTTCATTGATGACATCACCGAGGACAACACCACCAAGTTCATAATGATGGCTGCTGCGGCAATCCCTGCTTGGCTAAACAAGTTTACAAATGGTGAGATATTCGGATCAATGGCGTTCCATGGCGTCACTGACATCACTACAAATAAAGCCAATACGTAGAAAATAATGATACGAATTGGAATAGAGTTGACTGCTTTGGGTAAGTTCTTCTCTGGATCTTTGGTTTCTGCCGCAGTCGTACCTACAAGTTCTACCCCAACAAAGGCAAAAATAGCAATTTGGAAGCCGGCTAAGAAACCCATTGCACCCGTTGGGAATAAACCACCATGTGACCAAATATGGCTAAAAGATGCCACATGACCTGTGTCGGATGTGAAACCCGTAAAGACCATCCACAGACCCACACCAATTAACACCACAATGGCAATAATCTTAATTAAGGCAAACCAAAATTCGAGCTCACCAAACAGTTTGACCGTGACTAAGTTAAGTCCCATGATAAAAATAATCGCGGCTACACTAATCATCACCCCTTCAAATGGGCTAAACGGCAGACCATGATTAAAGAATTGCAGATAATAAATAATTGCCGATAAATCAGCGATACCGATGGTAATCCAGCATAGCCAGTAAGTCCAACCAACAAAATACCCCGCCCAAGGCCCAATTAAGTCAGTGGAAAAGTCAATAAATGATTTATAGTTGAGGTTAGACAGCAATAACTCGCCCAAGGCGCGCATCACTAAAAACACCATAAAACCAATAATCATATAAATGACTAAAATCGAAGGACCAGCCAAACTAATAGTTTTACCCGATCCCATAAATAAACCTGTGCCAATGGCACCGCCAATTGCAATTAACTGTAAATGACGATTGGACAAGCTGCGCTGTAGTTCCCCCTGAACTGAGGGATTGTGTTGTTGCTTTGACATTATTTTCAATTCATCTTCGATGTCCATCGCGACAAATTAGCCTAAAAGTTCGAAAAATCAAAAAAAAATATTACATCATCTATATTTTCTACAGGTTTTATTAACTTTATTTATTTTTCTTATGCTCAAAATCAATAAGTTAATCTTAATCAGAAAAATGTACGCCACAGTCAATGCTGCTTGAAAAATGTTCAGTTTTATGTGAACAATGCTTTCTACAGTAAAAATTAAAATATAAAACACGCATGGCATATCACTTGCATGCTGTGCTGATCCTAAACACAACAAGAAGAGAATTTATGCAGTTACAGAGTTTAATGGAAACCCTTAGCGGCTGGGTTTGGGGTCCGTATATGTTAGTCCTGATTGTAGGGACTGGCATATTTTTGACCTTCCGCTTATTGTTTTGGCAATTTCGTATGTTGCCTTTGGCTTTCAAACAAGTCTTTGGCAAACATCCACAGCATAAAGATGGTGATATTTCCCAATTTGCCTCACTCATGACAGCCCTATCTGCCACCATTGGTACGGGTAATATTGCGGGTGTGGCTACCGCCTGTGTCTTAGGTGGCCCGGGCGCCGTGTTTTGGATGTGGATGACCGCACTCTTTGGCATGGCGACCAAGTATGGCGAAGGGGTCTTGGCAGTCAAATACCGGATTAAAAATGAAAATGGCGAAATGTCCGGTGGCCCGATGTATTACATCGAACGTGGCTTAAAGTGGAAATGGTTGGCATTGATTTTTGCCCTCTTTGGCACTTTGGCTTCGTTTGGTATCGGTAGCTCAGTGCAGTCTAATACCGTGGCACTTGCCGTCGAAAATAGTTTAGGCATCAACACATGGATGACCGCAATCATCATTACTGTATTTTCAGCCTTGGTGATTTTAGGCGGGATTAAAACCATCTCCAAGGCTGCCTCTGTGATTGTACCCATCATGGCGGTCGCGTATATCATCGGTGGGCTAGCCATTATTCTCAGCAATTTAGCGTTAGTGCTTCCTGCCTTAAAGATGATTGTAAGCTATGCTTTTACTGGTGAAGCGGCACTCGGCGGTGCAGTAGGTGCTGCTATTCGTTATGGTGTGGCGCGCGGGGTATTTTCCAATGAAGCGGGTATGGGTTCTGCGCCGATTGCAGCCGCTGCAGCAAAAACCGATCATCCTGCACGTCAAGGTCTTGTCTCAATGACCGGTACTTTTATTGATACCATTATTGTCTGCTCTATTACCGGTATTGTTTTGGTGATGGGCTTTATTATGGCGGGTAATAGCTTTGGCGAGCAAACTGGTGCAGTCCTCACCATTAGCGTGTTTGATCAATTGTTGCCGGGTGTTGGCGGTTGGGTGGTCACTTTCGGCATTATCTTCTTTGCCTATTCAACCATTTTAGGTTGGAGCTATTATGGTGAAAAATGTGCCACTTATTTATTGGGTGAAAAATTCGTGTTGCCTTACCGACTGATCTACATTGCTTCGGTGTTTATTGGCTGTGTCGCAACACTTGATTTAGTCTGGTTATTTGCCGATACCTTTAACGGATTAATGGCTGTGCCTAACTTAATTGCCCTATTGCTGTTGTCTGGGGTCATTGCCAAAGAATCCAAAGATTTTATTGCACGGCGTAAATCAGGTGAACTGTATTAAACCCACAAATTAATTAAAAAAAGCCACGTTAAATGTGGCTTTTTTTATTGGGGCTTTAAAGGAATTATTGTAAGCGTGTGGTCATGGCAACCGCACGATCTGCCACAAGTTCTAACGCAGTTTCTAAAGACAAGACAAAGAATAAAACCCCTTCGAGTTTCATATTGCCCTCGTCGTCCTCTAAATACTCACACAATTCACGATATAGCGCATCTTCTTCATCAACAGCGAGGTCAATGTAAGTATGCTGTAGTTCATGATCGTTGAGGCTTTCTTCTTCTAAACCTAAACAATCAGCGTATGCAATTTCGTGATCTTCGAGCCATGCCAAAACGATTTCATTAATCGGACTGTCTGGATCTTCAAAATGAAGAAACAGCACATCACGGTTTTTTTCACGCGCAATGGCATCAATATGAGGAATTGGTTGTGACATGCACGATTTCACTTTTATAAATACAATATCGCATTATACGAAGCAAATGCTGACGGTTGTATTTTTTTAGATAAATAAAGCGACAAAGTATGGCGTAAAAATTTGGGATTTTAAGCTTGCATCGCTATGCTTGAGCAGTCTATGGAGTGTTGGGCAACATTATGGCCAAAGCAAAAAGTGTGTATCGCTGTGAACAATGTGGCGCAGATCATCCGAAATGGTCAGGTCAATGCAGTGAATGTGGAGAATGGAATAGTTTAGTTGAAGTGAGTGTCGCCCCTGTGGTAACGCACCGTGCTGCGAGTAAAAGCAGTGGTGGGGGGTATGCAGGTCAAGCTGCCACCATTACTACACTCAATCAAGTTTGTGTATCACGCGAAACGCGTTTACATACTGGCATTGGTGAATTTGACCGCGTTTTAGGCGGCGGTTTAGTCACAGGTTCTGTGGTGTTAATTGGCGGTGATCCGGGGATTGGTAAATCGACGATTTTGCTGCAAACGGCAACCCATATGGCTTCACAAGACAGTGCAGCGCTCTATGTCACAGGTGAGGAGTCTTTATCACAAGTCGCTCTACGCGCACAGCGTTTAGAACTCCCCACTGAACATTTAAAAGTCATGGCCGAAACTTGTGTGGAACGCATTTGTGAAGTGCTGGCGCAGCAGCGCCCAGCCGTCGCCATTTTAGATTCGATTCAAACCTTGTATACCGAAAGTTTACAATCGGCACCGGGTGGCGTGTCACAAATTCGTGAATCAGCCGCCATCTTAACCCGTTATGCCAAAAACAGCGGTACAGCGTTATTTATTGTCGGCCATGTCACCAAAGAAGGTTCTTTAGCAGGCCCACGAGTTTTAGAACATATGGTCGATTGCGTCCTCTATTTTGAAGGTCAATCCGATTCACGTTACCGCATGATTCGCGCGGTTAAAAACCGTTTTGGTGCAGTCAATGAGCTGGGCGTATTTGGCATGACCGATAAAGGTTTACGCGAAGTGGCTAATCCTTCAGCAATTTTCTTAAGCCGTTATGATGAAGCCATTCCCGGTTCAATTGTGATGATCAGCCGTGAAGGCACACGTCCTCTACTGGTTGAAGTACAAGCCCTTGTAGATGATGCGCATGGTCAACCGCGCCGTGTGGCACTCGGTTTAGAGCAAAATCGCTTAAATATGCTGCTGGCAGTGATGCATCGTCATGGTGGAGTGCAAACCTCGGGTCAAGACGTTTATGTTAATGTGGTGGGCGGCTTAAAAATCACCGAAACAGGTTCAGATTTGGCCGTGCTACTGGCCTGTGCCTCTAGCTTACGCGGTAAAGCCTTACCCCAGCAATTGGCCGTATTTGGTGAAGTTGGTTTATCGGGGGAAATCCGCCCTGTCCCAAATGGGCAAGAACGTTTAAAAGAAGCCATCAAACATGGTTTTAAATATATTATTTTGCCTCGCGGTAACGCACCCCAAAAAGACATCAATGGCGTCACCATTGTTAGTGTGGCGCGTTTACATGAGGCATTATCAGAAGCCATGCGTTTAAGTGAAGAATTAACCTAAACGCTTTGCATGTAAATCCTGCAAGATGCAAAAAAATATATTTTTATTGTTGAAATTGTCTAGAAATGACGGCATAAATACAGGGTAAAATTTTATTTTTTAAGGATACTTTAATGGAAGTTCGACAGCGTAGTTTGATTACAGGTATTTTAGCTGCTGCTCTTTTGGTTGCACCAATGGCAGAAGCGAAACGTGCTGGTAGTGGTAAAAGTCATGGTATGAGCCGTCAAGCTGCACCAACTCAATCTTATCAACAGCCGCGTCAAGCCACCCCTGCTCAACAACCTGTCGCACCTGCTACTGCTCCAGTACAACAAAAATCTGGGCCAGGTGTTGGTGGTATGGTTGCAGCCGGTGTTGCCGGTGCAGCGATTGGTGCAGTAGCAGCTAATGCTTTAGCAGACGATAAACCAGCATCACAAGCACAAGCAGCCTCTGAAGTTGCGCCAGTTGAAGAAGAAAAAGGCGGTATTCCAAGTTGGATTTGGATCTTACTTGCTGCTGCCGTTGCTTTCTTCTTGTTCCGTAAAATGGGCGCAAAAAAAAAAGTAGCTTCTAATCCATACGCACCAAATAATGGCGCCAATCATGCGCCATTTGGTCAAGTGCCACCTACTGCATCAAATGATAACTCAAATATCTTTGGTCAAAATGTAGGTGGTTCTACACCAAGCAATAATGCCCCATTTGGTCAAGCACCGCAACAAGCGCCAGCTTTTGGCACAGCCTATACCAACAGTGGTAATCAATTACCAGATGGTACAGAACCTGCTGCCTTCTTACGTATTGCACGTCAACGTTTTAATCATATTCAATCAATGAATACTGCTAGCAATATTGGCGAAATCCAGCGTTACTTAACGCCTGATCTTTACCAATCTATGTATCAAGACATTATGGCTAATCAGGATCAAGACGTTGCTGAGTTCTCGAACTTAAATGCCATGGTGGTTGAATCAACCACTGAAAATGGTCAATACATTGTGAGCGTACGTTTTACAGGTACTGTCAGCGAAGATTTAAACAGCTTGCCACAACCCTTTACCGAAATTTGGCACTTTGTTAAACCTGCTGGCTCTAATCAAGATTGGTTAGTGGCAGGTATTCAGCAAGAAAGCTAAGTTTTAAACTCAAAAAAAAGCCTGTGCCTGTCACAGGCTTTTTTTATGGCCGTTGTTTGGTTTTTTGATCCTATCCGCAGATTAAGTTAAATCTTAAAAGAACAGCAATAAAAAAGCCCCTATTCAGGGGCTTTTCATTTAACGACTTTGCGGTAAAGGAATATATTGATTATTTGGATTTTGCTGAGCCACTGCTGGTCGTTCAACTACCATCACCTCAGCTTCTAGGGCTTGATCTTTACGTAGCAAGCTAATTTTCACTTTGCTATTTGGCACTTGCAAACCTACATAATTGACCAAGAAACTCGCTGAGTTGATTTCCTCACCATTGACTTTCATTAACACGTCACCGTTTTGGATACCCGCTTTAGCTGCTGGGCCATTTGGTTCAACCTCTGCCACTACAACGCCTTGCGTTTTTGTAGCTAACACATCGGTTTGTTCCACAGGCAATAGTTTTAACCCAACATAACCACGAATCACTCGCCCATGTTGCAAAATTGAATTTAACACATGCTGACATACAGGTGCAGAAATGGCAAAACCAATACCCAATGAGCCACCCGACTGTGAGAAGATTGCGGTATTTACCCCGATTAAATTACCAGCTACATCAATTAAAGCCCCACCTGAGTTGCCTGGGTTAATTGCTGCATCGGTTTGTACAAAATCTTCATAGTTGTTAATCCCAAGACCCGAACGACCTGTCGCTGAAATAATCCCTTGGGTTACAGTTTGCCCCACCCCAAATGGATTACCAATGGCAAGCACCACATCCCCCACTTCATTACCACTGAGTTTAAATGGCAATACAGGCAGTTGATCAAGTTCAATTTTAATGACTGCCAAATCAGTTTCTGGATCAGAGCCAATTACCTTGGCTAACGCACGGCGACCATCGTGCAGCGCTACCACAATTTGATCTGCTTGTTCAATGACATGATTATTTGTCAAAATATAACCATCTTGACGTACAATTACCCCAGAACCTAGGCTATTTTCATTACGATCTTGGGTAAATTGATCTGGCAATTGATTGCCAAAAAACTCACGAAACATCGGATCATTCAGTAAAGGGTGATCGACTTTTTTGACCTTTTGTGTAGTAAAAATATTCACCACCGCAGGCGCCGCCACTTTGACCGCAGCACTATAGGAGGCAACCCCACCAGTACGGCTAGTATTGACTAAAGGCTCGACTTTTTCGGCCGGCATTTTTACGCCATCGACTGCCACAGGCGCAGTTGGTTTTTGTTGTTGTTGCCATATAAAAAATCCAGCAATCACCAACACAAGTAAGACCCAAGGTAACCAGATTAAGGTGCGGCGCACAGTTGTTTTCCTCTATTTAATATTGTCATCATGCCTAATATTCAGTGTGTATTGTAAGCCCAATTGACACATTGTTTTGTTGGCTTTAGTTACAATTTAACATAGGCTAAATACATCACTATACTCGAGAATTTACTATGGCAAAGTTAAGCGACATTATTCAATGGTGTGATCACACTTTAAAAGCACAGGAGTTTAAAGATTACGCACCTAATGGTTTGCAAATTGAAGGCAAAGCGGAAATCAATAAAATCTTATGTGCGGTTACAGCCTCGCAACAGGCTATTGATGCTGCAATTGCTCAAGGCGCGGATTTACTCTTGGTACATCATGGTTATTTTTGGAAAGGCGAAGCTTATCCGATTACAGGTATGCGTGGTAAACGAATTAAAAGTTTGATTCAACATGATATTTCTTTGGTGGGTTACCACTTACCTTTAGATAGTCATCCAACTTTGGGCAATAATGCTGCAATTGCTGATATTTTAGAACTCAAAAACATTGAAGCACTTGATCCATCAGAGCGTCACCCTATTGGTAATATCGGCTATTTAAAAACACCTATGTCCCCAGAAAGCTTTAAAGCGTTACTCACCCAACGTTTAGGTTTTAATACGATTCATCTAGCAGCAGATAAAACGAGCATACAAAAAATTGGTTTTTGTACGGGTGGCGCGCAAGATTTTATTCATAAAGCAGCCAGCCAAAATTGTGATGCTTATCTTTCAGGTGAAGTATCAGAGCGCACATTCTATGAAGCACAGGAATTAAATGTGCATTACTATGCATGTGGGCATCATGCGACAGAACGTTATGGCGTACAACGTTTGGCTCAAGCATTAAGCGCCGAATTTGGCATCGAAAGCGTGTATTTTGAATTGAATAACCCGATCTAATCTTTTATTTTTATTTATCTGTATAAATTCAGACTTTATTGTGTATTGTTATTAAAGATCCATGCGCCATTTGGCCTAGAATCGATTACAATAACCACACGTTTTAATCTTAAAACCCAGCGTTAGCAAGGAATTGAAAACATGACAACGATTACTTTACCAGCTCTTCCGTATGGCTATGAAGATCTTGCTCCACACATCAGCAAAGAAACTTTAGAATTCCACCACGACAAGCATCACAATACTTACGTTGTTAACTTAAACAACTTAATCAAAGGTACTGAGCTTGAAGGTAAAACTTTAGAAGAAATCATCAAAGCTTCTGCTGGCGATGCCTCTAAAGCAGGTATCTTCAACAACGCAGCGCAAGTTTGGAACCACACGTTCTATTGGAACTGTATGGCTAAAAACGGCGGTGGTGCTGCAACTGGCGCTTTGGCTGCTAAAATTGACGAAGCTTTCGGTTCTTACGAAAAATTTGCTGAAGAGTTTGCTGCTGCTGCAACAACTCAATTCGGTTCAGGCTGGGCTTGGTTAGTTGCTGACGAAGTAAACGGCAATTTATCTATCCTTAAAACGTCTAATGCTGATACACCAATGGCGCACGGTAAAGTGGCTGTATTAACAATTGACGTATGGGAACACGCTTACTACATCGATTTCCGTAACGCTCGTCCTGCTTACATCAAAACTTTCCTAGAAAGCCTTGTAAACTGGGATTATGCAAACGCGAAATATGCGGGTCAAGAAGCTGGTGTTGAAAAATAAATTTTATTTTTCGCATAAAAAATCACCCTTTTTAGGGTGATTTTTTTTACTTCTTGTCTATTTTAAATATAGAGACAGACAAAAATCACTACGCTTTAGCATGATATTCAATCCGATCATCTTGGTATAACCGCGCTTCGTGACCAGTACAAACCAACTCTATTGAATATTTTTATGCATAAACCCATTTCAATAGAAACATACTTCTAATTGCCTTTGCTACGCAGTTTAGAATCTAAGCGTATATTGAGATGTATCATGTTCATTTTAGATAGAGACAATGAGTGAAAAAATTAGAAATACTCTTCTCGATCATTTTAATTATATTGATTTTATGGGCTATTCAATGGATGTGGCATGGTTTTCCTACTGGCAATTAAAATACAGTTTGAATCATTTTTAACATCACTTAGGATTGTCTAAGTACCAGTCAAAGGCCGATGATCAGCATAAAAATTTGACAATAATCCTGACAGTAAAAGTCTAAAAGAATCAATATTTAAGCAATACAGTCTATTTTGCATAATAAAAAAACATTTAAAGCAGTTTTTATTTAATTATTCTTGACCACTCGACTTTTCATCCTTAAAATGCGCATCAGATTCTCCAATAGCTCAGTCGGTAGAGCGACGGACTGTTAATCCGCAGGTCCCTGGTTCGAGCCCAGGTTGGAGAGCCAAATTCTTAAAAAACCCACTCATTGAAGTGGGTTTTTTATTGGCTAAAAATGAATAAAACCATATAAATCAAGCATATTGACTAATTTTAAAACACTTAAATGCTTTCCTCCCTATTTTTTGATATTTAGGCTTGACCCTTTAATAAATTCCTCTATAATCGCACTCAGATTCTCCAATAGCTCAGTCGGTAGAGCGACGGACTGTTAATCCGCAGGTCCCTGGTTCGAGCCCAGGTTGGAGAGCCAAATTCTTAAAAAACCCACTCATTGAAGTGGGTTTTTTATTGACTAAAATTTAACAATACAACTTGCCAGTTTAAATATCATATCTCACAGTCTGAGTTTTAATATTTTAACTCTTTACATTAAATTTATTATGCTTTTAGTCCTGTTGTTTAATTTTAAAACAGTTGTGCATTTTTTTTCTTGAATGACTTGACGCAATTTCACTTTGCTTTATAATCGCACTCAGATTCTCCAATAGCTCAGTCGGTAGAGCGACGGACTGTTAATCCGCAGGTCCCTGGTTCGAGCCCAGGTTGGAGAGCCAAGATTCTGAAAACCCACTCCAATTGAGTGGGTTTTTTCTTATGTGTGATTTATGCAAGTATTCAGCTTAACGCAAATCATCTTCTTTATTATTGGCTGTATAGCAACGCTGGCCTTAGCCTTACTGTTGCTACGTCACTCTGCTGCGCCTAAAAAACCCAAAACTTATTATCCTAAAAAAGTCATTACCAATTTTGAGAGTAAACTTTTTTTTCAGCTTAAAGCCGCGTTTCCAGAACCACAGTATTATATTTTAGCGCAAGTGGCATTTACCGCTTTAATTACCAGTCAAGATATTCAAGTGAGGAATAAATTTAACCGTAAAGTGACTGACTTTGTGGTATTAAATAAAAAACTAGAAGTTTTAGCCATCATTGAACTCGATGACCCTAGCCATGTGGGGCAAGAAGCACGCGATGCCGCGCGTGATGCAATGTTTCATGATGCTGGCTACCGTGTGATTCGTTATACTTCTATTCCTTCGGTTCGCCAGCTTCAAAAAGATCTTAAGGCTTAAGCTGTGCTTCTGAAGCGGCTTTTTCCGCTGCTTCACGCGCTGCAATACGATCTAAAATCTCTTGTTGTTGTTTTTGGTAAGCTTGCTGATTTTTAGCATCACTTTTAATGGCTAAAAATGCCACCGCCACCAATAACACAGGAATAAGTAAACCTAGACTCGCAACTAACATCACTTTTGGCGTTAAACGTTTGGTATTGGCTGACATTGATGGCGCTCCATAGCGTTAAACAAAAAATAGGCGCATTATTCTAACAAGCAAATTTCGTAAAGCAATGCTAAAAAAGCCGACACGAGGTCGGCTGTTCCAGATTAAAGGCTTAAGTTAAGCTGCTTTAACACATCAGTCAGGATCTGCTGATGCTGACAATCTGCGCTGACAGACTGTATACGCCATGCAATATAGCCATCTGGACGCACCAAGATGGCACCATTGTCGTCTATTTCAGATTTAGCTTGCCATGTGGCATACACATCACGATACTCTCGTGAACCAACCTGAATCACATCTAAATAATCTAGGGCTAGGGCTTGTACTGCTTCACGCCATGCTTTCCCCGATAAACCCGTCACTAAAGTAAAACGTCCTTTACCGGTGATATCTAAGGTTGAGTGTTTACGCCCTTTGCGATCGACTAACCATGTATGTGGAATTTTGGCGCCCGGACGCGTGGTGGCTTGTAAATATAGCTCTTTATCTTTAATAAAGATTTCTGGTGTATCATCTGCCAGTACCGCATTAGATTGATAACGCTGATTGAGCTCAACCCCTTGGGCATTAAACTCATGATGTTTAATTTCCAGTGCTTGATAGAGCTGCTCACGTACTTTTGCCGCCTCTTCGGTTTCGGCGAAAATTCGTTCTAGCATTTGCGCTTGCGTCTTAATCCCTTGATCGAAACCAAAGACTTGTTTTAGGTATTTATAGTCAAAGCGTGATTGATTGGCACGCGCTACAATTTGCTTACCTATAGGTGCACGTTCATCACTATACGATTGTAATAATTCAGTTTGAGCCCAGCCTTTTAGCACATAAGCCAATTTCCATGCCAAGTTAAATGCATCTTGGATACAGGTATTTGAGCCTAAACCGCTCGATGGTGGGTGACGATGTACAGCGTCCCCTCCACAGAACACACGTCCTTTAGAATAATGCGTGGCATAGGTTTGATTCACATACCAATAAGAAATTTTTTCAATCTGCAAATCCGTGACATGTGCACCAACAAATGCATCTAAACGTGCTTGGACTTGCTCCTGCGTGACTTGTGGTTCGCCCTGCGCGATATCAAAGCCCCAGCCCATAATCCATTCATTCCAAGGCGAAATTGCACGTAATAAGCCCATGCCAATATCGCCAAAGCCAGCCTCAGGATTAACAATCCATTGTAAAATCGCTGGACGATGTTGCACATACTCACTTAGATCGGCTTTAAAGGTCACATATACCGTACCTGCGCGTGACATGATTCCTTCAAGTGCTAAGCCTAGCTCATCTACTACCTTAGAGCGTGCCCCATCCATTCCGACTAAGTATTTTGCTCTTAGGCTAAATTCGGTTTGAGTGACTTTATTTAAAAAGCGCGCGGTCACGCCATGTTCATCTTGCTCATGGGACAAATATTCGGTATTAAAGTTATAAATCGCACCACGCTCCCCCGCATTTTTCACTAATAATGCTTCCATTTTGGGCTGAATTAAATCAATTAAAGGACATGGGCTGCCTTTTAAATAGTCGCCATAGCGTTCATCCCCCGTACCCCATGCGCTCATACGGGCAATTTCTTCTCCCACCAAACTGGTGGTAATCAAGCTTTCACCCATTTCATGCCACGGCGTTGCAATCTGTTTGGCTTGTTGCTCTATGCCTAAATCACGCAGCACTTCCATCGCACGTTGATTGGTAATATGCGCACGCGGACTATTGGCCAGCCAATTAAACTGGGTAAAGAGTTGAACCTTAATCCCATAACTAGCCAAAGCCAAGCCTAAGGTTGAACCCGCAGGCCCTGTACCAATAACCAAAACATCAGTGTCATAATGAGGTGACATGAGTGATTTCCTCTCACAGCAAAAGCGTTCATCTATGCGCTGAGTATAGGTCAGGTGTAGGCGGCTGCAAGCGCTATAAGTTTTGCCTATACTCGGCTGTCTTTTGCCTATACTTTAAAAGCATTGTGGTTTAGATTGAGGCGGCTGAGCATCATCAAGGAGCAAGTATGGAACTGCGTCATTTGCGCTATTTTGTTACTGTGGCAGAAACACAAAGTTTTACCAAAGCCGCGCAAAAACTGTTTACAACGCAGCCGTCGTTAAGTCAGCAAATTAAAGATTTAGAACAAGAAGTTGGCGTGACATTATTTGATCGTTCGGCAAGGCAAATTCGTCTAACTCAAGAAGGTCAGGCATTTTTAGGCTATGCACAGAGCGCATTAGAACATGCCCATTTGGCTATTGCTGTCGCACGCCAAGTAGCGCAGCAAAAACAAAATCAACTGCATATTGGTTTTTTAAATGTGGCAGAAATTAAACTGATGCCCGCGCTATTGGCCAAATTAAAACAGCATCTGCCCAATGTCCAACTGCATATTCAAAGTTTAACCTGTTTAGAACAAATTCAAGCCTTAAAGAATGCTGAATTGGACTTGGCTTTTACCCGTTATCCACTGGATGAGCCAGAATATGCACATCATTTAATTTTGCAAGAACCTTTATATTTGGTCGCATCTAAAAAACTGTATCCCCATGCACAACCCATCTCTAAAAACATCCTGAAAAATCAAAGCTTAATTTTATGTGAACAAACATCCTCACCAGTACTGTATGAGAAAATTCAACAGCATTTTGACTTTGAGCAGCTGCCTAAACAGCAATTAATGTGGGTGACCAATGTACTGCAACATATTAATCTGATTAATATGGGCTTTGGGTTTAGCTTTTTGCCTGAATACGCCTTAAAGTTTTTAAATTCCGATGTAGTGACGATCGCCACAGAATTTACCTTACCGCAACTGGCATTGTATGCCAATTACCGTAAGGACGTTCATCATCCAGCGCTTCGCTTTATATTAAAGGAGTTGCATGCGCTTTAACGTGCTGGCATATGTTGTTGAATAAATTCTACAATTTCCTTGGTTTTCAGCACAATCGCTTGCGTGTGCCCAGCGCCTTCGACTAAATGCAGTTCAACTTCGCTACCTTTTGCCGTTAAATCTTCTGCCAACTGTTCAGTCACTACATAAGGCACTGCAGCATCCAACTTACCTTGCACAATCATGACTGGCTTGGAAATGTATTTGGTTGCTGGTTGATTCTCTGCTAAAAAGGCAGCAATCACTGGGTTTTGATCAAAATCTTCAATTAAAGCAGGATAGTCTAAAACTGTTTTACCTGGATTTTCTGCCACATATTGCAAGATATCGTCAGTAAAGCGTGGTCCTAATTCATCTAGGCATAGGCCGTTGTCACCAGTTGTACCTAAAGCAGCTTCTACCAACGGTTGTGAACGTGGGTGAAAAACGGCTTTGTAATCAAAATTCGGCTGGTAAGCGCGAATTCCTGTCGTGACATAAGCGGCATAGGCCAATAACTCAGCATAGCCTGCTGCTGCTGTGCCTTTTTCCACTAAACCTGCACTTTCAGCTAAAAGCACATCTTTTAATAAGTTCGGAGCAATATATTGAATGATATAGCCCAAGCTTGAAGCGGGTGCGGCTGCGACTGCGCCTAAATAGTTAGCATCAGTTTGTGCATATTCTGCTGTTGCCAGTGACGCATGCCCACCTTGCGATTGCCCTACGCTCATCCATGTGCCTTTAACTTGGCTGGCATAACGCTCTTGATAGGCTTTTTGCGCATAAATTGCCGATTGTGCTGCGCTTTTTAAATTTAAATAAGGATGAATACCTTTTTCACCTAAACCTTCATAATCTGGTGCCACAATGACATAACCTGCTGCCAATAGGCTTTCAGCTAAAATTCTAAAGCGCGGATTGAGTTGATTATTGCTTGGCGCACATTGATCGCCACTGCCCACCGTGCCATGTTCCCACACCACCACGCGCCAACCATCTTTCGGGCGCGGGGTACGCGGTGTAAATACCAGCGCAGAAGCGGTGATCGGCTGTCCCGTCACACTTGGCATGGTGTATTGCATGACATTAATACGACTTGCAGCAATCACACTATCCTGAGTATAGGTCGTTTCTGTTAAATAGCTGTCATAACGATCTACAGCTACATGATCGTTATCATCATTACACGCAGTTAATAACAAAGCGCTGCTGCATGCAAAAGCAAGTAGCGTTTTTTTCCATGCTGACATATTTTTATCCTAATCATTTTATTGTTATGGCTCGTTTAATAAAGCATAAAAAAAAGCATCTGACTAGGATGCTTTTTTATTCACGTTTTAAGTGATTATATCAAACTCAAAACAATCCCTATAAACAGAATGAGCCCCACCCAACGGTTATGTCTAAATGCCCAAAAACATGTGCCCGGTTTTTTGTCTTTGGTTTTATACCATTGATAAATAAAATCTAAACCAATCAATAGCAGTGCAAGAGCACCAAAAGGCAGCAGCAAGTTTTCTAAATACAGTACGCTGGCAAATAAGCCAATTGCGGTCATTTGTAATAAAGCAATGATTTGGATGTCATAGCGTCCAAATAAAATTGCGGTAGATTTCACCCCAATTTTAAGATCATATTCACGGTCAGTGATGGCATATTGCGTGTCATAGGCCACCGTCCACGCCAAATTACCAAAATACAGTAACCAACAGCTTAAATCTGGTGTTTGTCCTACAGCGGTATATGACATCGGAATTGCCCATGAAAATGCTGCGCCTAAAACCACTTGCGGTAAATGGGTATAGCGCTTCATAAACGGATAGACAAAAGCCAAAGCCAAAGCCCCAAAAGACCAATAAAAGCTTTCAATGGGTAAAAATAGCAACATGGCTGCACTCGCAATAACCAGTGCCATAAACACATAAATCGCTTCACGCGCACGAATCATACCTGTTGCAAGTGGACGGTTTTTAGTTCGTTCCACTGCGCCATCAACTTTACGATCTGCAAAGTCATTAATGGCACAGCCCGCAGCACGCATAAAGATCGTACCCAGCACCATAGGGATTAAAATCATAAGGCTTGGCGTACCTTGATTGGCAATCCACAGCGCCCACATCATCGGCCAAAATACCAACTCAGTGCCAATCGGTTTATCAAAACGACATAAATAATAATACGCGCTCATCCGCTCGCGCCAAGTGCTTGCTTGTGCTATTGCCATATTGATTTCGCCTACTGCTTTTGAATAAAGTCATAAAAAGCGGGTAAAAAACTTTCTTGTACGATAAATTTACACCCATGCCAAGTATAGCAGCTCTGACGTGTCCAACCATCCTCTAGCCACAACACACGGCGTTCACATTGAGGCGTGGTGCGTTGAAATAAGTACCAACCAATGGGCTTATTGCCAATATGCTGAAAAATTCGTGCTTTTTTTTGCAAGCTTAAAATTGGGAAAATACTTTTGGCTTTAACCCAAGGCTCTGCCTGCGAACCATATAAATATGCTTCACGCACCCAAGCCGTATGTTGATACGGCATCTGCATCCATTTGGCATCCACAAAGCTTAAACGCTGAAAATGCTGTTTGAACGGTTGCACACGAAATTTCCCCTGACCCAATTGGGTGAGCTGTTGAGTCAAAGAACCTTCGGCATACAGCCATGCTCTAAGCTCCGCAGGAATTTGAGAAGCTAACATTAGGCGCTATCAGTTTTAGCAATGACTTTAAATTGACCTTGCGGGGTTTTGATTAGAATAAAACCCTCAGCACTTAGATAAAACTCTTTGGGATAATCAAAATCTAAAGCCAACTCAGGGTTTTTAAGCTCTACAAATTGCGCCTGTTTATAGCCCTCAATCGTGCGTCCTACTTCTAAATAGCTCACTTCCGAAAAATTGAGTTTAAAGCCCTTTTCTTGATCTTGTGGATCATTCCATGGAAAAAAGCCGGTATGTTTTTTACGTGGTTTTGCCATAACAATTCAATTCTTTTGAGATGGATTTAGTCTAAACACAAGCATACAAAAAACCCGCGACTAGCGCGGGTTTTTTTTACAGTGAAATTCGAAAATGAATTACAAGCTGTAGTACATATCAAATTCAACTGGATGCGTTGTCGTATTTAAACGACGAACTTCTTCAGTTTTCAGCTCGATGTAAGCATCTAGCATTTCTTTGGTGAATACTCCACCTTTAAGCAGGTAATCATGGTCCGCTTGCAGTGCTTCAAGCGCCATTTCAAGGCTGTGTGCCACTGTTGGGATTTTTGCTTCTTCTTCTGGTGGAAGATCATACAAGTTCTTATCAGCAGCTTCACCTGGGTGAATCTTATTTTGGATACCGTCAAGACCTGCCATTAACAATGCCGCAAAACCTAAGTATGGGTTCATCATTGGATCAGGGAAACGTGCTTCAATACGCTTGCCTTTCGGGCTAGATACGTAAGGAATACGGATCGACGCAGAACGGTTACGTGCTGAGTAAGCCAGCATAATCGGTGCTTCATAGTGTGGTACTAAACGCTTGTACGAGTTGGTAGAAGGGTTAGTAATCGCGTTTAATGAACGCGCGTGTTTAATCACACCACCGATGAAGTAAAGTGCCATTTCTGAAAGACCAGCATATTCATCACCTGCGAACAAGTTTTTGCCGTCTTTAGAAATAGACATGTGGACGTGCATACCAGAACCGTTATCGCCAACCATTGGTTTAGGCATAAAGGTTGCAGTTTTTGCATATTGGTGCGCAACGTTCCAAACCGCATATTTAAACTGTTGAACTTCGTCAGCTTTACGCACCATCGTATTAAAGCTTACACCAATTTCTAATTGGCAAGATGCCACTTCGTGGTGATGCACTTCAACGCGACCAGGGCCCATAATGTCTTCAATTTTAGCACACATGTCAGCACGCATGTCTTGTGAAGAATCCACAGGAGGAACTGGGAAATAACCGCCTTTTACGCGTGGACGGTGACCTGAGTTACCTGCTTCGTAGTCTTTACCTGTAGACCAAGCTGCTTCTTCAGCGATTAATGTATGGCGCGCGCCAGACATATCGATGTCCCATTTGACTTCGTCAAATACGAAGAATTCTGGTTCTGGACCGAAGAATGCAGTATCACCGATACCTGTAGATTTTAGGTATTCTTCAGCACGACGAGCAATCGAGCGAGGGTCACGTTCATAACCTTGACCAGTTGAAGGTTCGATGACATCACACGTCACAACAACTGTAGGTTCTGCAAAGAACGGGTCAAGAAAACCTGTTTCTGCATCTGGACGTAAGATCATGTCTGATGCTTCGATGCCTTTCCAGCCAGCGATTGACGAACCGTCAAACATTTTTCCGTCTTCGAAAGTATCTTCGTCAATACTGTCTGCTGGGTAAGTGACATGCTGCTCTTTACCCTTAGTATCCGTAAAGCGGAAATCGACCCATTTTGCGCCACTTTCTTCGATGAGTTGAAGGACCTTGTTCGCCATGCTCATTTTGCTCCGATGATTTTTTGTTGCACTCAACCGTGCGTGTTAGTAGTTGGCTGTTGTAAAGCAATTCCCATACCAACTTTTAAAAGCTATGCTAAAACGTTGAAATCTTTATCAGGATACGCGATTTAAGCCAATTACTTTGTCGCTATTATACTGTGTAGATAAGGAAATGCACCATATTCAAACAGGCTTGGGCGCAATTCTTATAAAACAACCAACCCACGCCCTATAATAGTGCATTACGAACTAAAACTCAGCAGCTTCTGTATGATTTTTGGACGAAAAATACCGAGTATTTTTATATTTATTGATAACAGATTCGAATTGATTGCATTTTTTGAAAAGCCTTGGCTTGAATTGTTTAAAACATCAACAGTTGATTTAATATAAGTTTATTATTTTAGAAAAATAGTTAATTTTTATCTTTGTTTTATATAAGAAAAAAACAATCTCTTTTGTTTTTTAATAGCTTTTTTAGATGCTCGCAATTAAAAAAATAAAGCACTATCTAAGTGCACTTTCTTCTATCTAAGCCATCCCCTCAGTGAGCGAATATTCATAAATTGCACTATACAGTCTCTGGCATCGACTTTAGATGTGGACAGCATCATTGAATATGACTTCTCAAGCCCAGCGATCATAGAATGCACTACATATATTTCCTCTGTTTTGCCGCGTTTTTCATGCAAAATTATCGCTCACTTAGAAATAGTTGAGCAGAAAATGAAGATTTTTTGCTATGATGCCAATCGTCTTATTTTTCACCCAATATTCTTTGTCTGCTTTTGGGTTATTTTTGAGACCAAATGCAAATTAGGACAAGCTCGCACAGTTAAGTGCATAATTTTTCAATAGGTTAAGCTCATGCTTTTAATGATCGACAATTATGACTCCTTTACTTACAACATCGTGCAATATTTTGGCGAGTTAAACCAAGAAGTAAAAGTAGTCCGTAATGATGCCGTGACGTTGGAAGATATTGAGCGATGGCAACCTAAGTATTTAGTCATTGGTCCAGGGCCTTGCTCACCAAGTGAAGCAGGCATTTCGATTCCAGCCATCCAGCATTTTGCAGGCAAGATTCCACTGTTAGGGGTGTGCTTGGGACATCAAAGTATTGGACAAGCCTTTGGCGGCAATATTGTGCGTGCCAAACGCGTCATGCATGGTCGTTTATCGGATATGTACCATTCAGATACTGGAATCTTTAGCAATTTACCTTCGCCATTTGCAGCAACGCGCTATCACTCATTGGTGATTGATCAAGCAACTTTGCCTGAATGTTTAGAAGTGACCTGCTGGACCAATGAAGAAGATGGTTCGATGGAAGAGATCATGGGCGTTAAACATAAGACATTAGCCGTTGAAGGCGTGCAGTTTCATCCAGAATCGATCTTAAGTGACCACGGCCATCTAATCTTTAAAAACTTCCTTGAAAATTATGCTTAAAATTTAGAGCGCACACATGAATATTCAACAAGCCTTAAGTAACATTACCAAAAACATTCATTTAACAGATGCCCAAATGCAAGATGTGATGCGCAGCATCATGTCGGGTGAAGCCACAGACGCACAAATCGGCGCTTTAATGATGGGGCTACGCTTAAAAGGCGAAAGCATTGAAGAAATTACCGCTGCGGCGCGAGTGATGCGTGATTTTGCCATCAAAATTGATGTTTCAGATTTAGACTATTTGGTGGATATTGTTGGCACAGGCGGCGATGGTCAAAATCTCTTTAACGTATCAACAGCCTCAAGTTTTGTGATTGCTGCCGCAGGTGCAACCATTGCTAAACATGGTGGCCGCGGTGTATCAGGTAAGTCGGGTTCTTCAGATTTACTCGAACAAGCGGGTATTCAACTTGATCTCAACATGCAACAAACTGAACGCTGCATTCGTGAAATGGGCGTGGGCTTCTTGTTTGCGCCTAATCATCATCAGGCCATGAAATATGCAGCTGCTCCACGTAAAGAGCTCGGTTTCCGTAGCATATTTAACCTACTTGGGCCATTGACTAATCCTGCTGGCGTGAAACGCTTTGTGATTGGGGTATTCTCACAAGAACTCTGCCGCCCAATGGCAGAAGTATTAATGCATTTAGGTGCAGAACACGTCATGGTGGTGCATTCACACGATGGTTTAGATGAAATTAGCCTTGCCGCTAAAACTTATGTCGCTGAGCTCAAAGACGGTGAAATTTTTGAGTGGACCATTCAACCTGAAGATGTGGGTATTGAATCACAAACGTTAAGTGGTTTAAGTATTGAAAGCCCTGCCGACAGCTTAAAACTGATTAAAGATGCGTTAGGCAAGAAAAAATCAGCCATTGGTGAAAAAGCGGCCAACATGGTCGCGCTGAATGCCGGTGCCGGTTTATATGTATCTGGTTTATGTATTAACTATAAACAAGGCGTTGCACTCGCGCATGACATTATTTATGGCGGTCAAGCTTTAGAAAAAATGGGCATTTTGGCTGAGTTCAGCAAAACCCTAAAAGAATACGACGTGTAAAAGGACTGAAAGCATGATTGATATTGCCAACACCATCTTAGGTAAAATTGTTGAGCGTAAGCACGAAGAATTTAAAGCGCGTCTCAAGCAAAAAAGTCTCTACGACATTGAACAATTGGCACAAGCTGCCAGTCCTGTACGTGGTTTTGCACAAAGTTTACAGAGCAAGCGTCCAGGTGTGATTGCTGAAATTAAAAAAGCGTCGCCATCAAAAGGCATTATTCGCCCAAACTTTAATCCTGCAGAAATTGCAGAGCAATATGAAGCAGCCGGTGCAGCATGTTTATCTGTACTCACCGATGTGGACTTTTTCCAAGGAAACGACGAAAATATTCAGATTGCGCGCAGCCATTGCAACTTGCCTGCCCTGCGTAAGGATTTTTTAATTGATCCTTATGGCGTAATTGAAGCGCGTGCCTTACATGCTGACTGCATTTTATTGATTGTAGCGTGTTTATCCGACCAACAATTGGAAGAAATGTCAAAAACTGCCTTTGAGCATCATCTTGATGTTTTGGTAGAAGTGCATGACGAAGCGGAATTAGCGCGTGCCTTAAACCTCTCTGAGCGTTGTTTACTCGGTGTCAACAACCGTAACCTAAAAACCTTTGACGTTGACCTCAATACTTCGCTACGCTTAAAGCAACTACTCGAACCATCACGTTTATTGGTGACAGAAAGCGGCATTGCAACACCTGATGATGTGGCAATGATGCAAGCCAATGATATTCACGCCTTTTTAGTGGGCGAAAGTTTTATGAAACAGCCTCGTCCTGATCATGCCTTTGAGGCATTATTTGGGCAGCCTCAACCGATTTAATTGATCTCCTATGAGTAATAAAGATTCTTCCCTGTCTAAAGACCAGTACAACCTACTGAAAGCCTTTAAGAAACAGATTACGAATCCGCATACAGCGGTCAAAGCACCTGAACCCAAAGTGGTTGAGGTGGCTGACCCTGTGGCAGAAGACATGGCATTATTTGCCAAAGAAATGCGTGGCGTGCAAAAGCTTGCAACCAGTAATACTGCCAAAACACGGGTTGCCAGTAAGAAAAAGTTAGATACGCAAACTTTAGCGAAACGGGCAGCAGCCATGGGGCCCATGGAAACAGATGATGCACTCTTGTCAGATACCGTTGCCACCTTAAACCCTGTGGGTAGCCAAGCCAATTTAAGCTATCGTATTGCCACTTTGCAGCATAGAGTGTTTGAGGATTTAAAAGCCGGTAATTTACGTTGGTTTGAAGCGGTCGATCTACATGGTTGCACCGTAGAAGAAGCACGCGTTGCTGTGCTGCAAATTATTCAAATGGCCAAAGATGAAAACCAAAACGTGATTAAAATTGTACACGGCAAAGGCCCAGATGCAATTTTAAAAACCTATGTCAACGGTTGGCTACGTCAACACCGTGATGTTTTGGCTTTTGTCAGTGCACCTGAAAAACAAGGCGGTACTGGCGCGGTATTGGTCTTACTAAAACGCGCAGAAAAGAACCCTAAGTTTAATCAATAATCGGATTTTTCCTCAAAGGCGGGCATTTTGATAGTTTTCTGTTACAATGCCCGCCTTGTTCAATCTCAGTGTAAGTGAACACGTCTTATGTCTATGCAGCAATCCTACGCAAATATCCTAACTGCCGTTGGTGAAGATCTAGATCGCCCAGGTCTTAAAGATACACCTGTGCGTGCTGCTAAAGCTTTTTCGTATTTAACGTCTGGTTATAGCAAAACATTAGAAGAAGTGACCAATAACGCAGTCTTCCCTTCTGATAACCGCGAAATGGTATTAGTGAAAAACATTGAATTTTATTCTTTGTGTGAGCACCATTTATTGCCATTTTATGGTCGTGTGCATATTGCTTATTTACCAGAAGGTAACGTTTTAGGCTTATCTAAATTTGCCCGCATTACCGAAATGTTTGCGCGTCGTTTACAGATTCAAGAAAACCTAACCCAACAAATTGCAGAAGCTGTTGCAGAAGTAACAGGTGCGCGTGGTGTTGCCGTCGTGATTGATTCGGCACATATGTGTATGATGATGCGCGGTGTAGGTAAACAAGAATCCACCACCCGAACTGTCTCGTTTACTGGTGATTTCAAAACCAATAAAGAAGAGCGTCGTGAATTCTTATCTGCGGTGCCAGAAAGTTATTAAGCAAATCAGCCTCAACATGTTTGAGGCTTTTTTATGGATCTATCTACATGACACAACTGTATATTGCCGGCCAAGGCCTCGCCACAAGTGACTCAAGCATCGACTATCCACGTCCTGATCGTTTAGTCAAAAATAATCCCCAGCGTCTCACGCAAAGTTTATATGAACATCCCAATATGAACGCTGGCATTTGGCAATGTGAAGTAGGCGCTTGGAATATTGTGTTTGCTGACAATAAACAAGAGTTTTTTCATGTCTTAGAGGGCGTGGTGCGTTTACATGACTCAGCCCATCAAGATTTTATTGAAATCAAAGCAGGTGATGCTGGCGTCATTCCACCTAGTTTTGTTGGTACCTTTGAAGTCATAGAAAAAGTTAAAAAATATTTTGTGGTGGTCGAAACTTAAACCTGCATACGCAGGTTTTTTTAATCTGAATACACATAGCTTACAGCTGGTCTACATATCACTACACAATTACAGCTCTATTGCCTCGCCTTTGGGCCTAAATTAAGACGAGTTTAATTCAATAGGATGTGATGATATGACAGCAACCAGTAAAAAATCCGAACAGAAAAATGCAACGGCCAAAGCCAAAAAAGCCAGTGAGGATAAAGTTAAAAAATCCAACACTAACCCTAAAGCCGAGAAAGACAAAGCCGCCACGAAAAAGGCCAAAACAGTCAAAAAATCTAACCCTAAAGCCAGTAAAGCCGAACCCAAAAAATCGGCGAAAAGTAAAAAGTCAGATAGCAAAGCAAAAGCCACGAAAAAGGCAGCAGCGGCCAAAAAGCCAAGCAAAGCCAAAAGCAACAGCTCTGCTAAAGCCAGCAAAAGCAAAGCGAAAAAAGACAAATAAATAGATAAAGCCCCTTTCTTGGGGCTTTATTACTGTGATAGGAGCACATGATGTCTCAACCCCCAGCCTCCCAAGCACCTCTCGAGGTACCACGGCGTACCAGCAGAGTAAGCTCTAGTAGTTTTGACTATAGCCTCGATTTTAAAAAAATTAATTTTCGAGAACGTCCAGAGTTATATCGTATTGGGCGTGGTGAACAAGGCGTACTATTGGTTGAGCCGTATAAATCGGAAATTTTGCCACATTGGCGTTTTGCAGATGTCGAAAAAGCCACGCACAGCAGTGCTGCCATTTACCAACTTTTTTTAGATTATCTGGCACAACATGATTTTGTTGGGGCAGATATGGCACGTAAGTTTCTGCAAATGGGCTATACCCGCGCGCGGCGCTATGCCAACCATAAAGGTGGTAAAAAGTACAAGGGCGCTGTACCCGAGGATAAAAAAGGCTTAAGCGGTGCGCATGGTCGGGATGAACTGCCTCGTTCACCTGAAGATCCAATTAAAGCCCAAGCAGCAGCAATTTTTAAACAAAAATGGGATGCTGCCAAACAACATCCTGACTATTTAGTACAAAAACAGCAATTTTTACAGTGGCTTAAAAATACTGCACAAAACTAAAACTTAAGCGATCCCAATTTTTATTGTCTTGAAGTTGATATTCATAACCCACGCGTAAGCCTTGGTTCGGGTTTAACACATATTGCAGCTCTGTTTTGGCTTTAAGTTGCCACTGATCGACATCATCCCAAAAAGGCAACTCGACTTGCACTAGGCTATTGATGTGATCTGACCACAGGTTTTGGCAGCCTGCGGTAGGGCCAATGCCTGTACGCCAACCTAAATCTAAGGCTTTGCCTGCTTGAAATTGGTTTTGTAATTGTGCATAACATAAATGTTGTTCCTCAGCCAACAACCAACTATAACCAAGCTGAGTTTTTAAATTGAGTATGCCATGCTGCTCATGTTCACTAAACTGACCATGTTCGCCTAGCGCTTCTTGTTGCCAAGCTAAATTAAATCCCCAACTAATATCACTTTTAAAGGCTGTTACAGGGCTATAAGAATTAACACTAAGTAAGTTAAAGTCACTCAGTTTAAGCTGATCTTCCCGATACTGTAACGTGCCTTCTAACACCTGTAACTGTGTGCCCAAACGAAAACCAGCCTGTGGATCCATTAAATCGTGATAGGCCTGCCGATGCGAAATCTCAACAAAGTTTTCACCTTGCACTTGCCCTACTTTGACTTGAATATTTTTAGCATGATGGCTTTGGCTTGGGTCAGCTTTGGGCTGAATGGATAACTCACGCTGCTTCTCTATTTCTAAATAGCTTCTTAGACTTAAAATACGGCGTAGTTTAGGTTGAGCGTTACTGGCCGCTATTTGGCGACTTGTGAGCTGTAAATACAAGCTGTCATAGGCCATTTCTAAAATTTTGGCTTGTTCTACTGGCGTATAAGCACGTAAAAACTCTGCCATTTTTTCAGTAGACTTTTGGGTTAAACGCTGCGCCGCCTGTGCTAATGGTTGACCATGTGCTTTGGCTTGGCTATTGAGCTGAGTTTCTAAAGCTGGACGATAAACCACATCTTTGACCAAATCATGTTGTTGAATCGCTTTTAAGGTTTCAACTGGAATCGCAATGTGTTTAAACTGCTGTTGTAACTGTAAATCAGGACGGACTAAATCAATTAAACCCAATAAACGATAAGCACAATTATCGGCAATAAAATAATACGGGAAAGATACATTTTGCATTTCCCATAAATGTTGCACAATAAATTGGGTCTCTTGTGGGTTTAAATCGAGTTCATACTCCCATAAATCCCGACTTTCAAAATCACCATATTCTTTGACTTTACGATAATACGGCAAAATCGAATATTCCCCTGGATACTGTCCTGTTAATCCTTTTAGCGCAAATGACCAATCACTTTGCCCCATAACAGTGGCCGCGTAATTGACGGCGTAAGACACCAAATTGAGATCTTGGTTTTGCTCGGGGTCAATCCTGAGTAAAGTATGCCCAAACATGGAGCTTGGATTACCCATAAAGTCAGTGGCATAAATTAACGTGGCACTATGCGGCTGAATCTTCTGCCACCAAGCATCCAACTGAGGACAACTCACCTGAGGTAAAACATTAAGGTCGATATTTAACTGTTTGATCAGCCATTGGCTACGTGCGGGAAAACGACAACGAATAGATTGATCAGGCAAGGCGGGTTGAAAAAGTGCTGTAATATTGGCGGCTAATTCTTGTTTGGCATCCTGTTGTCCCTGCGGACTTAAAAAGAAACCAGCATAACGCACCTCACTTTTACCCTGCTGATGATAAATCAAATGCTGCCATGTTGGATCCTGATGCAACTGCAAGCGTTCAGCTTGTGCAAGATAAGTATTTTGGGCAAACGTAAAACTTGGTAAAACAATCACAAGTGAAAAACAAAGAAGACGTAGCACTGATATCAAGGCTCTTGTAATAGTCAAAGACAGCTAAAAAGGCGTGCTCTGCCCGTAGGCAGAGCCGAAATGATTAAACGTAAGCTTTAAGCACTTCGTCTTGTGCCATGACCTGTTGTAATGATGCCAAAACTTCTAAGCTATTTTCAGAAGCATAGATTTGGGTAAAATTGGCTTTAGATACTGCAAAGAAGCGTGGCTTATCTTCCGTTTTAATCTGCAGTAATTCTGCCAATACATTTAAGTTCTCGCCTTCACCCACAGCCATATCACGCGCCAAGTTTTCAGCATTTTCATGCGTAAAGGTCACCACTTTCGCCGATACAGTGCCATTACCATTACAGCCTAGCGTACCAAAGGTAATCCCAAATAATTGGTTTAAGAAAATACCATTGGTGGTGGCTGCCATGAGTTTTGGAATTTTACCTGACTGACCTGCCCACACTTGAGAACCAATACCACAACCTGCATCACCATCTGCAAATGCGCTCATTGAACCTAAAGCGAGTACACATCCTAAAGCAATTTTTTTTAACATATGAATATCTCCAGTGATTCTTATGATTTTTAGTTATTGTGTATAAAAATTATTCTATACGTCTTTAAAATAGCTTGATCATTTTTAAAATACAAAACTTTTCTTTTTAGTTAAACAATAAAATTAATAAGCGTCTATTTTTTAAAGCTAAAAAAAGCGGGAAATTGCCGCTTAATGTAGCTGCCAAGTCCCTTGTTGGGAACGATGACCTAAAATTTTAAGCACCAACACCAAACTCAATAACAATAATAAATACCAAGAACCCAATTTACCCCAGCCCACCATATGCCAAGCATCGACTTGGCTTGGATACAGCCAAATTTGATAAAAGGTACTGATGTTTTCAGCAATCCAAATCAAAAATGCCAACAGCCACAACACAGGTAACATCGGTAAGTTAAATTGATACTGGTTTAAGCAAAAGCGAATTTTGGTTGACCAAAACATCCATGTGCTCCATGCAAATAAGGCATAGCGAATATCGGGTACAAAAAATTTTGTCATAAAGTTTAAATAAGACAATAGCGCTAAAATCAGCATGTGACTAAACTGCGGTAAATTGCTTAAACTGACATGGTATAAACGTAGCGATCTTGCAAAAAAACTGCCTACTGCTGAATACATAAAACCTGCAAATAACGGCACAGTTAAAAGTTTAAACAGCGCAGGCTGTGGATAGTGCCATGATGCAATGGCGGGATGCGTTAAAAAAATCTCCATGACCATCGCCATTAAATGAAATAAAGCAATGACTTTGGCTTCTGCCCAAGATTCAAGCTTTAAATACAATAAACAGGCCTGAATAATCAAAGCATAAATCAGCAAATAGTCATAACGAAATAAACCATAAAATTCATGACTACCCATGCTGGCTGTCAGGGCAAAGGCTATGAGCAATAGAATACCAAATAAGGCAGCCGAAGCTGCCTTATAGGAGAATTCTATGCTGGATTTTAAAATATTCAGCACAGCTCGACCTTATAAATATTTGGCACTATATTCATGCACGGTATCAATAAAGGCCTTCGGATGCTCAGGATCGACCCATTGGGTAATACCATGTCCTAAATTGGCGATATAACCAGTTTTTTCACCGCCTGCATAGGCATCATCTAACATGGCTTGGGTCGCTTTGGCAATTGCGGCTGGTGTTGCGTATAAAGTTGATGGATCTAAATTACCTTGTAGTGCCGCGCGACCTGCTACGGTTTGACGTGCCACTTGTAAGTTAGTCGTCCAATCTAAACCAAACGCATCAGCTCCAGTTGCAATCATAGGTTCTAACCACTGACCGCCACCTTTTGTAAATAAAATCACTGGAATCTTACGGCCGTCTTTTTCACGCTGTAAGCCCGCGACAATTTTTTGCATATAGTTGAGCGAGAATTCTAAATATTCACGGTGTGCTAAAGCACCGCCCCAACTGTCAAAAATCTGCACCGCTTGCGCACCTGCATCAATTTGCGCGTTTAGATAATCCGTCACTGCAACCGCTAAACGATCCAATAAAGCATGTAATACTTCTGGCTGTGCATACATCATGTGTTTGGTGAAACGGAAGTCTTTGCTAGAACCACCCTCTACCATATAGGTGGCCAGTGTCCAAGGACTGCCAGAAAAACCAATTAAAGGGACTTGGCCGCCAAGCGCCGAACGAATAGTCGTCACTGCATTCATGACATAATCTAAATCAGATTTGGCATTAAAAGCAGGTAAGTTAGCCACGTCTTGTTCGGTACGTACCGTTTTTCGGAATTTAGGCCCTTCACCCGCCTCAAAATATAAACCTAAGCCCAAAGCGTCAGGCACAGTCAGAATATCTGAAAATAAAATCGCAGCATCTAAGTCATAACGACGTAAAGGTTGCAACGTCACTTCACAGGCAAAATCATTATTTTTACAAAGAGACAGGAAATCGCCTGCTTTCGCGCGGGTCTCACGATACTCAGGTAAATAACGGCCAGCTTGGCGCATCATCCATACAGGGGTGGTATCTACTGGCTCACGCAATAAGGCACGTAGAAAACGATCGTTCTTTAAGGTCGTCATTACTTTCCTATCTCAATCTATAAGTCTTAAGCGCATCATAACAAAAAAGCCTCTAACTTGAATAACTTCTTGCGCCTTAAAAAAGCGATTAAGCTGAGCGGGAAAATGCATCCTGACACAAAACAACTACTGCAAAACAACCAATTTTCTGTAATACTTGTCACGTTTCTATCAATGTAAATGAATAATTTTAAGGTTGAATTACATGTTCGTTCGCACAGTGCTCGCAATGAGCTTAAGTTGCATGCTTGCTGGTACGGCTTTTGCCGCAGCGCCTGCTGAACAACCATTAAAGCCTCAAGTGGTGTCAAGTGCGGTAGCTGATCCAATCGATCCGTTAGCAACCACTGCTTCTTCTGCAGAGATTACGCAACAAGAACAACAAGATTTAAATCAAGCATCAAAAACCCTTGATGATTTACAAAAAGCTGAAAATGCTTTAGCAGACAGCGGCAGTGCCAGTAGTGCATCAGCAGCGCAGTCTGCAACACCTACAACCACAAGTGCTTCAGAAGCTACGCCGCCAGCTGCAGCAGTAAAAGCCTCTTGGACTTTAGATGGCATCAATAATGCCACTTGGTATGAAAATATTGGTAAAGGTCAATTCCCTGTTTATGCACGCGCGCATGTCATGCTCAGTAACTCGTATGCATCACCTGGTGCCATTGACGGAAGCAGCGGCAAAAACACTTTAAAAGCCATTTCGACTTTCCAACAGATTAATGGCTTAAAACCAACAGGTGAACTCGATAAAGCGACTTGGGATGCGTTAATTGCCAAACAAGGTTCACGCCCTGCTTTTGTCGAATACACCATTACAGCAGCGGATGCCAAAGGGCCTTTTGCTAAATCTATTCCACGCGATTATGCTCTACAAGCCAAAATGCCAGGGCTGTATTACACTAGCTTAGTCGAAATGTTGGCTGAAAAATTCCATATGGATGAAGGTTTCTTAAAACAACTGAATCCAAAATCAGGCTTTAAAGTGGGTGATCGTATTGTCGTGGCAAACGTCAGCAATAAATTACCTGAAGATATTCATTTGATTGTGGCACATAAAGGTGCCAAACAGCTGTATTTATTTAACAGCCGTAACCAAATGATTGGTTCGTTCCCTGCAAGCATTGGCAGTACCAGTACCCCTTCGCCAACAGGTACTTATAAAATTACTGGTGTAGCCCGTAACCCACACTACAGCTATTCACCATCTAACTTTATTCAAGGCAATAACACTAAACCGTTGTCTTTACCACCTGGTCCAAATGGTCCTGTAGGTAACATTTGGATTGGTTTAAGCAAAAAATCTTTTGGTATTCATGGTACACCAAGTCCATCGATGATTTCTAAATCATACTCGCATGGTTGTATTCGTTTAACCAACTGGGATGCCAACAATTTAGGCAGTAAAGTAAAATCTGGTGTAACCGTTAAGTTCTTAGAATAATCTGTATAAGCCCGCTTTGGCGGGCTTATTTTTGCGCCTATCGTTGCATATTTAGAACAAAGTGTCACTTTTATTGGCTTTAGCTAAATATTTTAAAAAACTATAATGCCCTCAAGCACAGAATAAATAGGAAGCGACCCATGAACGCTTATTTACACCGTAGTGAAGACCGTGGCCATGTCAATATTGGCTGGCTTAACAGTAAACACAGTTTTTCGTTTGGCAGTTGGTATAACCCTAAATATATGGGCGTGAGCAGCTTACGTGTCATTAATGATGACCATATTGCTGGTCATCAAGGTTTTGCAACTCATCCACATGACAATATGGAAATTTTGACCTGTGTATTAAAAGGTACCATTTCACATAAAGACAGTATGGGCAACAGCGGTGACATTAAAGCTGGCGAATGGCAGTTGATGAGCGCAGGCAGTGGCATTCAACACAGCGAAATGAATCAATATGATGAAGAAGTGCATCTGTTGCAGATTTGGATTCATAGTAATGAGCATGACGCTATACCCACTTATCAACAAATTGAATGTGATGTCACCCAACAACCCAACCAATGGCATGTGATTGCTGGTGCTCACAACACGGCACACATGCATTTGCGTCAAAATGCTGAAGTGAAATCTGCACTGCTTGAGCAAGATCACTATTTGAATGTGCAAGCGGTACATGGTCTAAATTATATTCATGTCATTTCTGGTGCCGTAGAAATCGGTGAGCATTTAGTCAAGGCAGGTGATGCACTTTTATTCCGTGAAGTGGCTGAAATCAAGGCCTTAAATGATGCGCAAATGATTTGGTTTGATTTAACTGAACAAAAATAAAAAAAGCCCGCAATTGCGGGCTTTTTGATGTTCGCGTTACTCCGCTTTTGCATATTGATCGGCCATGACTTCAATCAGCTGTGTAGGCTGGATATAGCGTTGAATGACACGCTGTATATCTTTGTTGCTCAATTTTGCAAAGGCACGGTCACGCTCAATACGGCTTTGCATATTTTCCTGATGCTCTAACTGGCTGGTCAACATTTTATGAATATTTCGTTCATCTTCTAGGTTAGTCACACGGCGTTTTAAAATGGCAGCTTTGGCTTCTGCCAACTCTTGTTCAGTTACGCCAGTTTGAATCAATCTATTGAGTACTTGATGTACAGCATGTGAAACTTGCTGCGCCTGACCTGCTGAATAATTGGCAGCAATCGTCAATGCCCCCGACTGCACCTCACGATTTAGACTTAAACGACTACTAAACCCATAGACTAAGCCATTTTTTTCACGTAACTCTTTAGCCAAACGCGAAGAAAGCTGCGAATTACCTAAAATATGGTTCAACACCGTTAAAGCAGGTGCATCCTGATCTTCACTACTTACAGGCAAAGTTAATAAAGCCACATAGCTGCCAAATTCACGCGGTTCAGCCAATACATGATGTTGTTGCGCTTGATAGGCTTGATAACGCGGTAAGATACGCGCAAAGTGAGCTTGCCCTGACCAATTTCCCAATTGCTGCGCCAATAACTGTTGCATTTGATTTGGATTAAATTCTCCTGTCACAGCCACTTGCGCATGTTTTAAATTAAAAAACTCTTGATAGAAGGCTTTAATTTGCGCATTGCTGGCTTGGTTAAGTCGAGCTTTACTTAATTCAGGATCAAAGTGATAGCGCATATCCCCCGGTTGATACTGTTCTACAAGCTGGGCTAATTTTAACGCCGCCACAGTATCGGGTTCAGTATAAGCACGATCTAAGCTTGCCAAGGTTTGCTGACGAATTAATTCAAACTCTTTGTCTTCAAACTTTGGTTGCTTTAAATTCTCTACCACAAATTTAAAATAATCCTCAAAATGCTGTTTTTTCGCAGAAATTTGAATAGTAAAACTATTATTGCTGCTCGATACATGGGCGCTGCCGCTAACGCGAATAGATTCATCAATCAGTTTTTGGCGTTCGTATTGCTCTGAACCACGTAACAGTAAATAAGCTGTAAGACCAATTAATTCACTGCGATTAAATAAACTGTCTGCATCGCCAAAATCAATTGAAATTGTGGCATAGGTTTTATCATCACGGGTCGTGGTTGGGAATAATGCATATTTCACCCCATTGTCTAAACGACCGCGTTGAATCTGTTGATCTACCTGCTGCAATTTAGTTTTGGCAGTTTTTAGATACGTTTTGACTTCAGTTTTATAGGTTTTTACATCCTTAAGCACCTCTTCAGGCACAGGCTGTTGATCAAGGGTTTTGGCTGCTGTGCTTGGCGCTTGAGTCGCAGCTTGTTTTTGATCTTCAGGCGTTGGTATAACGCTGGCGGTGATACGATGTTCAGCCTTTAAAAATTGATTTAGATGACGGTTGACTGTTGCAACATCGATGTTCTGCAATTTGTCTTGATCACTAAAGAAGGCTTGCCACTGCCCATCACGATCAACCACATACTGACTGATGATCCCGAGCATAGCAGCGGAACTTTTAAGTGCATTCTCTACGCCATTTTTTTGCATATCTTTAATACGTTGTAATTCTGTCGCATTAAAGCGCGCTGGCGAGCGCTCCACCTGCTCAATTAAGCCCTGTTGCACAGCTTGAGCATCTTGTTTAGGCGAATACACAGCTGCCATGACACTAACATTACGTTCTTGATCACTGGCATCCAGTGCCACTACACCTGTTGCCACCCCAGCTTCGACCAAAGGTGCATATAGTTTCCCTGTTGGCTCTAAGCTATACAGATAAGGGGCAAATGCTAAAGCATCGCTTAAGTTTGGATCTTTAGGCTGCATATAAAAATGCAGTTGCAGATAGTCACTGCCCTTTGCCACACTAAATTGGCGTTGTGTCATTTGCTGTAAATCAAATTTAATTTTAGCTGCCCCTTGCGGTAAAGCACGTTTGGCAATCGGACTAAATTGCTGATCAATCTGTTGCAAAAGCGTGCTTTGATCAAACTTACCCGTAATCACCAACACAGCATTATTCGGTGCATACCAATCTTGATAATATTGTTGTAATTCTTGTAAGCCAATCGACTCGAGTTCTTGCAAATCCCCAATCGGTAAACGTCCTAAATGCTGATTACCATAAGCGGATTTCACCATTTGATCCATCAATACAGACATCGGTTGATCAAGACGAATTTCTCGTTCACGTTTGACAATATCAATTTCTGTGGGAATAAATTTTTCTTGTAACACTAAATCCTGCATGCGCTGGGCTTCTAAATGCAGAATTTCATTAATTGCTTTTTGTTCGGCACGAATCACATTGCTATATTGGGTGGCGTAGTAACTGGTACTGGCATTATTAGACAAGGTATATTGATTTAAACGACGCTGAAATTCCTCACCTGGAACTTGAGTCGTGCCTTTAAATGCCAAATGCTCTAATAAATGCGCTAACCCCCCTTTACCTTGTGGATCATTTAAAGAACCACTTAAATAAATGGTGTTCATATAGACACGGCTTTCTTTTGGATTGGCCGCCAAAATCACCCGCATGCCATTGTTGAGTTGATATTCTTGGATGTTATGCGCTGAATGTAACAGGACTGGCGTGGCTGCAACCGTCATACTTCCCGCAACGAGCCATACTGCCAAAGATAATTGTTTAACACGCATCAACATAAACTAGACCTAATCTGAGTAAGTTCTCTTTCTCAATTTTTTATGAGAAAAATAAAGTAATGATAATTATTCACATTTAGTTGGCTTTGTCTATGTCAGCATTAAAATCTAGGCACAAAAAAAATCCCCAAGCTTACACTTGAGGATTTTTTGAATTTGGCGGAAGCGGTGAGATTCGAACTCACGGAGGGGTATAAGCCCTCGTCGGTTTTCAAGACCGGTGCATTAAACCGCTCTGCCACGCTTCCATGTGCGCTATCATATAAACATTTTTTTGGCTTGGCAAATATTTTTTACTATTTTTTGGCTATTTGCACAAAATAGCTGCAAAAATCACAGTATGTACGATTTTTCAGGCATTTCATAACGAATTTGGTTGATATACCAGACTTTTTTACCCAGTGGCGTTACCACAGTGACCTCATCGTCCACTTCTTTGCCCAGTAAAGCGCGTGCCATCGGTGAATCAATCGAAATATGCTGCGGATGATGATCATAAATTTCATCCACACCCACGATTCTTAAGGTCTTGATTTCACCCTGCTCATTTTCAATCGTTACCCAAGCGCCAAAGTACACCTTACCCAATTGCTGCTCAGAAAAATCGACAATTTTAAGTTCTTCTAAACGTTTCCCTAAGTAACGAACACGACGGTCAATTTTGCGTAAAATTTGTTTGTTATATTGATAATCCGCATTTTCACTACGGTCACCAAGGCTTGCTGCCCAGTTGACTTTTTTAGTAATTTCAGGCCGTTCTGTGTGCCAAAGATGCTGTAATTCGGCCACCAATTTATCGTGTCCAGCACGGGTGATGAGCTTAGATTTCATAGGCGTTTGCGGTTTAAATATGTCTAAATTTAAAACATTTTTACCGCTCTTATAGCAGAAAAATCTCAATTCTCAAAATTTAAAAAAATATAAATATAAATATCAATAACTTAAAAAATATTTTTTATTTATTTTTTCTCTGAAATTTGACAAGGCAAATTTTCACATTTATTATGCCGCCATGTTTATTTATTGTCCATATTTTAATCATTGTAGTTTTTCTACACAATTTTCAACTTTTCCCATGTCATTTTGAATGACGTTCATGACTGCCCACCCCGAATTGAATTTATCACTCTTGAGCAAGTGAAGGCTTTGCTTTGACTTGACGGGCATAAATTACTTGTAGCGGAGACAACATGCACAGTAATTCAACTTCAGGCGCGAGGCTTCGCCTTAAATCTGTTACTTCTTCTCTTCCAGTAAAAGCACTTGCTCTTGCAACTGCCATTCTTCCATTTCACAGTATTAATGCCAGTAAAGCGCATCAATATGACCAAGTGGTGAATCAGAAAAAATTAACCGTGGTGAGCGTTGCTAATCCAACCACCGTATTTCAAGATGGTCGCCATTTACATGGTTTTGGTTATGACTTAGTGCGTAACTATGCCAATAGCTTAAACGTGACGCTAGATTTTAAAGTGGTCAATGATAACGCCACTGCACTGAAATGGGTGGCACAAGGTAAAGCTAATTTTGCCATGACCACTGCGAGTGTTTCGAGCATCGAGCAAAATAAACTGACGGCCTTTTCGGCCAGTTGTGGTGATTTAGGCAGCTTAAACAGCAATGGTTTAAATAGCGATTTAAACTGGGTGTTTAAACAAGCAGATGATCCGCTGTCAGAAACCGCCAATGGCTTTGTTTGCCGTGCTAAACAAACAGGTTCTCTACGTCAGTTAGCCTCTTTTTATAACCGCAATGTGGTCAAGCCTGAAACTTGGCAAGTGATTCAGCGCGATTTAAAAAATCGTATGCCAATTTATAAGACCAACTTTACCCGAACGGCTCAACAATATGGTCTAGATTGGCATCTATTGGCCGCGATTGGTTATCAAGAGTCCTATTTAAAGCCCAATTCAGTTTCGCCTACAGGCGTGCGTGGCTTAATGATGTTGACCAATAATACTGCTAAAGCTATGGGCGTGAGTAACCGTACCGATCCAAAGCAAAGCATTCAAGGTGGTGCTAAGTATTATGATCAAATGCTGAGTCGCTATAGCCATATTCCTTTCCCAGATCGTAACTGGTATGCCTTAGTGGCTTATAATATGGGGCCGGGTGCTGTGGCAGGGATTCAGAAAAAAATCCGTGCTCAAGGCAAGGATCCAAATAACTGGGTCAATTTATATGCCTATTTAGATCGCAACAAAGCCAGCAATGGTCGTTACCGTCAAGCAGTACAATACGTGACGCGTATTCGTGCTTATTTAGAGCATATTAAGACTACACCTCAGTTGGTCAATATTTAAAGTCAAAAAAAGCTTAACCCGAAGGTTAAGCTTTTTTATTTGCAGACTTAAACTGTCGCTGCCAGAATATTTTTAAACAAGGCTTTTTGTTCAGCACTTGGTTTAGCGGTTTGTAATGCCATTAATTGTGACATATCGCCTTGGACTTTGATTTTACCTGTCATAAACGCTTGCATCGCTGCGGTCATATCAAACTCTAAGAATACTTTACGTAAGGTTTCGCCATCCATCGTTAAAGTAGTTTTGGCTTGTTCAGTCAGCCCTTTTTGCAGCTTACCACCTGCAAGCGCAAGCTCTGTAGTGCCGCTGGCTTCATTGACAATTAAGTTAATCGCTAAGGCATTTAAAGCAGGGGGCAAATTCAGCTCACCCGCCTGTGCGGTTAATGATTCTACTGTTGCAAACCAATCATCCGTTAAAAACGCTGGCATGTCTCATCCTCAATTATTTGTGTTATTGCTAAAATGGCTTTCGTCTTTTATAGCATGTAATCACATATTTAGCCCATGCTTTTTAAGATAAAAAAATAGGTGTCATCAAGACACCTATGCGTAATCACAACAACATATGATTTATTCGGCAGCAAAGCCTAAATTCACCATATTAATGCGTTTGCTCGCGCCTTCCGTTTCATCTACGGTACAGCTGCCTTTAAAGTCAAATTCACGTTGGCTATCTAAAGCTTCAAAGTCAAACAGCTCACGGTCAGCCAGTTGTGAAGGAGAAACGTTTTGTAGTGCACCAAAAATGCTGTGTAAGCGTTTTGGATGCTCTTTGTCCCACTGACGTAGCATATCGTTTAACATAGCACGCTGTAAGTTCTCTTGCGAACCACATAAATTACATGGAATGATTGGGAACTGACGCATTTCTGCATATTTGATAATGTCTTTTTCTTCCACATAGGCCAGTGGGCGAATCAAAATGTTCTTTTTATCAGATGATAAAAGTTTTGGTGGCATTGCTTTTAAGCTACCGCCATGGAACAAGTTTAAGAAGAATGTCGCTAAAATATCGTCACGGTGATGACCCAGTGCGACTTTGGTTGCGCCAATTTCTTGCGCAAAACCATATAAAGACCCACGGCGTAAACGTGAACACACCGCGCAATAAGTTTTCCCTTCTGGAGTTAACTTTTTGGTAATACTGTAAGTATCTTTTTCCAAGATATAGTACGGAATGTTATTTTCTTCTAAATAACGCGGCAATACATCTTCTGGGAAACCTGGTTGCTTTTGATCAAGATTGACCGCAATCACATCAAAGTTAATCGGTGCAATACGCTTAAACTGCAATAGGATATCAAGCAAGGTATAACTGTCTTTACCACCTGAAATACACACCATGACTTTGTCACCATCTTCGATCATTTTAAAATCACGAATCGCATGACCGACTTGACGGCGTATTTTTTTCAAAAGACGATAGTACGCAGAGCTGGTTGGGAGTTCTGGCTTAAAATTAAAGCCTTGATTGGACTCAACTGGCGAGAACATAGACGAGATTAACCCATAAATACAAATAACGCGGAATTTTAGCCGATTCAGGCTCAAAGCGCAGCAAAAGAATGTAAATTCTGCCCAAATGCAAGTATTGTCATAAATCTGTCGCTAAAGGGTTGATAAATTAACCGATATGCTATTTTTGCAACAATTTTTTTAATTGATTAACTGTTTTACACACTTTTCCACAAAAGCTGTGGATAACTTTGTGGATTCTCTAAGACTTGACAAGGTGTCTTGCCCACCTACCAAGGCTTCTATTTAAATTGATCATTTTTTAACCAATTTAATATTCTTTTTTAATCAACAACTTAAATATGTCAAGTCAGCTAAAATAAAAAAAAATTAATTTTTTTTTATTTCTGAGTTGCTGTTTTCACACTCGTTTTTATAAACAACTTAATAATTAAGCAATCAACAGCTTTCGTGATGGATTTTTTTTGTTAAAATGCAAACTACTGTTTGGGGACAGATGTTCAATTACAACAATGAAACGTCATTTTATACACTTGGGGATTTTATCTTGCATATGCTGTGCCTCTAGCATCAGTTATGCCAAAACGATTACCCATTTTAAACAAGAAAATGGGGTGACCTTAATTACCGATCAAAGCAATAAATATCGCGACTTACAAGTTAAAAAGGTCAACACCTACCCAGAGAGCAATATTCACAGCTATAGCAATTATGGTGCTACAGAAGCTGCGGTTGCACCGAGCCAAAGTGGCAATCGTAATGCCTTTGATCATATTATTCAGCAAGCCGCACAAACACATGGTATTTCGGCAGGTTTAATTAAAGCCGTGATGCATACCGAGTCAGGCTTTAATGTACATGCCCGCTCTCCTGTAGGTGCGCAAGGTTTAATGCAACTCATGCCTGCCACTGCGCGGCGTTTTAATGTCTCCAATGCCTACGACCCACAACAAAACATTATGGCGGGTGCTAAATATTTAGCGTGGTTACTCAAACGCTTTAATGGCAATACTTCACTTGCCTTAGCAGGCTACAACGCTGGTGAAGGTAACGTACAAAAATATGGTGGCATTCCCCCGTTTCGTGAAACCCAAGATTATGTACGCCGCGTCAATAGCCGTTATCAAAATTTATATGCAGCTGGACTGGGCAGCAGCGGCAGCTCTAGCATTCGTGCCTCAGCCCAAACACCTCAAGGTGCAACCATTATTGCCCAGTCTAAGCAGTACAGCCAAAGCGATATACCAAGCTATAGCCGTGAAGTGATTCGTTTAAGTGATGGGAGTTATACCGATCGTCCAAGCAGAAGCGCTGGCACCTACAGTACCGAAAAAGCCACAGCTATGATTAGCAGCAATTAAACTCGATTTTTTTACTCGAGTTTCGTTATTTTTTCTTGAATTTTAAGCCTATTCACCGCATATTGATGAATACGATTTCAATTAGTAAATCAGATCATATTTTTACGATAAGAGGATTTTCTCAATGATGCGGATTGGTTTGTTCTTGCTAACCAACCTCGCGGTACTGGTTGTAGCTGGCATTATTTTGTCACTCTTCGGTGTCGTTAGTTACCATGGCGCGGGTGGCTTAAATCTAGGCAACCTATTAGTGGTCTGTTTTGTATTTGGTATGGTTGGTTCAATCATTTCGCTATTTATGTCGAAATGGATGGCCAAAAAAACCACAGGTACAGAACTCATTGACCCAAATGCACCTCGTAACCAAGCAGAAGTTTGGTTATTACAAGAGGTTGCGCAGCTATCTCAACGTGCTGGTATTAATATGCCAGAAGTTGGTATTTTCCCATCTTACCAATCTAATGCCTTTGCAACAGGTTGGAATAAGAATGATGCTCTTGTTGCGGTTTCGACAGGCTTACTTGAGCGTATGAACAAAGACGAACTTCGTGCAGTATTGGCGCATGAAATTGGTCACGTTGCCAATGGCGACATGGTTACCCTTGCGCTAGTGCAAGGTGTTGTCAACGCCTTTGTAATGTTCTTTGCCCGTATTGTCGGTGACTTTATTGACCGTAACGTATTTGGCCGTGAAGAAGGTGAAGCTCCAGGTCTAGCTTATTTTGCCATTACCATTGTCTTAGATATTGTGTTTGGTATTTTGGCTTCTGCAATCGTGATGTGGTTCTCGCGCTACCGTGAATACCGTGCCGATGAAGCAGGTGCACGTTTAGCGGGTAAACAAGCCATGATCTCTGCATTACTGCGCTTACAAGCGGAAACAGAAATGCCAGATCAAATGCCTAAAGAAATGAAAGCGTTTTCAATCTCGGCAGGTCAAGAACAAGGCTTTAGCTTAGCAGCATTGTTCCAAACTCACCCAACAATTGAACAACGTGTTACTGCATTACAACAACTAGATTGCCCATAAGCATCAACCTTATGTTGTACTAAAAAAGCTCCCATCTGGGGGCTTTTTTTAATTCGTCCACCACACAATTAACCACATTATCCCAAAATAAATCGCCACTGCAAAAATAGCCAAAAATAATATACCAAGCAGATCTGGAATATGTACCCAAATCCAAGCCACTACAGGGTTACGCCAAAATTTCGACTGCTGCTGTTTCTTTTCTAATTGTTCATGTAAAAATGGATGCACAATATGATGATCGGTCTGGATTTGATATTCTTCGCGAATATGCTCATGCACAATATCTAAAGCTTTTTTACTGGGACGAATCAATACGTCAAAAATCGTACCTGCCACAGGAATAAAACCGACCACTGCATCCATTATGGCCAACTTGATAACAGGATTAAGTTTATGCTGTGGCACACCAATTTGGCGGGCCTTATAAATGGCATAGCAGGTCAAAGTAAAACCTGCCACATCGCCAGCTACAGGCAAAGTACTTAAAGCAGCATCTGCTCCAACGCCCTGCTTGGTAAATGGAATCCGCACCAATGAATCCATCATATTGGCAAATTTAGCTAAATCTCGCTCTAAGCGAATCACCTCTTGGCGTGACATTTTAGACTGAGGAGAATTTGGCATAAGCATCCTATAAAGCAAACGAATAGGGTTAAAGATAAGGTTATCGATTGGTCTTAGCGTAGGTTTTTAACCGATTAAAATAATAATTGTGCAGCAATATATAAGTACACCACGACACCTGTGGCGTCACAAATAGAGGTCACCAATGGACCTGAAGCGCTGGCAGGATCAAGTTTTAACTTATTTAAAATAAAAGGTAAACTCATCCCAATTAACGCGCCTAATAACACAATACCTAGCATACTTAAGGCCAACACCAAAGCCACCATCATGTCGCTTCGGATATAACCTAAAATGGACACTGCAGCTGCCATGGTTGCCCCTAAACATAGTGCCACTAAAGCCTCACGTCCAAGTAAGCCAAACCAGTCTTTAAGCTCGACATCGCCTGTCGCTAAGGCGCGTACCATTAAGGTGGCAGATTGTGAACCTGCATTCCCGCCACTGCCCACCAACAGCGGTAAGAAAAATACCAGCACAATATGCGTGGCAATAATATCTTCAAAATAAGAAATCCCAATCCCTGACACTAAACTACCAAATACTAAGATCACCAACCAAAACACACGCTTTTTATAAAGCTCAAAAATTGGAGCATCTTTTAAACTCAAACTGCCTTCATTTTGCACGGCGCTACTTTTTAAGAAATCCTCATCGGTTTCGGCGCGGATCACATCCATTGCATCATCATAGGTGACTATACCCAGCAAACGTTGCTGTTCATCCACAATAGGCAAAGCCAAAAAATCATAATGGGCTAAGATTTTTGCAACCTGCTCTTGATCGGTATCGACATCAACACTGACCACATCCTGTTGCATCACCTCTTGTACCAAGCGCTGTGGCTTTGCTTGAATGATTTGTCGTAATGAAATTACCCCTAACAGTTTTTGCTGATGATCTACCACATAAATTAAATACAAGGTTTCACGATCTGCTGCCACTTGGCGCAACTCGTCAATGGCCTGCTCTAGCGTTATATCAGGTGCTAAAGTTACAAACTCCGAGCTCATGACTGCACCCGCAGATTGTGGCGAATATGTGGCGAGCTGTGCCATTTGCTGCTGGGTTTCTTGATCAAATTGCTGCAAGATAGATTGTTTTAAGTCAGGTGCTAGGCGCTGATAGAACTCATTGCGATCATCGGAATGCATGCCTTGCACAATATTGGCCAAATCAGCAGCCCGAATATGTTGTGCGATCTGAATTTGAATCGCAGCAGATAAACGCTCAAAAATTTGACTCGCAACCGTGACAGGAACAGTGTTTAACAATAGAATTTGCTGTGCTAAGTTTAAATGTGCCGTCGCATCACTAATACGTTGTATATGATGCTGTTGAATAAAAGTCAGCAGTGCTGTTTTATCAAGCTGCAACAACTGCAGTAGCTGTGGCATAAGAGGATGTTGGTGCATAGGCTTATTATTGTTTTGCGTAATATTACTTATTCAAACAGATTTTAGCGTTTTTATATAGCCTTAAAAAAGGAGGCCGCAGCCTCCTCTTAAATGCAATTAACTTACTTTGACTTTAGAACGGATCAATACATACATAAATGGGATAAAAATCAGCACCAGTACAGTGCCAAAAACAACCCCACCTAATACGCTCGTACCAATTTCTTGACGACTCGCAGCCCCTGCACCACTGGCTAAAACTAAAGGCACAATCCCTGCCCCAAAAGCCAATGAGGTCATTAAGATAGGACGCAAACGCAAACTCGCTCCTTCAATCGCTGCGTCAATGACATGAACGCCACGCGCTTGTGCCAATGCTGCAAATTCAGCAATTAAGATGGCATTTTTACATGACAAGCCAATGGTGGTCAGTAACGCAATTTGAAAATAAATGTCATTTGGAAAACCTGCCAAATAACTAAATATCATATTACCACCAATACCCAATGGAATTGCGGTCATCACGGCGGCAGGAATCGACCAGCTTTCATACAATGCCGCCAAACATAAGAAAATAAAGCCAATCGAAATTAAATACAGCCACATCGCTTGATTACTCGAACGCTGTTCTTCAAAAGACAAGCCGCTCCAAGACAGATCAACGCCCCCCAGATTGTCGATCAAAGCTTGAATATCTTGCATGGCTTGACCCGTACTGCTGTTTTGAGCTTTATCAGCTTCCATTTCTAAGGCGGTATAGCCCATATAACGATTGACCACTTCAGGCCCACCTGTCCAACTTAAGCTTGAGAACTGACTAAACGCGACCATTTGGTTGTTGCTATTGCGTACGGACCACTGTGCCAGATCATCAGGTGTCGCTCGAAACTCTGCATCACCCTGCATAATCACTCGCTTGATCCGACCACGATCAATAAAGTCATTAATATAATTGCCACCCCATGCAGCTGCTAAGGTCGAATTAATCGCATTTTGGGTTAAACCTGCTGCCATGGCTTGCTTTTGGTCAATGCTGACTTTAAGTTCAGCTTTTTCAGGATTGGCTTTTTTATCTAAATTTTCAAAGCTGCTATAGGCTGCCGCTTGCTGCTGCAAGCCTGTAAACTGTTGATCTAAATATTGCCGCCCTTGCCCCTCAACATCGCGTAGCCAAAAACTCAATCCATCGGTTTGGCCTAAACCATTGACAGATGGCGGCAACATCATGCTAATTTGCGCATTCGGATGCTGTCTAAAATGGGCAATAGCACGTTCCCGAATCGCTTGTGCAGAATTTTCTGTACCTTGACGTTCATCCCAATGTTTTAAGGCAATAAAGCCTTGTGCCAAATGCTGACCAGAACCTGAGAAGTTACGTCCATAACGTAGCATGACCAAATTGACATTGTCTTTTTCTTGGCTTAAGAAATATTCACGAATCTCTTCCCCCACTTCACGCGTTTTAGACAGCGGTGCGCCATCTTGTAATTTTAGCTGAACGCTTAAAATTCCTTGGTCTTCACTGGGAATAAAACTGGTGGGCAAAGCACGATAAAACACAGCAAAAACTGTCAATAAACCACAAAAAATCACGAAAGTAATGAGCTTATGTTGCAAAGTTAAATGGGTTAAAGCTAAATAACGCTGCTTTAAACTTTCTAATTTCTGGTTAAACCATAACGCCCATTTGGCTTGTTTGACATTAGGTTTTAAAATTAAGGCACATAAGGCAGGCGTTAAAATCAGCGCCACCGCTAAAGATAAACTCATGGCGGCGACCAGCGTAATCGAGAACTGACGGTAAATCACGCCCGTTGAACCGCCAAAAAATGCCATGGGAATAAATACAGCGGTGAGAACCAAGGTAATCCCAACCAAAGCACCACTAATTTCCTGCATCGATTCAATCGCGGCCTGTTTAGCACTCATGCCTTGTTCATGCATTAAACGCTCGACATTTTCCACCACCACAATCGCATCATCCACCAATAAACCAATCGCCAGCACTAAGGCAAATAAGGTTAAGGTGTTAATACTCATGCCCAGTAAATATAAAACTGCCATGGTGCCCAAAATCACCACAGGCACAGTAATAGTGGGAATTAAAGTCGCACGCCAATTTTGCAAAAAGATAAACATCACGATCACCACCAAAATGATCGCTTCAAATAAGGTTTTGACCACCTCTTTCATGGATTCTTTGACAAATGGCGTGTTATCGCGTGGATAAACAATTTTATAACCTTCAGGCAATTGCTTTCTTAAGCGCTCAATTTGCTGATCAATCAGTTGTGCTGTGGCAATCGCGTTAGCACCTGAAGATAAAGAAATCCCCATACCCGCAGATGGATAACCATTAATGGTGTTATAGGATTGATAGTTTTCTGCCCCCAGTTCAATGCGTGCTACATCTTTTAAATAAACAAAATCACCTTGTTGGCTCGATTTTAAAATTATGTCTTCAAATTCTTTGACCGTGCGTAAACGACTACCTGAGGTGACTTTGGCATTTAAATATTGCTCTGAGGCTGTGGGTAATTCGCCAATCGCACCAGCGGCCACTTGGGTATTTTGTGCTTCAACCGCAGCACGAATATCACTTGGCATTAAATTGTATTGATGTAATTGATGTGGATTGAGCCAAATCCGCATGGCGTATTGAGAGCCAAACACATCCACTTCACCGACACCATCTACCCGAGCCAATTCCTGCTCTAAATGGGTCAGCATATAATCGGATAACGCAATATTGCTGCTTTTTGCGCTTTCATCATATAAGCCAATCACCATATGGGTATCCCCCAGCGATTTAAATACATTTACCCCCTGACGTTTGACGTCCTCAGGTAAGCGATTTAAGGCACTATTAATGGCATTTTGCACTTGAACTTGCGCGGTATCAGGATCAGTGCCATTTTCAAAACTAATACTAATCCGAGCTCGGCCAGAAGAATCACTACTGGAGCTAAAATATAATAAGTTATCTAAACCCTTGATTTGTTGTTCAAGCACTTGGGTAACACTTTCTTCTACTGTTTCTGCCGAAGCCCCACTATAGGTGGTGGCCACAGTAATGCGTGGTGGTGCAATATCTGGATAACGTTCAACTGGCAAACTCATGACCGCGAATAAACCAAATGCCATAACAATAATGGCAAGCACCCCAGCAAAAATAGGTCGTTCAATAAAAAATCTAGAGAGCATGAGGATTCTGTAACATGCTGATTACAGCACTTATAAAGAGGTAAATGAGAATAAATATTGTCTGTGTCTTGTCTAAAACACAAGCAATTTCTGAGTATTGATACAATTATGAAGAAATCATGAAGATGACGAGAGCTTTAAACGCTGACTTAAAAAAATTAAGCTGTTAGACCACCAAAGAAACAATGAGATAAAGCGAGAAGATTCTAAAAAGATGATTAAAAAGCCAACTCAAATAAAAAAATTAATTTTAGCTTCAACTCAACAATCTTGTAGTTTTTTTAAGATAAATTAATCTTATACTTTTTGAGATAACCTACTGCGCTAAGTTTATTTTTTAATCTAAAATTTATATAAAAAATCCCCGCATCATGCAGGGATTTTGAGCTATAAAGTGTAGTTTAGATTAGCGATTACCGCCAAATACATAAGCAATACCTAAACGACCACCAACCTCACCATTACCTGCAGCACCTAAAGCAGCACTTAACGAAGTACGACCATCAGCAAGTACGCCTGCCAAACCTAATGCACCAGCAGATTCACCTTCATAGTGACCCACACCGCCAAATACTGCAAACTGGCCTGCGCCAATATTTGGAATTTGTTGTTGTGCTGCTAAGGCAATTGCAATACCACGGTAAGCAGTTTCTTCTACATCATCAATACGTTTATTTAAACGTGCTGTTGTATTATGAAATGCAGCAACCTGTGTATCTGTGTATGCTTTAGCATCAGTGAGTACTTTAATATCTTCGGCTTTGGCAAAGTTTTGTGCTGCAGTTAAAGTTTTGGCATCTTCAGCTTTGGCAAAGTCTTGAGCAGATTTTAATGTTGCTGCATCACCATCCATAATAGTTTGAGCAAGGTCTTTACCTGCCAAGCTAATTGAGTCAGTTACTAAGGTCTTGCTTTCAATACTGTCCGCTTTTACATAGCCTGTTGTTGAAATACCATTAGCTGTTAATTCAGTTTTATCGGTAGATATTGCTTTCCCGTCTTGATCATAAGTGGTTTTTTCTGCAACTACTCCGTAAATATTATGACCATCAGCATTTTTCCCCACCACACCTAAATCAACATAATTATCTAAAATATCTAAATTTTGTTCTTTGGTCTCAATTTGCCAAGGATCACTTTGTCCACTAGAAGTAGTTGTTGCAAACTCAAAACTAGAGTCTTTTGATTGAGAAACTTTTTCCCCATATTTAACCGTATTAGAATCCATACGCTTAATAGTTTCTACTGTCTCTACACTACTTGATTTATACTCAGAAGCTGTACCACCCTGTGTAAAAGTTCCATCTGTAGGGCCTGTATACGTCACAAATTGACGATTAATAGTACCGTCCGGATTTGTCACTTCCTTAAGCGTATAGTACGAATCGGTTGTTATATTATTATTTTGATTATTACCTAATTTATCATTAACCGAATAATAAACCTCTCCATTTTTTCGTTCATATTTTTGAACCAATTTGTCTGTAGTATCTAATGTCCCATCTAAAGATTTTGAACTTTGTGATGAACCAACATCAACATATTGATATTTATCTGAATCAAGAGAGCCTACCCAATTTGGACTAGAGGGTATATCTTGATTATTCACGGTTATTGAATAAGAAGAAGTGGCTGTAGTAAAGGCTACCGCTAACGCCGACAATTTAAAAGCAGTTTTAATTTTCATGATGTACTCCGATTATTATAAAAAGCCTGGTTTACCCTAGGATCTTGTAAACCAGTAAAACGTTGGGCACCGCCAAAGCCTATACAAGCAGCAACCCGAACAATCCGCTGATGGATACCGACATAATAATCAAACAAAAACTTACATATCAATCAAAATTTGATTTAAAAATAAAATAATAATTTATTTTTACTATGAAATTTCGTTAAACAGCTCACATTTTTATTCATGCAAAAAAGTAAAATTCATGTTTTTAATCGAGTTACTTTTTAACAAATGGTCAAATTTTCATTGATCAACATAAAATAAAAACTAAAATATATAAAAAATAAGATATTGTTTTATATTAATAAAAATTAATTTCATCTCTAAAAAAAACCTTAACAATATGTTAATATTTTATCGCATATATATAATTACTACATTTTTAATTTATTTTTTTGTTATGCTAAACCTACGCTTAAATCAGTGAGCGTTAAACTTTCTCGTACAATAGTGCATATTGATTAATATGTATTTTGTATAAAATGTAGTCCTATATGTGTTGTGTCAGTTTTACATGAGCAGTCAGCAAGAAAAGCAATTATTTTCAGAACGCTTAAAACAAGCGTTAACGCGTGCAGGCTATCCAATTAGCCCAACCTTTTTATCAACCGAGTTCAACCACCGCTATGATGGTCAAGCGATTAGCGTGCAGTCGGCAAATAATTGGTTATTGGCAAAAGCCATTCCAAATCAAGATAAGCTAGCAGTATTGTCAATTTGGCTGAATGTGTCTAACCAATGGTTACGTTTTGGCGATCAAGATGCAACGCATGCCACACAAGCAATGCTGGAAAAATCCAATGATGCAGATTTAGATTTCTTTTTAAAATTTAAAAAGCTGCCCCATTCACAAAAGCAAATTCTCAAACAATTATTAGATGAATTTATGAAGCATTAGTTTTTTGCAAAAGCTGTATATATTTTTTTTGTTGTTCTTGGTAAAGTTGCACAAGTTCCTCGTATTCACGAATTTTACGATACAAACGTTGTAGTTCTTCTCTAGGGATGAGTAGCATTTCTGATTGTTGTATTTTATTGTTCATATTGCTGACTAAGATCGACTCTTGATCAAATAATAAGCATCATTTTTATCATAAACTACCAACAAATACTAATAAAATTGTGATAAAAAACACATCCTAAGCCAATAGTTAGCCTGATTTAACTTTTTATATATAGTTCTATGCAAAAAAATCCTCGCATTATGCGAGGATTTTTTTAATGGATGATCGGAAGATGAATTACATCATACCGCCCATACCACCCATGCCGCCCATATCAGGCATTGCAGGTTTGTCTTCTGGGATTTCAGTGATCATGCATTCAGTCGTTAGCATTAAGCCCGCAACAGAAGCAGCGTGTTCTAAAGCAGAACGCGTTACTTTTGCAGGGTCAAGAATACCCATTTCTAGCATGTCGCCATACTCTGAAGTTGCAGCGTTGTAACCGAAGTTACCTTCACCGTTTTTCACCGCATTGATGACAACTGATGGTTCGTCACCAGAGTTTGCTACGATTTGACGTAAAGGCGCTTCAATGGCACGGCGTAAGATATTAATACCTACGTTTTGGTCATCGTTAGCACCTTTAACACCGTCAAGTGCTTTAGCAGCACGTACCAGTGCCACACCACCACCAGCAACAACACCTTCTTCAACCGCAGCACGAGTTGCGTGAAGTGCGTCGTCTACACGGTCTTTTTTCTCTTTCATTTCAACTTCAGTTGCAGCACCGATTTTGATTACAGCAACACCGCCTGCCAATTTAGCAACACGTTCTTGCAGTTTTTCTTTATCGTATTCAGAAGTTGATTCTTCGATTTGCGCACGGATTTGCGTTACACGCTCAGCGATTTGCGCCGCATCACCTGCACCGTCCACAATCACAGTGTTTTCTTTAGATACAGTCACTTTATGTGCAGTACCTAAATGTTCAAGTGAAGTTTGCTCTAAAGACATACCGATTTCTTCAGAAATCACTGTACCGCCAGTTAAGATCGCGATGTCTTGTAACATTGCTTTACGACGATCACCAAAACCAGGTGCTTTTACTGCACATACTTTAATGATGCCGCGCATGTTGTTCACAACTAAAGTTGCAAGTGCTTCGCCTTCAACATCTTCAGCAATAATAAGAAGTGGTTTACCTGTTTTAGCCACTGCTTCTAATACAGTGATTAACTCACGGATATTGCCAACTTTCTTGTCTACTAAGAGAATGAATGGGTTTTCAAGTTCAGCAGTTAAAGTATCTTGTTTGTTAGCAAAGTATGGAGAGATGTAACCACGATCAAACTGCATACCTTCTACAACGTCCAAAGCATCTTCAAAGCCTGAACCTTCTTCAACAGTGATCACGCCTTCTTTACCCACACGTTCCATTGCTTCAGCAATTAAACGGCCTACAGTCGTGTCAGAGTTTGCAGAGATCGAACCTACTTGCTCAATCGCTTTGGTATCAGATGCAGGTTTAGCAGTTGCTTTAATTTCAGCAACCAATGCTTTAACTGCAAGGTCAATACCACGCTTAAGATCCATTGGGTTCATACCCGCTGTCACTGATTTGATCCCTTCATTTAAGATCGCTTGAGCCAATACAGTTGCAGTTGTGGTACCGTCACCTGCGATGTCATTGGTTTTTGAAGACACTTCGCGTACAAGCTGTGCGCCCATGTTTTCAAATTTATCTTTTAACGTGATTTCTTTAGCAACAGATACACCATCTTTAGTGATGTGCGGTGCACCGAAAGAACGGTCGATCACAACGTTACGGCCTTTAGGACCTAAAGTGACTTTTACCGCATCGGCAAGTACGTTTACGCCTGCGATCATTTTCGCACGAGCTGAATCACCAAATTTTACGTCTTTAGCTGACATGTTTTAACTCCAAATCTTTAAAAATTATTAAATTGAATTAAAAGGACAAATTAAGCTTCAAGAACCGCTAAGATGTCAGATTCTTTCATGATTAAAAGCTCTTCGCCGTCAACTTTTACAGTTGTACCTGCATAAGTACCGAACAATACTTTGTCGCCCACTTTAACATCTAAAGCACGTACACCATTGTCAGTAATTTGACCATTACCTACAGCGATGATTTCGCCTTGTGCTGGTTTTTCCGCCGCAGAACCTGGAAGTAAAATACCACCAGCTGTTTTTGTTTCTTCTTCAACACGACGGATAACTACGCGGTCATGTAATGGACGAATGTTGCTCATAGAAAACTCCATCAAATAAGTCTTAAAGTAAAAGACGTCAACTTCGACTTTTTTATTCCTTCAGTCAACGCCATTAAAATCTATGACTCAGTTGTGGGGATGGAAAAAAACGCTTCAAGGGCAAAAATTAAAAAAAATGCATTTTTTTGATTATTTTTTAATCATTAGACATAATTTTGTTTAATCATCAACATTTGCAACACCTTGCACAAAACACTGCCGCAGTGCATCAAAATAATAATGCTGCACAGTGCCATTGGCGCATAAGGTATTCAAACTATTAGGCAAACCTTGATGCAAGCGATAAGAGGTTGCGGTTCCCGCTTGGATAGCAAGCACAGGATGCTGGGCACGTAGATGATAAATCTGATTCAGATCATGCACACTACTTTGATGTAGATGACCATGCAACAACGCATTTAAACCGTTTTGACTCCAAGCCTCTAATGCGATTTTGCCTAAAATGGGACAATCTTTTACACCATGGCGATGATGTGGCGGCGTATAAAATGGCTGATGCGCAAGCAGCACTTTATATTTATGTGCTGGTGCTGCTTTAAGTTTGGCATCAATACGTTGAATTTGCTCCACCGAAATATGCCCTTTAGTGTGGTAACGCCTACGAATACTATTTAAACCTAAAATATAAAAATGCTCGGTTTCTAAACTACTTTCTAGACTGCCAAAAAATAATTGATAAGTATAAAAAGGTTTGACCGCACGTTGCCACAGCGCGTAAAGCGGAATGTCATGATTGCCTGGCACCACTAAATACGGCAGCTTTAAACTGTCTAAAAACTGTTTACAGGCATAAAACTGACTTAAACGCGCACGCTGGGTCAAATCACCACTCACCACCACAGCTTCTATGGGATACTCTAGACAAAACTTTCGAATTGCAGCCAAGCAACTCGGTTTTTCTGTACCAAAGTGCAAATCAGAAAGATGCAGTAACATCAGGCACCACCACCTTTAATGCAGCGTGATCCACCCAAATCTTTAACGGGGGGTTCACTTGAACTAATTCACCATCAATGGCAAGGCTCAATTTTTTGGCTTTACTATGGATGACCACTTGATCAGCAGCAAAACTATAGATCTCGGGCGTACGTTCTAATTGACCACGGATCAACTGCCACAGCAATTTAAATAAGGTCTTTTTATCGCTTTTGGCGACGACAACACCTGCAACTTTGCCTTGTGCGGCATCTTTGGCAATCTTGAGATTGAGCTCTTGTAACTGTAATTGATTATTACCAAAAAACACTAACGGCGTTTTTACTGGATAACGTTGACCATCTACATCCACCTCAAGCTTTAGTTCTTTACGATCACGAATTAAAACATCTAAACCCGAAGTGTAGGCATTGATGGTTAAACGCCCCCAATAGCCGTTATAACGTTCACGCTTTTCAATAAAAAGTGGATATAGTCCTAAGCTGGCATTATTTAAATAAATATATTGATTTAAACGCGCAACATGCACCGAAGTAGTATGCCCCGCAACAATCACTTGCGCAGCTTCAGTTAAGTCCAAAGGAATGCCTAACACGCGTGCTACATAATTAAAGGTGCCCAAGGGTAAAATCCCCATTTTTATTGGGCTATGCATAAGATAAGCTGCGACAGCATTTAAAGTTCCATCTCCGCCTGCTGCCACGACCACGCCTTGTGGTTGTTGCTGATGGCGCTGTAATACATGCTGCATCATCTGTTGAAAATGTGCATGCTCACCCATTTCAAAACTTTGAATGCTAAAACCTGCCTCGCTCCACAGCGTCATGATTTTTTCATAAACGCTTTCTTGATGATTTGCATGAAAACCAGACTTTTGGTTATAGATGATCGATAATGGAATTAATGCTTGCCCCATACCATTTTCCTTTTTGCAGCGTGTTCATTTTGAGCACTTTAACCATAAAGAAAACAGCTTTTATGTAAAATTCAAATCAGCATCATTTATTTAATCAATCATAAAATTTATTTAAAAAATGATCATAAGTTATTGTTTAATAAAAAGATAATAAAAATAAATATTCAACATAAACCTGATAAATTCTTTAAAAACTTGGATTTTATTAATGTAACATATTGTTTAATATAGATTTTTTAAATAACATCTAATCTAAAGCCAAAAAAATGAACATCATGCTTTAGTCTTATTTTTTTCGCAATTTTATGCTTTAATAGCGCCACTTTTTTTCATATTGAGTTCAATTTCTGTGCTCCCACAGATTTGAGCTGTACTTTTTGTACACTTTGTACATATTTGAGATAGGCCTCACCATGACCCAAGTGAACGCACCAGCATTCGTTCGTCACCCTAAGCTTATTGCATGGGTTGAAGAAATTGCACAATTAACCAAACCTGCAAAAATCGAATGGTGTGACGGTAGCCCAGAAGAATATCAACGTTATATCGACTTGATGATCGCTAACGGCACAATGCAAGCGCTTAACCAAGAAACTCATCCAGGTTCTTACCTTGCGAATTCTGATCCTTCTGACGTTGCTCGTGTTGAAGGTCGTACTTATATTTGTTCAGAAAACAAAGAAGACGCTGGCGCAACCAACAACTGGGAAGCACCTGCTGAAATGCGTGCGCGTCTGAACGGTTTGTTTGACGGTTGTATGAAAGGTCGTACTTTATATGTAGTACCTTTCTCTATGGGTCCTTTAGGTTCTCATATTGCCCACATTGGTATCGAACTCACTGACTCTCCTTACGTTGCTGTTAGCATGTCTAAAATGGCACGTATGGGTAAAGCAGTTTATGACGTTTTAGGTACTGACGGTGAATACGTGCCTTGCGTACATACTGTTGGCGCACCTTTAGAAGAAGGTCAAAAAGACGTGGCTTGGCCATGTAACCCAGACAAATGGATCGTTCATTACCCAGAAACGCGTGAAATCTGGTCATTTGGTTCTGGTTACGGCGGTAACGCATTGCTTGGTAAAAAATGCCTAGCTTTACGTATTGCATCTTACATGGGTCGTCAACAAGGTTGGTTAGCTGAACACATGCTGATCCTTGGCGTGACAAACCCACAAGGCGAAAAACACTACATCGCAGCGGCATTCCCATCTGCATGTGGTAAAACAAACTTCGCAATGTTGATTCCACCAGCAGGCTATGAAGGTTGGAAGATTGAAACTGTAGGTGACGATATTGCTTGGATCAAACCAGGTGAAGATGGTCGTCTATACGCAATCAACCCAGAAGCTGGTTTCTTCGGTGTAGCACCTGGTACAAATACCAAGACCAATCCAAACTGTATGGCAACGCTTCACAAAGACGTGATTTATACCAACGTTGCTGTAACTGACAACGGTGAAGTATGGTGGGAAGGTCTAACTAAAGAAGCACCTGCAAACCTAACCAACTGGAAAGGTCAACCACACACTGGCGAAGAAAAAGCAGCTCATCCAAATGCCCGCTTCACAGTTTCAGCAGGTCAATGTCCTTCTATCGATGCTGACTGGGAAAATCCAGCAGGTGTTCCAATTTCTGCGTTCATCTTCGGTGGTCGTCGTGCGGACACTGTGCCTCTAATTTCAGAAGCATTTGACTGGGTGGATGGTGTTTATAAAGCTGCGACAATGGGCTCTGAAACCACTGCTGCTGCTGTTGGCCAACAAGGTGTGGTACGTCGTGACCCGTTCGCGATGCTTCCATTCGCTGGTTACAACATGGCGGATTACTTCACGCACTGGTTAGAAATGGGCGAGCAAGTTGGTGCGAAAGCTGCTGCTGCTGGCAACAAACTTCCTGGTATCTACAACGTGAACTGGTTCCGTCGTGATGCTGAAGGCAACTTCGTATGGCCTGGTTTCGGTCAAAACATGCGTGTTCTTGAATGGATCATTGACCGTTGTGAAGGCCGTGCAACTGCAGTTGAAACACCAATTGGTTTAGTTCCAACTTACGAACAGTTAAACTGGACAGGTTCTGACTTTACTAAAGAGCAATTTGACCTTGTGACTTCTCAAGACAAAGATCAATGGATCAAAGAACTTGAAAGCCACACTGAATTGTTCGAAAAATTAGGCGATCGTATGCCAGAAGCGTTGAAAAAACGTCAAGCAGAATTAATCGCTGCTGTTAAATCTGCTTAATCGTGGATTGACAAAAAAAGGTCGCTTTAAGCGGCCTTTTTTTATGCACCAACACAATACAAAAACTGTCACTGATGAGGGAATCTACACCCTAAAACAATACCAAATTATTTAACATCCCAATAAATTCTTAAATCTTATTCAACTTTAATGGTTTTATTATCAATAATTTGCGTACTCAGCGCATTTATCCCTCATGTCTCATTCAAAAAACCATTTATAACAGAGCCACAATAATATTAATTGTTCATAGCCATGCTGAGGGTCATGGATCATTAATCTCAATGATTCGAGAAGAATTCATACGTTAAACCCCAGCGCCACACACGGGGAAAGTCACTTATTGTGGAATCGGCAGGTCACTTAATCGAATAGTATATTTATGTAGCTGTTACGCTGCATTTTGCCCGGCATTTTTTCCACAAGACAATGATATAGTTAAGTTATTAGCAGCCCAACCACTGCCTTTATACTGTGTATCGGTAGGTTCATGATCTCTGGTTATGCCGTGATTAATGCCTTAGTCAATAGTAGGCGTGGTACTTCCTTATACGCTTGCCAACAACTTATTTGCAGGTACAGCAGAACTGCTGGCATTAAGCTTTAAAAAAGCTGGGCATGAAATATGTTAGTTGGATGATAAGGATTTCATTAATCATGTATATTCTTTATAAAAGATACTCAGAAACATTCGATGACTACCGACAGTTAAACTCTTGTTGTGTAACAGATGTAAAAAACCGCCCAAATCGAGCGCTTTTTCTTTATGATGCAACAGCCTATAATCCACAATAAATGGAAGACTTTATGCACAATATCTATAAATTCGCTGCATTATCTGCGCTCATTTTGCTCACCGCTTGTCAAACCACTCCACGTAGCTATAACGGCATCACAGGCTATAGTATTGAAGCACAAAGCGATAATAGTGCAACTTTAGCCTACACTTTAGCAAGTCGCCAAAATCAGCCCTTAGATCAGCAAAAGCTACATGCAGCTTGCCAAAAAGTGCTTGGCCACAATAATAATTACCAAATTAAAGTGCTGAGTATGCATGAGATTGCCAATCCTAAGCAGGATACAGATCAGTTTGGACACCAAATTGGCAATACACGAGCCCAATTTGCATTCAGCAATACCCAAGACCTACATAGCCAGCAAAATTACGCCACTCTACAAGCTCTAGAAGCACGCCCAAGTACCTTACAAGTGATACGCTATACATGTAGCCTATAAAAACGATAACAGCGCTTTAAGACGCTATTACAGCGTCTTATAAAAGCTGACATTGCGAAATTCAGGCGATTCATCCAAATCTGGCCATGTTGTCGCACTTCGCTCATCCAGCTTTTCATACTTCGGATGACTAAAGTTTTTGACTCGACTATCTGCTACCCAAACCTCGGGTGCAAATTTTAAAAATTCATCTAAAAAGAAACGATTACATTGGTCATACAGCACATCTGCGGCCAATAAAATATCGACTTGCTGGGCTTTATATAAATCATCGAGATATTCAAGCTCAACATGATTCAATTCAGCATTGGCACGGCACGCATCTAGACTCACTTGATCGATATCACAGCAAATGACACGTTTTGCCCCTGCCATTTTCGCTGCAATCGCCACTACACCTGAACCCGCACCAAAATCTAACACCACTTTATCTTTAACATGCTGTGGCTCTGCCAATAACCATTGTGCCATAGCTAAACCTGATGCCCAGCAGAAAATCCAATATGGCGTATCATTCCAAATACGACGAATGACTTCATCATCCAGCGTATCGGTTGGAAAGACTGGCGGAATTAACCACAGAGAAATTGGGGTATCAGGCAATTGCTGCGCATGGAGTTCACAATATGGAATCACATCATGTAAGGCTTTTAGTAAATGTTCAGGGGCTTGGGGAAATTGAAAAGTGCAGCTCATGGGTTTTTTATTTTTCGTATAGGTAAAATTTGATGTGAACAACAGAGATTAAATTCAAATGAGAACTCCCTCTCCTAAGCGAGATTTAAAGCACTGCATTTAAATCGAAGCGCAAGAGAGTGAGCAAAAAGTCTTATAATCTCCCCTACCCCCTCTTTAAAAAGAGGGAAAATTTAGACATTCCCTTCTTTAAAAAAGGAGGATTAGGGAGGATTGAATTAACCTAAAGCTTTTTCAGCCGCTTCAACAGTCTGACGAATTAACGTGGTAATGGTCATTGGGCCTACACCACCTGGAACCGGGGTATACGCAGAAGCGATGTCTTCAATACCCACCAGTTGAATATCACCTACACCACCGCCATCACGCGGATGGAAGCCAGCATCTACCACAACTGCGCTTGGTTTAATCCAATCTTTTTGGATTAATTCTGCTTTACCTACTGCACCCACAATGATATCGGCTTGTTTAACAAAGCTTGCAAGGTCTTGGGTACGTGAGTGGCAAATCGTAACGGTTGCATTGGCTTCAAGCAGCATTGCTGCCATTGGTTTACCCAAAATTGCAGAACGACCCACAACAACCGCATGTTTACCTGCGATTTCGATGTTGTTTTCTTTAAGAATAGTCATGATGCCTGCAGGTGTTGCAGAACCATACGCTGCTTCACCCATCGCCATACGACCGTAGCCAAGACAAGTTACACCATCGACATCTTTTTCAAGTGCAATGGCATCAAAACATGCACGTTCATCAATTTGTGCAGGCACTGGATGCTGTAACAAAATACCGTGAACATCAGGATTGGCATTTAATTTTGCAATTTCAGCCAATAATTGTTCAGTCGTCGTTTCTTTTGGCAATTCAACTTTTAATGAATCCATACCGACACGGCGGCAAGCATTCCCTTTCATACGTACATAAGTTGCAGATGCACCATCGTCACCGACCAAAATAGTCGCAAGGATTGGAGTACGACCTGACTTTGCTTTTAACGCTTCTACGCGAGTTAATAAGTCAGCTTCAATTTGCTTTGCCAATGCACGACCATCTAAAACTAATGCCACGGCACTTCTCCCAAGTGTTGATATGAATCAATTTCGCACATAATACATGATATTTTAGCTTTTTTTTCACTATATGTATATTTTATAAGCGTTTGAGTCATATACCCTATTGCGTTTTTTTCTGACCCTGCTAATATACGCATCAACAAGACGTGGCGGGGTGGCAGAGTGGTCATGCAGCGGACTGCAACTCCGTGTACGCCGGTTCGATTCCGACCTCCGCCTCCAATCTTGTTAAAGCCCGAGTGGTGAAATCGGTAGACACAGGGGATTTAAAATCCCCCGCCCACAAAGCGTGCCAGTTCGAGTCTGGCCTCGGGCACCATTCTTAACTTAAAGAATGGTGCAATAAAATTCCCAGCCTAGCGCTGGTTTTTTTATGCCTAAAATTTATAAATCGATTATATTAAAACATTATTTTTCTCGTTTCAGTTGGACACTATGCGGTCTGATCAAAAAATCTCGCAATATTTACAAGAGCTAGAAGCTAAACATCCAAAAGCGCTGCGTGGTAATATTTTATTTTATAGCGCACTTAAAACAAAAGGCATGCTCGACGAGTTAAAAGAACTCTTGCCTTGGCTCTTGGCAGCAATGATCTTTATTCCGAGCCATTTTATTTTAAAAGATTTAATTAGTCATTTAGGTAATGCCGATCAAGCTGTGCATTTTGCCAGTTTAACTTTGATGTTGCTATTTATGCTGTATGTACCCTTGATTTTAAAACAAGCCAAACATAGCTCACATTCTTTTTACCAACAGCAAAAACACGCTCCGATTAAATTGGCTGCGGTAATTATTTTACAAGCGCTCAATATTGCTTATTTAAATAGTGTGTTTTTACAAGGCGTATTGCTGTTTTTTGCAATTAGTTTTGGTTTTATTCGCTTTTATAAAGAAAATCTTTTCCGTGAAGAAAGCACAGCACAAGACTACTATGCTCTACAACAAATTCGTCGTGCTAGCTTTTGGAGCTATAAGCAAACAATTTGGGCCAAATGGCGTTATCGCTTGATGAAAAAAGGCAGTAAAGAAGCTAAATTACAAAGTATTCAACTGCAATATTATCTCACCCTGCATTTACAGCTCTATAAATACGAGCATGAATTTTGCAAAAAGGTAAAACATACCGATATCGAAAAATACTTAGATAGCTTAATGTAAGGCAGATTTGTATTTTTATTAAACACAAACACATGATTTGCTTAAAAATATAGCAAATAATCAAAACAATGCTTGCCATATAAAAATTAGTTCTTTATTATTGCGCTCATGCCCGAGTGGTGAAATCGGTAGACACAGGGGATTTAAAATCCCCCGCCCACAAAGCGTGCCAGTTCGAGTCTGGCCTCGGGCACCATTTTAATTAGTTCGTTAAAATGGTGCGTTAAAAACTTTTTAAGTCTTTAGCAAACAATTGAACTAAAAGCCCGAGTGGTGAAATCGGTAGACACAGGGGATTTAAAATCCCCCGCCCACAAAGCGTGCCAGTTCGAGTCTGGCCTCGGGCACCATTCTTAACTTAAAGAATGGTGCAATAAAATTCCCAGCCTAGCGCTGGTTTTTTTATG
>NZ_PJRJ01000090.1 GCF_003711395.1 Acinetobacter sp. B51(2017)
GGCTTTTGCCTAATAAAGAACAGGAAATATTGCTTAATCAAGCAATAGGTTCTGCTCGTTTTGTGTGGAATCAAGTTCTTGCTAAATCGTTTGAAATGTTCGCTAAAAATGAACGTATCCGCTACGAAACCATTGAAAAAAAATTACTCCCTCTTAAAAAAACACCTGAATTTTCTTTTCTTGGTCAAACATATTCAGCTTGCCTACAGCAAAAAATTAAAGATTTAGCTAAGGCGTGGGATAAGTTTTTTAATCCGAAAGAGCAAGCCAAGCTAAAGCAAAAACCTTTTAAAGCGAAGAAACCAAAATTCTTTAAATTGCCTGATGGTGGTGAGGTTCAACTCAGACCACTTATGCCACGATTTAAGAAAAAATCAGATGGTGAGCAATCCTTTAGACTGCCATTTAATGACTGTGAGGTAATTGGAGATCGTGTTTCCCTGCCTAAAAAAACAGGTTGGATTAAGTTTAAAAAATCACAAGAAATTGTTGGCAAAATTACAAGTATCACCATTAAGAAAATTTGTGGACTTTGGTACGTGTCATTTTGTATTAATTGTGAAATCGAACAGCCACTTCACCCATCAAAATCAGCCATTGGGGTTGATCTTGGCATCAAGAAATTGATTACAACATCAGATGGTCAGGTATTTGACCCGATCAATAGTTTTAAAGCCAATCAAGTAAAAATAGCTAGGCTTCAACGCAAATTGAAGAAAAAAACCAAATTCAGTGAAAATTGGAAAAAACTTAATCTAAAAATTAACAAGCTACATCATCATATTGCCAATATTCGGCATGACTACTTGCACAAAGTCACGACAACTCTCAGCAAAAACCACGCAATGATCGTAGTTGAGGACTTAAAAGTAGCCAATATGT
>NZ_PJRJ01000091.1 GCF_003711395.1 Acinetobacter sp. B51(2017)
GGCACTGTTGCAAATAGTCGGTGGTGATAAACTTATCATCCCCTTTTGCTGATGGAGCTGCACATGAACCCATTCAAAGGCCGGCATTTTCAGCGTGACATCATTCTGTGGGCCGTACGCTGGTACTGCAAATACGGCATCAGTTACCGTGAGCTGCAGGAGATGCTGGCTGAACGCGGAGTGAATGTCGATCACTCCACGATTTACCGCTGGGTTCAGCGTTATGCGCCTGAAATGGAAAAACGGCTGCGCTGGTACTGGCGTAACCCTTCCGATCTTTGCCCGTGGCACATGGATGAAACCTACGTGAAGGTCAATGGCCGCTGGGCGTATCTGTACCGGGCCGTCGACAGCCGGGGCCGCACTGTCGATTTTTATCTCTCCTCCCGTCGTAACAGCAAAGCTGCATACCGGTTTCTGGGTAAAATCCTCAACAACGTGAAGAAGTGGCAGATCCCACGATTCATCAACACGGATAAAGCGCCCGCCTATGGTCGCGCGCTTGCTCTGCTCAAACGCGAAGGCCGGTGCCCGTCTGACGTTGAACACCGACAGATTAAGTACCGGAACAACGTGATTGAATGCGATCATGGCAAACTGAAACGGATAATCAACGCCACGCTGGGATTTAAATCCATGAAGACGGCTTACGCCACCATCAAAGGTATTGAGGTGATGCGTGCACTACGCAAAGGCCAGGCCTCAGCATTTTATTATGGTGATCCCCTGGGCGAAATGCGCCTGGTAAGCAGAGTTTTTGAAATGTAAGGCCTTTGAATAAGACAAAAGGCTGCCTCATCGCTAACTTTGCAACAGTGCC
>NZ_PJRJ01000092.1 GCF_003711395.1 Acinetobacter sp. B51(2017)
GGTAGTGTCAAAATCTAACGTGTTTTTGTAGAATAAATTATCACTAAAACAAGTAAAAAATATCCAATATGATCATCGAAACCACTACTTATCTTTGTACACGTTGCCAATCGCCGAATATCTTTAAAAATGGTCACAATAAAAGTGGCAATGCCCAGTTTCGATGTAAAGACTGTGGTCGCTGCAGTGTGCTTAAACCAAAAGTGAAATATACAGAAGAGCAAAAACAATTAATTATGGACACTTATCTTGAAAGAGGTAGCTTGCGAGGCATGCAACGCTTATTTGGTGTGGCACCTGAAACACTAACTGGTTGGATAAAAAAAAGTAAATCATCAGAAACTCCATGATGAGTTACTCGATGCTGACCCGACAGATGTTTTAGAACTTGATGAACTATGGAGCTTTGTAAAAGCACGTCGCCACAAGGTTTGGACATGGATTGCACTGTGTCGTCGAACACGTCAAGTGGTTGCCTATGTGTGTGGTGAGCGTAACGATGAAACATGTACAGATTTGCGTTGCCGTATCCCAACAGCCTATTTCAGCTTGGCCACATGTAGTGACTACTGGTCAAGTTACGCTACAGTCTTTGATCCGGATACACACCGCTGCGTAGGCAAGCATACAGGTCTAACGAACCACGTTGAACGGTTCAATGCCACACTCAGAAATCGCCTAGGTCGTTTTACTCGAAAGACATTAAGCTTTTCTAAGAAGAAAGAAAATCACGAAGCTGTCTTGCATCTATTTTTATTGAAATATAATCAGGATATGAAAGATAGATGGATAACACGTTAGATTTGGACACTACC
>NZ_PJRJ01000093.1 GCF_003711395.1 Acinetobacter sp. B51(2017)
GATTGGCTTCACGAATCCATTTGTCTAAAGTTGAATAACCCACACCTAATTTCTGGGCGATTGCAGCTATAGGTTCGTGGGAGTTTGAAAGTGCATAATCAATCGCTTGCTGTTTAAATTCAGGACTAAAACGTTTAGCCATTTCTTGAATCTCCAAAGATTAAAGTTACGTTATCTTTAGAGGGACGTGCTGTCCATTATTTTGGCTAGGATCAATGCCTATTGTCCTGGTGTTGTAGGTACAGATATGTGGGTGGAGATTGATCAACGCTTTGCAGAAATTACGGGTGCTGCGATTGGCGCGACCTATGAAAAATACGTCGCGGGTATTGCCTTGGGCCGTGCTGAAACCCCAGCAGATGTGGCAGGCTTTGTCGCATTCTTAGCCAGTGATGATGCCGACTATATGACAGGTCAGTCGGTGATGATTGATGGCGGAATGGTGTATCGTTAATGTGTCTAGCTGATTAAACACAGTGATTGCTTGGCTGAATGTACTGATCGTAAATTAGCCTAAGTAATACATTAGTTATTCAATCCCTATAAGCACTTCAACGCCGTGTCACACGGCGTTGTCAGGCAATCATGTCAGTTAATATGTAAATCTACAATTAACTGCCAAGCTTTGGATGGTCATGCCAATAACAGCTGCTATCTGTTCCTTAAAATGTAGTCAAACATGGTCAAGGACTAATTCGCACTCTGTTAATGTCTTGTTTCCAAGCGTGTAACTAGAGCCTAAGTCGGTCAGTTCCGACTTGTAGCGGTCAGTCCGTTCTTGC
>NZ_PJRJ01000094.1 GCF_003711395.1 Acinetobacter sp. B51(2017)
GTCAGACTTGTAGTTCATGTGGTCACGTTGCAAAAGAAAACAGGCTCACTCAGGCGAAATTTAGCTGTGTAGAGTGTAGCTTTAGCGAGAATGCGGATATAAACGCTTCTCGCAACATTTTGGCGGTGGGACATACCGTTTTGTCTGTGGAGGGTGGATGCGGTAAAGGTCGCCTTGTGAAGCAGAAAGCAAGCGAAATCCGCAAGGAAGTCGCCTAAGAGCATTTGCTTTTAGAATCCCTGAGAAACGAGTTTCGCAAGGAACTAGTCGAAAGTGGTGGGAGTATGTCAATCGAATAGCGAGCAAAGTTTTTTGATTGAAAACCACTTTGGTTGTGCTAAGTGTACTTACAATTGGGCTTTAGCACTCCAACAAGAATATTATGATAAACATAACAAGGGACTTTCTGGTAAAAACATTCAAGCTCGGCTTGTAATACTTAAAAAATAAGGGCAGCTCTGTTGGCTGAATGAGGTGAATAGTCAATCCTTAGAAGGTGAATGAATGTATATCTGTACCGCCTTTGGAAATTCTTTTAAAGGTCGAGCTAAACTGTTCCTTAAAATGTAGTCAAACATGGTCAAGGACTAATTCGCACTCTGTTAATGTCTTGTTTCCAAGCGTGTAACTAGAGCCTAAGTCGGTCAGTTCCGACTTGTAGCGATCAGTCCGTTCTTG
>NZ_PJRJ01000095.1 GCF_003711395.1 Acinetobacter sp. B51(2017)
CGCTTACCACGGTGTGGCCGATGACTGGGGTGAAGTCGTAACAAGGTAGCCGTAGGGGAACCTGCGGCTGGATCACCTCCTTAACGAAAGATTGGCGACCGGTAAGAATCCACAACAAGTTGTTCTTCATGATATGTATCTGAGGGTCTGTAGCTCAGTTGGTTAGAGCACACGCTTGATAAGCGTGGGGTCACAAGTTCAAGTCTTGTCAGACCCACCATAATTTGTAAAAACAAATCATGGGACATCAGAAACATGACCTTAATTGATAAGCTGGGGACTTAGCTTAGTTGGTAGAGCGCCTGCTTTGCACGCAGGAGGTCAGGAGTTCGACTCTCCTAGTCTCCACCATTACTTCTTATTACTTTTACTGTTGTTTTTAAAAGTAAATTGAATAATGGTTGACCATTCAATTGGGTAGATTATAGAGATTATCAAATCCTTTTCGTATAATACGATCTAGATTGATAATCTCTGTGATTTATCACAGCATCTAGACCTGACGAAGGCTAGAGAAATCATTAACAGATTATATTTGAGTTGAAATAAATTGTTCATACTCGTTGAAATCAAGGCAAGCAATTGCTGAGAAATC
>NZ_PJRJ01000096.1 GCF_003711395.1 Acinetobacter sp. B51(2017)
TCGGTTGGGAAGTCGTCAACAATTGCATCCACCGCTGCTTGTGCATCTGCTTTCGCTTGTTGTGCATCTGCAAGGGCTTGAGTTAAGTCATCAACTTCTGCTTGGGTCACAGCATCATCTGCAAGGGCATCTGCAAGAGCTTGTTCTGCTGCTGCATATGCTGCTTCTGCTTCTGCTACAAGGTCTTCAACTGCTGCAAGTTCATCCGCATCTGGCGTACCGTTTTCGTTGGTATCGTTCACCGCTGGGATCACGATATCAGTCAAGGCATCTACACGGTCTTGGAAGTCACCCGCTTCGGTTGGGAAGTCGTCAACAATTGCATCCACCGCTGCTTGTGCATCTGCTTTCGCTTGTTGTGCATCTGCAAGGGCTTGAGTTAAGTCATCAACTTCTGCTTGGGTCACAGCATCATCTGCAAGGGCATCTGCAAGAGCTTGTTCTGCTGCTGCATATGCTGCTTCTGCTTCTGCTACAAGGTCTTCAACTGCTGCAAGTTCATCCGCATCTGGCGTACCGTTTTCGTTGGTATCGTTCACCGCTGGGATCACG
>NZ_PJRJ01000097.1 GCF_003711395.1 Acinetobacter sp. B51(2017)
GCGTCCGCTGAACACACCTTATGAATTCATCCTATAAGCCTTAATTTAGTCCCCACTTAAAAACAAGTGGGGACTAAAATTTATGACTATAAATCACCAGACATCCATCGCATCTCTTGCGAAAAAACGAAGAACATACAGTGCTGAATTTAAACAGCAGATCGTTCAGGCTTGTAAAGCACCGGACGTTTCAATTGCTTCGGTCGCTTTGCAACATGGATTGAATACAAATCTTGTATCCAAATGGATTCGCTTAATTGATGCTAAGCCAGGGAGTGATCGCTCACCACTACCGAATAAACCTGCATTTATTGCCTTATCTTGCTCTGCACCATTAGATCCTACTCTTACTGACATGTTAAAGGTTCAAATTACTTTACCCCACTCAAAAGCAGAAATTGGCTTGAAATGGCAAGTATCAGAAATATCTGCTTTAGCAGAATTACTCAAGGCACTGGCAACATGATCCGCATTGATGAAATCTGGCTTTCTACCCAACCTCTGGATATGCGAGCAGGGATGGATA
>NZ_PJRJ01000098.1 GCF_003711395.1 Acinetobacter sp. B51(2017)
CGTAAACCGAATCTTTTCCGTCTATTTCGATAGCGTTCACTTAATATTCTAAATGTTTTCAATTGACTATTGATGTGTTCGATCACAACTCGTATTTTTCCAATCAGTTTATTGTACTTTTTCTCAACACTAAATAACGGGAAATTCTTCTTTTTCTTTATGGGCATCAATAATTTAAAGCCATCTTGCTCTAATCCGTAGTACCCTAAATCGGTCACAACATATTCACAATGCTTAAATTTCTTAACCGTTTCTCTTGCCAGTTTAATATCATGCTGACCGCCATTCGATATATCTAGCCCTATGATTTGTTTACTCTTCGGATGATAGATCACTTGGGCCTTTAGCGTATGTTTCTTCTTTTTACCACTGTAGAACTTACTCTGATTTTTTTTTCGGGCGTTCGATTGAACATTCTGTCGCATCAATAATGACCCAGTTAAAGTGTTCTTCTGCTGTGGTTAT
>NZ_PJRJ01000099.1 GCF_003711395.1 Acinetobacter sp. B51(2017)
GCTCATCCTCTAATGAGAGTTCTAATGGTCGCATGTTCTTGCGATGATACGTAATCAATTCAACACCTTGCGCTCCTAGCTTATCTTTTAAAATCTCACTGATGTAGCCACGATCTCCAAAGATCTTACCGATGTATCCTTGAGCGAGCTTCGGAAGAATCTTGATATCTGAAGTATGACCATTCGAGAGTTGGGTCCGAATAAATTGCCCCTGAGCATCCACCAGTACATGCAATTTGCATCCATAGAACCAACCCATAGAACTTTTTCCTCGTGTGGCAATTTGTTTTAAAGATTTATGACGTTGAATACGCTGATTTTTACATACAGGTAGAGTTGTAGAGTCAACCCAAGCACACGTTGTTTGAGCATTGGAAGCTAAAGAAATATGTAATGCTTGAAGTGCGAGTTGATGTTGGTTGATCAAATAAA
>NZ_PJRJ01000009.1 GCF_003711395.1 Acinetobacter sp. B51(2017)
TTAATGGTTCGATTCACATTACTTTCAGCGATATGGTAATTTGCCGCTAATTCCAGTTGAGTACTATAGTTGCGTAAGTAATTGAGAGTTAATAACAATTGATCCTCTATATCTAAAGTATGAGGTCGACCTGATTTCTTCTTGAGTGATTCTGCTTTTTCTAGAACCTCTACCATTTCAGTAAAAACTTGTCGAGGTACGCCAACCAAGCGTTTGAATTCAGAATCTGAAAAACGGTTTAATTTCTGATATCTCATGAAATTTATATGGAGGTGATTTTTACTTTCGCAAGAGGTCTAATGAAATTAATAATATTTTTGATGAGATAAAGAGTAAAAATGCTGCTTATAGTCAAATTATTGATGAAGATAGTAATCAACGCATCCAAAAATATTACGAAGAGATTTATGACGAAGAAATTCATATAGCCAATAAATACCGTAAATGGGCTTTATGGATTTTTGCTGCTGTAGGTTCATTTCTTCTAATCGGTTTTTTAATTGTTTCCATCCAAAATTGGAATCATCTGCGTAATCCATCGTTTATTGAAATCAAACTCGGTTGGGATAGCCTATTTAAAACCTTAATGCTATTTAGCTTAACCACACCTGCATGGTATTTAACTAAAGAATCTTCAAAGCATCGCCAAGTGGCTTATAAAGCCAAAATGCTTGGAACGGAACTTGCAGCTTTTCCTTTATACGCGCGTGAATTCAAAGACGAAGAGCGTTTAGAGTTACGTAAAAGTCTAGCTGATCGTTTCTTTGGACAAGAGCTTTATGGTACATCTAACTCAAAAGCAGATAATTCAGCATCATCTACTGAACAAATCAAACTGCTTGCGGAAATGAATAAAGTCACTGTAGAAGCCATTAAAGTACAACAAACTTTATTGGGCAAAAAAGAATAAAAACATTATTTGCCTAAAATGGCTAAAAACTTGAAAAAAAACACATCAGTATAGAGAATAGAGAATCTGCTGTTTTCTCTACTGGTGCACTATGCTCGAAGATATCAAAATAACCAACCATGAGCTTGTCATTGGTCTTGTGGGCGCGGTGGGTAGTCGCCTTGGACAACTCAGCGACATTGTGCAAAACCTGCTCGAACAGCAATTTAACTACCAAGTTGAAATTATTCGCGTGTCTAAAGACATTCTTGCCGAATTTTATCCGTATACCCAAAATGGCAGTGCCTTTGACCGCATTCAACACTATATGGATAAAGGCAATCAACTACGCCGTGATTACCAAACCGACTTTTTAGCACTGCAAATTGTTAAAAAAATTTATCAGCGTCGCCAAATGTGGCAACAGCAAAATCCTGAGCAAGATATTCAGCAGCGCCGTGTGGCATATATTGTAGATTCGTTAAAACACGAGTCAGAAATTCAAGCACTGCGCCAAATTTATGGCAATGGCTTTTTTCAGTTGTCATTATATGAGTCCAAAAGTACACGTACCCATGCCTTAGTCACCAGATACGGCATGAGTGAAGACAAAGCCAAAATCTTAATTGAACGTGATGAAGGCGAGTCGAACTCTTATGGTCAACATACCAGTGAAGCGTTCCATCTGGCCGACTACTTTTTAAAGTTTGAACATAATCAAAATCAATTACGTGAGTCTTGCTTACGCTTTTTAAAACTGATTTTTAAAAACCCGTATATCACACCCACCTTTAATGAATTTGCGGCATATATGTCATTTAGCGCCAGTTTGCGTTCGGCAGATTTATCGCGCCAAGTGGGGGCAGTGGTGGCAAGAGACGAAACCATTTTAGCCATTGGCTCCAATGATGTACCTAAATTTAGGGGCGGAACGTATTGGCCTTATTTTAATGAAGAAACGGGTGCGGTCGAAGATGTGCCGAATGGTCGTGACTATATGCGCGGCTATGATGTCAATACCCAAGAAAAGCAGGGCATTATTCAAGATTTATTGGGTAAAATTGAAGGCGTAATTGAACGCGAAATGCCAGATGAGCGCCGCGCATCAGTCAAAACCGAAATCGAAAATATCCTACGCCAAAGTAAAATTAAAAATATTTTGGAATATGGTCGCGTGGTACATGCCGAAATGGATGCTTTACTCAGTTGTAGCCGTAGCAATATTTCTACAGTAGGTGCGACTTTATTTGTGACCACATTCCCATGTCATAACTGCGCTAAACATATTTTGGCAGCAGGGATTGAAAAAGTGGTGTTTGTCGAGCCGTATCCAAAAAGCTTGGCACTGCATTTGCACCATGAATCGATTACTCAGCGCTGGGAACAGCAAGAAAGTGAAATTCATAACAAACTGATTTTTGAACCTTTTGTTGGTGTGGGCGCACGCAGCTTTATGAATTTATTTTCGCTGTCTTTAGGGGTGGGGGAAAAAGTCAAACGTAAAGATGCCTTTGGTCGCGTACTCGATTGGCAAGCAGATACAGCAACTTTACGCATGCCAATGCATGTCTTGTCTTATCAAGCCTTAGAAGAAAAAATTATGCAGATCATGCAAGGCAAAAATACAGCAGATTAAAACTAAAATCCCGCAGGTTGCGGGATTTTTTTAACCTTGCAGCTTTTTAAGTTTACGGTCATACACAAAAGTGCCAAACGGTAAAATCGCAGCAATTAAACCTGCCACAAACATATTGAGTGACCATTTTTCACGTTCACAGACAATGAATAAAACTGCTAAAAAAGCGATCACTAAAATGCCATGTCCCATGCCCACATATTTAACTAAAATAGGATTTCCCCACATATATTTAAGCGGCATAGCAATAAACAGCAGTAATAAAAAGGATAAACCTTCAATAAAACCAACCACACGTAAGGCTTGAATATTCATCTTAAAAAATAGCAAAAACAATACTATATGAAATTTTTAAGCATTGTTTAAATTTAGTTTTGATTAAATTGTAAAGCAGTTGTGATGTTTTTGGCAGTCCAGTGCTACAGTGTTATAGCGTTGGCTAAAACTACAAAAAAAAAGCAGCCGAAGCTGCTTTCTAGATTTAGTGGATGACACCACAGGCAATACGTTCACCACCACCGCCTAAAGGTTTTGGAACATCGGCATAGTTGTCACCGCCTGCATGTACCATAATCGAACGACCACTAATATCTGCCATTTTTAAACGTGGTGCAATTAAGCGCACATTGGCTGTACCATCAGCTGCGACTTTCAGTGCGGGTAAATCGCCTAAATGTCCTGACAACGGTGTGCCATGATTGGCAGCGCCATTACTATTTAAATGGCTACCCGCAGCCAATGCTGCGCCCATTTTGCCATCTTTTTCAGCAGGCGCACATGAGCCATTTTCATGAATATGGAAACCTCGTTCACCCGCAGGTAAGCCAGTTAAATTGGTGCTAATGATTAAACCTGCAACGCTGTCTTGGAAAGTGACAGTACCGATTTTTTGCCCCACGCCTTGGGCTGACACAGCATTTATTTCCACTGTTTTTTGTGCAGTAGGGACAATCTGACCTTGGTCATTGGTGGTGGCACAGCCTATCGTCACGGCTGCTGTGAGGGCGCTCAGTGCTGCAATTTTAAAGAATGATAACATTGTGTTTTTCCCAGACTTGTAATTATAAACAAGAATCATTTAAACAAACTCAAACCCTTAACTCAATGTTAAGCCGTGACAATCTGTATAAGTTTTACTTGATTTGTGCATCATCCACATCATGTGCAAGGGTGGCTTTGGGCATTAAACCTGCATCAACGTCCTTACTTTCATGCAACCATTCGCGCCAAATTGCCAATAATACGGCCAAGATCACTGGGCCAATAAATAAGCCAACCATACCAAAACTGGCCAACCCCCCCAGTACACCAAACATAATTAAAATAAATGGAATCTGGGTTGCACCTGAAATCACCAATGGACGAATCACATTGTCGGCAGTACTTACCACACACACGCCCCATGCCATGACGCCAATCGCTTCAATGGTGTGACCTTGTGAAAACAACCATAAAGACACCGCACCATAGGCCACAGGTGGGCCAAATGGAATCAGGGCAAAAATAAAGGTCACAATGGTCAGTAGCATTGGATTAGGGACGCCCGCGACAAAATAGCTGATGCCAGCCAATAATGCCTGTGCAACGGCAGTTAAGCCTACACCATACACCACGGCACGCGTGGTTTCAGAAATCGTATCTAAATAATGATGTACGCGTGGTCCAATCACCATTTCTAAGGCGCGGCTGACTTGGGTTAAAATGGTTTGCCCATCACGGTAAAAGAAAAATAAGGTCAAAATTGCAAAACATAGCTTAACGATATTACGTGTGACTTCATTTAAGACGATTTTACCGTAATTTAGATGCCCTTGAATCCAAAGCGAGGCTGACTGGATAATACTGTTAGGATCTTGATTAATTTCATGTAATGTTCGTGTGATTTCTTTGCCAATAAACGGTAATTTTGCAATCACATCAGGCACAGATAGATGCCCAGAAAAAACTTGTTTTTGTAATTCGTAATATAAACTACGACCTTCATGCTGAATCATAAAGATCGCAAAAATCACAGGTATCCCGACCACCAATACTACGAGCAGGATCATGATGGTGGCACTTAAGGTAGCACGTTCAGCACAAGCAGCCTTAATACGACAATACAATGGCCATGTCATATAGGCGATGATTGCTGCCCATAACACCGGAACAATAAAGTATTTGAGCACACTAAAGCTCAAAAACAACAAGAAGAAAAACAGTCCAAAGAGCAAGACTTTTTGTATTGTTGGCGCGTACTGATGCACTGATGTCACTGATTGAATAATGGGTCGTTGACCATCTTAACGTAAAAATCCCATGCAGCAAGTTAAAGCATGTGTCTAAATGGTTTTAATTTAAAACCAATTGCTTGGGTCATCAATAATCGCATTGAGGACAGGTTGCCACTGATTCTGCATCGCCAAATAAATCTTTTGAGGTTTATCAAAGACATTGAGTCCTTGCTGCGCCAATTGTGCATAGGCACTACGCTCAGAAATCCAAGCCAACGGGCTTTGCCCAACTTTATCAAAAAAGGCCTGCATGTCTTTATTACTCGCACTGTTGGCTTTGACGCGATTAGCCAATAAATGGATGTGTACTTTGCCTTTACGAATCCGTTTAATATCTTGAATATGTTTTAAAAAGCGTCGTGTGCTGTCGATATCAAAAAAAGATGGCTGCAATGGGGTGATAATAGCATCGGCTTCGGCGATTAATTGTTCTGCACTTTCACCCGACAAAGCACCAGGTGCATCAATAATTAAATACTCAATGCCTTTAGGGCTTTTGCCAAAACTTTTATCAGAACGCCAATCTAAACTTTCAATAAAAGCTGCCTCTGCAGGGCGCTGTTTAAGCCAATGTAAAGACGATTTTTGTGGATCAGCATCAGCAAGCGCGACCTTATAGCCTTTTTGTGCCAGAGCCGTTGCCAAACTAATGGCTGTTATTGTTTTACCACAGCCTCCCTTTTGATTTGCAATTAAAATAGTTTTCATGATCCTAAAGGTTTTATTCTGCTCAGCTCTAGCATAGCACCCTTTTATGTCTAGTATATGACACAGGACAAAAGTATTACGCTTATGCAATTAAGCCTTGCAAACTATAAAAACCTGCATAGCAATACAGAAAAAATAGCAATTTAAGGCCGATTTATATCTGTATTTTTAGTGTAGAAATATAGTAAAAAGCTACAAAAAATCAGCAAATATCAGTGCCGTGTTACCGATTTTTAATTGTAGTTTAAGCTTAAACACTTAAGCTAAAGTTTAGGATTAAAGCAAGGATAAATGGTATGAAAATGGCGTTCGTTGCGACGACCTTGGCTGCGGCCAGTATGTTAGGCATTGCGATGACGCATGCTGCGCCTGAATACAATATTGCCAAAGGTTTGCCGCCTGTGTTGGCGACCCAGTCGGTTGCAGTTTTACAGCCTTTTCAGGGTGATTTTCGGATTTTAGGGACTAAGATTTATCGCGATGATGCTCAAGCAAAATTTTCTCCGATTGATTATGCGGTAAGTTGGGGCTTATTTGCCGAACCTGAAATTGCCCGTACCATACGGGTTAATCAATATGACCGTTATTTAAATTGGCAGATGCCACAATTACCTGTGCCAGTAGAACAAGCCATGCAAATGGTATCCAATATGCATATTGTGCCTGCTACGCCAGAAATTGCTCAACAAATTAAACAAGTAAAACGTGGCGATCTGGTACGCTTGCAAGGCGAATTGGTCGAAATTAAAGATCAAGATTTAGTCTGGCGATCTTCTTTAACTGCAACCGATATTGGTGATGGTGCATGTGAAGTTTTTCGTGTAAATTCAATTCACTGGATTGAAAAAGTCCATGCATAAACTTTTGGGGAAATATGTATAAGATCGCTTTTGCTGTACTGACTACAGCATTGATGACGGGCTGTGTCAGCACACCAAAACCAGCACAACTACCACAAGGTACTTATAGTTATAATGTAGATACGCCGTGTAGTGACAATCTACGCTTAAAAGTGGGTGAAACGATTACAGTCAAAGTCTATGACAATTCTTCAACGGGTTATAGTTGGAACGTTGTCGGTGCAGATAAGTTTGCTGTGACAAGTGCATATATTGCACTTTTGCCTACAGATCCGATTGTTGTCGGTGGTGGTACAGATAAAACCTTTATCTTTACCGCTAAAGCACAAGGGGAAGACACTATTGCCCTACATCATAGCCGTGGTTGGGAAGGGCAGTCTGCAGCCCAATGGTCATGTCAAGTGACGGTTGAATAAAAGCTTAAATCTAAACATCCTCCCTATAGGGAGGATTTTTTTGGGCGTTATTTGGCTGTTAAAGCTGGAGCAGAAAACTGAATGCCATCCCAACCGTTTTGCATAAACTGGCGAATATTTTGATGATCTGTACCCTCAGGATGCGCCAGCACCGCAGCATAATGTTCAGCAAATAAACTTAAAGTTTGTGCTTGGTCTAATTGTTGCAACTGCGCAAAGGCAAATACTTTAGCACTGCCTTGATTTTGATCCGCAGCATTGCTTTGGTTACCATTTTGAAATGCAGTTGGGGTATGGGTGTAGTGTTGTTCGATATAAGCCAAAACATCGCTAAATTGAGCCTGATTTTGGCTTAAACGTTGCAGTAAATCCTGTGTCATAAGTGTTGTATCCTAAAAAAAATGTGTACTGAATATAGCAGGCTTATGCTTTGCTTTTAAGACAAGGTTAAACTGTGTTTTTTAGTTTTTATAGCAGACGATGATGACATGGCTATTGGTGGCAAGTGGTGGAGCAATTGGCGCTAGCTTGCGTTATGCACTGGGACTGTATTTAGCTAAACCCGACAGTGTATTTCCATGGGCAACATGGTGGATCAATATAGGCGGTTGTGCGTTGGCAGGTATTTTTTTTGGTTTAAGTCAAAAATATCCAAGTCTGCAACAAGAAGCGCGTTTATTTTTTATGGTAGGAATTTTAGGCGGTTTTACCACGTTTTCCAGCTTTGGTTTAGAAACCTTGCAACTTTGTAAACAAGGCCAGTGGTTACTTGCAATGAGTTATGCTTTGTCTAGTCTGGTTTTTGGCGTTTTGCTCTTGGCACTCATGAGTTATGTCGTACAGCGCTAGCTCAGGACAGATTAAAAAAATGGTCTAATCCGAAAATTAGACCATGCCAGCCACAGCAAAAAAACTTGTCTTAATCGGCTTTTTTGCGGCCAAAACGTGCAAAACGTTTATTAAAGCTTGCCACACGTCCTTCATTGCTGGTTTGACGTTGTTCACCAGTATAAAAAGGATGTGAAGCACTCGAAATATCAAGGCTAATATAAGGATAAGTCTTGCCTTCATATTCGCGTGTGATGGTGCTTTGCAGTGTGCTACCAATGACAAAATACACATCGGCATTGGTGTCATGAAATAAAACTTCATGATATTCAGGATGGATATCAGGACGCATCATTGTATTCCTAATCTTTTAGATATGTTATAACATAACATAAAAGTATAAAAAGTAAACCCAAAGTCGTTTAAAACTTTGGGTTTTATGATTTAAGCACGCGGGGGTACTAATTCATCAAACACATCATTGAGGTTGTCATGCACTTTAAGATTAATCAAATTCCAGTATTGTCCTGAGATGGTACGATTCACCATTAAAGTGTCTGGAGACGGTTTAAATAAATCCCAATATTTAAGTGAAGGTTTCACCAATTCCATAGCATCGTGATGCGAGCTATTGGCTGCAAAATCATAATGCGTGGTTAAAGGACGGGTAAAAATTTCTACCCAAGCTGTATATAAATCGGTGGGGAATTTGCCAGTTTCTGCCAAAGAATTTAAGCGCACTAAATAATCTTCCATGGTGGCAAAGTCTTGCGCGCGTGCGGCATGTACTAAGGCTTTAAAGTTTTCGACCACTTCTGTTGATAAAGTTTTAACACCGCCATAATCGTAAATTAACACGCTGCCATCTTCACGAAAGGCAAAGTTGCCCGGATGTGGGTCACAGTGGAAACGCTTTAAATAGAAAATTTCTTGGCCAATGGCACGTAATAAACGTCGACCAAGTTCATTGCGCGTTGCTTGTGACCAAGTACTGGCAGTTTCAATACTGTCACCTTGTTCGAGGCTTAAGGTTAAAACATGGCGTGACGAATATTCTGTATAGACTTGAGGAATGATGATTTTAGGGTCAAGTTGCTGATGAAACGTGCGTGCCACTTGCAGATTTTGGGCTTCAATCTCGTAATTGAGTTCGTTGTCTAAGCTATCTTGAATTTCTTTAAATAAACGATCTTGCAGTTTGCGTTCAATTTTTAATACACCCATTAAACGTAAGGCCAAACGTACTTGCTTTAAATCGCTTTCACAGGCTTCTTCTACCCCTGGATACTGCACTTTGACTACCACTTGTTCGCCATTTTTTAAGATGGCTTTATGGACTTGACCAATCGAGGCTGCAGCAAAAGGGGTTTCGTCAAAATGTTGAAATAGTTGATCTAAAGATTTACCCAGTTCTTTTTCGACTTGTAATTTGATTTGCTTAAACGGCATTGGCGGCGCTTGGCGCTGCAATTTGGCAATCGCTTTAGATACTTCGGGTGGGAAAATGTCTTTATATTGTGAGGCAATTTGCCCCACTTTCATGACAGCCCCTTTCATATCCCCTAAGGTTTCAGCAATCTGTACGCCAATATCTTGGAACATTTTACTGCGTGCGGCATTTTTTTGTTCTTCATCTGCGGTTAAATTACGTAGCGAATGAGAGACCGTTTTTGTTGCGATACTTGCGGTCATACCTGCAAGTTTCAGAAAACGACGACCAGGCGTACTTGCCGGTTTTGCCATGCGTAAATCCTCAGGAAAAAATCTGCACTATTGAGCTTGATCATAGGCGACAATTCGCCTGATGCCTACTTTAAATTGTTAAAGGATTGTATAAGGAGGTAGACTCAAGCAGATTTTAAACATAGAGAACAGCATGCAAGTGTATCGCTATTTAACGGGTAAAGATGATGTGGATTTTTGTGCACGCGTGACCCAAGCTTTAAATGATGGCTATCAGCTTTATGGTTCACCTACCATGACCTTTAATGGCACTGATGTGATTGTCGGGCAGGCGATAATTAAACAAGTCGCGGATCAAGCTGCAATACCACAAGGCTTACAAGATGCAATAAATGCTCAAAAAAAAGCGAAGCCTTAAGCTTCGCTAGTCATTTAAATACTTGCACTTAAGCGTTTATTGTTCATATATAAACGCATCAGCAATAAAATACAGGCCACGGTTAAACCAACAATTAAACCGATCCACACTCCAGGTGCACCCATATTGGTAAAACGTGATAAATAAATTCCGACAGGGAAGGCCACAATCCAGTAGGCCACCATGGTGATCCACATCGGGCCTTTAGTGTCTTGCATGCCACGTAAGCAACCTGCGGCACTAATTTGCCATGCATCCATAATTTGATAGGCAATTGCAAACCAGATTAAATACATGGCGACTTCAGCTACCGCTAAATCAGTGGTGTAGATAGAGACTATTTCAGCGCGTAATAGCCACATCAATAACATGGTCATTAAAGCTAAAACGGTGGCAGTGAGTAACCCTAGTTTTTGTACTTTACGCATGGCGACAAAGTTTTTCTCACCATAATAGGTTCCGACCCGAATGGTCAATGCCAGCGCCAGTGACATGGGAATCATAAATAATTGCGAAGTGACAGAAATGGCAATCTGATGCGCGGCGACAATGGTTTCACCTAAAGGACTTAAAATAATGGCTGCGGTACTAAAAATACTGACTTCAAAGAAAATCGCTAAACCAATTGGCAGCCCAAGTTTTAAAATGCGTTTAATCCAGTAGTGATCCATTTTTTCAAAATGAAAAATAGAGGTCGCCTTATAAATGCTGGCTTTATGAATATAGCCCAATAAAGCAAAAAACATCAGCCATTGTAAAATCGCGGTAGCAAAACCACAGCCAGCACTACCCAGCGCTGGAATAGGCCCAAAGCCATACATAAAGATAAAATTGAGAGGCACTAATAACACTAAAGCGATCAGGCTAATGGCGGTGACTGGGCGTGGGAAACCGAGTGCTTCAGAATAACCACGTAAAGCGGCATACATGGTCACCGCAGGCATCCCAAACCCAATGGCATGTAAAAATAAACTGGCTTTAGGTAGCAAGTTGGCAGGCACACCAAGCACGGGCAGTAAAAATGGCATGACTTGTAATATTAAGCCAGCAATAATCCCTAAAATTAAAGCTACCCATAATGATTGACGCACAATAGTGGCAATTTTTTCAGGGGTTTTGGCACCATTGGCTTCGGCAACCAGTGGCGTGGTGGCAATCATAATACCGCTAAATAGCAGCATAATCGGAATCCAAAGACCTACCCCTACAGCAATTGCAGCAAGATCAACGGCAGATAAATGCCCCGCCATAATGGTATCAATTAAGCCAAAGCCGGCTTGAGAAAACTGCGTAATTAAAATTGGCAGCATTAAATGCATGAGCTTCTTAATTTCAAAGCTTGTAGAGGTCACTTGTGACACAGCCATATTCATCATCTAGCGTTGTAGGGTGAGCAGCACACCGACAAATATGACCACGCCACCCAATAAACGTTGCCAATGGATTGGATTTTTTTCGGCACCTAACCAGCCAAAATGATCAAACAGCATAGACGTTAGCAGTTGCCCAAAAATGACCAAACCTGAGAAAGTCAGAAAGCCTAATTTTGGGGCAGTATAGATGCTAATACTAATTGCATAAACCCCTAACATGCCTGCACAGTAGCTATACCACGGTAGGTTGAACAATTGTGCTAATTGAGGCAAGGGTTGCCGAGCCCACAGCACTAATAACGCCAAAAGTACAGTGCCAATGCTAAACGATAAAAATGCCGCTTGTAAGGATGATGCTAAAATTTGACTCACTTGTGTATTTATGGCGGTTTGTAGCGTCATCGCTGCACCAATGGCCAAGACAAAAGGGATAAGCAGCAACAGTTGGGCAGATAAATTCATGTAGATGTTCCATTCTTTTTATTGGCTTTTTTTACTGTAACTAAAAACTGGCGGGCTTTTCGTCAGTGTCTTGCTAGAGTCATGTTAAAATACGCAGCATTCTCTTTGTTGTTTTGAGCTTGTGCCTTGGCCAAATTAAATCCACTTGCTGTGCCTTTATCTTTATATATTCATATGCCGTGGTGTGTACGCAAATGCCCATACTGCGATTTTAATTCGCACGCCGTACCCGAGGGTAAACTGTCTTTAGATTTAGAACAGCAATATTTGCATGCTTTAGTCGCAGACTTTAAAACCCAATTGCATTTTGCTCAAGGGCGCAAAATTCATAGTGTATTTATTGGTGGTGGGACACCGTCATTAATTTCGGCACAAGGTTATACATGGCTGTTTGCCCAGCTTAAGAGTTTAGTGGCTTTTGAAGAAGACTGTGAAATTACCCTTGAAGCCAATCCAGGTACTGTGGAACATGATCCTTTTAAAGATTATTTAGCCGCAGGGATTAACCGCTTATCTTTGGGTGTGCAAAGCTTTAACGTTGCACAACTGCAAAAATTAGGTCGTATTCATAGTGATGATGATGCGATTTTAGCGATTCGACACGCCAAAGAAGCAGGTTTTAACCGTGTGAATGTCGATCTGATGCATGGTCTACCTGAACAGAATTTAGAGCAAGCATTGCTGGATTTAAAACTGGCTGTGGAAAATGGGGCAACTCATATTTCATGGTATCAACTCACTATTGAACCCAATACTGTATTTTTCCGTACTCAACCTGTTTTACCTGTAGATGATGTTTTAGAAGAAATTCAGGCAAAAGGTGAAGAATATTTAAAGGCCAATGGTTTTATTAATTATGAGGTGTCTGCTTGGCGCAAAGAATTGCCATCTGCACATAACCTCAACTATTGGCAATTTGGCGACTATTTAGCGATTGGTGCAGGGGCACATGGCAAAGTGACCCAAACGGATGGTGTCTATCGTTTCCAAAAAACCCGTTTGCCTAAAGACTATTTAGCCAAAGTGCCTGCTGAACATCTGCAATATAAACGCATTGAAGCAGATGAAATGCCGTTTGAGTTTATGATGAATGCCTTGCGTTTAAATCAGGGTGTTGCAGCACAGCTTTATCAACAACGTACAGGTTTGCCACTTAATACTTTACAGCCAGTATTAGATTCTTTACGTGAGCGTCAATTAATGGTTGACGATCTGAATGTGCTGTCTTGTACCGAAAAAGGCCATATCTTTTTAAATTCGGTATTAGAAGAGTTTCTCTAAGTTGCCGTTTTTACCTAAAAGCCCAACAAAATGTTGGGCTTTTTAAATAGGATCTATACTTAATAATCAAAACTAAAGTGTTCAGCTTTGAGCGCGGTCATGCTGCGCGATGGATTAAGCATAGATTCGGCATGGCCTTGGGTGCGTGGCAATAGACGCTCAAAGTAAAAATCAGCCACTTTGAGTTTGGCTTTATAAAACTCAATGCTTTCAGGGCCTTGATTCAGACCAATTTTTTCCGAAGCAATCGCAGCTTGTTGCGCCCAGAAATAGGCCATCATCACATAGCCTGAGAACATTAAGAAATCCATCGAACTTGATGACACCACATCTCGATCTTTACGCGCCATTAACATAATACGTAAAGTGAGGGTGTTCCACTGCGCACAGAGTTTGGTGAGATCCCAAGCAAAACGGCGCATATATTTATTACGTGCCTGATTACTACAGAATTTTAAAATTTCTGCGGTATATTCACGAATCACTTTACCGCGTGAACTTAAAATCACTTTACGACCAATTAAATCTAAGGCTTGAACGCCTGTCGTGCCTTCATACAAAGTTGCAATCCGAGCATCGCGCACAATCTGCTCCATGCCCCATTCTTTAATATAGCCATGTCCACCAAAGACTTGCATGCCTAAATTGGCAGATTCATAGCCGAGCTCGGTTAAGAAACCTTTTAAAATTGGGGTATAAAAACCGAGTTGATCATCATATTCTTTAAATGTAGCTTGATCGCCACGTTGTAGCGCATCTTGCATTTTGTCGGAGATTTGCGCGGCATAATAAATCATGGCGCGTCCACCCTCAGCCACTGCTTTTTGGGTCAGTAGCATACGACGCACATCGGCATGGTAAATAATTGGGTCGGCAACTTTATCGGGTTCTTTTTTACCCGACAGCGCACGCATAGACAGACGTTCTTTGGCATAGGGTAGTGCGCCTTGGAAAGACAGTTCGGCATGCGCAATACCTTGAATTGCTGTACCAATTCGTGCCGTGTTCATAAAGGTAAACATGGCATGTAAGCCTTTATTGGGTTCACCAATTAAATAACCTGTGGCATTGTCGAAATTTAATACCGCAGTAGCAGAGGCACGAATGCCCATTTTATGTTCGATGGAGCCACAGGTGACTGCGTTACGCTCACCAATAGAAGCATCGTCATTGGCTAAAAACTTAGGCACAATAAATAAAGAGATGCCTTTAGTGCCTTGCGGTGCATTGGGTAAGCGTGCCAAAACAATATGCACAATATTTTCAGTTAGGTCATGTTCACCGGCAGAAATAAAGATTTTGGTGCCGCTAATGCGATAACTGCCATCTTCACATGGTTCAGCTTTGGTTTTGACTTGACCTAAATCGGTACCGCATTGTGGTTCAGTTAAACACATTGTGCCTGACCATTCACCAGTCACTAACTTGGGCATATAAGTGTCTTTTTGCTGTTCCGTACCATATTGCATAATGGTGTTCATACAGCCAATGCTTAACCCTGGATACATTTGAAATGGCCAGTTAGCCGTACCCATCATTTCCGATTTAATTAAATTTAATGACTGCGGTAGGTTTTGACCGCCATATTGTTCAGGATAAGACAACCCTTGCCAGCCGCCTTGTACCAGTTGATCATAAGCTTCTTTATAGCCTTTGGGTGTAGTCACTTCACCCTCATGAAAATGACAGCCTTCTTCGTCACCGCTTTGATATAACGGCGATAAAATATTTTCGCAAAACTCAGCAGCGCCTTCTAAAATCATATCTACAGTTTCAGGATCAGCCGCTGTGCCATTGCTTAGTGCTTGATAATGTTTGGGATAGTCAAACACTTCATTCATTAAAAAACGAATATCGCGTAGGGGAGCTTTATATGTTGGCATAGTTGTAATCCCTCGTTGTAAAAATTGTTGTTGAGCATTTCATTATTCATAGTTGCGCGTTAAATACATTGATAAAGCTGCCTGACTTAAATGTAAGAAAAGCCAATCTGCTCTACAAGCGTCTAAGTGTATTTAAAGTTTATAATTGACTATTCGCGCACTGAGTATTGTTACTCTGTACTTAAGATATTAAATTTAATCATAAAAAAAGGTAGCAAAATATTGTGAAGATATGTGTGCGGTCAGGATATTATTTAAAAAGAGCGGGATAAATGGGGCAAAATAATCAATAAAACGCTTCAATGTTAGGTGTAGATTGAAAAAAAGAGCCAAATTTGGCTCTTTTTTATGATGAGGAGATCAGCCTGTTTTAGTTATAAAAAGTCTTTTAAGTCAGGGCGTACCCCATTCCAAATATAAAAAGACTCAATCGCTTGACCTACCAACATACCAAAGCCATCGCTATGAGGTACACCGCGCGCTTGAGCTTGTTCTAAAAAGCTCGATGCTTTGCCATACGCCATTTCATAGGCATATTTAAACTGTAATGTTTCAGGTAAAACTAAAGCGTCACCGCTTAAACTGGCCGAAGTGGCATTAATAATGAAGTCAAAATCACCCGCTAATTCTTTTAGGCTCATGGCTGTGATTTTAGCTTCAGCAACATAATCTTTTAAATCTGCTACCAATTGTTCAGCGCGGAGTAGAGTACGGTTCGCAATCACGATTTTTTTCACACCCGCGTGTACCAATGGATAAATCACGCCACGGGTAGCACCGCCTGCACCTAAAATTAAAATCGAACTGTTGTTTAAATCCCAATCCAAGGCTTGAATTGCTGCAACTAAACCTTGTCCATCGGTGTTATCACCATGCAATACGCCATTTTGCATCCATAGGGTATTCACCGCTTTAGCAATTTTGGCGCGTTCACTTAAATGTTCACAGGCAGCAAAAGCTTGCTCTTTAAACGGCACAGTCACGTTCATGCCAACACCGCCGCCCGCAAAGAAACTTTGCATGCTTGGCATAAAACCATCTAGAGGGGCCAAACGTTTTTGGTATTCAAGACAAATACCAGTTTTTTCAGCGAACTTATGATGCAGTTCAGGTGAGCGAGATTGTTCGATAGGGTTGCCAATGACAGCGAATTGTTTGCTCATGATAGCAATTCCGTGTGCACAAAATTGCTGCAACTATACGGTAAAAGCGTTAAGGGTTACAAATATCGTTCACCACATCAAACAGCCACACGCTGGCTAGCACCAATAAAGACAGGCTGGCTAAAGCACTGACACTGATAGAAATTCCATCGGAAAGAGAGTTTTCATAATTTAAAGTAATCGTAAAAGAGATCGCCAAAATGGCAACAAGAAGCACCGACCATAAGGCTTTATGGTTGGAAAAGGACGCAAGCATAAGGCTGCCCTTATTGTAAAAATTAAGAAGCACAAGCTTAAAGGTTTTTAGTGTTTAAGTCTGTGGCAGGTTGTAATCAAATATGTATAAAAAAGGCTATGTAAACATAGCCTTTTGGGTTTATTTTTGTAGCTCATGCAGCCAATCATGTGGCTTTAAGTAATAGTCTGTGAGACGCTTTTCAGCGGAACCTTCAGCCCATTCAGGACGATACGACCAACCTGCCAGCGGCGGTAAACTCACTAAAATAGATTCAATCCGACCACCGGTTTGTAAGCCAAATAAAGTGCCACGGTCATAAACCAAGTTGTATTCGACGTAACGGCCACGGCGATAGAGTTGGAAATCACGTTGTTCTTGGCTGTATGGTTTATCTTGGTTACGTTTGAAGATCGGTAAAATCGCGTCTAAATAACCATTGCCTACCGCTTGCATATAGTTAAAGCAAGTTTCGAAATCCCATTGATTTAGATCATCAAAGAATAAACCGCCTACGCCACGCTGTTCATCACGATGTTTTAAATAGAAATAATCATCACACCATTGCTTGTACTTTGAATAAATCTCTGCACCAAATGGGGCACATAAATCATGCGCAGTTTGATGCCAAGAGAGCACGTCTTCGTCATTTGGATAAAAAGGCGTTAAGTCAAAACCGCCACCAAACCACCAAATCGGATCTTGTCCTTCCGGTTCTGCCACAAATAAACGCACGTTGGCATGTGAAGTCGGCACATTCGGGTTTTTAGGATGAATCACCAATGACACACCCATCGCTTGCGCCTTAGCACCAGCAATTTGTGGATGGCGCTCAGTTGCCGAAGCCGGTAATTTAGAGATGTTGATGTGGGAGAACATCACACCGCCTTTTTCAATCACGGTGCCATTTTCTAAAACGCGCGAGCGACCGCCACCGCCTTCAGGACGTTGCCAATCATCAATGGCAAATGTTGCGCTGCCGCCACCTTGTTGTTCTTGTTGCTCTAAAGCGGCACAAATTCGTGCTTGTAAGTCGAGGAGAAATTCGCGAACGCGTTGAATATCAGCCGAAGTTGGATGCTGCATAAAGGACGCCTCAATCAAAAAATAGGGGACTTCACCATCAAAACATAAAACCTTAATAAAAGTAAGGGATTTTTAACTTTAAAAACCCCACTTTTGGCAATCGTTTGGTTTTGTTTAGAAATCGTCTTTTTTATACATATGTGACATACGATCGTGTTTAGTTTTTAAATATTGTTCGTTAAATGGATTTAAACCCACAGTTAACGCGACACGACCCACCACATCAATGCCTTGCGAAGTTAATGCTTCAATTTTTAAAGGATTGTTGGTAATTAATTTCACTTGCTTAACCTGAAGATGATCCAACATGATGCTACACATTTCATAAGTACGTGCATCGGCAGGTAAGTTCAGCATTAAATTGGCATCTACTGTGTCATGACCTTGGTCTTGCAAAGCATAAGCACGAATTTTATTGGTTAAACCAATACCACGGCCTTCTTGGCGCAAATATAAAATCACACCTTGACCCGCATCGTTAATCAAACGTTGCGTGGCTTGTAATTGTGGACCACAATCACATTTGAGAGAAGCAAAGGCATCACCGGTCAAACATTCTGAATGTACGCGAACCAAGACTGGCCCTTCAGGTGGCAGATCTAAACCTTTAGACAATGCCACATGCTCTTCTCCCGTTTCGGGATCTTGAAAAACACTCAGCTTAAATTCACCAAAAGCGGTCGGTAATCGAGACGTTGCGACAAATTGAATTGGCACTGCGAAACCCGTTTAAACAAAAAAATTGGCTAAAGTATAGCTGAATGCTTGGACATTAGTAGAATTGCGACGCTGAATTTATGCAGAAGATTTTCTTTTTTGTATAAAGCACACGATAATAGTTGATAAATAGTGAGATTATTCAGGATAATCTACCCACCCATGCCCGCGAGAAATTTGTTTTAACAGGACATCGCTAAAAATGTGGCTGATTTAAGGTGCTATCATTCGACGATATGTTCGAGTAACCCATTTGACCTAGCTATAAAATTTGCCAGGCTTTAGAAGGCTTTGCCACATATGTTGTATACAGAAATTCCAACTCATCGCCCTGTAACTCCGTTGCTGGATACGATTGATCATCCAGAGCAACTGCGTATGCTCGACCGCAGCCAACTCGAACAAGTGGCGGATGAGTTGCGTCAATACATTTTGTATGCCGCAGGACAAAGTGGTGGGCATTTTGGCGCCAACTTAGGGGTGATTGAGCTTGCAGTAGCACTACATTATAGCTTTAACACTCCACATGACCGTCTAATTTGGGATGTAGGTCATCAAGCTTATCCGCATAAAGCCTTAACTGGTCGCCGTGAGCAGCTGGTTACTATTCGTGCCAAAGATGGTTTAGCGGCATTCCCAGCGCGGGAAGAATCTGAATTTGACACCTTTGGGGTGGGGCATTCATCTACGGCTATTTCAGCTGGCTTAGGCATGGCTTTGGCGAGTCGTTATCAAAACATCCAGCGTGATGTGGTCGCAATTATTGGTGATGGTGCCATGACCGCAGGCATGGCTTTTGAAGCCATGAACGATGCTGTTGCGCACAATGCCAATTTAATGGTGGTGCTGAATGACAATGATATGTCGATTTCATGTAGTACGGGCGGTTTTGCCAAACATTTAGCGGCCATTTGGGCGCGTGGTGAATCGATTAACATTAGCGATGATGGTCAGGCCTATGTCCAGCCGCATCCAGAATGGTCATATAACTCACGCCTGCACTGTGCAGCAACCGATGCTGCTGATAACTTATTTAAAGCGATTGGTTTTGATTATTTTGGTCCATTTGATGGGCATAACGTACAGCAATTGGCACAGGTATTTCAGGCACTAAAAAAACGCCAAGGGCCACGTTTAATTCATATTTACACCAAAAAAGGTAAAGGTTTTGCCCCTGCTGAAGCAGAGCAAATCAAATACCACGCCATTACTAAAATTAATGCCGTCGCAGCAAAAGCTGTTGCACCAAAATATTCAGATGTGTTTGGGCAATGGCTCATTGATCAAGCCGAACAAGATACACGTTTACTTGCGATTACGCCTGCGATGTGTGAAGGCTCAGGCATGGTGAAATTTGCTAAGCAATATCCTGAGCGTTTCTTTGATGTTGCCATTGCAGAACAACATGCGGTGACTTTAGCTGCGGGTATGGCATGTGAAGGCTTAAAACCTGTGGTTGCCATTTACTCAACCTTCTTACAACGCGGTTATGACCAATTGGTGCATGACGTTGCTTTGCAAAACTTAGATGTCACTTTTGCGATTGACCGTGCAGGCTTGGTCGGTGAAGATGGCCCAACCCATGCTGGTGCTTATGATTATGCTTACATGCGTACCATTCCGAATATGGTGATTATGGCACCTAAAGACGAAAACGAATGTCGTCAGATGTTGCACACCGCTTATATGTATCCAGGTCCTGCCGCAGTGCGTTATCCGCGTGGTAATGGTGTAGGCGTACATATAGACACACAGATGACAGCCATTCCAATGGGTCAGGCAGAAATTGTCGCTGAGTTTAATTCAGATTCAGATGAGCAAATTAGCATCCTTGCATTTGGTAGCCGAGTGGTGCCTGCTATTGCAGCAGCAGAACAATTGGCAGCAGAACTCGCTGTTGCTGTACGTGTAGTGAACATGCGTTTTGTGAAACCATTAGATACAAAAATGCTAGATCGCTTAAATCAAGACAGTCGTTTGTTTGTCACTGTTGAAGAACATGCCGTGATGGCAGGAGCGGGCAGTAGTGTTAGCGAATACTTTGCCAAAGCTCAAATTGTGAAACCAATCATTCACTTAGGTTTAGATGATAGCTTTATGCCACAAGCTACCCATTCACAAATGTTGGCTGCAGCCGGCTTAGATAGCGCAGGAATTGCTAAGTCCATTCAAGCGGCTTGGTTAAAGCTTAAACAGCCAGTTTCATCGTAAAAATTAATTTTTTTGCCCAAAAGCCCCGATCTTTGCTAAAATGTCGGGGCTTTTATGCATTATTCTTTATCGTCTTCAATATATTGTAGTAGGGTGTTCAATGGAACCTATGGTGGTGATGGCTGCGCGTGCGGCTCAATTAGTTGGTCAAGAGCTTTTAAAAGCGCATCAAAATCGTCATAAGCTCGATCTACAAGTCGAAGAAAAAGGCATCGATGGTCCTGTAACGCGTGTAGACCGTTATTTGGAACAATTGGCGATTGATACGCTACGTAAAAGCTATAAAAACCACAGCTTCCTGGGTGAAGAATTTGGTTATCAAGAAGGTAAAGGTCACGACGCTGAATGGTGTTGGGTGATCGATCCGCTTGATGGCACATTAAACTTCATCAACGGCGTTCCACATTTCTGTATTTCTATTGCTGTTCAACACAAAGGTGTAACTCAACACGGTGTAATCTATGATCCTGTGAAAGATGAGTTATTCTCTGCAAGCCGTGGTCGCGGTGCAATGTTGAACCAACGTCGTATTCGCGTAAACGTGAAAGACAATTTAAGCAACACATTCTTATCTGTAGGTCACGCTTTCCGTAAAGTACGTAACGGTGAAGTAGTTTCTTATGCGAAAAACCATTTTGATGCATTATTAAATGTATCAGAAGCTGGCGCACAATTCCGCCGTACAGGGTCAGCTGCACTTGATTTAGCTTATGTAGCAGCAGGTCGTTTCGATGGTTACTTCGAACTTGGCTTAAAACCTTGGGATATCGCAGCAGGTGAGCTGATTGTAAAAGAAGCTGGCGGTACTGTAGTGGATGCACGTGGTGGCTCAGAATCCATGGAAAATGGCCAAGTCCTTGCTTGTTCTATGAAAATGCTTAAACCGTTAATGCAAGCTGTAGTACCAGCTTGGGGCGACGCTGCAAAATAATAGAATGCTTTGATCGAGCACAAGACATTTAAAATATAGCTCTCAGATGAGGGCTATATTTTTTACAAAAAAATAACAATTAAAAAATTATAAAAAAACAGTGATTTGTGTAATTAATGGGAATTTTTAGCTAATTTTTAATCAAATAACATGACATTTAAATTAACTCTGCTATAATCCGCCAACGCACTTAATTTCTGTTCGTTACCTGAACATTTCTCTTCTAATCATTGTGTATGCGCGTTCGGTCCAAAGAGAGGACGATATCTCGCGCCCCAATCGCTAAAGCGATTTCTATTCAGGTTAAGCCGTACTACAAGCGTGCGTTATCACATCGTCGTTACTCGGATCGCCGCTGATTCTCATATTTGTCAGCGATTATTGCTGTACCGCTTTTTGCCGATGTCCATCTGACTTTATTTTTAATGGAGCACCCAATTTTCGGGTGAAAAACTCTATGAGCAAAACTTTTGCTGATTTTCCTTTACATGAATCTTTACAACAAGCGCTTCAAGCTTTAGGTTTCACTACACCTACTCCTGTACAGGAACAATCGATTCCTGCAGCCTTAGAAGGTAAAGACCTACTTGTATCAAGCCAAACAGGTTCAGGTAAAACTGCAGCGTTTTTACTCCCAACTTTAAACGCACTTGCATCTGAAGATGTATTCGTTCCGTTTAAAGAACGCATGAAGGCCATTACTCAGCCTACAATTTTAGTAATTTCACCAACACGTGAATTAGCGCAACAGGTAAGCCAAGACGCGATTGCATTTGTACGTCACATGAAAGGTGTTCGTATTGCTGCAATTATGGGTGGTATGCCTTTTGGTAAACAAATTCAACAATTAAAAGGCGCGCAAGTTGTTGTTGCAACGCCAGGCCGTTTAATTGACTTGGTTAACCGTCGTCAGATCAAACTGGATAAAGTTGAATCTTTAATCGTCGACGAAGCAGACCGTATGCTTGACCTTGGCTTCTCTGAAGATTTAGAAGCAATTGGCGAATACGCTGCTAACCGTAAACAAACATTAATGTTCTCTGCAACGTTTGCACCGCGTATTATCACGCTTGCTGAACGCATGATGAACGATCCACAACGTATTGCGATCGAAACGGGTCACTCTACGAACACTGACATCACCCAAACTCTACATTGGACTGATGGTTTTGAGCATAAGAAAAAATTGCTTACCCATTGGTTAAATGCAGAAGATGTTGATCAAGCAGTTGTATTCGCTTCAACTCAAGAAGACACAGATATGCTTGCTGAAGAGCTGGCAGAAGCAGGTCTTTCAGTTGTAGCACTTCACGGTGCAATGCCACAAACTGTACGTAACCGTCGTTTACGCAGCATCCGTGAAGGCCGTGCGAAGATTTTAGTTGCAACTGACGTTGCAGCACGTGGTCTTGACGTACCAACCATCTCTCACGTAATTAACTTTGGTCTTCCAATGAAGAACGAAGACTATGTACACCGTATTGGTCGTACAGGTCGTGCGGGCCGTACTGGTAAAGCAATCACTTTAGCAACTTACCGTGAACGCGGTAAGATCCGTGCTTTAGAAGACTTCCTAGATGCACGTTTAGACGTATCTGAAATCGAAGGTCTTGAGCCATCTCCACCACCAGCACGCGGTAGCCGTGATGGCGCTGGCCGTGGTCGTGGTCGTGACGGTGGTCGTGGTGGCCGTGGTGGTTTCGGCGGTGGTCGTCGTTTTGAAGGCGAAAGCAACTTCAAACGTCGTGAAGGCGGTGATGATCGTCCACGTCGTAGCTTTGATGACAAACCTCGTGGCGAGCGTCCAGCATTTGGCGAAGATCGTCCACGTCGTGAATTCAACAACGATCGTCCACGTCGCGAAGGTGGTTTTGGTGATCGTCCACAACGTTCGTTTGATGACCGTCCAAAGCGTGATTTTGGCGACCGTCCACAACGTTCTTTTGATGATCGTCCAAAGCGTGATTTTGGCGACCGTCCACAACGTTCTTTCGATGATCGTCCAAAGCGTGATTTCGGTGACCGTCCAGCGCCACGTCGCGAAGGTGGTTTCGGTGATCGTCCTCGTTCTAACGATGACAACCGTGGCAACCGTGTAGACTACAAACCAGCACGTGAAATGGGTTATGGTGATCGTCCAAAACGTGATTTTGGCGACCGTCCACAACGTTCATTTGGTGATCGTCCACAACGTTCATTTAGTGATGATCGTCCAAAGCGTACTTTTGGTGAAGACCGTCCACGTCGCAGCTTTGATGACAAACCTCGTGGCGAACGCACATTTGGCGAAGACCGTCCACGCCGCAAATTTAACGACTAATTGTTAAATTAGCCTAGAAAAAGATCGATGCTTGCATCGATCTTTTTTTATGGGCAATAGGTTTGAAATGTAGATTTAATCAATTTTTTTTCAAAAAATGAGAAATGGTATTATAATTTTCGCCAAATTTGCGTGAAGATGGAACAGAACTTATGATGCGGTATTTGAGTGGCTTATTGGTGTTATGCAACATCGCGGTATTTTGTTATAGCTATTTAAGTTAAATGTTGCCTAGTGGCTGACATTTTTACAACGCAGCGTTCTATATTTCTTGCCCCAAAAATAATCTAATCCTTTATAGTATGCCTGCTGAAAAAATGCAGGAATACGCAGCAGTATGAATAATACAGTATCCCAAGCTCAAGCTTTAATTGAAGTGAAAGACTTAAGCTTCAAGCGTGGGGATCGAATAATTTATGACAATATTAGTTTGAATATCCGCCGCGGTCAGATTACCGCGATTATGGGGCCGTCGGGCACAGGTAAAACGACATTGCTTCGTTTGATTGGTGGGCAATTAACCCCAGATCAGGGACAAGTGCGACTAGATGGTGCTGATATTGCCAGCATGTCACGCCAGCAATTATTCCAAGCGCGGGCGCGCATGGGGATGCTATTTCAAAGCGGTGCTTTATTTACCGATATGTCAGTGTATGAAAATGTCGCTTTTCCAATCCGTGCACATACCAAATTACCTGAACACCTAATTGCTGAACTTGTCGCGTTAAAGCTTGAATCGGTGGGTTTACGCGGTACAGAGCAACTCATGCCAGCAGAATTGTCGGGAGGGATGAATCGTCGCGTGGCTTTGGCGCGTGCCATTGCACTTGATCCAGAATTAATCATGTATGACGAACCTTTTGCTGGTCAAGACCCCATTGTAATGGGGGTATTAACACGTTTGATTCGTTCTTTACGTGATGCACTTGATTTAACCACTATTATTGTGTCGCATGACGTGGCAGAAACACTATCGATTGCCGATTACATTTATGTGGTAGCTGAAGGCAAGGTTCAAGGTGAGGGGACACCTGAGCAACTCAAAGCGCACGCCTCACCTTTCGTACGCCAATTCTTAACGGGTTCAGTCGAAGGCCCTGTCGAATACCAATTTAGTCATCAGCCTTATTTAACTGCTGAGGGTCAAACATGAATGCAATTGCCTTATTAGGGCGTCGCGTGATTGAGCGCGTGCGTGGCATTGGTGTGGCCAGCATCATGTTGCTACAAATTTTATGCTCAATACCCACTTGGCTTGGGGTCAAACTGTTTATCTACCAAATGTACCGCGTTGGATTTTTATCTTTATTAATTATTGCAGTATCTGGTTTATTTATTGGTTTGGTTTTAGGTTTGCAAGGCTATTCTATTTTAGTCAATGTAGGTTCTGAAGCGATGCTTGGCACCATGGTGTCCTTAACTTTATTACGTGAATTGGCGCCTGTGGTTGCAGCACTTTTATTTGCAGGGCGTGCAGGTTCTGCCTTAACTGCAGAAATTGGTTTAATGAAAGCCACCGAACAACTGTCGAGCATGGAAATGATAGGCGTGGATCCTTTGAAACGCATTGTTTCACCGCGCCTTTGGGCAGGCATTGTTAGCTTACCCATGTTATCGGTGATTTTTGCTGCCATTGGCATTATGGGCGGTAAATTAGTTGGGGTGGATTTTTTAGGGGTGGACGAAGGTTCTTTCTGGAGTGGGATGCAAAGTAGCGTGCGTTTCTATGAAGATATTTTTCAAGGCACTTTAATTAAAAGTTTGGTATTTGCCATTTTATGTACGTGGATTGCAGTTTATCAAGGTTATGCCTGTGAACCGACTTCGGAAGGCATTGCAACATCCACCACGCGTACAGTGGTGTATTCGTCTTTATGTGTATTAGGTTTTGATTTTGTGTTGACTGCGGTCATGTTTGGAGGTGTGTAATGAAATCACGTACAAGTGAACTGGCCGTTGGTCTATTTGTGGTTATCTTTGCGATTGCAATGTTCTTTTTAGCCATGAAAGTCAGTGGTTTAATGGGCAATAACTTACGTGACACCTATAGCATGCAAGCGGAATTTGATAACGTCAATGGCTTAAAACCGCGTGCCAAAGTCACCATGAGTGGGGTCACGATTGGCCGTGTCAGTGACATTAGCTTAGATCCAATGACGCGTTTAGCCACGGTACATTTTGATTTAGATGGCAGTTTAACCTCGTTTAACCCAGAGCAACTCAAAGTGGTACAAGAAAATGCTTTAGAAGAGTTGCGTTACAGTACAGAATATACACAAGCCAACTCGCAGCAACAAAAACAGATGCAAAATGAACTGATTGCTAACATGAAATCCATCACCAGTATCGATGAAGATGCTTACATTATGGTGGCAACCAATGGTTTATTGGGCGAGAAATACCTCAAAGTGATTCCGGGTGGTGGCTTAAATTATCTACCGCGTGGTGGCAGTATTATCAATACCCAAGGTACGATGGATCTAGAAGATCTGATTAGTAAATTTATTACAGGGGGTAGCAAGACTGCCGACAGTGATAACCCATCCAATCAAGATGCAGAGGCATCATTTGTTGCAGAGTAAGCATAGGAGATAGATATGAAAACATTAATCAAACAGACTCTGACAGCCAGTATTTTAGCAAGCATGTTCGCAGGTACTGCATTTGCTGCACCGAGCCAAACACCACCTGAATTTATCAAACAAGTTGCAGATAACTTGATTAAGCGTTTGCAAACAGACCGCAGTAAATTAGAAAATAACCCAGCTTTAGTGAAAACGATTGTGCGTCAAAACTTGGATCCATACATTGATTCACAAGCTTTTGTACGTACTGTAATGGGAACTTATGTGCAGCAAAGTAGCGCTGCACAACGTGCCAAGTTTGAACAGAATTTCCGTGAAACTTTAATTGAAAATTACGGTTCTGCTTTTGCAAAATACAGTAATCAAACCTACACTATGCGTCCTTATAAATCTGGGCCTAATGTTAAAAATCCAGTGGTGACCATTGATTTTAACAACAAAGGTGAAAAAATTCCGGTGGCTTTCCAATTGGTCGACAAAGGCAGCCAGTGGAAAATTCGTAATATTAACGTTGCAGGCATTGATTTAGGTTTACAATTCCGTAATCAGTTTGCAGCCAACGTCAAACGTAATGGCAATAACTTAGATAAAGCAATTGCGACCTTTGAACCCAACGCTGACTCAGTTGTTAAAAAGTAATGTTGCGCCTGCACAATCAAGCGTTATGGGTCAGTGGTAAAATTGACTTTGCTAACGCTGAAGATTATTACCAACAAGGCTTAAAGCTGATTCAGCAGCAAAATTTGCCTGTAGTGGTAAATTTATCTGAACTGGAACAAGGTAGTACTTTGGCCTTGGCTGTATTGGTACGCTGGTTACGCCAAACCCCACAAGCGCAAGGTTTACATTTTCAGGCTGTACCTGCAAAAATGCTCAAGATCATTCAATCTTGCCATTTAGAACATGATTTAATCTTGATCTAAAAAAAGCACCTACGGGTGCTTTTTTATTACGCATGACTTCTGCGTTTGACAAAGGCAGGTGGGCAGGAATGTGATCAAATCCATTTTTTCCATCTAAAGTAAATTAATGGTCCAATAAAGAACGCCACAATAATTAAACTCACCACAATAAAACTCGTCGTGCCTTTAGCAAACGGCAAGACATCGGTGTTCATGCCATAAACGCTCGCCACCAACATTGGAGGCGCGAGCATACTCGGTAAAATTGAGAAGCGACGGATGGTATCGTTCTGTTCGGTGTTAATGAATCCTGAGGTAGTATCCAGTAAGAAACGCACTTTTTGGAATAAGAAGGCATCATGTTCGACGAGTGAGCGTACATCTTCGCTGAGTTCTCGAATATCGGCATCGTAAATATGACTGCCTAGCGCACGAGGACGCGCTAAAAAGGTCAGCACACGGCGTAGATCAATTAAACATAGCTGTGCTTTACCCAGCATATCTTCAAGCTGCGCTAAACGGGTAATCATGTCATCTAAATCTAGAATTTGTTCACGGTGGCGGTTATTTAAGACCTCGGTGGAGTATTTTTCTAAATCCTTGTGCACATCTTCTAAAATGTCGGCAAGTTCATCCAATTTGGCTTCAAGTAAGCCAAGTAATACCCAAGTGGGGTCTTTATAGTCAATTTCGTAATCATTACGGCGGGCGCGGGCACGAAAGGCACGAAAGGCCACCAATTTTTCACCGCGTAAGGTAAATAAGCGATCTTTATGTAAAATAAACGCGACCGTTTGTACGGTAGATAAAATGCCAGAGTTATCATCTGGCTCACCATCCACTTGATAATTTTTGTTTTTAGTTAAAAAATACGTACTAATATGCAAAATGCCGTCATCATCACGATAAAAACGCGCACTTGAGGAGATGTCTTCTAAGGATTTAAGCGTAGGTAAATTCTGTTCATAGGCATCTAAGACCCATTGTTGTTCTTCTTGGGATGGGGCAATCAGATCTAACCAGACTAAGTCTGGATGTAAATCAAAACCGCCATTGATCGTAGCATCTTCTAAACTACCGCGCTCTGTGGCATAAAAGGCTTCAAGCATTATTCTTTTCCTTTGCGCAGTGTTGTAAACCAATGGGTGTATTTTAGACAAGGATATACAGAAAGCACAGCCATGCTGCTGGTTTTTTTACAAAAACTGGCTGAAGTTTATGCGGCAAATATGACAAAAATTTTATAGAGGGTGAAATATGACGAAATCAATCGCTGTTTTTTGTGGTTCTGCTTTGGGGGCAGAGCAAATTTATGTGGAACAAGCGCAAACAGTGGGGCGTAGTATTGCAGAGCAAGGCAAGACCTTGGTGTATGGCGGTGGACGTTCGGGTTTAATGGGCGTGGTTGCCGACAGTGCTTTACAAACGGGTGGTGAGGTGATTGGGGTGATTCCTGAAGCTTTAGTGAATCGTGAGCTGGCTCATCCAAATTTAACCGAATTGCATGTGGTGCAAAACATGCATCAACGTAAAACCTTAATGGCAGATTTATCAGATGCTTTTGTTGCTATGCCGGGCGGTGCTGGCACCATGGAAGAAATCTTTGAGCAATGGACGTGGGCACAATTGGGGATTCATCAAAAAGCCAATGCTTTTTTAAACGTGAATGGTTTTTATGATGATTTACTTAAATTTATTCATATGACTGCCGAGAAAGGTTTTACTCAACATCGTTTTAGTGATGCCTTAATTGTCTCAGATGACATCCAACAAATTTTAAAACAGTTTGACAGTTATACGCCGCCTTTACCAAAATGGGGCGCCACCGATCAGCAAGAGCTTGTTAAACCTGTATGAAGATCATTACCGTTGCCGCAGCGATTATTGTCAATAATAAACAGCAATTGCTGTTGGTACGTAAGAAAAATACCGCCTGCTTTATGCAAGTGGGCGGTAAGTTAGAGCCCAATGAAGCACCTGAAGTGACCATGTTGCGTGAAATTGCTGAAGAAATTGGTAGTGCAGCCAAAATTGAACAATTTATTGGTCGTTTTGAAACTCAAACGGCCAATGAACCTGATCATCAATTGGTGTCTTATGTTTACCATGTCAGCTTAGAACAAGCGCCTGAAATTGCCGCTGAAATTGCCGAAATGAAGAGGATAGATTTAGATGATCAAACCACCCAATTAGCCCCCTTAACTACACAAGTGGTGATGCCGTGGGTCAAGCAGCATTTAGCCCTCAGCCACAGCTAAACACGCTGCACGAATCTGCTGACAACCGAGTAATTTTAATTGCTCGGTTAAAGCATGAATCGAACTGCCCGTGGTGACTACATCATCCACAATCAGCACCCGTTTAAAACGGCTATGAGTGTTTGAATCGGGGTAAAATTGCTGTTCAATGTTAGTTAGGCGTTCTTGGCGAGTTAAGCCTTTTTGCGAGTGTTCGGCATGGCGTAAAACCGGCTGCCAAATGGGCACTTTGAGTTTTTGGCTTAAAGTTTTGGCAATTAAAATACTTTGATTAAAACCGCGTTCGGCGAGTTTAGGTAGCGAAATTGGCATTGGCACAATTGCTTGAATACCCACATATTTCACTTCAGCCAATAGGCCACTCAGTAGGGTTTGATAATGCAGTTGTTGCTGATATTTAAACTGCTGGATCAGGCGATCCATTGGATAAGCATAATGACAAGCCGCCCAAATCTGCATTTCTTGGCGCAGCACTTCTTTTTTAAACCAGGGTAAACTGCGCCAACAGTCTAAACAGAGGTTAGCTTTGACACTTGGACTTAACTCACACAGTTGGCAGCTTGGTATAAAGTTAAACATAGGCATAACGTGGGGCTTCGGGTAGCCAACGCTGTAATAAAGCATCTACATGATCAGGATAATGGGTGAGGATTTGCTGTGCCACATAATGTGCCTGATTGAGTAGATGATCATCACGCTCGAGTTTAGCCACCCGAAAGCCCAAATCTCCTGTTTGTTTGGTTCCCAATAATTCACCTGGGCCACGAATTTCTAAATCCTTTTCCGCAATCACAAAACCATCATTACTTTCGCGTAAAATTCTTAAGCGCTCTTGACCATTTTGGGATAGCGGATGTTTATACAATAATGCACAAAAACTCGCCGTGGCGCCACGTCCCACCCGACCACGTAACTGATGCAATTGTGACAAACCTAAACGTTCCGCATTTTCAATCACCATAATGGAGGCATTGGGCACGTTGACGCCGACTTCAATCACCGTGGTGGCAATCAGCAGTTGCAATTGATTGTCCTTAAATTGCTGCATCACACTTTGCTTTTCGTCGGCTTTCATTTTGCCGTGAACTAAGCCGACTTTCAGCTCAGGATAACGCTGCTGAATCTCTAAAAATGTCGCTTCAGCCGCTTGTGCATCTAAGGTTTCGGATTGCTCCACCAAGGTGCAGACCCAATAGGCTTGCTTGCCCTGCATACAGTTGGTGGCAATACGATCTAACACTTCATTACGGCGCTCTAAAGGTACAGCTACAGTTTGAATGGGCGTTCGTCCGGGCGGTAGTTCATCAATAATGGAGGTATCTAAATCACCATAAGCAGACATTGCGAGTGTGCGTGGAATAGGAGTCGCAGTCATCACCAATTGATGTGGCGTCATACCTTGTACGCCTTTATTGCGTAGTGCTAAACGCTGATCGACCCCAAAACGATGTTGTTCATCAATAATGACTAAACCTAATTTGGCAAATTGAATACTGTCTTGAAAGAGCGCATGGGTACCAATCACTAAATTGGCAGAACCATCTTGTACCGCTTGTTCAGCGGCTTGGCGCGCTTTACCTTTTTGTTTGCCCGACAACCATGTCACTTGCATACCTAAGGGTTCAAACCATGCTTTAAAGTTTAAATAATGTTGCTCAGCAAGAATTTCAGTCGGTGCCATCAGTGCCACTTGCCAACCTTCTTCTAAAGCATGACAAGCTGCTACAGCTGCTACCAAGGTTTTACCTGCCCCTACATCACCTTGGACTAAACGTAGCATCGGTTTATTGAGTTTTAAATCTTGCACAATGTCTTTAGAAACGCGTTTTTGTGCACCGGTCATTTCAAAAGGCATGGTAGCAAGCAGTTGTTTCGCAAGGTTCTGACTTGGCTTAAAACTTGGTGCTTGAATTTGCTGAATATAAGCACGCCGAGTCAGTAGGCTGAGTTGATGCGCCACCAATTCTTCAAAAATTAAACGTTGTAGGGCAGGGTGTGAGCCTTGCGCCAATTGCAGCATATTGGCATCACTGGGCGGTTGATGCAGATAATACAGCGCCTGTTTTAAATCATAGCCATTGGTAAATTTGGCCGGCAGTAATTCAGGTAAATCATCGGCATGTAACTCTAAGGCTTTAGCGACAAAACCACGAATTTTGGCTTGGGTTAAGCCTTCGGTGCTTGGATAAATCGCGGTCAACTGAGTTTTAGGTAAAGGTGTATGTGCTTGCACCAACTCAATTTCAGGGTGATATAACTCTAAACCCCGCGCCCCGACACGCACTTCACCAAAAATACGTAAACGATTCCCGACTTGAGCACGATCGGTTAAGGCTTTATATACATGGTAAAAACGTAAGGTGACTTTGCCAAAATCATCTTGTAGCAACACTGCCATGGATTTACGTTTACCCGCTGGAAAATCCACACCACGTACAATGCCTTCCAATAAATAACTGCGTCCTACAGTTAATTGGTTCATTGGGATGATCGTGCTACGATCTTCATAGTCACGTGGCAAATGAAACAGCAGATCGTCACTGTTAAAAATATGTAATTTTTCAAGTAAAGCCGCTGCGGCGTGACCTACGCCAGGCAATTGGTGGATGGCAGTCATGTCCCCTCAAAATAAATTTTAGCTAAAGTGGGTGCTACATCATGCATATTCTGTTTATAGGTTACGGTAAAACATCTGAGCGAGTGGCTCAACAGTTATTTACACAACATCAAATCAGTAGCGTAAGTTTATCGCCTAAACAAGATGCTTTTGCTACGCATTATGTGCAAGATGTGCATGCCTTAGATTTAACGCAGCTTGCGCCAATTGATGTGGCTTATGTGTTGCTGAGTCCGAAACAAAGCAGCATTGAAGGCTATCAACACACCTATTTAGATTCGGTTGCACCGATTGTAAGGGCTTTAAAATCACATCCGATTCAACGGGTGATTGTGGTGTCTTCTACGCGGGTCTATGGTGAAAATAGCGGTGAGCGCATTGATGATGAATCGGAGATTAAGCCGAGTGACGCGCAAGGGACTGTATTGCATGCCATGGAAAAGGATTGGCAAGCAGCTTATCCCAATGAATGTGTGATTATCCGTCCGACAGGGATTTATGGGACATCAGTTATGCGTATGATCAAGCTTGCTCAGAACACTGCAAGCTATCCGCATATTCATTATAGCAACCGTATTCATATTGATGATTTAGCACATTTTTTAGCAAATATGATTCACGTGAAACATCTGCAAAAGTCCTATATTGTCAGCAATAATCAACCTTTGCCTTTACATAAAATTATTGAATGGTTTCAGCAGCAATTAGGCTTGCCTGAATTGGTATTAGAAAGTGATCATTTATCTGGGAAACGGATTTATGCCACTTATTTGCAGCAAATGGGTTTTGAGTTAGAGCATGAAGACTGTTTTAGAGATTATCAATTACTCATGCAAAAAGAAGAATAGAAGCTTAGGGGGGAAAGCATGTTTATTAATGAAGTGATTAGCTACAACGGTGCTTGGGAGGAGTTGAATAAAAAAATCCAAGTATTTTGCAAGATATTCAGGACAGTCTACTTCAATGCAGTATAGAAGAATGGGCAAGTGCATACCAAACAAGTAATTCAAATTTTAGGTGGAGAAGTTTAGAAAATAATCTCAATGAAAAACAATGGGAGGTCTATCAAGATACAAAAGCCTTCATACATATAAGTAAAGAAAATATTTTTATTAATGTGACTTTAGATCTTTTTGTAAATTTAATAGAAACTCTGTATTTCGATTTGGTTCTCTCTAACAGACATGCACCCGATTATTTACCTATTATCATTACTGATAATATTAGTGTTGATTCGGAAAATCATCTTCAACAAAAGATGTTGAGTAAAGGATCATTTGAAAATAATGAATTGACGGTTATGGGGCTAGGTCATGTGATAGCGCGAATGGCATTATTGGATAATTTATCTCTTGAATTTCCTTTTCTAATTTTTGGAGTGGATCGGGAGCAGGCTGATTTTTACGTGCATTCATTTGAATCAAAGCATAAAATTTCTACAAATAGAGAAAGGTTTAATCAGTGTATTACCTTTGCACCTGAATATTACCAAGCAGGTTTATCTATTTTAAATTACTTTGGTACGGTGCTACGTAACAAATACCCAGAACAAAAAGCCACAGTTAAAATTGAACAGCACGAAAACATGGTTCGCATGATTGTTGAATGAGAAAATGGCGATAAAGACATTATAGAAAAAGCTTTATATGAATATGAATTAGTGATGAGTGGGCAAACCTCTGTTGAAGATTTTTATCAAGACCCCATTCAAACTCTAGAGCTACGTAATCAAATTAGAATGATGCAGTTTCAGGTTGAGTCACAGCGAGAAATTGTGGCTTTAAAAAATGGTCACATTCAAACATTACAAGATTTATTACGGCAAGCTTTAAAGCAACCTCAAGCGCCAATCACCGTTAATAGTTATTTAACCAATCAGCAAACAGTCAACATTAACCATAAAAATGAACTTAATCACAGCTATGATCTGTTAGATGAATTGATTGATGCTGTAAAAGATGAAAGCTTAAAAAATCAGTTGCGTGATCTACAAAATGCACTCGACCAAAGTAAAAATCTAGAACAAGCTGCACAAGTTAAAGATTCAGGTGGCTTTAAAAAACTGAGTAAATTTATTAAACAAGCCAACGACACCAGTTCAGATGTACACGGTATTTTAGATAAAACCGATAAAGCTATCGGCTTAATAGAAAAGCTGACGGCGCACTATGAAAAATTGGTGCAGTTTACTTCAGGGTTAATATAAGAAAGCAGCCCCGTAAAACGGGGCTGATGGGTTTATTTATTGCTTTTCACTTTACGTAATAAACGTCGTTTAGCAGCTTGATCGGCAGCGAGTGCATCTAAAGCTTGTTGTAATTCATCATCACTAAAGGTGGTGATATGCTGCAGCATTTGTAAGGTGGCATCATCAAGGACTAAATTGGCATATTTAGCCACATCGGTGAGTTTGCTGTCATACATAATCGCACCGCCCTCTAAGCGAATATAGCCTTGTTTACTCAATTCTTTTAAAAAGCTTTGGAACAATGCTTTATCAAAAAATTCAGGTGAATTAAATTCATAGAGCACAGATAAACGCTGTCCGATTAAATGACTTAACTCTTCGACTTGGCGGGCAGAGATATTACCTGAACCACGTTGGGTAATTAAAGCCAAGGTCATATAGTAACGCTCCAAGCTTTGCATGACAGGCGCAGCTAAAATTTGTAGTTGTAAGTGCTCTTCGCTATTAGGTGCAGGTGAAACTAAATCTTCACCTTGTGCGATAAGCAAACCACAATTTACTAAGGCATCACTATAGGCGCTAATCACGTCTTTGAGTTCATGTGCTTGCCATTTTAAAAATAATTCTGCTTTTAAAAATGGATACAATAAACGAATGACATTACCTAAGTCATGACGGGTAATTTGTCCGTTATGTGCAACTAAAGCGGCAATGAGAGAGGGTAGACTCAAGGCATGCACAATGTTATTGCGGAAATAGGTCAATAACACCGCTTGATTATCTTCAATCGCAATAATATCGCCCAATACATGGCGAATCCGTTTAATTAATTTCAGCTTTAAACCATAGGCAATAATTTCTTGACCCAATAACGCCGTGATTTGCATCCGTGCATCATAAGGTAATTGCTGTAACAGCGTGCGATAGCCATCGAGCTGTTTAATACAAACTGCTTCGTCTAAGGTATGTTTATCTGTCGCCAATAAAATCAGTGCCAATAAAGACACAGGATTAATGACTACAGCGCTATTAATATTTTTTAAGATTTCTTGCGCAGAGCTATTAATGGCATCCGACACCTGCTCAGGAATTGGATCATCATTTTTATGAATGGTGACATCTAAAGCATCATGTTTAGCGAGCATGTCATCTAAAAAGACAGGTTCACCAAAATTCACATGCACTTTGCCAAAGATACGTTCAATTTTGCGTAAGGCTTGTAAGATACCTTTAATAGATTCCGCTTCTTTGGGCTTACCTTGCATTTCACCCACATAAGTCGAACCTTCCATTAAGCGTTCATAACCAATATAGGTTGGTACAAAGGCAATCGACTTGGCTTTACCGCGTAAATGTCCATGTACAGTCATGGCTAGCATCCCCGTTTTGGGCGGTAGGAGGCGTCCTGTGCGTGAGCGTCCACCTTCGATAAAATATTCAAGTGGTGCATTACGAGATAAAATACTATATAAATATTCTTTAAATACAGAAGTATATAAACCATTACCGCCAAAGCTACGTCGAATAAAGAACGCACCGCCACCACGTAACAGTTGACCTACAAACGGCAGGTTTAAATTGTCACCTGCAGCAATATGCGGCACACGTAAACCGCGTTTAAAAATCACATAGGACAGCAATAAATAGTCAATATGGCTACGGTGACATGGGGTATAAACAATTTCATAATCCTTTGCCAGTTCACGTACTGTATTAAAATTATGCACCTCTACACCGTCATATAGCTGTGTCCATAGTCGGGTTAGGGCTTGTTCGGCAAAACGTACTGTTGGATAAGAATAATCAGAAATAATCTCAGATAAATAGCCCACCGCGCGTTGTTCTGCTTCAAATAAGCTGATTTTGCTACGGGTACTTTCACGGCGAATCGCTTCTTGAATCGCCTCTGACTTAATTAAGTCATGCATGACATTACGACGATCTGATAAATCTGGCCCTAACACCACTTTGCGCTGTGCATCTAAAAAATTATTCAGATGATTCACAATATAAGTCACAGGCGATAAGTTGGGGTAGGTAGCGTTGGCATAGTCAATCAAACTACGTAATGATTCTACAGGATGAAATTCTAAAAAGGTTTCTCGACCATGTAAGCCAATATTTAGCAACTGTTTTAAACGGCTTGGTGGTGCCCAGTTATCAGTAAACAGGAGCTTAAGCCAAGAATCTTCATTTTCTGGTGCGCGTCCCCACAATACAGTTACAGGAATCAAATCAATATCTAATTCAGGATAGGCTTGTAGCAGTTCAACCAAACGTAATAAACGTGGTGGAAAGGCATGTTGTTCGCGTTGCATAACATCTTCTGGATGATGCTGCAAAAAGATAACTGAAGTTTTTTCTTCGAGGTTTTTAATGTGTAGTGGATTTAAGGCCGGTGTAAGTTTTAAGCGCCGTGTCTCGGCATCTAACAATAAAGCATTACTGCGTGAATAGTTTTGCAAGACGTAGCAGGTCAGTTTGCCTGTAGCAGTGTGATGTGCTGCAGGTGTTTCGCCTAAAAGCTGTGGTGTAACCACCAAATCTAGTAATTTACTCGACATCTGACGGTAAATTTGACCAAATCCACGCTTGGGCATAGTGACTCCTTAATATTTTTATTCGTGCACAATGGCAGTAATTGTAAACAAAAAATCGCTGCTTGTTTGCGCAATATAACCAAGATTGCTGTGCTACGGCAGTAAAATTCGTGCCAATTTTAAAAAAACCGCAAAAAGCACCCGTGAGTCAGCTTGAAAAAGCGCGTTTCTCCCATAATTCAGTTTATGCTACAAAACAATTGCTGCTGTTACATGAGATAGGTTGGCCATGAATGCATTAACCCAAGAATTAGTTGAGCTGTTGAGTTTGGAAAAACTCGAAGAAAATATTTTTCGCGGTCAGAGCCGTAATTTAGTGGGTAAACGTGTCTTTGGTGGGCAGGTCTTAGGTCAAGCCTTACGTGCAGCATCTTATACAACGGATCGTCCTGCTCATTCTTTACATGCCTACTTTTTATTTGGTGGTGATGTAAATGCGCCGATTATTTATCATGTGGATCGTATTCGAGATGGCAAAAGCTTTATTAGCCGTCAAGTACGCGCTATTCAACATGGTCGTACCATTTTCATGTGTATGGTGTCGTTTAGCCATCCCGAAGAAGGCTTAAACTACCAAACCGAAGCACCCGATTATCCACCTGTTGACGCCTTAAAATCAGAACAAGAGCTTAAACAAGGTTTTATTCAATTTGTGCCTGAAAATGTTCGCGCCAGCTTTATGCGTGAGCGGCATATCGAGATTCGTCCTGCGGTGGATGTGGGCAATATTTTCCATCCACAACCGGAAGCACCTGTTTATGCGCATTATTTGCGTACTCATGACAAAATTACCGCAGATGTCGACTCCATCGCTTTACATCAAGCCATCGCCGCTTTTTATTCCGACTTTACTTTAATGACCACAGCGCTACGTCCGCATGGGCTGAACTATTTATCGCCAAGTTTACAATGTGCCAGTATTGACCATGCCATGTATTTCCATAAACCTTTCCGTGCCGATGAATGGATGCTGTATGACATGGATGCCACCGTGAGCAGCAGTTCACGCGGCTTAAATTTTGGTCGTATGTGGCAAAATGGTGAGTTGGTGTGTAGCACCACCCAAGAAGGTTTGATTCGCTTACGTGAAATTGAAACCCAATAAGCTAAAAAGCCGCAGATTGCGGCTTTTTTTATTTAGTGACAATGTGCAAGGTCTTGACCATGACTGTGGCAGCCTTGGTTGCTTTTACCACTTTGGCTATGCGCCATCGCTTGTCCCATAATGTTCATTAATAGTGCGGTAAGTATGATTTTTTTCATGATTTAGTCCCAATTTATGCCTTAAATCTGTGCATGATTAAAATTGATGCACCATAAATAGGCAAAATAGCGCAATAGATACTTTATACATGCTTGGATGCACTTTATATGCACATTACATGCCAAGCTGATTAGTTAAAGTGCTACATCATGCATATTAAACGCAGCACATTTTTTAGCTGACAAAAAATAGTCGTAATTCAAAATTCTGCATGGCATAGTGCTGATAAATTGCAACAATTTATAGATTAAATTATGAGCTTAAATACTCAGATTTTAGTGGCGGCAATTTTGGGTTTAATTTTTGGTTATGTCTTAAATCTATTCCCAAATGGCGCCTTTTTTTCTGCCTCCCTATATGGCATAGGCATCGCCAGTAGCATCTTTATTGGCTTACTTAAAATGCTGCTGATTCCGTTAATTTTTAGTTCGATTGTGGTGGGGGTTTCCAATTTACAAGCCGGTGGTCAATTCGTACGAGTTTGGAAAATCACTGTAATGTGCTGTATCACTACCACCACTTTAGCACTTGCGTTAGGTCTGGCGTGCGCGCATTTATTTGAGGTAGGTAAAGGCGTCGATATTGCCATGTTCCAAGATGCCATGACTCAGCATCAAAGTCCTGATACTTTAACGCCAAGCTCTTTTATTACCAATTTCATTCAAAACACTTTAATTAATCCGTTTAAAGCGTTTAGTGACGGTAATGTGTTAGCGGTGGTGCTGTTTGCGCTATTTGTCGGGGTAGCTTTAGTCAAAGGTGGTGAGCGCTTTAAAGCTGTACGCAGTTTAAGCCAACAATTTTTTGACATCATGATGATGATGATTGGCTGGGTGATGAAACTGGCACCACTGGGCATTTTTGCATTGTTGGCAAAATTAGTCGCAACCGAAGATATAAGTGTATTAAGCCGTTTAGCTGAATTTGCTGTCGTGGTCACGGGGACAACGATTTTTCATGGTGCTGTGGTGCTGCCACTATTGCTGTGGGTCTTTGGTAAAATGAACCCGATCACCTTTTTTAAAGGGACAAAAACTGCACTCATTACCGCATTTGCCACCAGTTCAAGTTCAGCGACCATGCCCTTATCGCTCAAATGTGCTCAAGAAAATCTAGGCGTACGTCCACAAACTGCAGGTTTTGTGATTCCTATTGGGACACAATTAAATATGGATGGCACTGCTTTATACGAAGCTGCAGCTGCCTTATTTATTGCCAATTTAATGGGCTTAGACTTAAGCTTGGGGCAACAACTCATTGTATGTTTAACCGCGATGATTGCCTCTTTAGGTGCACCGGGTATTCCAAGTGCGGGAATGGTCACCATGATTATGGTATTGCAGTCGGTTGGTTTACCTGCTGAAGCGATTGCAATTTTACTGCCGATTGACCGTTTGCTCGATACCGTACGCACGGTAGTTAATGTACAAGGTGATATGATGATTAGTGTGGTGGTGGATCACCACACCAAACAGGCAGCAGAAAAAACTTAAGGACTTGGTTGGTACAGCGTATAAAGATGATGTTCCTCTTGATGAATACGCTGTGCCAAAACTTCACCCACTGCATTATATTCTTGGGTAAATTCACAGATATTGTCTGTATCAATGGCTTGACCTTGCCATTTTTTAATAAAGCGAACCACCGCAGCCGAAATCGCATTCATTTCTTTACGATAGCCTTTAATCATCTCTAATTGATCGGCTTGATCCTGAAATATTTGTTCTAAATAACAATAAAAATGTAGATTTTCTTGCATGATATGCAGGTTAAATTTACTTTTCAGTTCTTCTAATCCCGGCCCAATAAATTCATATTGTTGCTGTTGAATAAAAGCACTAATTGCGCCATACAATTCAACTAGCTCAGTATGATCATGTTTAAGATGCGGAATTAGATCATCTGAATAACTAATCCCCGCATCAATAAAATCTGATTTAGCTGGAATCACTGTGTCCCCGGCAACAGTGGTGCCACACGTTTGGGTCCGTGTTTGACCTAACTTAAATAAGTTATGCAAAAATTGCAGAATGTTTTTTAACATGATTAGACTTGCAATGATGTTGATATTTTTTGCCAACATATACTGTAAAAAAACGGCTGTCTAATCATTTTTACAGGCATAATTCAAGTGTTTAAATTTTAAACAATATAATCAATTTTATTTGTTTAAAATCAATAACTTGATCTTTAAATCTCGAGTGTTTTTATCGGGATTTTTGGCTTTTGTTAGCCAGTTTATAAACTTGAATAGTTATGTGATTTATATCTATATTTTAAACTAAAATGCCAAACACAAAAGCCACAGACTGAGCTGTGGCTTTTGCTCAAAATGTCTTATTTTTGTACTGATGAATCAACGATATCTGTATCTAGTTCATCTATCACTAAATCTACATCATCCCCTTCGACAAATTCTTCATCTTGTTCAGATGCTTCAGGAATTTGGCTCAAATCAATATTGTTTTGCTGTTCTAAGGTAAAGTTTAAACGACCCGCCATGACACTCGCGAGCTCTTCTAAACCTTGCTTGTTTAATGAAGAGAATAATTGAATCGAGAAGTCTAACTTCATTTTACGCAATTGCGCTTTCACTTCTTGTAAGGCTTTAGACGCTGGACCACGATTGAGTTTGTCAGATTTGGTGAGTAACACATGCACAAAGAGGCGACGCGAGTAAGCCCATTCCAGCATCATCACGTCAAAGTGTTGTAATGGATGACGAATATCCATAAGTAACACTAAGCCTTGTAAACTTTTACGATGAATGAGGTAGTTTTCTAACTCTTTTTGCCACACGATCTTCATCGCTTCAGGTACAGCAGCATAGCCATAACCAGGTAAATCCACCAAACGTTGGTCAGGATTACCTAAGCTAAAAAAGTTAATCATCTGGGTACGACCCGGGCGTTTTGAAGCTCGAGCCAATTGTTTTTGGTTGGTTAAAGCATTAATTGCGCTTGATTTACCTGCATTAGAGCGACCTGCAAAAGCTACTTCATAACCCGTATCTTCTACACACAAATTTAGCTTTGGTGCACTCATTAAAAATTCAGCTTTACGAAGCCAGTTGAGTGAGCGTACAGCATATTCAGTAATTGCAGAATCTACTTTTTTCTCATAAGTAATCTTTTGCTTGGGCGCATTCGCCGTTTTACTGTTACGTGATTTTCCTCGGTGCTGATGCATAACCTAACTTCAAACTTAATTTACCAAGGGGTATTATAAAGCAAGTCGCCGAGGCAAGCGAATTAAACATTTAAGATGTCAATCGCCAATGGATGTTGAGCATGACTAGGTAGGGCAAGCGCTTGGGCAAAAGTATATTGATTTAAGCTTTGATAAAATTGTAAGAGAGCTTGATTGAGAATACCTTTTAAGCCGCAGCGTGGCAGCAAAATACAAGGTTCAGGTTTATTGCAATCTACAATTGCGGCATCACCTTGTAGGGTGTGTACCAGCGTACCTAAACCCATGTCTAGGACTTGAGGATTTAAACGAATCCCACCACCTTTGCCACGCGTGGTGATCAGCCAATTTTGCTTTGCCATAAAATGTACCACTTTAATTAAGTGGTTCTGTGAAACATGCAGATTCTGCGCAATTTCAGCGATGGTATAGGGTGCTTCACGCAGTGGAGCAACATACATCAACACACGTAATGCATAGTCAGTAAATTTATTGAGCTGCATTGCAAAAAAAACTAGGGCCGGAACCCTAGTTTAACTACAATAGAATGGAAAGCAAAGCGAGGCGCAATTACAGGGTCATTGGCGCAGAAGCTTCTAGCGCATCACCCACTTGATAGTGTTGCAACAAAATATTGGCTACAGAAAATTCACTTGCATCGCTGGCACTTGCTACAGCAAAGCTATATGACGTATCGCTGATTGCTGTTAATTTAAATTGTTGCGGCTGTAATAAATCGTGTTGTGGTACTTGCACACGTACAGAAATTAAGGCGTCTACGGCTGTGCTTAATACTGCTTGTGCATCTGCTGCCTCGATCGTAAATACAGCGCCTAGTGCATTGTTTTCAATTGCAGCAATCTTAAAGCCACGCCAGCCAGCCCAACCCCCATGTTGTGCTGCTAATTGCTGATATTTCGCTTGTTCTATACCAGCCATTAATTCTGCCAACTGTGTATAAGCGGCTTTCCATGCTGCAATCAGATCTGAATCCATAGATACATCTAAGACTTCGCTAATCGAATGCAATAAATTGTCACCGACAATGGCATATTGTTCAGGCTGAATATCAAGGCTGACATGCTTGCTTGTAATACGCTCTAAAGCTTTAGCCAATACACTTGGATTTTCAATGTTTTCTGCATACGCTAACACTGCTGCAGCTAAAGCACGCGGCTGACGACCTGTGCTTTGGTGATCTAAGTTAAAAGTATTTTTTAACTCAGGGTGATTGTTGAGCATACGCTGATAAAAATATTCGGTGAGTGCAACAACGTTTTCACGTAATACAGGTACGGTTGCTTTTACCAATTCAATATGTTGCGGTGTCATGCTTTACACTCACTCTAAAACAATTTTATAAGATGTATTTAAAATACATCTTTTGTTTTGGCTTGACAATATTTTGACTGAATAAAACCATAAAAAAAATATGGGATATTTAAAAATATCCCATATTTCAAGTTTTAAGCGTAATGAATTGTCTAGATTTTAGCTTCTAATACCGATAATGCTTGTGCTAAATCAGCAATTAGATCTGCAGGGTCTTCTAAGCCAATACAAAAACGTACCAAGATGCCTTTATGTAAATGTGAGTGCTGTAAGCTACGCATTTGTTGTATGTGATAGAGCATCACCAGACTCACAGGTCCACCCCAACTAAAGCCAAGCTTAAACAGTTGCAGGGCATCACAGAAACCACGTACCTCTGCTAAGCTATATTTTTCTTGAAAAACCACACTGACTAAACCGGCACTGTTTCCATCTTGGCAAATTTCTTGCCAATAGGTATGGCTGATATTGTCAGGATCAGCAGGATGCAACACTTGGCTAAAATGCGGCTGCTGTTTAAGCCAGTCTAATAGGCTTAACGTACTTTGACTTTGAGCTTGATAACGCACATGCATAGACGCCAAACTGCGTTGAATCTGCGCCACATCATCGCCAGATACGCTCAAGCCTTGCAGTGCATGGCTACGGTATAGCTGATGATGTAAAGCTTGATCGCGTGTCACTACAGAACCCATTAAAATGTCAGCACCGCCACTTGGGTATTTAGTTAAGGCATGAACGGTGATATCTACGCTTAAATGATCATCGCTAAAATCAAAAGCATTAAAGGCTAGACCTGCGCCCCAAGTATTGTCTAAAGCAGTTAAAATATGGTGGGCTTGAGCTTTTTTAACCAGTGCTTTGAGGTTAGGGAATTCTAAAGTCACAGAACCCGCTGCTTCTAACCATAATAATTTAGTATTGTTGCTGGGTTGAAAGCTCTCGACATCAAGTGGATTATAGACCTGTACCTTGACCCCATAACGCTGCTCTAAATCACGTAAATGTTCTAAATTGGGACCATACATATTATCGGCTACCCAAACTTCATCCCCCTGACTTAAAAAACAGGAATTTACTAAATGAATGGCAGATAAACCACTCGGTGCCAACAAACAATATTGGCCGCCTTCAAGCTGAGTAATATTATCGCCTAAAGTAAAGGTTGTGGGTGTGCCATGTGTGCCATAGCTATAGTCATAATCATCGCTCCAATGGCGATTAAATAGGGCATCAGTATTGTCAAATATAATGGTCGATGCACGATAGAGGGGAGGCTGAACCGTAACAACGTACTGAGGTGCCTTTCTTGGTGCATGAATGAGTTGGGTTTGGGGGTTTTTTTTCACGTCCGTGCTCAAAATAAACTGTATATCTAACTTAGCTTAAGAGAAAGTCATTGATCCTGCTAGAGAAGTGACACTTTTTATAAAAATCGGATGAAATGTGCAAAGTTGGCGTTATTCTTGCAAAACCTATGTTAAAGCAATAACAATAGGTGAAATAACAGCATGAAACCGCAGTTAAAAGTACATTATTTTCAACATATTGCGGGAGAAGGTTTTGGTAGTTGTTATGAATATTTAAAACAAAAAAACGCCAAAATTACTGCAACAGAATTCTTCGCATTACCAGTTGATCGTCCTTTAGATATAGAGGCATTGCCCGATATTCATGATGTGGATTTACTCATTATTATGGGCGGTACTATGAGTGTTAATGATGAAGCCAATTATCCTTGGTTAAAAGTCGAAAAACGTTGGTTAAGACGTTACTTGTCTTTAGGTAAACCCGCTATTGGTTTGTGCTTAGGTGGGCAATTGATTGCCAATGCTTTAGGGGCAGCGGTGAGTCGTAATCAGCAGCAAGAACTCGGTTGGAGCACCATCCGTAAGATTCAATCCGTCCCTAAAGACTGTTTTGAGTTGCCTGAACAACTTAATGTCTTGCAATGGCATAGTGAAACATTTGAAATTCCTAAAGGTGCGGTGCATTTGGCAGAAAATGAAGTCTGTCGCAATCAAATGTATCAGATTGGTAAAAACGTTTTGGGCTTTCAGTTTCATCCTGAAATTACCCCGCAAGTATTGGAGTTGTTTCTAGAAAATGCTGAAGAATTGTCCATTTTTTCAGGTCAGTATGTACAAGATGTGAATACGTTGATTAAATCGTCAAAAAGTAAATTTATTCAAGGAAATCAAATATTAAACCAAGCAATTGACTATGTTTTAAAGAAAACAGCTTGGTAAATGGTGTTTAAACAAGCGAACAACAAAATATATGGAAAAAACAACTAAAAGAGCAAAAAGGGATTTGCTTATGCATTAAACAATAGCTATAATGAGCGACCCTTCGATAGGAAGGGTGTTAACTGCGAAGAAAGTAGTTAACTATCGTTACAGTCGTGGCATCGATCACGACCTTAGTGATATTTCACTGCTCTTGACACTTGCCTTAAAATAGTGGGGTGAGATGCGTCAAGAGTGATTCTTTATATATTTGGCTTGGAGTTAACTGGTATGTCTAACCAGAGAATTCGTATCCGTCTTAAGTCTTTTGATCACCGTTTAATTGATCAATCAGCTCAAGAAATCGTAGAAACAGCAAAACGTACTGGCGCACAAGTTTGTGGTCCAATTCCAATGCCTACACGCATTGAACGTTTTAACGTTTTAACATCACCACACGTTAACAAAGATGCGCGTGACCAATACGAGATCCGCACTTACAAACGTTTGATCGACATCGTTCAACCTACAGACAAAACTGTAGACGCGTTGATGAAGTTAGATCTTGCAGCTGGTGTTGATGTTCAGATCGCATTGGGTTAAGGCTTTCGGTTAATTAACGCTCTAAGTTAATTAAGCCGCTTTTTTAGAGGTTTATGCACATGGCTATTGGTTTAGTCGGTCGCAAGTGCGGTATGACGCGTATCTTTACAGATGCTGGCGTTTCTGTACCTGTAACAGTGATTGAGGTTGATCCTAACCGCATCACTCAAATCAAAACGCTTGAAACTGATGGTTATCAAGCGATTCAAATCACTACTGGTGAACGTCGCGAATCTCGCGTAACTAACGCTCAGAAAGGTCACTTCGCGAAAGCGGGTGTTGCTGCTGGTCGTCTAGTTCAAGAATTCCGCGCTACAGAAGCTGATCTTGAAGGTCGTGAAGTTGGTGGTATGCTTACTGTTGAGTTGTTCCAAGTTGGTCAAATCGTTGACGTAACTGGTACTTCTAAAGGTAAAGGTTTCCAAGGTGGTGTTAAGCGTTGGAACTTCCGTACGCAAGATGCTACTCACGGTAACTCGGTTTCTCACCGTGTTCTAGGTTCTACAGGTCAAAACCAGACTCCTGGTCGCGTATTCAAAGGCAAAAAAATGGCTGGCCATTTAGGTGCTGAACGCGTAACTACACAGGGTCTTGAAATCGTTGCTATCGACGTTGAACGTTCAGTTCTTGTTGTGAAAGGCGCGGTTCCTGGTGCTACTGGTGGCGACGTAACTGTTCGTCCTACGATCAAGGCCTGAGGGGAAATAACGTGAATTTAAATACTGTTTCCGGCTCTGCTGTTGAATTATCAGAAGTTGCGTTCGGTCGTGAATTTAATGAAGCTCTTGTACACCAAGTTGTTACAGCTTACTTAGCTGGTGGTCGTCAAGGTTCTAAAGCTCAGAAATCACGCGCAGACGTTTCTGGCGGTGGTAAAAAGCCGTTCCGTCAAAAAGGTACTGGCCGCGCTCGTGCTGGTTCTATTCGTAGCCCAATCTGGGTTGGCGGTGGTAAAACTTTTGCTGCTCGTCCACAAGACTGGTCTCAAAAAGTAAACCGTAAAATGTATCGCGGTGCTATGCAATGCATCCTAGCTGAACTTGTTCGTCAAGATCGCTTAGTTTTAGTTGAAGAGTTTGCTGTTGCTGCTCCAAAAACTAAAGAATTGCTTGCAAAACTTAACGACTTAAATGCGACTCGCGCATTGATCGTTACTGATGCTGTTGATGAGAACTTGTATCTAGCTGCTCGTAACATTCCACACGTTGATGTGGTTGATGCTACTGCTATTGATCCTGTTAGCTTGATCGCGTTCGATAAAGTTGTTATGTCTGTAGCTGCTGCTAAGAAAATTGAGGTAGAACTCGGATGAACAACGAACGTTTATATCAAGTCCTTCAAGGACCTGTTTTCTCAGAAAAAGCACAAGTTTTAGGCGAAACTGCTGGTGTTCAAGTTTTTAAAGTTGCGACTGATGCAACTAAACTTGAAATCAAAAAAGCTGTTGAGCAATTATTTGGTGTTCAAGTTGTTAAAGTTAACACAACGATCACTAAAGGTAAGACTAAACGCTTTGGTAAAACTATCGGACGTCGTTCTGATGTTAAAAAAGCATACGTCACCCTGAAAGCTGGCCAAGATGTTGAAATGGCTGACTTGGGCGATGCCGCTGAAAGCGCAGCGGAATAAGGACGAAAACTATGCCTATTCAAAAATGTAAGCCAACGTCTCCAGGACGTCGCTTTGTAGAGAAAGTCGTTCACGACCATCTTCACAAAGGTGCTCCATACGCTCCATTAGTAGAAGCTAAAAAGCGTACTGGCGGCCGTAATAACAACGGTCACATCACGACTCGTCACGTTGGTGGCGGTCACAAGCAGCACTACCGTCTAGTTGACTTTAAACGTAACAAAGATGGTATTCCTGCAACTGTAGAGCGTATTGAATACGATCCTAACCGTACTGCACACATTGCACTTGTATTGTATGCTGACGGTGAACGTCGTTACATCATCGCGCCTAAAGGCCTTCGCGCTGGCGATAAAGTACAATCTGGTAACGATGCTCCAATTCGTCCAGGTAACTGCTTACCGCTTCGCAACATGCCTATCGGTTCTACTCTTCACAACATCGAACTTAAAATCGGTAAAGGCGCGCAATTAGCTCGTTCTGCTGGTACTTCAGTTCAATTGTTGGGTCGTGACGGTTCTTACGCTATCGTTCGTCTTCGTTCAGGCGAGATGCGTAAAATTCACGTTGAATGCCGTGCTGTGTTAGGTGAAGTATCTAACTCAGAAAGCAACCTTCGTTCACTAGGTAAAGCTGGTGCATCACGCTGGCGTGGTGTTCGTCCTACCGTTCGTGGTATGGCGATGAACCCAGTTGACCATCCACACGGTGGTGGTGAAGGGCGTAACAAAGGTATTCAACCTGTAAGCCCATGGGGTCAAAAAGCTAAAGGGTACAAGACACGTACCAACAAGCGTACGACTAAGATGATTATTCGCGACCGTCGCGTTAAGTAACAAGTAAAGGAATCTGACAATGCCTCGTTCTCTGAAAAAAGGCCCATTCGTCGATGCGCACTTGTTCGCTAAGGTTGAAGCGGCTATCGCGGCTAATAACCGTAAGCCGATCAAAACTTGGTCGCGTCGTTCGATGATCCTCCCGGATTTTGTTGGTTTAACAATTTCTGTTCATAATGGCCGTAACCATGTTCCAGTGATCGTATCTGAACATATGGTTGGTCATAAACTCGGTGAATTCGCGCCAACTCGTACCTATCGTGGTCACGGTGTTGACAAGAAATCTAAACGCTAAGGTGCTATGATGGAAGTTACTGCTAAATTACGCGGTGCCGCTATCTCGGCACAAAAAGCACGTTTGGTTGCAGACTTGATCCGCGGCAAATCTGTTGCGCATGCTTTAAACATTTTAAACTTCAGCAACAAAAAAGCTGCAGTTTTAGTTAAAAAAGCATTGGAATCTGCGATTGCAAACGCTGAACATAATAACAGTTTAGATGTAGACGATCTTAAAGTTTCTACGATCTACGTTGACGAAGGCATGAGCCTTAAACGTATTATGCCACGTGCTAAAGGCCGTGCAGATCGTATTACTAAGCGTACTTGTCACATCACCGTTAAGGTAGGGGTTTGATATGGGTCAGAAGGTTCATCCAATCGGTATCCGCCTAGGTGTTGTGAAACGTCATAACGCTAACTGGTATGCGAGTCCGAAACAATACGCTGAATACTTGCTTAAAGATTTGCAAGTTCGTGAGTTTTTAAACAAAAAACTTAAGAACGCAATGGTAAGCAATATTCTTATCGAACGTCCTACTGGCGCTGCTAAAATTACAATTAGCACTGCTCGTCCTGGTATCGTTATCGGTAAAAAAGGCGAAGACATTGAGAAATTACAACGCGAATTAACATCTATTATGGGTGTTCCTGCGCAAGTAAGCATCAACGAAATCGATCGTCCAGACTTAGACGCGCGTCTAGTTGCTGAAGGTATCGCTTCTCAATTAGAAAAACGTGTAATGTTCCGTCGTGCTATGAAGCGTGCGGTTCAAAACTCTATGCGTGCTGGTGCTAAAGGTATTAAAGTTGAAGTTTCAGGCCGTTTAGGTGGTGCTGAGATCGCTCGTACAGAATGGTATCGTGAAGGTCGTGTACCTTTGCATACGCTTCGTGCGGACATCGACTACTCTTCAGTACGTGCTGAGACTACTTACGGTACGATTGGTGTTAAAGTTTGGGTATTCCGCGGTGAGATCCTTGGTGGCATGAAACAAGTCATGAACCCAGCTCCTGCTGAAGAACGTCCAGCTAAACGCGGTCGCGGTCGTGGTGAAGGTCAAGAGCGTCGTGGTCGTCGCAATGATCGTTCTGCTGAAAAAGGAGAATAATCCATGTTGCAACCTAAACGTATGAAATTCCGTAAGGTGCAAAAAGGCCGTAACACTGGTCTTGCGCATCGCGGTAGCTCAGTATCTTTCGGTACTATCGCGCTTAAATCAATTGAACGTGGTCGTATGACTGCTCGTCAAATTGAAGCAGCTCGTCGTACAATCAGCCGTCGTATTAAACGTGGTGGTAAGATCTTTATCCGTGTTTTCCCAGACAAACCAATTACTAATAAACCATTAGAAGTTCGTATGGGTAAAGGTAAAGGTTCTGTGGAATACTGGGTTTGTGAAATCAAACCAGGTAAAGTCTTGTACGAAATTGATGGTGTTAACGAAGAATTGGCTCGTGAAGCGTTCACGCTTGCAGCTGCTAAACTTCCGTTTAAAACCACTATCGTGACTCGGACGGTAATGTAATGAAAACTAAAGATCTACGTGAAAAGTCGGTAGAAGAGTTGACAGCTTTGCTTGATGAGCAACAGCTTAACCAATTCCGTCTTCGTATGGCGAAAGCAACTGGTCAATTGGGTAAATCGCACGAAGTTGCATTAACTCGTAAAACTATTGCTCGTATTAAGACCCTCCTTACCGAAAAACAGGGGAACGGACAATGAGTGAGCAAACAGTTCGCACGTTAACAGGTAAAGTAGTAAGCGACAAGATGGACAAGTCTATCGTTGTGCTTATCGAACGCCGCGTTCAACACCCGTTGTATGGCAAATCAATCCGCCGTTCAACAAAATTACACGCTCATGATGAAAACAACACTGCTAAAGCTGGTGATGTTGTAACAATCAAAGAATGCCGCCCAATGTCTAAAACTAAGTCTTGGACTTTAGTTGAAGTGATTGAAGCAGCAGCTGAGTAATTAACGTTCTTGCATCATCGGTCAATTTCGAGTACTCTTTGAGCCTTTCGAAATTCTGACCGATGTTGCTCGGTTTTGGAGTAGGGCAATGATTCAAACCGAAAGTATGCTCGACGTAGCAGACAACAGTGGTGCTCGCCGCGTACAATGTATTAAAGTACTTGGTGGTTCACATCGTCGTTATGCTTCTGTTGGCGACATCATTAAAGTTACTGTAAAAGAAGCAATTCCACGCGCTCGTGTTAAAAAAGGCGACGTGATGAATGCTGTAGTTGTACGTACAAAATTCGGCATCCGTCGTGCAGACGGTTCTGTGATTCGTTTCGACGATAACGCAGCTGTTATTTTGAACAACAACAAAGCGCCGATTGCGACTCGTATTTTCGGACCAGTGACTCGTGAACTTCGTACTGAACAGTTCATGAAAATTATTTCATTGGCTCCTGAAGTTCTATAAGAGGCACTCATGGCTAAGATTAAAAAGGGCGATCAAGTAATTGTGATCGCAGGTAAAGAAAAAGGCAAACAGGGTACTGTATTGTCTGTTTCAAATGACCGCGTTCTTGTTGAAGGCTTGAACTTGGTTAAGAAGCATCAAAAGCCGAACCGTGCAACGGGTGCTGAAGGCGCTATCGTTACACAAGAAGCTACGCTTCATATCTCAAACGTGGCAATTTTTAATGCTGCAACCCAAAAGGCTGACCGTGTTGGTTACCAAGTAGTTGAAGGCGTGAAAACTCGCGTATTCAAATCTACTGGTGAATCAGTGGCGGTAGCGAAGTAATAGGTTGAATTAGGCTATGGCCAGACTTAAAGCACGTTATAACGACGAACTTAAAGCTCAGTTACAAGAGACTTTAGGTGTTAAAAATGTGATGGAAATTCCACGCATTACAAAAATTACTATCAACATGGGTGTTGGTGCGGCTTCTGCTGACAAAAAACTCCTTGATGGTGCTCTAGCGGATATGCAAGCAATTGCTGGTCAAAAACCAGTTCTTACTCTTGCACGTAAATCTATCGCTGGTTTCAAAATCCGTGACGGTTGGCCGATTGGTTGTAAAGTTACTTTACGCGGCGAACGCATGTACGAATTCTTAGACCGTTTGATCTCTATTGCGATCCCACGTATTCGTGACTTCCGTGGTTTCTCTGCGAAATCATTTGATGGTCGTGGTAACTACTCAATGGGTCTTAAAGAACAAATCATGTTCCCAGAGATCGATTTTGATAAGATTGATCGTATTCGTGGTATGGACATTACCATTACTACGACTGCTCGCACCGATGACGAAGGCCGTGCGCTTATGCGTGCATTCGGCTTCCCGTTCAAATAAGAGGTCGATATGGCTAAGAAAGGTATGATTAATCGCGAATTGAAACGCGAAGCTACTGTTGCTAAATACGCTGCGAAACGTGCTGAATTAAAAGCAATTATCGCAAACGTAAATGCATCAGACGAAGAACGTTTCGAAGCGATGATGAAATTTCAAGCATTACCACGTAATGCGTCTCCAGTACGTCTTCGCAACCGTTGTGGTTTAACTGGTCGTCCTCACGGTTTCTTCCGTAAGTTCGGTCTAAGCCGTAACAAACTACGCGATACAGTAATGCAAGGTGATGTACCTGGCGTTGTTAAGGCAAGCTGGTAAGGAGCACTATAAATGAGTATGCAAGATACCGTTGCCGACATGTTAACACGTGTTCGTAACGCGCAAATGGCGAAGAAACAAACTGTTTCTATGCCAAACTCTAAGTTAAAAGTTGCGATTGCTAACGTTCTTAAACAAGAAGGTTATATCGCTGAAGTAGCGGTTGCTGATGCCGAAGGTAAAGCAACGCTTACTTTGACTTTAAAATATTTCGAAGGCAAACCAGTTATCGAAACTGTGAAACGCGTAAGCCGTCCTGGTCTACGTCAATATCGCGGTAAAGATGCACTTCCTAGCGTTAAGCAAGGTTTAGGTATTGCAATTGTTTCTACAAGCAAAGGCATCATGACTGATCGCGCTGCACGTGCTGCGGGCATCGGTGGTGAAGTTATTGCTTTTGTTTCTTAATAGGTGATTCCTCATGTCTCGTGTGGCTAAAGCCCCAGTAACTGTACCTAACGGTGTTACAGTTACTCAGAACGGCCGGCAGGTCGAAGTGAAAGGCACTAAAGGTACATTGTCTTTCAACCTGCATGCGCTGGTCGAGCTTAAACAGGAAGACGGTACTCTAGTTATTGCTCCAAAAGCTGAGTCGAAAGACGCTTGGATGCAAGCTGGTACTGCTCGCGCTGTGCTTAACAACCTTGTAAAAGGTGTTAGCGAAGGTTTCGAACGTAAGTTACAGCTTATCGGTGTTGGTTATAAAGCTGCGGTTAAAGGTAACGTTGTTAACCTTAACCTTGGTTTCTCTCACCCGATCGATTACAACCTTCCTGAAGGTGTAACTGCTGAAACTCCTACAGCAACTGAAATCGTACTTAAATCAGCTGACAAAGCTGCTCTAGGTCAAGTTGCTGCAGATATCCGTGGTTACCGTCCACCAGAGCCGTATAAAGGTAAAGGTGTTCGTTATTCTGACGAAGTTGTACTTCGTAAAGAAGCTAAGAAGAAATAAGGCGCGAGGTTCTTATGAACGAAAAGAAACAATCCCGTTTGCGTCGTGCGAAAAGCACACGCTTGCACATCCGTGCGTTGGGTGCGACTCGTTTGTGTGTAAACCGCACTCCGCGTCACATCTATGCTCAAGTTATCTCAGCAGATGGTGGCAAAGTATTAGCGCAAGCTTCTACTTTAGACGCTACTCTACGTGCTGGTACAACTGGTAACGTTGAAGCGGCTCAAAAAGTTGGTGCTTTAATTGCAGAGCGTGCGAAAGCTGCTGGTGTAACTAAAGTTGCATTTGACCGTTCTGGTTTCAAATATCATGGTCGTATCAAAGCCTTGGCTGATGCTGCTCGTGAAAACGGCTTGGAGTTCTAATCATGGCTAAAGTTGAACAAAACGAAGGTCTTGTTGAAAAGCTGGTAGCCGTTGATCGTGTTGCCAAAGTTGTTAAGGGTGGTCGTATCTTCTCTTTCACAGCATTAACAGTTGTGGGTGATGGTAATGGTCGCGTAGGTTTTGGTCGTGGTAAAGCGCGTGAAGTTCCAGCTGCTATTTCTAAAGCACTTGAAGCTGCTCGTCGTAACATGATTACTGTTGACTTAGTTAACGGTACTGTACAGCACCCGATCAATGCTCGTCACGGTGCAAGCCGCGTTTACATGCAACCTGCTTCTGAAGGTACTGGTGTAATTGCTGGTGGTGCTATGCGTGCAGTTCTAGAAGCTGTTGGTGTACGTAACGTATTAACTAAATGCTATGGTTCTACAAACGCTGCTAACGTAGTAAACGCGACTTTTAATGGTCTGCGTGATATGACTTCTCCTGAGAAAGTTGCTGCGAAACGTGGTCTTTCAGTAGAACAAATTCAAGGGTAATCAATCATGAAAACGATTAAAGTTACCCAGACTAAATCTGCATCGCACCGCTTGAAAAATCACAAGCTTAGCCTTCAAGGTTTAGGTCTGCGTCGTATTGGTCATACTGTAGAAGTGCAAGATACGCCTTCTAACCGTGGTATGATCAACCAAGTATACTATATGGTTAGTGTAGAGGAATAAGCCATGACTCTGCGTTTAAATACAATTGCGCCTGCAGAAGGTGCTAAACGTGAAAGCGTTCGTCTAGGCCGTGGTATCGGTTCTGGTATGGGTAAGACTGGTGGCCGTGGTGTCAAAGGTCAAAACTCACGTAAGAGCGGTGGTACACGTCCTGGTTTCGAAGGCGGTCAAACAGCACTTTATCGTCGTTTGCCTAAATTCGGTTTCACTAGCCAACAGGCATTGAAAACTGCTGAAGTACGTTTATCTGAGCTTAACAAAGTTGAAGGCGATATCGTTTCTCTTGAAACTTTAAAAGCTGCAAACGTTGTACGTAAAGATATGTTACGTGCTCGTATCGTACTTTCTGGTGAAATTACTCGCGCATTCACTGTTCAAGGTGTTGTGTTGACTAAAGGCGCTAAAGCTGCTGTTGAAGCTGCTGGCGGTAAAGTCGAGGAGTAATCTCCAGTGTCTATGACTCCTAGTTCTACAGGTCATGTTAACATGATGAAAGGTCAGCCATTTCACGTCAAATATCGTGAAATTATTCGCAGAATGATGTTCCTCATTGGTGCGTTGCTGGTCTTTCGACTAGGAGCGCATATTCCAGTACCGGGTATCGATAATGCTGCCCTTGAGAATTTATTTAATGCAAACTCAGGCACAATCCTGGGTTTGTTTAATATGTTCTCAGGTGGTGCATTAGAGCGAATGTCTATTCTTGCTCTTGGGATCATGCCATACATTTCTGCCTCAATTATTGTGCAGTTAATGTCAACTGTGGTGCCATCGCTCGAAGCTTTAAAAAAAGAAGGCGAGCAGGGTAAGCGTAAGATTAACCAATATACACGACAAGGAACGCTGTTCTTAGCCTTAGTGCAGTCGATTGGTATGTGTGCAGGTCTGATTAGTCAAGGAATTACCTTAACGTCAGGACTTGCTTTTTACATTCCAGCCGTGACTTCACTGGTTGCGGGTACAATGTTCTTGATGTGGTTGGGTGAGCAGATCACTGAACGCGGGGTAGGTAATGGTATTTCCATGATTATCTTCGCGGGTATTGTTGCAGGCTTGCCAACATTGGTAATGCAATCTTTCACCTCTATTGACAGCGGACAGTCAAGTTTAATTGGCTTAGCGATCTTCGCTCTGTTATCATTAGCGGTATTGGCAGCAATCGTGTTTATCGAGAAAGCGCAACGTCGTATTCCGGTAAACTATGCTCAAAAACAACAAGGTCGTCGTGTATTTACCGCGCAACAGACACATTTGCCATTAAAAATTAATATGGCGGGTGTAATTCCGGCAATTTTTGCCAGCTCATTGCTTTTGTTCCCAGCGAGCTTAGGTCAGTGGGTCGGTAGTGCTGACCCTGATGCAGGTTTAATTAAGCGTGGCCTACAAGATTTGGCACTCGTTTTGTCGCCTGGACAACCACTATATTTGGTACTCTTTGGTGCGTTAATTATTTTCTTCTGTTATTTCTATACTGCGCTAGTGTTTAGCCCTAAAGAAGTTTCCGAGAATTTAAAGCGTAGTGGAGCTTATGTGCCCGGTATACGCCCAGGTGAGCAAACTGCTCGTTACTTAGATCATATTCTCAATCGTTTGACCTTTATTGGCGCGATCTACATTACAGTGGTGTGTTTGATGCCAATGGTGCTACAAAGCTCATTTGGTATTCCGTTTAGCTTAGGCGGCACATCGTTACTGATTGTAGTTGTTGTGGTGATGGACTTTATGGCTCAGCTGCAAGCTCATCTCACCTCGCATCAATACGATAATCAAACCCTAATGAGAAAAACGACTGCTCATCCTAAGGGATAAGCGCACTTAGAGGTTTCATCATGAAAGTACAAGCTTCTGTAAAGAAAATTTGTGGTAGCTGTAAAGTTATCCGTCGTAATGGGGTTATTCGCGTAATTTGTAGCGCAGAACCTCGTCATAAGCAGCGTCAAGGTTAATCTAATCAAGACCTGTTGATTTCAGTAGGCTAATTAGGTTATTATCCGCCCCTCAAGATTTTTGTGGGGCGGTTGATTATCTCTACTGCCTTTTTGGAGAAAGTGAATGGCTCGTATTGCCGGTGTAAACATTCCGGATAACAAGCATGCTGTTATCTCCCTTACGTATATCTTTGGTATCGGTCGCCACACTGCTAAGCAAATCTTAGCTGCTGTTGGTATCGAAACAACTACTAAGATTCGTGAGTTGGACGATGCTCAGCTTGATGCGATTCGTGCAGAAGTTGCTAAGGTTCCTACCGAAGGTGACTTACGTCGCGAAATTTCCATGAACATTAAACGTTTAATGGATTTAGGCTGCTACCGTGGTCTTCGTCATCGTCGTAGCTTGCCTGTCCGCGGTCAACGCACAAAAACTAACGCACGTACCCGTAAAGGTCCGCGCAAACCGATTAAAAAGTAAGATTTCTGGAAGCTAAAAGATGGCTAAAGATACTCGCACACGCAAGAAGGTCACTCGTACCGTCTCTGAAGGTGTTGCACACATTCACGCGTCTTTTAATAACACCATTGTAACGATTACCGATCGTCAAGGTAATGCATTGGCTTGGGCCACTTCAGGTGGACAAGGCTTCCGTGGATCACGTAAATCAACTCCGTTCGCTGCTCAGGTAGCTGCTGAAGTTGCTGGTAAAGCAGCTTTAGACTACGGTTTGAAAAACTTGGACGTCCTTGTAAAAGGTCCTGGTCCAGGTCGTGAATCTGCGGTTCGTGCATTAGGCGCAGTGGGTTATAAGATTAACAGCATTACCGATGTGACTCCAATTCCTCACAACGGTTGCCGTCCACCTAAAAAACGTCGCGTGTAAGGAGAAACATTCATGGCTCGTTATATTGGTCCAAAATGCAAACTCTCTCGCCGCGAAGGGACAGACCTGCAATTAAAATCTGGCGTTAAACCGTTTGACGTTAAGACTAAAAAACATGCTAAAGCGCCTGGCCAACATGGTGGTGCGCGTGGCAGCAAACAATCTGAGTACTCACTACAATTACGTGAAAAACAAAAAGTACGTCGTATGTACGGTGTTTTAGAGCGTCAATTTAGTAACTACTACAAAGAAGCAGCTCGTGTTAAAGGCGCAACTGGTGAGAACTTATTAAAGTTACTTGAAAGCCGTCTTGATAACGTTGTTTATCGCATGGGTTTTGGTTCTACACGTGCAGAAGCTCGTCAGTTAGTATCTCACCGTTCAATCACTTTAAATGGTCGTCGCGTTAACATCGCGTCTATCCAAGTTAAAGCTGGTGACGTGATTGCAGTTCACGAAGGCGCTAAACAACAATTACGTATCAAAAACGCAATTGAATTAGCTGCACAACGTGGTACAGCTTCATGGATCGAAGTAGATCATTCGAAACTTGAAGGTACATTCAAAGCTGCTCCAGATCGTTCTGATTTACCTGCTGAAATCAACGAAAGCTTGATTGTAGAATTGTATTCTAAATAATCCTTGAGGTAGCAATAATGACGCGTACTGCAAATGAGTTTCTAACTCCGCAAGCGATCAAGGTCGAAGCGGCAAGCGGGACCTCGGCAAAAGTTATTCTAGAACCCTTAGAGCGTGGCTTTGGTCATACTCTGGGCAATGCTTTACGTCGCATCCTTCTTTCTTCTTTACCTGGCGCAGCTGTGGTTGAAGTAGAGATTGAAGGTGTTGAGCACGAGTACAGTACTTTGGAAGGCTTGCAGCAGGACATCGTCGAGCTCTTGCTGAACCTAAAAGGATTGTCTATTAAGCTGTTCGATCAAAATGAAGCTTATTTAACATTAGAGAAACAAGGTCCTGGCGACGTAACTGCCGCTGACCTTCGTTTACCTCATAATGTTGAAGTGGTTAACCCTGAGCATTTGATCGGCACATTAAGTGCTACTGGCAATCTTAAAATGCGCCTTAAAGTTGCTCAAGGCCGTGGTTATGAGACTTCTGATTCACGCTTCCCAGAAGGCGAAACTCGCCCTGTAGGTCGTTTACAGTTAGATGCTTCTTATAGCCCGATCAAACGTGTGTCTTACACAGTGGAAAACGCTCGTGTAGAACAACGTACTGACCTTGATAAACTGATCATTGATCTTGAAACAAATGGTACTGTTGATCCTGAAGAAGCAATTCGTAAGGCAGCAACGATCTTGCAACAACAAATCGCGATTTTTGTTGACCTGCAAAAAGATCAAGCACCAGTTGCTCAAGAGCCTCGCGAGGAAGTTGATCCAATCTTGCTTCGTCCAGTAGATGATCTAGAGCTTACTGTTCGTTCTGCTAACTGTTTGAAAGCAGAAAATATTTACTACATTGGCGATCTTGTTCAACGTACTGAAGTTGAGTTGTTAAAAACTCCTAACTTAGGTAAAAAATCGTTGACTGAGATTAAAGATGTTCTAGCTTCGAAAGGCTTGCAGCTTGGCATGCGTTTAGAAAACTGGCCACCAGCTAGTTTACGCATGGACGATCGCTTTGCCTATCGTAGCCGTTAATTAAGTAGGACTATCACCATGCGTCATCGTAATAGTGGTGTGAAATTAGGCCGTACAAGCAGTCATCGCAAAGCGATGTTCCAAAACATGGCTAATTCTTTGTTCGCGAACGAGTTAATCAAAACTACTGTGCCTAAAGCAAAAGAGTTACGTCGTGTAGCTGAGCCTTTAATCACTTTAGCTAAAAACGATACTGTTGCAAACCGCCGTTTAGCGTTTGCTCGTACTCGTTCAGCAGCAACTGTTGGTAAATTATTTACCGTTCTTGGCCCTCGTTACAAAGAGCGTAACGGCGGTTATCTACGTGTTCTTAAAGCGGGCTTCCGTGCAGGTGATGCTGCGCCGATGGCTTACGTTGAACTAGTAGATCGCGAAGTTAAATAATTTCGCAAGAACTGTTCAGTTGTTCTAAAAAAGACCGGTGTTTCACCGGTCTTTTTTTATTGTATTTTTGTAACTCAAAATATCATTAGTCAGCATAATTTTTTCGTTTATTTATAAAAAAGCCCCATAACATTGCGTTTTATTCACAAATATAATTTGTAACAAAAAATAATCTGTCTCATGCTTAAGCCTAACGCATTAGATGACCTTGTACTAACTTCTATTCATACGCATAGCAAAATTAAGCTTATGCATTAAGCATAACGATTTATCTAAGATGATATGAATTGGGTGGAGTATTTTGTTGTAGCAAGCCTGAACAGCTGCTTTTAAATCGGTTACACTTAAAAGCAGATCGTCACTGTTGGGAAATGCAATGCAAGAAATGAGTTTAGAAGAACGTAAGGTTATTTATCGCGCCCGTCGTGGTTTAAAAGAAATTGATGTGTATTTTGATCCCTACGTCAAAAACTATTATTTACAAGCAGATGCTGCAGAAAAAGCGACTTTTGCTGATTTAGTTGAGCAGGAAGATCCTGATTTATTGGATTGGTTTATGGAAGTGTCAGAACCGCCACGTCCAGAAATGCGCGCTTTAATTAATAAGCTTAAACATTACGTGCATGGCTAATCGTTGCTTTCAACTGCAACGTAGCTATTTGGCGCTGGTGTTGCAGTTAGTGTTGTGTTCAGTGATCATTGCTGTTTTGGCAATGACACTGAGCTTATGGCTATTATGTGTAGCAGTGCTTGGCTTAGTGCTAAGTTATTTATATTTTTATTATCAAGATCGTATTATTCAACTTGAATATTTAGATCAACAGGATTGGACTTTAACCAGTCAAAAACAAAAAGTCCACCGTGATCAAATTAAAAAAATCATTGATCATGGGCTTTATATCATTATTTTTTTTGAACAGCATCCACCTCTGGCTATTTGGTGTGATCAATTAGATTGGCCAGATTGGAAGCGTTTAAAAGTTTTAGCTAAACTGTATTAGCGCCTTTTTTTAAACAGTGGGCTACAAATTAAAATGGCTGTTAAGATCAAGCTAAATCCAACTAAACTTAAACCATCAGGCAGTTCTCGCCAAAATAGATAACCCCAAATTCCAGCAAAAATAATCGCAATATAATTGACAGGTCCAATCTGTCCTGCGGGCGCCAATTTATAAGCATTTGATAAAAATAGTTGGCTAATATTGGCCAATAAGCCTGCTGCCATCAATAAACTCAGCTCTCTCAAGCTATACGGGCGCCATAACCAAAACATGGGCAGCATCGAAATTAAACTGCCAATCAAGCAAAAATAAAACACAATGCGCTCTGGCGGTTCAGTTGCGGTCAGCGCACGCACAGTCACAAATGCCATAGCTGCTAAAAAGCTTGCGCCTAGGCCAATCCCTGACATTAAGTTAAACATGCCGCTGTCGGGCTTAGCAACGCAAAGCACCCCAATTAAACCCATCCCAGCAGCGATCAACATGCTTAAGGTGATTTTTTCTTTTAAAAATAACCAAGCAATCAGGGGGATAAAAATCGGGGAGGAATAAGTAAATACCATGGCATTAGACAGCTTAAGATTGGCAATGGCATAAAAAAAGCCATACATGGCAGTTAAACCCACCACCGAACGCCATGTGTGCATCCATAATTTTTCAGTTTTGAAAAAACTCACGCCTTTATTTAATAGCAGCGGCACAAAAATAAATAAGCCAATAAAATTGCGAAAGAACACAATCGTTGCATTGTCTACACTATGCGAGGCATAACGAATACAGACGCCCATAATTGAAAATAAAAACGCAGCGAAAGTCAGGCAAGCAAGTGCTTTGAGCAATTGAGAGGGCGCAGGCTTAGACATGAGCTCAGGATCATTATAATTTGGCTTAGTTTAACGCAACCTTAAGGATGATTTGTAGTTTGGAGTTCTGCTAGTTGTTGTTCGAGTAAGTGAATTTGTTGTTGTTTCAAGCGGATTAATTCATCCGCAGTTAAATTTTGTTGTTGTAAGACTTTTTCTTGCTCAATCAACTGTTGTTGAATATCAAGCTGTGTGTCGATTTCTTCCTGTGCGAGGCTCAGGTTTTCTGGAATCGCTTGGTTAAGCAAATCTTCTTCGACTAATATTCGATTAGGTGTTGTTTTAAATTGTGTGGGTGGTAGAGTTGGCTGGCTTGCAGCACTTGCAGCACTTGCAGCACTTGCAGCACTTGCAGCACTTGCAGCACTTGCAGCACTTGCAGCACTTGCAGCATCTTGGTGCGCCGCTAGAGCTAACGCATTGCTAGTTGGCATATCTTGTGGATGATGAGATTGCAGTGCAGAATTTTCACTGAAAAATAGAGAACTACTTACCGCAATAATGATTACGGTAAGTACAGCAACAATCCACCAAAGCAGTGATGAACTATGACGTTGCATCGGTTTATTTTTGACGTGGTTTAAATTGAATCACACCAACTTGATCTGCAACTTCAGGCATTTGTGGTTCTTCAACTTCAGTTGGGCGATTTTCTGAATAGTCGCATTCAATACATTCAATCCATTCAGCATCGGCTGTGGTGAGCATGACAATACGGTCTTGAGCTTCACAGCGTGGACATTTAGCACCTGCAATAAAACGACGCTTAATGGTCATGATACTCACCTTATCCTTAGAAATTGAACGGTATTTTACGCGCTTTAAGCCTTGTTCGTCCAACCTTGATGACGTAATAGGGCATCAATTTTCGGTTCACGACCACGGAAATTCACAAAAGCATCCAGTGCGCTGTCACGTCCGCCCACCGCAAGCACAGCTTTACGGAACTCTACACCCGTTTGCGTGTTAAAAATCCCTTCACTTTCAAAACGATCAAAAGCATCGCTGGCGAGCACTTCTGCCCATTTATATGAGTAGTAACCTGCTGCATAGCCCCCAGCAAAAATATGGCTAAAGCTGTGTTGGAAACGGTTATAGGCGACTGATGGCATCACGCTAAATTTACGACGAATCTCATCTAAGGTATGTTGAATGCCTTGAGCATCAAGCGCGGGATTGGCTTCATGAATATTTAAGTCAAATAAGGCAAATTCAATTTGACGCAAGGTTTGCATACCTGATTGGAAGAAACGCGCATCCAGTAAGGCTTTAAGTAAATCGGCAGGCAGAGTTTGCTGCGTTTCGATATGTTCACTCAGCAAGTTTAAGCTTTCATGATCCCATGCCCAAAATTCCATAAACTGACTTGGTAACTCAACTGCATCCCAAGCCACGCCGTGCGTACCTGCAACTGAGATATTATCTACTTCTGTCAGCAGATGATGTAAACCATGCCCAAATTCATGGAACAAGGTAATCACTTCATCATGGGTAAGTAGAGCAGGTTGATCACCTACAGGTGGGGTAAAGTTACAGACCATATAGCAAATTGGCTTTTGTAAACCTTGCTTGCTTTGCATACGTGAACGGAAGCCGCTCATCCAAGCGCCACCGCGTTTACCGCTACGTGCATATAAATCAAAGTAGAAACCGCCAAGGACTTGACCTTGATCTTCTAATTCAAAATAACGTGCGTCTTGATGCCAAACAGGGGCTTGACGTTCAATCACGTCAATACCGTATAAGCGCTTCACAATGCTAAATAAACCTTGCAGGATTTTTGGCGCAGGGAAGTAAGGCTTTAATGCTTCTTGTGACAGATTAAATTGCTGTACTTTGAGCTTTTCTGAATAGAAGGTGCTATCCCAAGGCTGTAACTCTGTAATGCCATCTGCTGCAGCAATGGCTTTCAGTTCAGCAATATCGCGTGTGGCAGGTGTGCGTGCATGCTCGGCTAAATCTTCTAAAAATGTTTGTACAGTTGCAACATCGGGTGCCATTTTGCTGGCAAGTGATAGCTCGGCATAGTGATTAAAACCAAGTAAAGCTGCCATTTCTTGACGTAGCTTTAAGATTTCTTCCATCACCTGTGTATTGTCAAATTCAGGCTTATCAGCTTGATCGGATGCGCGTGTTGTATAGGCTTTATAGAGTGTTTCACGTAAAGCACGATCTTCGGCATAGGTCATGATCGCTAGATAAGATGGAAAATCTAGCGTCGCAACAGGCTGTTCAAGCTCACGTTGTTGACCATATTGTTTTAATAATTCAACGCTACTTTCTGGTAAGCCTTTCAGTTCAGCTTCAGTCAATGGCTTAAAGTAAGCTTGGGTCGCATCTAAGACATGATTAGAGAAGTCTGATGACAGTTGCGATAAACGGGCTGAAATTTCGGCATAGCGTTTTTTCGCTTCACCCTCTAAAGCGACGCCTGAAAGTTTAAAATCGCGTAAGGCCAATTTAATTGCACTTTGTTGCGCTGCACTTAAGGCTTGGTATTCGCTTGCATCATGTACATTTTGGAAAGTCTGATATAACACAGTGTGCTGACCAAGTTCGGTGTAGTAAGCACTTAAGCTTGGTAATAAGCTTTGATACACCTCACGGGTTTCTGCGTTGTTCATGATCGCATTTAAATGGGATAACACGCCCCATGCTTCGCTCATGTTATTTTCAAGCGTATCGAGTTGTTCTAGCACGCTTAAACGTGCAGCTTGGCTTTCAGGTACAGTGCTTAAATCTTGTAAAAATTGCTGACCTTGGGCAATGGCAGTTTCAATCTGTTGTTTGAGTTGTTCAAGGCTAATTTGGTCAAATTGTGGAACTGGCAAAGTTGCCTGTTGAAGTGTCATATCTACATTGCTCAATTTTATCTTACTAGTAGATGTAGGGCTTATCGTTGATAAAATCAAGCCTAATCAAGAAAAAGAGCGCCGTGGCGCTCTTTTTCTTGATTAACAATCAGGATCAATAAAATAACTTGTTTTTTCAAATTTTTGCCATGCACCAGTTGCTGCACCGTCAACAACGAGGATTGAAATGATTCCCCAATCTAGTAACACACCTAACAAGGTTGTTGGGTCAAATGTTTTTTGAGGGGTAATAGATGTGGTTTTACAGCCATTTTTTTCGGCTTTAATTACATAGTTTTTTTTTTTCTTAAATGTATAAGCAGCTTGATTCTTGCCCATATACTCTTCATTTACATATAATTTTGCTTCCGTATCATTACTGCGAATATTGACAGTTTGGCTTGCCCCATTAAAAATCGTGGCACAACCTGAAGTCATTAACGTAATCGCTAAAAGCGTTGAAGTAAGAATCTTTTTCATAATTTACCCCCTAAATAAAAGTGCAAAAGATATATATTTGAATAATTTAGTCAAGTGTTTTATTTTTTTAATAAAGAAAAAGAGCGCCGTGGCGCTCTTTTTTATTTAGTCACTATGCGGTTTGGCATTGGCTTTTTTCTTTTTCGCCTTGGCCTTTTTCTTTAGCTTATCTTTAGCCTTTGCTTCAGATTTTCCTGCATGTTTTTTAGCAGACTTTTTACTGTAGGCACTGGGCTTAGATTTTGACTTTTTCTTTTTAATGGGCTGTTCACCATCTTCGCCTGTATCGCCTTTGCTCGGACGTTCATTAAACGTCTGCTCGGTCACTTGTGGGCGGGCACGGGGCGCTGAACGCGGTGCAGCAGCGCGTGGCGCACGGCTACGTACAGGACGACCCGCATGGCTCAGTTGTTGTAACAGCTCAAAGTCAATTTTACGTTCTTCTAAGTTGACCGCAGCCACTTTGATCTTCACTTCATCACCTAAGCTAAAGCTTTGACCGTGGTTTTGACCCACTAAGGTTTGGCTGGCTTGATCATAAACAAAGTAATCATCACCTAATTGACTCACATGAATCATGCCATCTACGTAAAGATCTTTTAAGGTCACGAATAAACCAAATTCAGCGACAGCAGAAATACTACCGACAAAATCTTCACCAATATGCTGCTGCATATAGTGACATTTCAGCCATGTAGTCACCGAGCGTGAGGCTTCATCAGCACGACGTTCTGTGGCTGAGAAATGCGTACCCGCTTCTTCTAAAGCACCGCCTGATAATGGTGATGGTTGCTGTTTAAGATGCGCTTTAATGGCACGGTGTAACAATAAGTCAGGATAGCGACGAATTGGCGAAGTAAAGTGCGTATAGGCATCATAAGCTAAGCCATAGTGACCGGCATTATTTGGCCCATAGTAAGCTTGCATCATAGAGCGTAATAACACCGCATGAATACTTGGCGCATCAATACGGTCTTTGGTTGCGTCAATGACGGCTTGATAATCGGCTTGGGTTGGCTGTTCGGGGAACGGTAAACCCAATAATTTGACAAAGTCGCGGACTTTTTGAATGCGTGAGAATTCAGGTGGCTCATGAATACGATATAGCATTGGCACTTCGTTTTTCAGCGCATATTCTGCCGCTGCTACGTTAGCCAATAACATACATTCTTCAATCAGTTTGTGCGCGTCATTACGCGTACGTGGCAGGATGTCTTTAATTCCACCGAGCTCATCAAAGGTCATGTAGGTTTCAACAGTTTCAAATTCCATGGCATGACGTTCAGCACGTAAGCCTTTGAGGACTTGATAGAGTTGGAAGAGGGTATTGAGTGACTTACGTACACTACGGTCTTCAGTAATGGCTTTGCTGTCGCCATCAAAGTACTGTGCCACTTGATCGTAAGTTAAACGTGCTTTGGAATGCATCACGGATGGATAGAATTCATAACCTGTAACTCGACCTGCGCGTGACAGTTTTAAATCACACACCATACACAAACGATCTACGTTTGGATTGAGCGAGCATAAACCGTTAGACAGTGCTTCTGGCAGCATAGGCAAGACAAAGTGCGGGAAATACACTGAAGTACCACGCTCAACTGCTTCGTTGTCTAATGGTTTGCCTGGGCGTACATAATGACTCACGTCGGCAATCGCAACTACAACACGGTAACCGCCACCTGGACGTTTTTCAGCATACACAGCATCGTCAAAGTCACGCGCATCTTCGCCATCAATGGTCACTAAGGCTAAATCACGTAAATCGATACGACCTTCACGGTCTTTGGCAGATGGCTCTTTAAAGCTTTCCGCATCTTTAACTACCTCTTCAGGGAATTCGTAAGGTAAGCCAAACTCTAAAATGGTTTGTGGAATAATAATTTCGGTGTCGGCTTTATCTGCCATCGATTGCACAATATGGCCAGTGGCAAACTCTTCCTTCGTTGGATAAGTATCAATCGCCACACGAATTGACTCGCCTAAATTGACTTTGGCGTGTTCAATCAGTTCTTTTTCTAAGGTAATCGGTTGGTGGCTATTGGGTGCACTTGGCTGCACAAAGTATTCGCCATCGTACATGGAAACTTTACCAATCACCTGTTTAACGCGGTGTTGTAAAACTTCGGTCACAAAGCCCCACGCTTTACCTTTACGGTCAACTGACGTTTGACGTACTTTAACGCGGTCACCACTAAATACTTGGCGTAATTCGCGTTCAGGTAACAATAAATCATCATGACCGCTGATGTTCGCAGTACCTAAGCCTTTACTATTGATATAGACAGTCGCTTCGTGAGTCGGTTGTTCAGCAGCAATCTGGAACTTAAATCCATCCTTCATTAGCTGACCATCGCGTACCATTGCAATTAAACGGTGTTGCAGAGCATCAATACTTTTTTGATCGGCAATTTCAAAGTGTTCCACAAGATCAGCATGTGATTGTGGGTTTTTTAATTGAGTAATCGTCTCTAGGATTAGAGTACGACTCGGAATGGGATTATCGTAACGTTCGGCTTCTGCCTTTGCTTCTGGATCGACCCAAGTTTTCATCATATCTTCAGTTTCTTATCAGTAGATAGCTTTAGCATAAGACATCACAGCCGAGACTGCACGTAATTGCCTGCAATAATGTGTTTTCGCTTTGTTTTTTTGTATAAACGAACGATTTATAAGCGCTAAAAGCATGAATTTGCTAAAAACGGTTAAAAAGTGTCTTGTTAAGTGATTTTTTTAAGTTTTTTTCATAACAGGGCTTGCATGAAATGCCTTTCCTCTATAATATTGCCACCACGTTACGGTGAGATGGGTGAGTGGCTGAAACCACATCCCTGCTAAGGATGCATACGGGCAACTGTATCGAGGGTTCGAATCCCTCTCTCACCGCCAACTTTACTTATGTCGCGCTCATAGCTCAGCTGGATAGAGCACTTGGCTACGAACTAAGGGGTCGGGAGTTCGAATCTCTCTGAGCGCACCAATAAGTAAAGATGTTAAACGTATGTCTATTAAGACAACACAAGTTACGCGCTCATAGCTCAGCTGGATAGAGCACTTGGCTACGAACTAAGGGGTCGGGAGTTCGAATCTCTCTGAGCGCACCAACTTGAACAATGAACCGCTTTAGCAGCGGTTTTTTTGTGCCTAAAATTTGCCTTTTGATGCATTATTTCCTTATTTCCTTATTTCCTTATTTCCTTATTTCCTTATTTCCTTATTTCCTTATTTCCTTATTTCCTTATTTCCTTATTTCCTTATTTCCTGATCTAAAGTCTGGTAGATATTACTATTGTCGTATAGCTGTGCCTGTTTAAACTATTTATTTTAAATCAAAAATAAATGGGGGCAAGGAATGTTTCCAAAGCAAACACAAGGTAAAATGCTATATAGCGATGGCTATAAGCTCTATCAGCATCTCGATTTAGTGATTTATCTATCTGACAAAGCCTGTTTTGCCTGTCAGGAAAATTTAGATGGGGTGGTGGATGATTTTAGTGAGCTATATAGTGGGCAAAAGGTGAGTTTTTGTGGTGACTGCAAACAAAAATTACAGCAAGTTGCTTAATATTTAGCTAAAAAGCACTAATTTGGCTGTTATCTGTGCACTTGATTGGGTTTTTGTGAAAAAGGGCTTCACAAGCTTTATTATTCCTCTATAATACACCTCATCAAGACGTCGCGCTCATAGCTCAGCTGGATAGAGCACTTGGCTACGAACTAAGGGGTCGGGAGTTCGAATCTCTCTGAGCGCACCAATCTTGATAAGAATTCTGAAAAAACCGCACATTGATGCGGTTTTTTTACGGCTGTGCTTTGTGTTTTGACCAAGCATCAACAAATTTAAGATTATGGTGTAAGATTTGCCCATACTTTATTTGCTATTGATATCCCTATGTCAGACACTTCACCTAGTCTCTCGCTACGTTATTATTTAACTTTAGAAGAATCACAAGATGGTTTTGCTTTAGCCACCTTTGGTAAAAAGCAAATCACCCGTTTTATTACCCCTTTAGTGAGTATCGCAATTTTAATTTGGGGCTTTTATTTAGGGGTAGATGGTGTTGGACGTTATTACGTAGCATTGGGTGCATTTTTTTTAGTTTTGCAAATGTTAATGCGCTATTGGTTTTTACCGATGATGTTTAAACGTCAGTTTGTCAAATATCAATTTGGTAAAAGCGAACAAGGGCTAGATTTATATCAAGACTATGCGCAAATTTTTGCCAATGGCGGCAGTAAAACCATTCATTATAATGAAGTAGTCAATTTTGCTGAAGCTAAGTTAACGTATATGTTGGAATTAAAAAGCCGTATGGTGCTGATTGTGCCGAAACGCGCTTTTCGTGATAGCAGTGAAGAGGCAATCTTTAGCAACACCTTTAATAAAAAATAACGAGGGATCATCATGTCATTGCAACCGTCAAAGATTGTCTGCGTAGGACGCAGCTATGCTGCACATGCCAAAGAATTAGGCAATGCGGTACCTGAGCAACCTGTTTTGTTTTTAAAGCCACCCAGCAGCTTAAAAAGCTTTGCGGAGGGCATTAGTTGGAATCAGGCTTTGGGCAGTTGTCATTATGAATGTGAGCTGTCATTACGCATTGATCAAACGCTGTCACAAGTGACTGACACAGCTGAAGCCTTAGCCGCCATTGGTGCAGTCACCTTGGGTTTAGATTTAACCTTACGTGACTTACAAGACAAACTCAAAACCAAAGGACACCCTTGGGAACGTGCCAAAGCCTTTGATGGTGCGTGTATGCTTGGGGATTGGGTTGATATCGCTGAGATTGAGGCATGGGATCAAGTCCGTTATCGCTTAGAAATTAACGATGAAGTACGCCAACAGGGTGATACAGCCTTATTAATTTTTAGTATTGCTGAACTGCTGAAAGACATTAGCCAAGTATTTAGCTTAAATCCGGATGATGTAGTCATGACTGGTACACCGGCAGGTGTGGCAGCATTAGTCGCCAATGATCAGCTTAAAATGACTTTAAAAGGCAAAAGCCAAGATTTTACTTGGACGACTTTTGTTAAATAATCAAATCAGCATAAAAAAAGGACTGCTCGGCAGTCCTTTTTTTGTATTAGTCACGCAACAAATGTGCAAACTTATTATGTAGCTTTAACAGTTTTGGCGGAATTGCAAAGTTGCAATAGCCTTGGGTGGGGTTCTTTTCAAAATAGTTTTGGTGATAATCTTCAGCAGGGTAGAAGGTCGGTACAGGGCTGAGTTCTGTCACAATATCTAGACCTTCTGCTTTTAAGCTGGCGATCATATGTTCAGAGGCTTGCTTTTGCTCATCGCTGTAGTAGTAAATCACTGAGCGATACTGCGTACCTACATCTTCACCTTGACGGTTTAATGTTGTTGGATCATGTGTGGCAAAGAACACATCAAGCAACTGTGCATAGGTGATTTCAGTTTCGTCAAAATCAACTAATAATACTTCTGCGTGGTTGGTTTTACCTGTGCAGACTTGTTCATAGCTTGGATTTTCTGTGTTACCACCTGCATAGCCACTGGTGACTTTTTTAACACCTTGTAAGCGTAAAAACACTGCTTCTACACACCAGAAACAGCCACCGCCAAATAAAGCTTGTTGCATGTTGTATTACCCAAATTTTGTTGATTTATAACCTTTAATATAAGGCTAATTTATATAACTACAATCTTATCTTGTAATCAAATGCACAAAAAGCCTGCAATAGCAGGCTTTTTCGAGCACTTTTCTTTAGCGTGGTTGCACAGCGCTGTTAAATTGCAGCAAGGCATTACCATTTTTGTCTAATAATTTGAGTGTTTTGTTATACACCTGATAATGCGTAACTTTATTTAAGGCTTCGAGGTATTTTTCAGGTACATAGGTCTTATCTTGGCAGGCCATACGTGTACCCGCCATTTGTGAAAAGTTTAGGGTATCGCGTCCTGCAGTATAGCTGCCCATTAAGCGGTTACAACCATCTGCACCCGAAACACGGCCATCGTTCCCAAACTGTAAGCTTGGAATGTTGAGCGTGCTTGGTTTAGTTGTGACTTGCATGGCGCCAATATGGGTAAGAATCCAAGTACCGTGTTGTAGTTGTAATAAATTACTTTGGGTAATAGTTTCAGAAGGCCCAGTTTGAACAGGGGTGCTTGAACATGCTGTCATGGCTAAACTGGCACCCACTAGACTAAGAGCAAATAATTTTTTTAACATTGATGATCCTGTTATTGTGATTGACTATGAATTATCTTAGGTAAATTTAGGCAAAATGTAAGCTTAATTTACAAAAATTAAGGTTTAACTACACCTTGGCGCAACAGCGCAGAATATTGTGCACTGCTTAAATTTTTGCCACGGCTTTTAGGATTCACATGCGCCTGTTGATACCAGCTTGCCATATCTATATGTGGATTGATCACGCCTAAGTCATGTAAATAATTAGGCAAGTAACCTGAAGCTATTAAACGATAATCGGTGGGTAAGCTTTTTTGTGACACGGCTTGCACCATATCAAACACTAAAGTGGTGCAATTACTGGTTAAGGTGTTATACCACTTCGGTTTTTGTGCCAGTTGATCGGCTTTTGCTAAATATTCTTCAAATAAGGCGCGGCGCTCTGCAACAGGCATTTTAACGGGGAAGAAATACACTTGTTCGCCACGTATATTGCTACGCGTATAAATAATATCTTTTTCGTCTGAGGCCACAAGACTCAATTCAAACTGGCGGAAAAAGCCACCAATCGCTGAAAAATCTTCGTTTTTCTCTTTGCGAATTTCAATAGAAAAGGTAATTGGCGCGCTATTGTCAAAGTCAAAGCTCACCAAGGTATGGGCAATTTGCGGGCCCATCCAATAGGAGGTAATAATATTGACGCCAGAAATTTGATTAAGGTCAAAACGCCGTGTTTCCCAACGTTCGATATAGCTGCCATCGGCTTGCCAACTAAAATTACGCACATTATGCAGGGTAACCAGATTGTCTTGTTGCTCATAACTGAGCAAACGTGCCACTTCAGGATTCCACGCGCGGTTTTGTTGCGGTTGTAAAGATAAATACCAACCGAGTGCCATTAAAAAACCAATAATATATAGCAATACATCTTTTTTACGGCTAAAAAAATGCGTGGCATATACCCCAAGCACGCTTAAAGCAAAAGCCAGCCATATGCCAATCAACACCCGTGACAGCAACACACCCAAAGGTTGTTGCACCCAAAGCGCGATACATAGCCATAACGATGACACAACCACAAAAACACTAAAGCTACTATGTAGTAACCATGTGATGAATGTTTTCGATTGGGGTTGTGTCATAGCAATTAAAGTCTTAACAGAGAAGCTTATTTTTGATAGGTGGCAAACTCAAAAGCAATGCCAGTTTTGTCATCAATATGTTGTTCTGCTGCGACTTTTTTAAACTCGTTTGGAATGTGCGGATAATGTGCATCACCTTGAACATCCAGTTCAACATGAGTCAGTTCTAAACGATCCGCAATTGGCATAGTTTGGCTAAAGATTTCACCGCCACCAATAATAAAAATGGTGTCAGGTTTTTCTGAGGCTTTGACATCGGCTACAGCCTGAGTGAGCGCATCTTCAATCGAATGCGCAACTTTAGTCCCTGCAAACTGCCAATTTTGATCACGGGTAATCACCCAATTGACACGTTTGGGTAAGGCACGACCCATCGATTCTAAGGTCTTACGACCCATCACCACCACACCACCTTGGGTAATGGCTTTAAAGTGTTGTAAGTCGGCAGAGATATGCCACGGTAGGTCATTGCCTTTGCCAATACAGCGGTTTTGATCCATGGCAACCACATGCACCACTTCTAAATTTTGAAAAGCCATAACAACTCTGAACAGAAAAAAATATAACCAAGGAGCTTAATAAAACAAATCCCTCAACAACGAGGGATTGGTAAGAGTGATTTAAACTGCAACAGGCGCTTTAATGCCTGGATGCGATTCATAACCAATAATTTCAATATCTTCAAATTTAAAATCAAATAGATCTTTAATTTCAGGATTCAGTTTAAGCTGACATAGACCCATTGGCTCACGTGTAAGCTGTAATTGTGCCTGTTCAAAATGATTCGCATATAGATGGGTATCACCACCTGTCCAAACAAAATCACCTACCTCTAAATCACAGACTTGCGCGATCATATGGGTCAGTAGCGCATAGCTGGCAATGTTAAATGGCACGCCCAAGAACACATCAGCACTGCGTTGATACAGCTGGCAAGACAATTTGCCATTGTGTACAAAGAATTGGAATAAGGTATGACAAGGTGGTAGTGCCACTTGTCCAGCTTCATTTGGATTCCAACCCGACACAATTAAACGACGTGAATTAGGATTGGTTTTGATTTCATTAATCAACCATTTGATTTGGTCAAAGCCATCTTGGTTATAGCTGTTGTCGGCATTTTTAGTCGCGCCAAAATTCCGCCACTGATGACCATACACAGGGCCTAGTTCGCCTTCAGGACGGCCAAAACGTGCAGTTTGTTCTGCGGTTGACCATTCATCCCAAATGCTGACTTTATTGTCTTTTAAATATTGAACGTTGGTATCGCCTTTTAAAAACCATAAAAGTTCAATCACAATCGAGCGAAAATGTACTTTTTTAGTGGTTAATAGCGGAAAACCCTTCGAGAGATCAAAGCGCATTTGATGACCAAATACAGAACGTGTTCCTGTGCCTGTACGGTCGCCCTTATCGCCACCATTGTCGAGGATATGTTGTAAAAGGTCTAAATATTGACGCATAGAACTCTCGGCTTGTGTTTATCCGGTACATTTTAATGCTAGCAAAAGAGCAAAAATGTACTCGAATAAGAGAAAATAGGAATGTGGCAATGATACAGATAAGCCATACTTGAGTGCAAATCAGTTGAGTAACAGATCAAGATCGATCATGCCAAGCACATCTGTAGTGATCATGCGAGATTTTAACTGATATGAGATATCAACTAAGACAAAAAAACGATGATTAAATTACCTGTTGCTACATTCTGAAAAAAATCGCCCACTCACATTTGCTTTCTAATCTGATGATTCTGCGATTTTTTAAATAAATAAGGAGACTTTTAGGTGTTTTTTTAACCTTTCCTTACATTTTTTGATATGAAAAAGCGCATAAACATAGGTAAGATGCCGTCTTCAAAATTTATTTAAGCCCTATTTAGCTTAGGAAGGTGTCTGTAGAATGGTTTATGATCAAAGCGTCAACATGAGTGAAGTGCATGCTCCTGTCCAAGCCAATATTGTAATTCGTTCACAGGCTGGTCAAACTCCCCCAAAGTCAATTGCGAAGCCTGAAAAGAATGTCTATAGCTTTAATGGTCAGCGTATTGATATCAATAAAATGACTAGCTTTTTAAAAGGGATTACCCGTCAAACCAGCACGCAAAAATGTGCGCGTAGTGTACGTTTAGCGCTACAGGCGGCAGGTGCCAAATTCCAAAGCCATCCTGTGGCAGCAGCTGATTGGGGTTCAACCTTAACTAAAATTGGCTATCGCAAAATTAATTTGTCTTTTGATCAACCGCAAAAAGGCGATATTTATATTATCGACCGCACTGCAAAAAACCGTTATGGCCATATTGCTGCGTATTCTGGTTCGGCTTGGGTATCTGACTTTAAACAACGTAGCCATGCAGTATATAAAAACCAAAATGTGAAATACGAATATTATCGTCTGGCATTTTAATGGCTACGTCGGGCGCGATGGCTATAAATTGACACCACAAATAAGCCGAGCACACTAAAGCCTACGGCTTGTAGCATCAGCGCCCAGACGTGTTGCGTTGGCAATAAAAATATTAAAATAAGCCAATACACACACGGCAAAATAAAAAATAATGCATCAAATCCTGAGTTATATTGTCCATTGGCTTGTAGTTTTAACTTAAGCTGCCTAAGTAGATGTACGAGCGCGCCTAAGCCCAAACTCATCACACTAAACGCCATACTTAACTCAGCAACTTTAGCGCAGCTGTAAATGACTAAACAAAGCAGAACACAGAGCACAAGTTTAATCTGACGATTACATTTTTCCGAATACCAAAACTCTAGCATCACAGATCCTTAAGATTAACCAAGGAGAAAGGCGAGAAAATACAGATGGCTAAAGCCATAAAACCAATCCCTTGTGCACCTAAAATTAAAATATCACCGTGCTTAAATTGCATAAAAATAAGGGCAATGAGGAGAGCAATCGGAATCCAATGCAGTAATCGCGCGAGAAAATTCTGTGTTTGAATAAAATGCATATTGCAGTAGCGACAGATTAAAAAAATTAAACCTGTACCTAAAAACATTAAAATAGCGCTTAATTCTAAGGGTGCGAGTAGATACAATCCAGCCGTACTCAAGGCCAAAACAGCCAATAAAATAAATTTACGTCCAACAGGGATCTTTGAATCAAACCAAAACTCAAGCATAAATTGCCCAATCGAATTCACGGGAGATTAATGTAGCAAATTGGCATAAAAAAGGTGAAGCCATTGCTTCACCTTTTGTATTTAGTTAATTTTCTTGGGACCCCAATCATAGATATTTTTTTGGTAGGCGTACCACAGCATCCATATGCCAATTAAAATCATTGGTAGGCTTAAGAATTGGCCTTTACTCATCCATGCGATAAACAATTGGCTGTTGTCGGGTTCGCGGAAGAATTCCATGATAAAGCGTGCTAAGCCATAACCCATTAAGAACAGCGCAGAAACAGCCATCCGTGGGCGCGGCTTGCTGCTAAACCACCACAGCAGAATAAATAAAATTAAACCTTCTGCCAGTGCTTGATAGAGCTGGGATGGATGACGTACCAACTGCAAAGGATCGGTTGGGAAAATCATCCCCAATGGAAAATCAGGATTTGTGACCGCACGACCATAGAGTTCGCCACCAATAAAGTTACCAATACGGCCAAACATTAAGCCTGTCGGTACGCAGGGTGCAATAAAGTCCAAGGTTTGAAACCATGACATCTTATATTTTTTGCACCACAGCAACATGGCCAATACCACACCCAAGAAACCGCCATGGAAGCTCATGCCGCCAGTCCAGACTTTAAATAGCCATAATGGATCTGCCAAAAACTGCTCGAAGCCGTAAAAAAATACGTAGCCGACACGCCCACCAATCACCACACCTAGCGCGCCATAAAAAATTAAGTCAGAGACCATATCCGCTGTCCAACCTTGACGCTGTTTAGCACGATAGGTCGCAAGTCCCCAAGCAAATAAAAACGCCAATAAATACATTAGTCCGTACCAATGTACCTGTAATGGCCCAATTGCAATGGCAACGGGGTCAATATTTGGATAGGTCAGCATGTAGATTCCTTGATATTGTTTTGCTTAGATTCTAGCGGAAAGTCCCGAAAAATGTTGTACATTCAATGTGTAAAGATCGGAGAGTAGTAGATGTGTATTATGGCTTTAGCTTGGCAGGTGATTGATGATCTGCCAATCTGTCTGATTTCCAATCGGGATGAGTTTTATCAAAGACCCAGTCAGACGTTGCACCAGTGGCAAGATCAACCGATTATTGCTGGACGTGATGTGGTGCAAGGCGGTACATGGATGGGAGTGACTGCTACAGGGCGTTGGGCAGTACTCACCAATTTTAGAAATGCACTGGATAAAAATACTTATCTAACCTCACGCGGGCATATAGTCAGTGATTTTTTAAACTCAGATTTAGCCCCGATCCGTTTTGCCAAACAGCTCGAAGCAAAACAGTGTGATTATGCGGGTTTTAATTTAATCTGTGGTGATCAGCAGCAAGCGGTGTATATGAGTAATCGTGGCGAAGCACCGCAAGTTTTGGCCCGTGGGGTTTATGTGGTATCCAATGGCTTAATGAGTGAGGGCTGGGAAAAAACTCGCCATTTGCGCCAGCGTTTTACCCAAGAGATTTTGCCTTTATTGCAGCAAGATACAGCACAAGTAGAAACGGCAGTTTGGGATGTTTTAGAAGATCAACGCCAAATTTTGCCTGAATTATTACCTGAAACGGGGATATCACGACAGATGGAACAATTGTTATCTTCGACGTTTATTCAAAGCCCCAACTACGGTACACGTTGTTCTAACTTTTTATGTTTAAAACAGCAGCAGTGGTTATGGTTAGAAAAAAATCAACATGCTGCGCCAATTGGTCAAATCGTAAAAATTTCCCAAAAACTACAATAAAAAAATCCCTCATATTGAGGGATTTTTATAGCTTAGATTTAGGCTGGTTGGCTTTGCTCTAAAGCTTCACCTGCAATAACTCCACCATCTTTACGGGTAATGACCACTGTGGCTGAACGTGGACGCGTACCTACACCACGACTTAAATTTAATTCAGTCGGGTGGTTGCTTGGCCATGTGCCACCTGGATGTTGCACGTTAACAAAAATTGCTTTGTAATCTGGGGTCATGGTAACACCTGTAATCTCACAGCCACTTGGACCCGTCAAGAAGCGACGCAATTTTGAGTCATCTAAACTCGCACCTGCTGGCGTGACTTGTGTGCTATCGCCAGATTTTGCTTGTGTGATTTGACCATCACCGACTTGACCTGGTAGGGCAGCTAACATCATACAGTTGGTTTCGTTGGTATATGCGCCATCATCAGTTTGAATCCATAGTACACCGCGTGGGTCAAACCACATACCATCTGGGCTTGAGAAATCATTGGCATCGGTTAAACCTGATAAGTTCACGTTGCTTAATGAATCGGCTTCTGCACCAAATAAGAAGATATCCCAAACAAAGCTGCTTGCTGTTGTGGTATCACCATCTTCACGTAAACGGATGATATGACCGTTAATATTGCCACGTAGCGAGGTTGAACCGCTGTCGTTGTCAAAGTAGTTACGTGGGTTGGCAGCATCAGTTTCATAGCTACGACCGCGGTTTGAGTTGTTGGTTAAGGTTACATAGACTTCACCATTTTTAGGATTCACGGCAACCCATTCTGGACGGTCCATTTTGGTCGCGCCCACTGCATCACCAGCAAGTCGTGCATTGACTAAAACATCGGCTTGGTCAGCAAAGCGGTATTTGTCATAATTGGCAATCAATGGATGATTAATACTCAGTTCGATCCATTGACCTGTGGCGCTTTGTGTTGCTTCATTAAAGTCAAACTTAGCGACATATAACTTACCATTATTCATATATTTGTCGCCAGCAGCATAGCCACCGTTCACATCACGCTGGTCCCATTTGCTGTCTGAAACGAATTTATAAATATATTCGCCTGTTGAGTCATCACCCATATAGAAGGCTAAATTTTGTCCTTGGATGGCACGGCTCGCACGGCAATCTTCGTGAGCAAAACGACCCAAAGCGGTACGTTTAACAGGGCGCTCATTGCTGGCAAATGGGTCAATTTCAACGATCCAACCAAAGGTGTTAGTTGAGTTGCGAAAATCTTGGCTGGCTGTCAAATCCATTTCTTTACGAGTCAACCAACGGTCATATTGGTATTCTTCATCGGCAATACGGTTTTCTACAGTGTGCCAACGATAGCCGCTGTTGGTTGGAATTTTATAACGGTTTAACGATACCAGCTCATTTTCGCTACGATCTGTATCTTCACGCGAGAAGTATTGGTTAAAGTTTTCTTCTGTAGTTAAGTAAGTGCCCCATGGGGTATAGCCATTACCACAGTTGTTGATAGTCCCCAATGAGAATGTGCCCTCAGGACTGGTTGCAGTTTTAACTAAGTCATTGCCTTTGACTGGGCCAGCAAAATCAATTGGTGTTGCGGCAGTGATGCGGCGGTTAAATGGTGAGCTTTGGTTAATACGTACCACTTGGCTATTTGGATCTTTGATTACATGCACAATTGATACGCCGTGGGCATTGATTTCACGGATGACATCATCTTCACCACGAATAGCTTGATTTACGGTATTTTGCGCAGGATGAATCAGGTTGGCATTGTTAATGTATTCATGGTTCATCACCAATAAACCTTCATTGGATTCATTGGCATCATATTGACTGTTTTTCATGCCAAAGAAGGTCATACCATCATGACAGTCGCCTGAACGCTTGGTAAATGATGCACCCGACGGCACGTTATTGTCATCCCATTCGCTTAAACTAGCAGCAATTGGGTCGCCCATGGCATATAACACGCGTGCTTCATAGCCTTCAGGTACTGTAAATGCATTTAAAGTATTTTTATCAACTGCCTTAAATTGTAAGCTTGACGGGGTTTTGCTGTCGTCAAATGTACCATCTGTGCCTGCAGGCGCTGAATTATTGTCGTCATTACAGCCTGTTAAAGTGGTGGCTAAAGTAATGGCAACCGCACCGCCTGCAGTTTTAGTAATAAGTTCGCGGCGGCTGATGCTTTTATTAAATAAATCTAGAAATTCTGCATTCCCCGAAGTATTGCTATCGTAATCATCATTAAAAGGCATTTGTTCAGACATGTTATTTTTCCTAGCGATTGGATGCGTCGGTACTTAAATCGTTGAACAACACCTTAAAGGGCAAATATGACAAATTCTTGAACAGTTTGTTGCAATCTCATGAAATAAAAAAGAGCAGTTTTAAGCTGCTCTATAATTTAATTAAGTATTTATTTTATTTACGTTTTTCTAAAATTTTCCCTGCCAACAAACCCAGTTCAAACAGCATCCACATGGGCACTGCCAACATAATCATTGAGAGGGCATCTGGGGGAGTGACAAACATGGCAATAAAGAAACAACCGACAATAATAAAGCGTCTTTTGGCCACCAATTGTTCGGTTGTGACCACGCCAATTAGGATGAGTACCAGTGTAATAATTGGAATTTCAAAGGTTAAACCAAACACTAAAAACAGCTTTAAACAGAAGCTTAAATAACTGTTAATGTCGGTCATCGGTGCAACGGTTTCAGGCGCAACACTGATAAAAAAATGTAAAATTGAGGGCAGAGCGACAAAGTATGCAAAGGCAATGCCGCTATAAAACAGCACAATACTACCCAATAATAGGGGTAAGGCAAGGCGCTTTTCTTTGGCATAGAGTGCAGGTTTGACGAAGTCCCACAGTTGATACAAGATAAATGGCATCGCCAGCATTAATGCAACAAAAAAGTTTAGTTTAAACGGAGCCATAAAGGTCGCGGTCACATCTGTCGCAATCATGGATGAACTGATCGGCAGCTGGGCACGTAGTGGCTCAGACATTAGTTGATAGCTTTCATTCGCGAAGGGCAATAAGCAAAAAAATAAAGCGATCAACAAACCCACAATTTTAAATAAATGCCGACGTAGCACAATCAAATGCTTAGTAATAGGCATTTCCCCGAGCTGTTCTGCCTGATGGATGTGCTCAGAAGAACTGTTCATAGTGCCACCTTGTATACAGGGTCATTGATTTTTTTTGTTAGCATAGGGCTGCGTAACAGCGGTTGCTGGCAAGGCACATAGGCAATCTGCTTGCGTGCTACTGGCAGTTGTTCTGGTTCAATTAAGCTGACTTTTTGTTGTTCAAGTTGTTGCATTTGGGCTTGCATTTTTGCCTCTAAGGCTTGAATTTTTTGCATTTCCTGCTGCATTTGTTCACGGAGTTCAGATAAACGTAATTCACGGTCAATGTCATTTTGTACATTGCTGATTAAGCGTTTAATTTTGGCATAGCTTTTAGCTGCAAAACGTGCCGCTTCTGGGAGTTTGTCTGGCCCAAGCACCAATAATGCAATGATGCCGAATGCCAATAGCTCCGTCATTCCAATATTGAGCATGTTACAACATCCAAATTAATGTTTATGATTGGATTGGATATTTTGACTAGTGTGTTCTAGCGTCCGTGGTTCATTGAGCTGTGCGGTGCTCGTTTCATCCTCACGAATTGATTTTTTAAAGTCTTTGACTGCGCCACCCACATCTTTACCTAAGTTTTTTAGCTTTGATGTACCAAACAATAACAGCACCACAATTGCAAAAATAAGTACATGCCAAATTGATAAGCCTGCCATAAGATTTCCCTCGAATTATTCTGTGCCTATCTCAACAGCTCTATATGACAACAGGGTGACGTTTATATTGCAGTTTAAAGAAAATCCAGCATCGCCCGCCTAAATGAGTGTGCTAGCATGAGGCACTGCTTGCTCTGAGCTGTTGTGTGATGGTGTTAATTGTTCCAATCCTTGCATTTTTAATTGGTTATTTTGCCGTAGAGCAACTCAAACCCATCCGCCCATGGTTGGCAGCAAGTTTGGCACGGCTATTTATCCCCATATTGATTATTTACAATATGGTGTTTTACCAACAAGGTGGCTTGTGGTTGGTGGGCTTAAGTTTTTTAAGCTCGGTTATCTTCTTTAGCTTTTTCTATGTGTTACGCCAAGATAAATTACAAGCACTGTGTTTAAGTTATTTAAATGGCGCATGGTTAGGCTTCCCCTTTGCTTTAGTACTTTTTGGTAAAGAAGCCACCAATACCATTGTTGCGTTGTATATCGGCGGTTCATTATTTGGAAATATGTGTGCTGTGATGGCGGTGAGTCAAACCAAGCAAAGCACAAGTTTTATGATTAAAAATGTGCTGCAATCCCCGCCTGTGGTGGCTTTAAGCCTTGCAGGAATTTTGTCTTTTTGGGATTTAAGAGCTTATCAATATACACTCGCAATTGATTTAGTCTATCAAACCAATAAGTTTTTAGTGACCTTCGTGGGCATGTGCGTGCTAGGGATGTGGTTAAGCAAAGTCAAAATTCAACTCAGCGATTTATGTTTAAGTTTACATTTGATTTTAATACGCATGTTGCTGGCGGTTGTTATCTGTGTAGTAGCCTATTTTCTATTACCAATTCCACATTTAGCTTTAACCTATGCGGTGATTTTTATGTTCTTTTGTTTGCCACCAGCCGCCAATATTGTGGCTTTAGAAACCCATTATCAAGGTACAGGGCATTCAGCGAAATACATTGCTTCAGGCACGATTGCCAGTGCATTAATCATTAGCGTGTATGGATTGTTGCTACATGGCTTCGGGTTGTTAAATTAAAGCTGCGCCTATAGACGCAGCTTAAAGCATTACTGGCTTAAGGATGCACGTAACAGTTGCATGGCTTGACCACGATGGCTTATTTTATTCTTCTCTTCTTTTGAAAGTTCTGCGCTTGAAACATTGAGTTCAGGCAACCAAAACAGGGGATCATAACCAAAGCCATTTTCACCGCGTGCTTGTTCTAAAATTTCGCCGTGCCAAATCCCTTGGAAGATTTTAGGTAATGGATCATCGGCATGTTCAACCAAGGCCAATACGCATACAAACATGCCATCAATGGCTTTTCCGTCTTGGCGTAATGGTTTTAAGTCGGCTAATAATTTGGCATTGTTGGCAGCATCATCGCCGTGTGCACCAGCAAAACGCGCTGAATAAATACCCGGTGCACCGCCTAAACTGGGTACACACAAACCTGAATCATCAGCAATGGCCGGTTTACCTGAAATACGTGCGGCATGACGGGCTTTAATAATCGCATTTTCAACAAAGCTTAAACCATCTTCAATGGCATCTTCGATGTTGAGTTGACCTTGTGGGATCACATCTACAGGCAAGTTTAAATCGCTAAACATTTTTTCAAATTCAGCAATTTTACCTTTATTGTTACTGGCTAAGACCAATGTGCCTTGTGACAGCCATGCTTGATTTGACATGCTAAAACTCATGTTATGAAAATTTGCTTTAGTGTACCTGATTTTAATAAGGCAATAAAAAAGCACCCGAAGGTGCTTTTCGTTTATAAACCCTGAATCCAGCGGTCGGCACGGTCGCGTGCTTGGCGGATCTGTTCTTGAGTTAAATTAGCGGCTAAAGCGGTTTTTTTGCCTTCTGAAAGGCTAATTACTTTATTGTCGAGCATGCCATCACGGGTAGAAAGTTCATACCATTGATATGCACCAATAAAGTTACGTTTTTTCTCATCTAGCATAGCAAGGTTAAAACTGGCACGGTTATCGCCACGACTAGCAGCTTTTTCTAAATACTGACGCCCTAAAGCTTCATTTTTAGAGGTGCCTTTACCATCAATCAGCATACGACCGACATTGAGCTGTGCGGCAGTTAAACCTTGATCTGCGGCTGATTTATACCAAGCAAAGGCTTGTTTATCATCTTGTTTAACGTCTTTGCCATATTCGTATTTGGTACCCAAATAAAATTGTGCACCAGCTTGCCCCGATTTTGCCGCTTGACTTAAACTTGCTACATCCATAACGGAATAACGTGCAGCTTGGTTAGAAATAGAGTTACTTGGTGAAACATAATCTGCATTGGCTTGCAGGCTAAACAGTCCCAGAAATAAACCACTAATTAATATTTTTTTCATAGAGCGCTCACCCGATAAATTGCGACTTCACCAAACAAGTTCGGGATATGTTTACTCAGCAGACTACCTTGCTGATCCCCATTTACGGCGAGTCGATTAATGATTCGAATATTATTTTCTTCGCATAATGCTTCAAAATCACGGAAAGTACATAAATGAATGTTGGGCGTGTTGTACCACATATACGGCAGCGCGTCAGAAACTGGCATCTTACCTTTTAACGCCAAGAAAGAACGAGTCTTCCAATGCGCAAAGTTAGGAAAAGTAATAATCGCCTGTTTACCCACACGTACCATATCGCGTAATAACACGTCTGGTGCATCCACTGCTTGTAATGCTTGAGCCATCACGACGTAATCAAAAGATTGATCGGCAAAACGGCTTAAGCCAAGATTTAGATCTTGTTGGATAATATTTAACCCGCGACTAATCGCAATTGCAATCTTTTCTTGATCGATTTCCAGTCCATAAGCGCGAATATTGTGTTTTTTGCTCATGTGTTCGAGCAATTCACCTTCACCACAACCTAAGTCTAAAACGCGCGAACCCGGCTTAATCCACTTTTCGGCAAGTTGTTGATCAATACGCATTACACGCTCTCCTTGGTTGCTTGAAGATGTTCCTTGCCACCTAAGAAGGCACGTAACGATTTCACATATAAAGGAATTGGGAACAAGAATGAGTCATGCCCTTGTTCAGCATCAATATCTAAATAGCTGACAGGTTTATTGTTACTAATTAATGCATCGACGATTTCTTGCGAGCGGGCAGGGGTAAAGCGCCAATCTGTAGTGAAAGACACCAACAGGAACTGACATTTGGTTTGTGCCATGGCTTTGACTAAAGACTGCTCATATTCACGCGCAGGATCAAAGTAATCCAAAGCCTTGGTCATAATTAAATAAGTGTTGGCATCAAAGTTACGGCTAAATTGCTCACCTTGATAACGTAAATAGCTTTCGACTTGGAATTCAACGTCAAAACCATACATAAATTTGCCTGACTTTAAGTCGCGGCCAAATTTCTGCTTCATCGCTTCTTCAGAAAGATAAGTAATATGACCCACCATACGCGCCAAAATTAAGCCACGTTTTGGATAGCTATCATTTTCGAGATAACGACCATCATGAAAATCTGGATCAGACAAAATCGACTGACGCGCCACTTCGTTAAAGGCAATATTTTGCGCAGAAAGTTTAGGTGCACTGGCAATAATGACACATTTTTGCATACGCTCAGGATAATCTACTGTCCATTGCAGGGCTTGCATGCCGCCTAGTGAACCACCAATTAAGGCATACCATTTGGCAATGCCTAAACGGTCTGACAGCATGGCTTGGGTCTTCACCCAGTCACGTACAGTGACCAAAGGAAAATCTGGGCCATAAGGACGGTTGTCATTTTCAGGGTTTGGCGAAGTTGGGCCAGTCGAACCATGACAGCCGCCAATGTTGTTTAATGCCACAACAAAGAATTTATTAGTATCAATGGCTTTGTTTGGACCAATACATGCATCCCACCAGCCCGGTTTTTTGTCATCTTCATGATGATAGCCCGCAGCGTGATGATGACCAGACAAGGCATGGCAGATCAAAATTGCATTGGAGTGATCGGCATTTAAAGTACCGTAAGTTTCAACCATTAAATCAAAACGTGGTAATACGCGACCACATTCGAGCTCTAACGGCTCTTCAAAGGAAAACTTTTGTGGGGTAACAAGACCCACGGAGTCAGCTGGGAAAGACACGGGAATAATTCGCCTTAAATCTTTAGAGTAAACGCAGAAAAGGATACCACTGGGGTATCCTTGCATAAAGGGCTTTATTGTTTCGCTTTAAACAGCAGCAGCAACCACTTGTTCAGTACTTAAAACACCTTGTTCAATCAAGCGGTTGGTGCAGGCAATAATTGCTTCAATTGAAGAAGTGACAATATTGTCATGTACACCAGCACCAAATGCTGATTTACCTGTACCTTGCACTTGTAACTCAACTAAAGCCAAAGCTTTGGCATGTGCACCGGCACTAATACTACGTTCTTCGTAGTTTAATACGTCAATTGGCAATTGTAGTGCATTTAAAATCGCAGAGATTGGACCGTTACCTTCACCACGTAATTGCTGGGTTTGACCGTTGACTTCAATATCAAGCTCAATCACTTGCTTGCCATTTTCATCATGTAAGCGGTAGTTTTTGGCAGAGTAATGCGCGTCTTTAGCAGCTACATAGGTCTTTTTAAACAAGTTCCAAATTTGTTGTGCACTGACTTCAATGCCTTCATCATCGGCAACTTGTTGTACCACTTGTGAGAATTCAATTTGTAAACGACGCGGCAAAGTCACGTTGTAATTTGATTCTAACAAGTAAGCAATCCCGCCTTTACCAGACTGTGAGTTCACGCGAATCACCGCGTCATAATCACGACCTAAATCTTTTGGATCGATTGGTAAGTACGGCATATCCCAAATTTCTTGATCTTTTTGGAACTCAAAGCCTTTTTTAATCGCATCTTGGTGTGAACCAGAGAATGCAGTAAAGACTAAATCACCAGCATACGGATGACGTGGGTGTACAGGTAAACCTGTACATTCTTCAACGGTAGCAATGATTTCATTAATATTTGAGAAATCAAGATTTGGTGCAACACCTTGGGTGTACATGTTTAATGCAATCGCAGCAACATCGACGTTACCTGTGCGTTCACCGTTACCAAAGACACAGCCTTCGACACGGTCTGCACCTGCCATAATCGCAAGCTCAGAAGCCGCAATACCACAGCCACGGTCATTATGACAGTGAACCGAAATGATCACGCCATCACGACGTAATAAATTGCGGTGCATCCACTCCACTTGGTCGGCATACACGTTTGGACCAGAAACTTCCACAGTTGCAGGCAAGTTTAAAATGACTTTATTGTCAGGACTCGCTTCCCAAATTTCAGTGACAGCATCACAGACGTCTTTAGCGACTTCTAATTCAGTGGCTGAGAAACATTCTGGTGAGTACTGGAATACAAATTCAGTTTCAGGTTGTTTGGCTGCGTATTCTTTGACTTTCGTTGCTGCATTAATCGCGAGCTGTTTCGCGCCTGCTACATCTACATTCAACACTTTCTCACGGAAAGTCGGTGAGTTTGAGTTATAGATATGCACGATGGCACGTTTGGCACCTTGCAATGATTCAAAAGTACGTTGAATCAAGTGATCACGCGCTTGGACTAAAACTTCAATGTAAACGTCATCTGGAATATGACCTTCTTCAATCAATTTACGCGTGAAGTCAAAGTCAATTTGCGATGCTGATGGGAAACCAATTTCAATATGTTTAAAGCCGATTTTCACCAACATTTGGAACATTTTGAATTTTTTCTCAATATCCATTGGCTCAAAAATCGCTTGGTTACCGTCACGTAAGTCGGTGCTCATCCAAATAGGCGCTTTTGTAATTTCGTTATTTGGCCATTGACGGTCAGGTAGATCAACACGTTGATACATGCGACGGTATTTTTTACTTGGATCAGCCAACATCATGAGATAACTCCTTGTGTAAAAATCATTGCGCTGCTTAAAATACAATGATCATTACCATATAGATTGTGTCTATTTATCTGCTTTACAAGGCTAAGATTTTGCTAATTTCGTAAAAAAATCTGAATAAATTTTACGACTTAGTTTTACCTTTTTTATACCTTATAAATCTATAACTTAAAGTTTAATCCAGATAAACCGAAAAGTTTTTGCTTTTTCTATGGATTTTAGTCGTATGCTAATAAAGATTTTCTGATAATTAGTATATTGTAGTAAAAATTTTCATCTTGCTTGAAAATCAGAGCGCTACTTTTCCTCATCATACATATAGGCGTAATTTTTTTTGCATGGTGATGCTTATTGCTTAAGCGAGTTGCAAGGCTCGGGCTCGAGTCTTTATCCTGCCAGCACAACTTAAACTTCGGCCCATTTACGCATTAGGTTATGATAAAGATTGGTCAATTTCATGACCTCGGCATGTTGATCGCCAAGTTCGACACGTAGGCTTTGAATCGTTTGATCTAAATTAAACAGCATGTGTCGGTTTGCATCATCACGAATCATACTTTGTAGCCAAAAGAACGACGCTGTACGGCAACCTTGGGTGACAGGTGTGACCTCATGCAAACTGCTTGCTGGATATAAAATTAAATCACCCGCAGGAAGTTTGACCTCATGGTAGCCATAGGTGTCTTCAATCACCAATTCACCCCCTTCATATTCATCTGGCTCACTTAAAAACAGCGTGCAAGATAAATCGGTGCGTAAGCGTTGTTGGCTGCCACGAATACGACGAATGGAATTGTCGACATGAAAGCCAAATGCCTCGTTGTTTTCATAACGATTAAATAGCGGCGGAATAATATCAAGTGGCAGGGCAGCCGATAAAAATAAGGGATGCTGTCCAAGAGCTTCTAAAATAAGCGTACTTAACTGATGGGTAAGGGGGTGATCTTCTGGAAGTTGTTGGTTTTGCTTAACAGTCGCTGACAAAGTGCCTGCAGTAAGCTTGCCATTGACCCATTCAACTTTGTGCATTTCTTGATGGATAAATTGAACTTGTTGTTTGGTTAAAATGTTTGGAATATGGTGTAGCACAGTATTGTTCCACGCAGCATTGAATGTTCATGAATCATAAATAACATAGCCTCATCAATGAGGCTATGTTAATGGATTACATATTAATATTTAAAGTTTAACGATAACACTGCGTTACGACCTTCAGCTTCGGTGGTGTAGTGTGGTGAGCTGAGTTTGGTGAAGTAACGTTTGTCCGATAAGTTATTAAGGTTTAATTGTAAATCGACATTTTGATTGACATTGTATCGTGCCATGGCATCAAAACGTGTATAGGCTGGTGCCCAACGGTAGTTGGTATTGTCCGCATAGACTTTGTCCATATAGGTTGCACCTGCCCCCAATGTGAACTGTGAGTCAATCGCATAGGTGGTCCAAAGAGTTGCACTGTGTTTTGGTGTGGTTGGCGTTTGGTTGCCATTTACTGAGCCTGTTGGTGAACCTGATACATAGCCGCCATCAATAATTTCAGCATCTAAATAGGTATAGCCCGCAGACACAGCCCAAGCATCAGTGATGTTACCGCTTAGACCTAACTCAATACCATCAACACGCGTTTCACCAATGTTACGGCTAATACTTTCATCATCGTTGACACGGGTATTGGTTTTCTCTGTACGGAAAATTGCAGCTGTGAAGTTGGCACGACGATCAAATAAATCCCATTTGCTCCCCAGTTCCATGGTGCGAACTTCTTCAGGTTTTAAATTTTGAGATGCAACAGAAATACTTTCTGAGCCATCACCAAAATCGCCGACTGGATTTGAGGCAGTCGCAAAGCTTGCGTAGATCGCAGCTCGTTCAACTGGCTTATAGGTCAAACCAATTTGATAGTTAATAAAGTCATCTTTATTGCTGACTTTGACTGGAGTAGATGAACCACGTTCAGTCACGCTACCTTTGGTATTAAACTCGTCCCAACGTACACCTAAATCAAGTAACCATTGTGGGTTAATTTCTATGTTATCGAGCAAGTAAACAGAGCTTGAATCGGTGTTGATATAGGTTGTTGCACGATTGGCTTTAATAATGTCGTTAAAGGCATCATGTGAATTTGGCGTATATAATGATGTACACCAACCATTGGATGCAGCACCTAAGCCCAATTTACAAGCATTGGTATCGATCGCCGAACCACTTGCCGAGCTGATGCTATAGTTACCTTTGTCTGTTTCTTGTTTGCTGTATTCAGCACCCATATTGAACTTATGGCTGAGTGTACCAGTCTTGAATTTACCTGTCAGTGCCAATTGGTTGGTAAAGGTGGTGGTGTCAGTAATACGTGAATTCGCACGACGCCATACTTGACCATTAACTACGTTGCCTTTTGAATCATCAGGCTGTGCCCAAATATAATCATTTTTAGAGCGGCTATATACTGCTGTGTTGCTGATGGTCAGTTGCTCATTTAGGTCGTGTTCAAGCTTTAAGCTACCAATATGGTTCTCTTGTTTCTGGAAATCACGATCTAACCAACCGTAGTAGATGCCTTGTGGAACCTGTACCGGTTTGCCATAAGTACCATTTTTACCTGTAATTGGGTTTTTAGTATAATTAAATGGTACGCCAGCATCTGGTGTATCGTCAGATTGCAGGTAGTAATAGCTTAAAGTTCCGCGGGTATCACTCTCTAGACCCCAACTAATACTTGGCGCAATACCCGCACGTTTATATTCAGCACCGTCACTTTGACCCGCTTTTTCGTTATGGTGCCCCAACACTGCCACACGAGCGGCAATACCATTACCAAAATCTTTATTGGCATCTAAAGTAATACGTTGATAGTTGTCAGTACCTGCAGCAACTGAACCTTCTAAAGCATCGCCAGCTTTGGCAACTTTAGAGACCATGTTGATGCTACCACCTGTGGTCCCTGCACCGCCCATCGCTGAGGCAGAACCTTTGGTGACTTCCACTTGCTCGACGGCAAACATGTCACGATTTTGTGAAGTTGCACTACGTATTCCATCCACATACATAGAGCTTTCAGAATTATAACCACGAATAAATGGACGATCACCATTTGGATTACCACCTTCACCTGCACCTAAGGTAATACCAGGTACAGTACGTAAAGCATCTGTAAGACTGGTAACTTGCGTATCTTGCATGAGCTGTTTTGAGATCACCGCAACAGATTTAGGGGTATCGAGTAGGGGAGCGACAAATTTAGAATTTTTAGATTGTTCCACTTTGAAGCTTGCTTGAGATTCAGCCTCCGCTTGAGTGTGAATTGTATCTAACGCGACTTCGTCAGCCATTGTTGCGCTTGCCATGACAGAAAGCAGCGCTGATGAAACAATTTTCTTACGGTTTTTTATGAAGGCCATGTGTTACTCAGCAAAAGCAAATATTGTGTTTGCGAATAATAATAATTCTTGTTATTTCTCACAGTACTTTAAAATTGGAAATGCCGATTCTCATATTAAGATAAAATGGCAAATTAAATGTAATAATGTAACAAAAAATAAATAAGTATTTGTATTTAATAAAAATAGAAAAACCCTGCCTAAGCAGGGTTTTTAATTGGGATTTTTAATTTAGCTTTTTTGCTGTGCAGTGGTTTATATATTTGTAAATATGACCTACAGCGTTTAAGCAAGATGATAAAGGCTTAGAAGTCATAAGAGACTGATAACCAGTAGTTACGACCTGCTAAATATGTCCCTGACATACTTGAACCAATGGTCATATAGTCATAGTAGCTTGCTTCTTCACCTAGACTATTGATATAGCTGGTATTGCCACTAAAGTCTTTATCTAACAAGTTATTTACTGAACCGTTAAAACGTAATTGATCGTTGACGCTGTAACTTGCACCTAAATTAAACAAATTATAACCTTTGAGCTTGTTACCTGTTGCCGCATAAATAAGACCTGCGTCACCTACGGTTTCCTCAGTACTATAACGTTTACGATCTGATTTATATTCGTGCTGTAACCATACATCAAGTGCAGGGTTGATATGCCAAGTAGAGGTCACATTCAAGGCATTTTTTGGCACATTATTTAAGTAAGAACCTTTATTTTCACCTTTGGTAATCTCACTTTCCATATAGGTATAAGCAGCTTTAATATCCCATTCTGGAATAATATTATATTTCAAGCTAACTTCAACACCCTTAGTTTCTGCCTCATTGGCATTGATTTTAGGTTCAAAAGCCTCTTGGGTAATATGCGAACCGTAGCTAATACAGCCTGCTTGATTTGGATTGCTTGCTGAATAACAGTTCCATACTTGAGGACCTGTTGTAATCAGATTCTCAATTTGGTTAAAGAATAGTGTTGTGGTCAGATCTAAACCACCGCGGTTATAGTTAAAACCAAATTCATAGTTGATAGATTCTTCTGGTTTTAAGTTAGGTGAGCCCACACCAAAGGTTTCGCCTTGGCCACTTACACTAATCACACCGTTATGTAAGTCTTTGGCAGAAGGGGCTTTATAACCGGTACTCACGCCACCTTTTACTGTTAAATTGTCATTGGTATTCCAAACCAAATAAGCGCGTGGGCTGAATTGACCACCAAAACCAGAATGGTCTTCGTAGCGTCCACCAATGGTTAATGCGAGTTGGTCGACAATACGCCATTCATCTTCAGCGTAAAAAGACAAAGAATCTTTCTTAAATTTAGCGCCAATACCTGCTAAATCATCAGCAATTTCTGCTTCTTTATATTCAGCACCCATGGTCACTTTGTGATTAGCGATAGGCATCACAATATGTGTATCAGCTACAAAGTCAGTATTTTCTAGAGTACGGTCACTGCCTGCAGCAACATTACCTGGGAAAGTATTACGCGGAATAGTACGCCCGACAGTTTCGGTTTGTGTGTGGCTGACATAAGAAGACCACTTACCAAAGTCATAATTACCTTCATGACCTGCGGCGATTTGTTGACGATTAAATTCAAGTTGGTCTTTATAGCCATTGGCGCGTGCTGGTGTGTCAATATTACCTAAGCGACTATCGTGGTTTTTATAGTTTTGGCTCGACTGGAAACCATCAATCCATAAGCTATTTTGATCATCTAGGTTAAATGATAATTTACCGCCAAAATCGTAAATGTCTGCTTCACTTGGACGTGGGTCACGACCTGAAGTGCCAGGGATACGCTCAGATTTTTGACGGTCTAAGTAAGAACCACGTAGTTGTAGACCAAGTTTGTCTTGAATTAAAGGCCCATTAACAACAAAGCTCGTTTTTGCAGAGTCAGCTTCGCCTTTATGTTCCATTACATTGCCACTTACAGTGACATTACCACCCCAAGTATCACTCACTTTTTTGGTAATAATGTTGATCACACCGCCCATGGCTTCTGAGCCATAACGGGTTGCCATAGGACCACGAATCACTTCAATACGCTCAATGGCTGCCAATGGCGGTAAGTAGCCATTAGATGCTTCACCAAAACCGTTAGGCGTTACATCAGCTGAAGTGGTTTGACGGCGACCGTCGATCAGAATCAAACTGTATTCATTACCTAAACCACGCATTTTGATATTTAAGCCTGATGTTTTACCTACACCATCACGAATATCAATCCCTGGTACATCTGCTAACAAGTCTGCAATGCTGGTTGCGTTTTTCTTTTCAATATCTTCTTTGGTCACTACGCTAATTGAAGCAGGTGCATCTTTTAAGTTTTGTTCAAAACCCGCTGCTGATACCACAATAGTTTCGAGTTGTTGTGTTTGAGTGGCTGGCTGTGCGGTGTTTGCAACTGCTGGTGTCGCTATAATCCCAAGAATCGCAAACGTAAGAGGGCGAAGGTTGAAATGATGCATGGCTAATTTCCGTATATATTGGGTACGTTTTAGAGCAGTTGCTCAAAATTAACCAGGATATTAGTGATAATATTTATCATTTGCAATCAAAATAGTACAAAAAATAAGGGATCATCCCAGCAAAATGGCCTTGAAAATTAAGAATCCACCTCAATTAAATAGAAAAATTGCCCCTGAAAAATGCGGTTTTGTATATATTGAAATGTTGGCATATAATGTGGCACATTTTTTTAAACCCTTTCACTAAAATATCGAGGAAGCCATGCAAGTAACTTCTGAAGCGGTTTCGGGCGTTGCCCGTCGTTTAAATGTATCTGTACCGACGAGCCGTATTAACGAGCAGTTTGAAGCTCGCTTGAAACGCACTGCCAAAACTGTAAAGATCAACGGCTTCCGTCAAGGTAAAGTGCCTGTAAACGTTGTACGTCGTGAATATGGCGCGGGTATCTACCAAGAAGTTGTTAACGACATCATTCGTGAAACAGTTTTCGAAGCAATCCAACAAGAAAAAATCAATGCTGTTGGTATGCCAAACATTGAAAAAACTGAGATGAAAGACGACGCGCTTGTATACGAAGCGACTGTTGAAGTTTATCCAGAAGTTGACGTTAAATTTGAAGGTTTAGAAGTAGAGCGTAAAGCTGCGACTGTAAACGACAAAGACGTTGATCAAATGATCGAAAACCTACAAAAGCAACGCGCTGGTTGGGCTGACACGAAAGGCATGGCGAAAAAAGACATGCAAGTAACTTTCGACTTTGAAGGTTCAATTGATGGCGAGAAGTTCGAAGGCGGTTCTGCTGAAGACTTTAAACTTGTGTTAGGTTCAGGTCGTATGATCCCTGGCTTCGAAGATGGCATCATCGGTATGAAGAAAGGCGAAGAGAAAGTAATCGAAGTTACTTTCCCAGAAGACTACCAAGCTGCGAACTTAGCGGGTAAAGCTGCACAGTTCAAAATCACTGTGAAACAAGTTGAAAAACAAAAGCTTCCAGAAATCGATGCTGAATTCTTAAAAGTATTTGGCGTATCTGAAGAAGAAGGCGTTGAAAAACTTAAAGCTGACGTACGTAAAAACATGGAACGCGAAGTAACTAACGGTCTTCGTAACCAAGTAAAAGGCGCAACTTTTGATGCACTTGTTGCTGCGAACGAAATCGAAGTTCCAGAAGCAATGTTAACGCAAGAAATTGAACGTCAACGTCAACAAATGATCCAACAGTTCACACAACAGTTTGGTGCTCAAGGCGCGAAAGCATTCGATTCAAGCATGCTTCCAGACGAATTGTTCAAAGAACAAGCTGAAAAAGCGGTTAAACTTGGCGTATTGGTCAGCAAAGTATTAGCTGAATCAAAACTTGAAGTTGACGCTGCTCGTGTTGATGCTTACATCGCTGACATGGCGTCTTCTTACGAAGATCCAAACGAAGTAATCGAATACTTCAACAACGACAAACAACAACGCGCGCAAATCGAAGCTGTTGTTTTAGAAGACCAAGTTGTAGATTACATCTTAGCTGCTGCTAAAGTAACTGACACAACTGTAAGCTATGAAGACTTATTGAAAGAGCAACAAGCTCGTCAACAAGGCTAATCGTTAAGCTTGAAAAAAAGGCGCTCATAGCGCCTTTTTTTTTGCAATTTGTTGTTTTGCAATCTTCACAAAACTTATGCAAAAAACTGCATGGATTTATTTGTGAATCTTTTGCAATTTAATGAATTATCCCTCATATTGTGACTATGAGTGCAGTAACAAAAAATTTTAGGAATAATTAAACTTATGTACGTTCCAACTATTGATAACGCCTTAGTCCCAATGGTGGTAGAACAGTCATCGCGTGGTGAGCGTTCTTTTGATATTTATTCACGTTTATTACGTGAGCGGGTAATTTTTTTAACAGGACAAGTTGAAGACAACATGGCCAACTTAATTGTGGCGCAAATGTTGTTTTTAGAAGCTGAAAACCCAGATAAAGATATTCATTTATATATCAACTCTCCGGGTGGTTCGGTAACTGCAGGTATGGCAATTTACGATACCATGCAATTTATTAAACCTGACGTTGTGACTTATTGTATGGGTCAAGCCGCATCAATGGGCGCATTTTTATTAAATGCTGGTGCTAAAGGCAAACGTTACTGCTTAGAAAACGCGCGTGTTATGATTCACCAACCACTTGGTGGTTTCCGTGGTCAAGCATCGGATATCGAAATCCATGCACGCGAAATTTTATTTATTAAAGAACGCCTAAACCGTTTAATGGCTGAACACAGTGGTCAAGATTACGAGAAAGTAGCACGTGATACCGATCGTGATAACTTTATGACTGCTCAGCAAGCAAAAGAATACGGCTTAGTGGACGAAGTGTTAAGCAAACGTCCATAAGTTCTTCCCTTTTAGATATTGGAGTGAATATGTCCGAACATCCTCAAGGACAAAAGCATTGTTCATTTTGCGGTAAAACGCAGTCTGAAGTCGGGAAACTGATTGCAGGCGAGGACGCGTACATCTGTAATGAATGTGTGGACGTATGCTTAGACCTCGTACAAACCAGCCAACAAGTTGACGCTGGTGATTGGGCAAGCAAACCATTACCAAAACCACATGAAATTCGCGCTGCGCTTGATCAATATGTGATTGGTCAAGATGTTGCGAAAAAAACCTTGTCGGTTGCGGTATATAACCACTACAAACGCTTAAAAGTGACCCATAACGGTCAGAAAAAAGATGATGCAGTGGAAATCGCAAAAAGTAACATTCTGCTTGTAGGTCCTACAGGTTCGGGTAAAACTTTATTGGCGCAAACCCTTGCACGTTTACTGGATGTGCCGTTTGCAATGGCAGATGCGACTACATTAACCGAAGCGGGTTATGTGGGTGAAGATGTTGAAAACATCGTGCAAAAGCTATTACAAAAAGCTGATTACGATGTAGAAAAAGCGCAAAAAGGCATTATCTATATTGATGAAATCGACAAGATCACTCGTAAATCAGAAAACCCATCGATTACGCGTGATGTATCTGGCGAAGGCGTACAACAAGCATTGTTAAAAATGATTGAAGGTACGGTGGCGTCAATTCCACCACAAGGTGGTCGTAAACATCCACAGCAAGAATTTATTCAAGTCGATACTTCGAATATCTTATTTATTTGTGGTGGTGCGTTCTCTGGTCTTGAGAAAATCGTGCAACAGCGTCAGGAAAAAGGCGGCATTGGCTTTACGGCAGAAGTGCGTAAAAAAGATGAAACCAAAAAACTGTCTGACCTGTTCCGTCAAGTTGAAGCAACAGACCTCGTAAAATTTGGTTTAATTCCAGAATTTATCGGTCGTTTGCCTGTGATCGCGACTTTAGAAGAGCTAGATGAAGATGCATTATTGCAAATTCTGACTGAGCCTAAAAATGCGCTAACTCGTCAATATAAATACTTATTTGACATGGAAGATGTAGATTTAGTCTTTGAAGAATCTGCGTTACGTGCTGTGGCGAAAAAAGCGCTAGACCGTAATACAGGTGCGCGTGGTTTACGTTCGATTCTAGAAAACGTCTTGCTTGAAACCATGTATGATCTACCAAGTCAGACTGATGTCGGTACAGTGGTGGTCAATGCGGCAGTAATCAATGAAGGCACTAAGCCTGAGTTTAAAGCTGAGCGTCAAGCCAAAACAGAAAGTTCTGAACCAGCCAAAACAGATTTAAAGTTAGTCAATAAAACTGCCTAATGTTAAAGCTTAAAAAAACGTGCCAATTGGCACGTTTTTTTATTTGGACTGGTTGAGGAGTTTTTCTAAGGCTTTATTTTGCATAATGTCACGACTTTTATTGGTTACTTTATCTTCGATTGAAAAGTCTACGTTTTCACTACGTGCATTGACATTATATTTGTATAAAAAAGCATTGCTTTCATCAATAGCGCGTACATCAACAAAAGGTGTGGTGTAATTTTTTAAAGTGAAGGTGAGAGTAGTATTAGGTTTAATGACTTGATTTTCGGCAAGCAAATTGTCTTGCCATGTTCCACTATTACTTGGACTGACATAAATTGCTTGAAGATTTAACAAGGTTTGATTGTGAATACGCAGCATTAAATCTGCGGCATGCGTGCTTAAACTTAAGCATAATGTACAGAATAAAACCAGTAGCTTAGACATCTTACTGCGCCTTTTATCCGATCAGTGACTATATATATTATGCTTAAAAAACGATCAATTCTATTTTTGTCGGATAAAAGGCAGCTGAAGCTTTTATTTTAAATTGGGAATATTTTTTGGAGTTAATGTAGAGGTGACACGGTCTTGAGCTTTAAAATATACAGGCCCTTGTTCAGCATCTACACGATAGCGATAATAAAAATTACCTTCTGAATCGATGGCTCGAATATCAAAATAGGGTGTTGGGTAATCGCTGAGGGTTAGGGTGAGTTGTCCATCACGTTCTAAATATTCATTTTCATCGAGTAAATCCTCTTCCCAAATGTGATCTTGCACATGACTGACCTAAATATAATGCAAAGCTTTTTGAGTTTGATTGTGGATTTCTAAAATATAGTCTTTTGCCCACAGCGCGGTGCTGAGTTGAAGCATCACGAAGACCAGTATCAATTTAGACATAAGCTAAGCGCCTCAATCCTAAAAGCGTTAGCATGAGTGTATGCCCAAATATGCATCTGCATCGTTATGTTTAGGTAAAAAAAAGCACCCAAAGAGGGTGCTTTTTTTTAAGACAAATTATTGCGCAGCAGCATCTACTACTGGAATTTTACCAATTTTTGCTTGCCAGATTTTTGGCGCAGTCGCGTGTACAGAAGTACCATTGACGTCAACTGCTACAGAAACAGGCATGTCTTTTACAACAAACTTGTAGATCGCTTCCATACCTAAATCTTCGAAAGCGACAACTTCAGCTTCACGAATTGCTTTAGAGACTAAGTAAGCAGCACCGCCAACAGCCATTAAATAAGTGGCTTTGTTATCTTTAATTGCTTCAATTGCAGCAGGACCACGGTCTGCTTTACCAATCATGCCATAAAGACCAGTTGCTTCTAAAACTTGGCGAGTGAACTTATCCATACGTGTTGCAGTTGTAGGACCAGCAGGACCAACCACTTCGTCGCCTACTGGATCTACAGGACCAACGTAGTAAATGAACTTACCTTTAAGATCGACAGGAAGCTCTTCACCGTTGTTCAGCATGTCAACCATACGTTTGTGCGCCGCGTCACGACCTGTATAGATGGTACCATTAAGCAATAATGTATCACCTGGTTGCCAAGCATTCATTTCTTCTTGGGTGATGTTGTCTAGGTCAACACGTTTAGAAGTTGATGAATCCCATGTTACTTCAGGATAATCTTCAAGTTTCGGTGCGATGATGTTGGCAACACCAGTACCATCTAACGTAAAGTGTGCGTGACGAGTTGCAGCACAGTTTGGAATCATACCGACTGGTTTGCCCGCAGCGTGGCATGGGTAATCTTTGATTTTGATGTCTAGAACAGTTGTAAGACCGCCAAGACCTTGCGCACCAATACCCAGCGCGTTTACTTTTTCGAAGATTTCGATACGAAGTTCTTCAAGTTTAGACTGTGGACCACGACGAAGTAATTCGTCCATGTTGATCTCTTCCATCAATGCTTCTTTAGCAAGCATCATGGCTTTTTCTGCAGTACCACCGATACCAATACCCAACATACCCGGTGGACACCAGCCTGCACCCATGGTTGGAACAGTTTTTAATACCCAATCCACGATTGAGTCAGAAGGGTTTAACATTGCCAGTTTAGATTTGTTTTCTGAACCGCCACCTTTTGCTGCAACAGTGATATCTACTTTGTTACCTGGAACAAGTTTGTGGTAGATCACAGCAGGGGTGTTGTCTTTAGTGTTTTTACGACCAAATGCAGGGTCAGCAAGCACAGATGCACGTAGTACGTTTGAGTTTTCTAAGTAACCTTGGCGTACACCTTCGTTAATCGCATCGTCTAGGCTCATGGTTAAATCAAATTTAACATCCATACCCACTTCAACGAATACGTTGACGATACCAGTATCTTGGCAGATTGGGCGGTGGCCTTCTGCACACATACGAGAGTTAATTAAGATTTGTGCGATTGCATCTTTAGCAGCTTTGTTTTCTTCACGGTCATACGCACGGCTCATCGCTTGGATGAAGTCTTGTGGATGGTAGTAAGAAATAAACTGAAGCGCATCTTTAACCGATGTGATCAAGTCATCTTGCTTGATAATAGTTGTCATATCAAATATCTCTTGAGCGGGCTGATAGCTAGCGGGCTAAATTATAAGACAAAAAAATGCTGCTGTGGGTGTTTTGGGCGAAAGTTTAATATCTAGCCTGAAACTGCAAGTCTTGGCTTATGGTTTAGTCCAAAAAAGCCTTCATTTTGGATATGTATCTAGAGATTTTTGTCATAAAAAAATCATAAATGAATTGCGATTTTTGTTAAGTTTTTGATATTAATAGATAATATGGATTGAGTTGCATTTAACTTTTGTCATATAACTGTCATAAAACTTTCGCATAATGCACGCATCGAAACGAAGAGATCCTAAGACAATGGTTACAGGTATTTTGATGGTTGCTGGTTTTTGTGTATATATCGCAGCGACTTGGATGTATGGTCAAAAAGAAGATCAAGCTTAAGCTTTATCTTCTTTTTTCGTTTTATAGTCCAACAATAAAAATTCTTACCATATTTACTATTTTTACGCTCGTTCTTCCTACCCCTCTCGCGCTATGCTGATAGTACGCACCTCAAGTCTAAAGGTGATGCTATGGCTCAATTTTTTTGTGTTTTTATCTTCGTGATTTGTCTTACACCCAGTTATGCCGCAGATAGCCGTGAACAATCACAGCCACCAGCGAAACAATCTATCACGCAGGAACAGCCACCTCCTACGCCAATTCATCCTTGTGCACCGCTTGAACAATGTATGCCACCGAGTTACTAAATAAAAAGTAAGCATCCGCTGAACCCCATACCTATTTTTTAATTTTGGTCGGGTTGCCACCGGTGTGGCAGTAATTCTTCAATTTGGGTCACTTTGTGTGTCGGCAGCCTTTTCAGCACATCACTTAAATAGGCATACGGATCCAGCCCATTGAGCTTTGCTGACTGGATTAAAGTCATGATATTGGCAGCTCGTTGGCCACTGCGCAGCGAACCTGCAAATAGCCAGTTCT